>JBGRPZ010000123.1:0-10031 GCA_041725915.1 Hyphomicrobiales bacterium | reverse complement strand
CTTCAATAATAAGTAGATTATTAAGATGAATTAATTGTAAAAGTATACTATATCTGAATGAGTTGATTTAAAGAATCAGTTGTTTTTTGTCAAAATCTATTCATTACTTATTTAGCTTATTGATATTTCGTATTGAATGGGTGTTGCATGAGAGAAAAAAGGAGACCAATTTTATCCTTTCTTACTCATATCACATAATTCGATACAGATACTTAGATTAGGATGAGTAAAATAGTTTTTAAATCACTTTATGAGAAAGGTATATATTACAATTCAACCAATAAAAGAATTCACAAGTTTTCCTTATTACCTAAATACCTTCTACATAGAGTTTTTTACAGTCTTGCCTTGTCACTAATAAAACCATGATATCATTAATACTAAAAAACTAAACATTTTTATATTTTTGTCATATAAAAAACCATTATCCTTAATTCGACTGATAACTGAATATACAAATACAAACAAGAGAGATTGTAATATGAAAAAGCTTCTAACTTTCGTATCAGCTATGATACTTTTACTAAATTACTCTATAGTTTATTCTCAGAATAGATCAGAAGGAATACGCCATGAAGGATTTAACAGCAAGGATGCCCCTCCCACAAATTGGAAGGTACACTACATGTATGAAAACAGTGAAGGAGAATATATAAAATATATCCCTCATGAGCATAATAAGATTAAACATTCCGACTATTATACAAAAGAAGGAGAACGGTCTTTTTGTTTTTCATCCGTTTTTAATAATGAAGTACAAACAGAAGTATTCCTCATTTCCGACAAAATATCTGGATATGAATCTGACGAAGCTATACAATTCTTTTACAAACCACATCATATAGATGAAAGCAGAACAAATGAAGTAGCACTGAAACCTGAAAAATTTCAAGTAGGATATTCCTATTATAAAGATGCTAACCTTAATGACAAAGATCATTGGATCTGGAGTAAAGTAATTACAGTAGCACCTAACTCTGATTGGCAAGCATATGTAGATGCAAATATTGAAGATAATCTACAATATGTATGCATTCGCTATCTAACTAAAAATGGATATTCTTTATATATTGATGATTTTAATATTATCTCAACATCCCCAATGATTCTTGAGTCTATTGATATTTCTCAAGAAAACAATGAACTTGTTCGTCAGGGTCAGGAAAATGTAGAGATGGCAAAATTAAATATAAAAACTAACAATTTTGGAAAAGCCTTAGAGCTGGAAACCATAAAAATACAAGTAAATAATAGAACTAATAATATAGCTCTAAAACCTAGTGAAACTATAAAAAATATTAAGGTATTCTATACTGGCTCTAGTGATCAATTTAACACAGAACAATTAATTGGAAATGCAGTTAACACAACTAATAAATATGCATATGTCTATAACACATATAAAACAGGAGTTACACTAGGTAAGGGGGATAATTATTTTTGGATAACATATGATGTAAATGATAATGTTGAAAACGACACCAAATTAGATGTTAAGATTACAAATATAACAATACCTAATTCTTGTAATGAGGATGATAATGATGATAATGATATAGATTACGAAACCAATCCACAAGGTTATAGAATTGTAAGAAGTGGATTTGGAAAGGAAGTTATCAGAATTCCTGAGGATTATACTTCTCTCGAGCTAGCACTTGAAGATATACAATACTATGGTTTTAATGATGAGTTAAACATTGAGCTTAGCAATTCCTATTTCCTAACTCAACTTACAATTGAAAACCTCAAAGGAATTAGTAGCTCTAAAAAAATAAAAATTTATTCAGAAGGCAAGAAAGCTCGATTATATTGCAATAATGGAAGTGAAGACAAATATGGTGTACTTACATTGAATAAGTGTGAAAATATTCTATTTGAAAATATTGAGTTTTATAATTCTAATGATAAGTTTCCTCAGGAAATCATCTTTAAAGGAGAAAATGATTATATCATATTTAGAAATTGTACTTTTTTAGGAAAAGAGGATCCTAATCTTAACATAATAGACAAAACAGCTGCATCAATACAAGCAATACCTGAAGAAAGCTCTTCAGAAGAAAGCTTATTAAGTAATCTATTCTTAGAAAATTGCACGTTTACTGGTGGTCCAATTGCTATAAAAATAGCAAATAATGCACGATCAATACTATTAAACAAATGTGTACTTACTGAACAACTATACTCTTCTATAGAAATTAACAAGACTCATGGTTTTAGCATTCAAGATTGTGAAATAAAAAACTCAAAATTAGAAGGACTTGTATATTCAGGATTAAAATTGAATGATTGCCTAGGGCCAATTATAATAAGAAGAAACAAAATAAGGAATGGTGATGTACTCAACAAAAGATGGAAAGCTATTGAATTATTGAATATTAAAGCCAATAATGAATATATTAAGGTATTTAATAATGCTATTAGCTGTACAAATAAAAATACTACTGCTTATGGCATATACTCCAATAATGTTGATAGTTTGAAGATCTTTCATAATACAATTTCTTTTGATGGAAGTAATAGTGAAGAAAGCAGCTGTATGCATATGAGATCAGCTATTGAAAACAGTCAGATATATAACAATATCTTTTATAACATCTCTGATGGATACGCTCTATATCTGAAGAAAAATAGCACTAATTTCTTTTGCGACAACAATTATTATATTGTACCTACAAGTGGAAACAGAGGGACATCTATATTTAAAATAGGAAACCCTAAGTATAATGATTTAAATGAATGGAAAGATGCCACAAACCTAGATCTCAATTCTTATCATGCAGCATCTTTTAGTTTTCAAAATGGAGATAAATACTACAAACCTACAGATAACAACTTCAATGTTGTCAATATGGCTAAAGATTTAAATGAAATCTCTTTAGATATCGAAGGTGAGAAAAGACGCGATAGTAAAACTTCTGCTGGATGTATACAAGTAGATATTGTACCAAGTTTCACCACTATTGAATATGCTTATGAAAATGCCAACTCTGAAATAGTTGACATACCTATTACTGATGTAACTATGGACTGGGGTATTGCCAGAAAAGATGATGTAATCAACAGAGAGTTTCATATAAAAAATGAAGGAAAAAATCCATTCACTCTAAAGAGCATCAACTTACCTGATAATATGGAATTCACAGACCCTGATATCAAAATAGCTGATGTTACCATACACCCTAGAGAATCTATGAAAATAGATTTAACTTTCAATGCTGAAGAAATAAAGAAATATAACGACAATATAAATATCAAGTATTTAGTAAATACAGAAACTGATATCGCAGTTAAATGTAATGTTATCCCTCAGCCTTATCCAATATTGAAGATAATGTATTCTGACATAAACTATACTGACAAAGAGAAGATCGTTCTTGAAAAATCAAAGCCTCTTGATAAACATATTATTACACTTGCAAATATTGGAGAAAAGGAACTTAAGTACACAAAATTGAACATCACAGGTGGCTCTTTCAGTATAACAAGAAATGATGAAACTGTTCCAAGTGGAACTATTCTTTCAGGAGAAGAAGTAGATATAGAAATAAGCTGTGTCAATCCAATTGATGGAATTTTTAAAGGCGATTTCAAACTTGATATGGAAGGTAAAACAGTAGTATACAAAATAGAATCTGCATATATAACAGGTATAAATGAAATAGCTAATTCAGATATTAAAATATATCCTATTCCTTCTGATGGAAAAATAAATATCCTCTCAAAAGAATCTGTGGGTAGAATAATAATAAAAAGTATAAATGGGCAGATAATAAAATCTAATGATATTGTTGGAAATTCTACTTCTTTGGAATTGGATAAAGGATTCTATATCCTTACTATAGAAAACAAAAAGAATGTTATTCAACGAAAGTTGATAATACAATAAGTAGTATTATTCTTTTGAATAAAGATATAAATGAGAAAGGCACTGTTTCACAGTGCCTTTTTTATTACAAAAAAAGAGCTGCTAAATAGCAACTCTTTATTCTTTTTATCCAGACATTCAAGGAAGGAATCTGGATTTAAACCCTAAAAACCTAACTAAAAAAACTCTAAAACCTAACCTAAAATTCCATTAAAATTTAATCTTAATGAAGTCCTACAAAGCTACATCACAATGATAATAAACACAATAACCATAAAAACCAAAAAAGGTATAACACAAAACACGATAGGCTTTTATACCTATAAACTTATCTGAAAATTAAAATAGAATTCCTGATGTAGGATAATCAAAATCATTTCATATATTTATACATAATCTTTCCAGTAAAAACAAAACCTAACAAAATATGAATGATTCACCTTCCAACAAAAGTCTATCTATAGGTATATATATCAATTCTAACAAAACATCTGCTTCTGTTATTAACAACAAATTTGAAATAGAAACAATACAACATCTTGAATATTCTGAAATCAAAAAGCAAAATGATGTATTAAATCTTTATCATATCATCAAAAGCATAAGGATTGTAATAAAGAGAGTGCTTGATGATTTAGCTTACACCCTCGTTGGAATAGATTGTATTGAAAACATCCAAATTATTTCATCTCCATTCTATCCTATAGAAATAGATATAAACCTTGAGCCATGGAATCAAAAGATCGACATCATTCCTTTTAATAAAAACTATTCTAATCTTAATGATTATTCTGATCTTAATGCTTCATCAAGCAATATTCACACAATAGATATATCTCAATATATAGCTTATCAACTTGCAGGTATTGGTAACTGGGAAGAAATTAAAAATATTTCAAATAAAGCCGATACATCTAAAGAAAAGGAAAATCTATATCAACAAAGTAAAATAATAGGGTATCTTTCCGAACCTTGGAAGAAAGAGCTAAATATAAAAAATTCACCTCTGATAGTTTGGGCAGGAATAGATGCTTTAATCCTTAAATCTATAATAACACAAGATAATTTCTCTTTTCTTTATATAGAAAATGAGTTCCCGTATCACTCAAAAATAGACCTAAGTAGTAGCTTCTCTCCTGATTTTATCCATCTTATCACTCCAAAAATTATAAAACCTGAAAAAGAACAACTTCATAGAATTAGAAAACAATATTTAAAGCCTCAAAAACAAAATCTTATCACAATATTCTCTGATAATATTTCTATTAAGATAAAAAATACTGTTGCAAAAGATCTGGATAAAGAGAAACTAAGTTCTTTAGAAAAAGAATACATCTCTGATTTAGAAGCCAAGGTATTCTTGACTTATGAGAACATCAGGAAATTACAAACTCATAAGAGTAATCAAGAAAAAAACATATTACTATGCTCTGAAAAGAAAAATAAACTATTCAATAATATATTTACAAATATCACAGGTCATAACATCTATTATATAAATACCACCAAAGCTGTTTTCCTTACTGCTTTGATGCTTCACAAAAATACAACTTCTCATATTATCAATAAATGTTGCAAAATATACTCCCCTAATCTTAAACTTCATAAATACTATATAGATAATTTCCTTCTATACTTAAAAGCAAAGAACATCATTAATTCATCAGAAGAAAATAAAGGTGTTCAGGATATATTTAATGATAGCTCCATAAAAAGAGAATAAGGCAATCACTTCTCAACAATATTCTATATCATCTGTTTACATTCTCATATAATATTAACCAAGATAATATAGAGTAAAAGTGGAAACGACATTATATAAAAGATCCTTTAACAGAAAACCAAAGTGGCTGAAAACTCAAGTACCTTCTGGCAAAGAATATATCAAGCTAAAGAAACTAGTAGAAGAAAATAATCTTCATACCATTTGTACTAGTGGAAAATGCCCGAATATGAATGAATGCTGGGGAGCTGGAACGGCTACTTTTATGATTTTAGGAGATATCTGTACCCGAAGTTGTAAATTCTGTGCTGTGAAAACAGGCAAACCAAACCCTGTAGATCTAAAAGAACCTGAAAGAGTTGCCCAGTCTGTTAAAATAATGAAAGTAAAACATTGTGTAATTACTTCTGTAGACAGAGATGACCTTCCTGATGGTGGTTCCCAAATATGGAATGAAACTGTATTAGCGATAAAAGAAACAAACCCTAATACAACCATTGAAACACTAATTCCTGATTTCTGGGGTAGAGAGTCGGATATCAAGAAAGTCATTGATGCTAATCCCGAAGTGATATCCCACAATCTGGAAACGGTTGAACGTCTTACCTCTCTTATACGTAGCAAAGCCAGATATCAACGATCTTTGAAAGTGTTAAAACAAATTGCTGATTCTGGTAAGATTGCTAAGTCAGGAATAATGGTTGGAATTGGAGAATCTGAAGAAGAAGTCATACAAACAATGAAAGACCTTCGACAAGTTGGTGTTACTGTTATGACTATAGGGCAATATATGCAACCAACAAAAGATCATTTAGAAGTTCATGAATATATCACTCCTGAACAATTCGAAAGATATAGATTGCTTGGTATCGAACTAGGATTTAAACATATTGAAAGTAGTCCTCTTGTTCGTTCATCTTATCATGCAGAAAAGCATGTTTAAAAGAAAGAGCAACATAGTTGCTCTTTCTTTTATTATCAAGTCCTCTAAACACTAAGTCTTTACAAGAAATTTAATTAAACAAATATGAGTTTATAATTATGAAGTAATTCAGAATCAAAATAATTCTAATTCTTAAATAAGGGATTTATGTTAAAAGCCTTATTTTTGCGCAATAGAATTTAAAATTATGGACTACAAGGAGATTATCATTAAAATAAGAAGAATCGTACGCTCAATAAATATAGAGTCAAAGAAATTCCAAAAAGATTATGGAGTAAGTATCCCTCAAATCTTATGTTTAGAATACTTAAGAAACTCTCCTAACTATCAAGCTACACAAAGGAACATCAGAGATCATCTAAATTTAAATTCAAGTACAGTAACTGGGATAATTAGTCGATTAGAGAAAAAAGGAATGCTAGCACGACTACCTAAGTCAGGTGATAAAAGAGTTACTACAATCACTCTTACATCTCTGGGTGATGAACTACTAAAGAAAACTCCTGACCTTCTTCAACAACGTCTTGCTAATAAGCTTAAAAATATAGCAAATGACGATCTTATAAAGATTGGTCAGTCGTTAGAGTTATTAGTAGAAATGCTGGAAATTGAAAAAGTCGATGCATCACCATTACTGACTGCCGAAGATGAAATAAAAGAGAGCTTGAACTTTTATACAACATCAGAGTCTCCCACTTCAAAAGAAATAAATAAAGACAACAGATAAGAAAAAGCAGATATTTAATCTGCTTTTTTTATTTACTCATATATTTTCTCCCCTCAACACAACTACGATCCTAATAATATATATCCATCAACGTTTATATTATGTTCTGCAGAACATATTTAATATTGACGTATTATTAAGATGAATTCAATATATATAACTTGGTAATTATCTAAAACTCATCTTTTAAAGAAACACTATATCAAGTAGAATTGAAACATTTTTTGTAGTACACGAAAAACTTTATAAATTTGTCGCACAGAAACAATTTTAAAAAATTCTAATCTTTATTCATCTATGCAACTCATAACATGATAAAAATTAGGGTTTACAAAGATTTTATTATTATGAATCAGCTTTTATAAAACTAATTATCCTAAGGAAAAAACACTTAGAATTAAAGGGGCTTTAAAGTTTAGTTATCGTTTCAAGGACTGCAACTTAAGAGATATAAAGCTTAATAGCAATGCTGTTTTAGATGTAATATATATACATAAAAGAAAATACATTGAACAGAAACATTGTCAAAAAAGATTGATTACATAGGAGATTTAGAAAAAGATATTAACATATTAGAGAAAATGGTCGCTATTTAACAGCTGCCATTTTACAAAAAACATAATTAAAGAGAAGAGGTAGATTATTATGGGGAATGATAGGACAACAGTTCTAACGTTAGGAAAAAAATCCAAAGTCACTACACAAGAAGCAAAAGAGAACAATTTAGACGAAGAGAATTTTATTAGAAGTGATCAAAGATCATTTCTAGGAATTAAAGCAAATGGACCCGTTTTTATAAGTTCATTTGTAATTATAGTCTTGTTAGTTTCAACAACCTTGATTGTTGGCAAACCAATGGAAGAATGGTTCAGTAAAACACAATCTTACATATCAAATAACACAGGCTGGTTTTTTATATTAATAATGAATCTATTCCTTGGCTTTGCTTTATTCCTTGGTTTTGGCAAATATGGTAAGATAAGACTAGGAGGAAAAGATGCTAAACCTGAATTCAAGAAGAGCGCATGGTTTGCTATGCTATTTAGTGCAGGCATGGGAATTGGCTTATTATTCTGGGGTGTAGCAGAACCTATTTTTCATTTTGATAACAATCCTCTAATTAAAGGAGGGGTTGATATTGAATCTGCAAAATCAGCAATGGGAATAACTTTCCTTCATTGGGGTATACATGCATGGGCTGTTTATGCTATCGTAGGATTAGCTTTAGCTTATTTTACTTTCAACAAGAAATTACCTTTAACTATAAGATCTGTATTCTATCCAATATTTGGTGATCGTATTCATGGATGGATAGGTAATGTTATCGATATTATATCTGTAATAGCAACACTGTTCGGACTAGCAACTTCCTTAGGTTTTGGAGTACAGCAGGTAAATGCAGGCTTATCCCACTTGTTTGGTGTTGAATATGGAACCAATTGGCAAATCGGGTTAATCGTATTTATCACATTTGCAGCTACACTTTCATTAATATTAGGTTTAGATAAAGGAATTCGAAGATTAAGTGAGTGGAATATGAGGCTTGCCATCTTTTTATTAGTCTTTGTTTTACTTATAGGCCCTACAATATTCTTGCTTAAAACATTTGTACAAAATATAGGATATTACTTAAATCACTTCTTTGAATTAAGCTTCTGGACTGAATCTTACTCTGGTGTAAAAGAAGATACACACTGGCAAAACTCATGGACTATATTCTATTGGGCATGGTGGATTGCATGGTCGCCTTTTGTAGGTATATTTATTGCACGTATTTCTAAAGGAAGAACAATTCGTGAGTTCGTCTTAGGAGTAATCTTAGTCCCTACGATATTGACATTCTTATGGATTTCAGTATTTGGAGGAAGTGCAATTTATCAAGAACTTATAGGTAATACACAAATCTCAGATGCGGTAAATCAAAATATAGCAACAGCTATTTACCACTTATTGGAACAATATCCATTACCCTTTGTATCTTCTATATTGACGGTTCTATTAGTCGCTAGTTTCTTTGTAACATCTTCTGATAGTGGATCAATGGTAGTAGACACTCTTACTTCAGGAGGAAAGCTAAATGCTCCTGCTGGTCAGAAAGTATTCTGGGCTTCTATGGAAGGATTGATCGCAATTGTTTTACTCATTGGTGGTGGATTAGCAGCTCTTCAAACAGCTACTATTTTATCGGGACTCCCCTTTGCCTTCATCCTGATTGTAATGTGCTTTAGCCTTTATAAAACCTTAAAAAAGGATCTTATCGCTGCAAAAGCAAAAACAAAAGCGAAGATAGAAACCAAACAGGCAAGTTAAAATTATCTCTAATTATATGTTTCTAAAAAGGGGTTGTCTAAAAGGCAATCCCTTTTTGTTTTTCACCTAGACATATAACAAAACATAGATATATCTCCTTGTAATTAAGAAAATTATCTTGCAAGAAAATCATGAAAAGCTGTGGAATCTATCTTAATTTATGTTTAAATTCAAACAACTTAGTAATTCTATGTTGTAGAATACACAAAAAATAGATTTATTCCTGACGAAATTCCATGTACAAACACAAGGTATGCCATGTATTTGTCTAATTATCCGATCCAAATTATTCAAAAAATCATACTTAAAACTAAATCCAAAAGTCTAGGAGTTTTATTTCGAAGTCTAGGAGTTTTATTTCAAAGTCTAGGAGTTTTATTTCAAAGTCTAGGAGTTTTATTTCGAAGTCTAGGAGTTTTATTTCGAAGTCTAGGAGTTTTATTTCGAAGTCTAGGAGTTT
>JBGRPZ010000122.1:0-10323 GCA_041725915.1 Hyphomicrobiales bacterium | reverse complement strand
CGATATCTTGATATAAATTTGTTTCAACATTAAGCAACTGATTAAGTGCCGGCCTTTTTGGAAGCTTTTACCAAAAAATAAATCCATTTTAACTTATGCTAAAATTATGCCTTATTGGTATGCATATACCTGTTATATTTTATACATTGATAAGTCTTTTTTTAGCTCTAAAAATTCATTAAATATGAAAACCAAACAAATTAATTATTCAAGAAGAAAAAGCCCTTTTACAAAAGAAGACGGTACAAATGTTTATTTTTCAAAAATTCATTATGGTAAAAAAGTTAAGGATGCTGAGTTTGTTGAATTAGCTACAAAAGAAAATGGTATACGTCCTGAAATATTCAAAGCTTGTATGGATAGTTTTATTACAACATTAGGTGATATTATCAGCAATGGAAATATATTATCTACAAATTGGATCAAAGGAATGGGTGTTATAAAAGGTGTTTCATTAGATAAAGATGTTGCTTTTGATCTTTCTGATAAAGAAAATTCTATACATGAGTCTATTTCATTACCTCTTGAAACTAGGAGAGATATTTTTAATAAAGAAGATATCTTATTTGTGAAAGAGAAATATTACACTAAAGTTCCTGCTATATATTCAATATATCAAATCTTTCCAAAGAAAGAGGATATTGTGGAAAGAGGGAATACAGGTCAACTTTCAGGTAAAAATTTATATCATGAAGAAGAAGATGATGCAACTGGAGTATTTGTAAAAGATGCCGAAGGTAATAAGGTGATGTTTCCTACTTCTTATAATACTTCTGGCAATCATGTTAAGTTTAAAGTCCCTGTTGATGTTGACGCAGGAGAATATATTCTCTATTTTGCTTATAATCATGATGATGAAATTCGAGATTTTGAATCTGTAAAGAAAATAACAATTGTATAAAGAATAGTGCTGATTCTTATATGTTATTAGACCCATTCTTCTTTGAATGGGTCTTTTTTTATGCTTATAATCTGAAATCCAATTATAGTCTTTACTATCTCGCATAAAAGTCTTTACTATTATTTACGAAAGTTATTACTATCTCGCATAAAAGTCTTTACTACTATTTACGAAAGTCATTACTATCTCTCATAAAAGTCATTGCTTTCTGAACTGTGAGTTGTTACATCCTGAACTATGAAATGTTGTTATCTTTTTTTTGACTGGGTATTTGCAGTTGATCTTGTTCCTCCTTGGTACGATTCTATTAATTATTATGGGTTGATATCCTGTTTTTTATTAGTATTACATTGAAGTATGCTTGATTTTATAGAAATATCTCTGTTTTAGATAAAAAAATTCTTACTTAAATGTATCTTTCTAAAGTAAGTCTATGTGTTAGATTTATAATAAGTTATATGTATTGCTATTAGATTAATTGCTATTTTATTCTCTATGAAATATCTAGTATTATTGGAATTGATATGAATTATATCGAAAAGTTCTTATTTTTGTAAAACGCACCAATTAACTTATACTTGAATATAAAATCAAATTTTATGAATACAGCAGAAAAAACAATGAAGATTTTTTTTAGGTTAAAAGAAGAAAAATCAAAGGTAGTTTATTTAGCAAATATATTTGGCTTGTCTGAGAGTTCAATATATAATTATATAGATTCAATAAAAAAAGCTGGGGCAGAAGTTCAACGTATGAATGGTCAATATTGGATTGAATAAAGAAAATCGTGTAACCAAGTAACTAATACTGTTTCAATTCCATCTGGTACGATTTTGATTACACGATTCTTGCTGCAAAGATAAAATAATTAAAGATATATAGTAATCCAAGTTTAGATTATTAACTAAAAAAGAGATATGAGAATACAATTAGAATTTGAGTTGTCTGGAGCAAGACAATTACTTACTTTCAATTATCAATATCCCATTAGTTGTTGGATTTATAAGGTTTTAGATCAAGGAGATGGGAAGTTTGCTAAATTTTTGCATAACTCAGGTTATCAGTTAGATAATGGAAAGCAATTTAAGCTATTTACTTTCTCATCATTAAGGTTTCCAAGGGGAACAACAGAAGTAAACAAAAGACTTCCTGCCTATTTATCTGTAGAATCACGAAAGGCATATCTTGATATCTCATTTTATTTACCTGAGCAAATGAATCCATTTGTGATGGGACTATTCAAGGATCAGGATGTGCAAATAGGGGATTTAAGATCTGTTCTTAGGATGAAAGTTAAGAATGTAGAGATGAAAGAATCCCCTGCATTAACTGAATCAGGCTCGGTAAATATGAGGGCAAAAACTCCTGTTGTCCTTGGTGATCAGAAAGCAGATGAACAGTATGAGCAGTATATAATACCTCTTCATGGAGACTATGCAGGAATAATGAAGCAGTCCATCTTAGATAAATGTAAAGCTGCCAATATAGAAGTTTCAGATCCTGACCAAATTGAATTTAGAGTTACAAAACTAGAAACACGCACAAGCCTGCAACATATCAAAGCTGATACCTCCGCCGCTACTAAAGTTCGTGGGTATTATTACAACTTCGAAATTAATGCCCCCAAGAAAGTCTATGAACTTATCCTTGCCGCCGGTATAGGTAGTATGAACTCTTTGGGCTTTGGTATGTGTGAGCTTGTTAGTGAAAATTAAGGAACTAAATATTTTTATATGAATAAAATTGAGAACGTTAACACAGAATGGTTAACTAGACCCACAGGAGATCCCTTTGCAGATTTAGGGGGCAATGTAATTAAGGAACTGTCAAGAAGACTTCCTGATAAGAATATCAGAGAGCTTTTAGAATACATTACTGATAGATATGTGAATAGTTGGGATTCTAAATTACATGCTTTTTTTCTTAATTCAAAGATTACTCATAATTCAATAAAAGTAAATTCGGAGAAGATAGAGAAAACAATGGAGTATTTTGATTCTATTATAGATAATAAAGCTCCTCATGAACTGGGATATTGTAGGATTTCAGGACAAAAGACTAACTTATTTCAATCAGGCAGAGAGAGTTCAATGCTTACAGGTTCAGGTACTTTTATAAACTTTCATCATTTTTTCCAAAAGGGAATAATGCTATCTAAGGAGGTTTTATTTAGACTCTATTTTGTTCCTTTTGGTGTAATGTTGCTCCAAGGAAAAGTTGCCTTGATACATTCTAATAATAATGAAATTAATCAGTTTTTTGCAACAGAAAACTATAAAAAGAATAACCTAAAAGATTCAGCTTCTGTTGAGGATAAAGGTGTATATAAGTCTTTACATAAAAATCCTGCAAATGCAGTATTCAGTTTTATAGATGAATTATTGAGTAATCTTAAAAACAAAGGATCTATTACTGATGCATTCTTAACATTATACCATTTTACAAACTTTGGAGCTAGTCCGGAATTACAAATGTATAGAGTGCCAGATACTGTGTTTCAGTTTTATGACTTTTGTTTAAATGGAAGATTCAAAGAAGATTGGAATGCTTTTGTAAGGTCTCACTATTATAGCTCCAAGAATAAAGAAGCAGTATATAATAAAGAGAATGAATGCATTGAATTAAAAAAGAAAGACAGCTTTGTTCAATACAAATATGATGAATATAAAATCTGGACAAATTGGATTTATAATGATCTATTAAATGGAAAATCTTTGCTTAAGTCTTTTTTAAAATACTCTAAAGAGCACAAGCTTAAAATTAGAATAGTTGAAGTATATCAAATAGGAATTAGAAACATGAAGGAACAAACAATCGAAAAAATTAAGGAACTAGCAAGTTTTATTGTTAATAATCAAGAGAAAGATGATATAGGTAAATCGGTTAAGAAATTAAATGGAATCAAAAATTCAGGATTATTAAGAAGATTTATTTTAAAAGAAATAATAGTAAAGAATTACAACTGTAAGAACGAAAAGCCAATAGTTACTTTGGAGGATTATGTAGAGTATCTGTTTCCAGATGGTAGCTCATGGATGGAGATAAGAGACATATTATTGATTACTATATATCAGAATTTACATGAAAAAGGTATTGATATAGGTGCAGTTGTTACAGAAGAATCAGAAGAAGAAAAAAATAATTAAATAATCAAATTAAATATTCAAAGATGGATAAAAATTTAAAGACTCAGGGATTTATACTAATTGATGTAGACGTAGTAGCATTAAATAATGCAGGTAAAAACAGCAGTAGTAATTTTGATAATGCTGTTGCTACAAAGAGAGTTTATAAGAATGGAAGAAGCTATGTATATGTCTCTGGTCAGGCTTGGAGATATTGGTGGAGAGAATCATTACAGAAGAACTGTAATTGGGATTTATCGCCTATAGCTCGTGATAAGAAGATTGCATTTACTAGTGCAGATCCAATGAGATATGCAGATGATGATATTTTTGGTTATATGAAGGCTGAAAAGAAGGAAACAGTTACAAGAGTTTCACCATTGAAGAATTCTGCAATTGTTTCTGCTTGTTCAGTTATTCCTGCTGAGAACTGGTCAAGTATGTCTCGTCAGGAAGGTGATGCAGTTCCTTTTAGCAAGCAAGAGTATAGTGCAATTATGAAGGGAATGTTTAGTCTTGACTTATCTCAGGTTGGTGTTTTTGCAAACTATAATAAAACAGGGTTTGTAAACTTGTCTGATTCTTTGAAGAAAGAAGCATTAGAGAATGGTGCTGTTGAGATCGATGATCCTTTTGTAAAAGATGAAAAGGGAGAGCCAAAGAAATTAGTACAACTAGATAGTAAAGTAAGAAAGCAAAGAGCAATAGACACGATTAAAGCTTTGAAATATATTTCAGGAGGAGCAATGCAAACCAATAATATGGGTGATGTTACTCCAAAGTTTATAATTCTTGCTTCTACTACTACAGGTAACCATCCTTTTTCTCATGTTGTAAAATCTAATGGTGCAAAAGATGATTTAGTTGTATTAAATATTGATGGAATTAAAGAGATATTGGAAGATTACAAGGATACTTTTGAAGGAGATATCTTTATAGGTATCCGTAGTGGCTTTATGGATGAGTATAAGGAGAAGTTATTGAATTTGGAAAAAGATTTCAATAATGTCAAAATTCTTTCTGTAAATAAGGCAATTGATGAGTATTGTGTACAATTGGAAAAACAAGTGAAGTAATATGAACTTGTATAGGATAAAAATAAGTTCATGGACTTCGAGCTTTAGGTATCCAAATCTTATATCTGGTTTCCAACCTACATTGGAGGTGCCGCCATTAAGTACTATATTGGGCTTAATTAATGCTGCTTCCGGTTATTATATTCCACATAATAATCTAAAGATAGGCTACTATTTTAAATATGATATGAAAGGGGTGGACTTGGAGTCAATTTACCAGATTGAAGGGAATAAGACAGGTAATTTTCCATTGAATAAGGCAAAAACCAATATTATCAATAGAGAATTCTTGTATAGTTGTAAACTATACCTCTATCTTGAAGATAAACAATACGCAGATTATCTTTCAAATCCTTATTATTCATTGGTATTAGGGAGAAGTAATGATCTTGCAACAGTGGAGGAAATAAAGAGTGTGGATTTACAAGAAGTTCATGACGCTAAGATAAGTGGACAGATAATCCCGTTTACAAACAACTTTTTACCTGGAGATATACAAGCATTACCTAAGTATTTTACAGATTCTATACCAAGAAATAATTTGGGTACAGAACCATATTCTGTAATTTCGTGTAACACAAATATTCAATCTATGGGTCTGACAGCTTATAAAGATAGTTCGATAGGCTCAGAAGGTGTTGATATTTATATGCATCAATTAAATTTTGATTAAATATATGAGTAGTTCAGCTATTAAAGCTGAACTACTTTTCTACCTTTTGTTTATATGAATATATTAGCCAAATCAAAACCTGAAAGAACACTAAAAGAACATATTGATGATTGTCTGGAGGTATGTTCTGAATTAGAATCTATAGTTCCTAAGGCTACAAATATTCTGAATAAAGATTTTTGGGGTGTTCTTAGATTATGTCTTATTTGTCATGATCTAGGCAAAGCACATATAGAATTTCAAAAGCTATTAAGTGGTAAACCTAATAATTGGGAAAGTCAACGACATGAATTGTTTTCTGCTTCCATTACTGATTGTTTGGATATTGATAATAGTATTAAAGAATTAGTGAAATATATAATTGTAGGACACCATAAAGATTATAAAACCTTAAGTCGATTCTATTCAAATAATTATAAAACAAAAAGAGAGGAGTCATTTTCTATTTTTACTCAGGATAAGAAAGACTTCTTAGAAGAGACTCAAGAGAAGATTTCTTTATTACCTGTAAAAGAACTTCTTTGCTCTTATAATCTAAGGTTAAATAATGAGAAATTAACTTCTCCAATTTCTTGTATTTGTACATACCTTAAAAAAGAGCTGAGTCTTAATGATGATAATTTTCTTTTATTAATGTTGCTTTTGGGAGCATTTAAACATTGTGATCATCTAGCATCAGGAGGAGTAAATAAGTTGCATAGACTAACTATTGAGCATTTCTCTTATTTATATGAATCTAAATATTCTTTATATAATCATCAATACAAGTCATCTCAAAGTCATTCTAATGTTATATTAACAGCACCAACAGGATCAGGTAAAACTGAGTCTGCTATGTTATGGTTGGAGAATCAGATCAAAGCTAATGGTCAGGGTAGGGCATATTATATTTTACCTTATACCGCATCAATTAATGCTATGTATGAAAGACTAGCAGGAGACTTTTGCGATAATAAGTTAGTTGGTGTAGTTCATGGGAAGCTTTCAGAATATATAGAACATAAGTTCTCGGAAGAGAAAGGGTCTTCTGTTGATGGAGACTACAAAAAAAAGTTGATTCAATCCTTTAAATCGATAGAAACTCCAATAAAAGTGGCAACACCATTTCAGTTGATAAAGGGGGTTTTTGGTGTTAAAGGTTATGAGAAGCTATTATTTGAATGGACAGGGGGATATTTTATTTTTGATGAAATACATGCTTACCGCCCTTCTGTATTTGCCCAAATACTGATACTTATAAAATTTGCTGTTCATTATTTAGGTACGAAGGTGTTTATAATGACAGCTACGATGCCTCTCTTTCTAAGAAAGGAATTAGAAGCTATATTGCCTGATAAAAGCGATATTGTTGCAGATAGAAAGTTGTATGATAGCTTTAAAAGGCATAAAGTTGAGGTGATTGATGATTACCTTTCATCAAATATTGAATTGATTAATAGATCTCTGTCTTTAGGGAAAAAGGTATTAATTGTTTGTAATACTATAAAAAGCGCACAAAATATATACGAACAGATTCACTATGATAATAAAGTTTTGCTTCATAGTGCTTTTAATAGTAGAGATAGAAATAAGATAGAAAAAAAAGTAAATAAAGATCAGATACAATTATTGATAGGTACGCAAGCTATAGAGGTTAGTCTTGATATCGATTATGATGTGATCTTTACTGAATCAGCACCTTTAGATGCTTTGATACAAAGGTTTGGTAGAGTAAATAGAAGAAGGGAAAAAGGCTTAGTTCCATGTTATGTGTTCAGCAAGAGAAATAAATCAGATTATTTTGTTTATAAGGACTCAGGTATAATTGATAGAACTATAGAGTCTTTAAAAGAAATTCAGTTAAAGAATTCAGGTATAATTGATGAATTGCAATTACAATTATACATTGATAAGGTATATCCAGCTTGGAGTGAAGAAGATAAAAAAGAGTTTTCAATTGTTTATGATAGCTTGAATATGTATCTGAATAATGATTTTCGACCATTTATAGATGAAGGAAAAGAAGGAGAATTCTATAAACAATTTAATTCAGAGAAAGTATTACCAAAGTCTTTATGTGAAGAATATCAAAGATATTTTTCCAATAATGAATTTATAAGAGCCGAATCCTTGAAAGTTCAGATTTCTGATAAGAAATTTAAAATCTTGTCAAGAAAGAGGGTGATTACACAAGAGTTTGGTTGTTATGTGGTTAATTGTAACTATAATGAAGAATTAGGATTGAAAATCGAAGAAGTAAGTAATAAATAATAATAAGAAAAGAAAGTAACTTGTAAAGTTATTTATAAGGTTTAATATTATATTGTATAAAGAGAAATAATATAATACATTTGCCTTTGACTTTGTAAATAGCTCTTTGACGTATTGAAAATAAAGGGTTGTATAAAAGTCGTCGATCTCTAGGGATTTTCTTATTATTGGAGGTCGACGGTTTTTAGTATTTTTCATTTTACTACTTTTGAATCGCACCAGAAGGAATACCCTTCGACTATGCTCAGGATACGTTTTATATTACTGTGGTTGAGCTTGTCGAGGCCTGATCGCACCATATTGGAATTGAAATTGAATAAAAAAAGCCAGACGTGCGAATAAATAAAAACTTTGAATCGCACCATATTGGAATTGTCCTTCGGCTACGCTCAGGACACGGTTTTATATTACTGTGGTTGAGCATGTCGAAACCTGAATCGCACCATATTGGAATTGAAATGCGGCTCAACTCCATCAAGATCAAATTTTAGGTCATTCTTTGAATCGCACCATATTGGAATTGAAATAAGCTTAAAAAAAAGTAACATATGACTTGGCAAGAAACTTTGAATCGTACCAATGTGGAATTGAAATTTAAAAAAAGAACCAATTATATTTCCTATAGAACCACCTTTGAATCGTACCAATGTGGAATTGAAATTCTTGTACGGCTTTATTATATGTTATTAAACTAACTACTTTGAATCGCACCATATTGGAATTGAAATACACCTTCGCTTTTGAAAGAAGCTATTGTGGTTTCTCTTTGAATCGTACCATATTGGAATTGAAATGGAAACGATAACTTTTATAATAGAATATACAGGACACTTTGAATCGCACCATATTGGAATTGAAATATACTATTATATCATTATCAAAGCCATAGTAAAGCACTTTGAATCGCACCATATTGGAATTGAAATATGTATCTGGGTCACTCATATCATTAAAATCGTTCTCCTTTGAATCGCACCATATTGGAATTGAAATATGGCCTAAAGGCTTCAAGTCCCTTAGTACCAGAATCTTTGAATCGCACCATATTGGAATTGAAATGTGATAAAAAGAAGTTTTTATTAACAACTTTTAACTCTTTGAATCGCACCATATTGGAATTGAAATTAATGAATACATTGTTGTATTGTAGGAAAGTTTTCTCCTTTGAATCGCACCATATTGGAATTGAAATATCAGATAAGCAATTGGCACTTGCAAAGCTGGATGAGCTTTGAATCGCACCATATTGGAATTGAAATTAGACAAAGGTGTCTATGATTATATAACCAAATATGCTTTGAATCGCACCATATTGGAATTGAAATGTCTGAATCATTGTTTACTAAATCTGAAACACTCATCTTTGAATCGCACCATATTGGAATTGAAATGGAAGATTTCCTTCTTTCCATTTGTTGTAAAACTTTCTTTGAATCGCACCATATTGGAATTGAAATGACGCTGACAGCAATCATGTTCAAATTGTTAGGTCACTTTGAATCGCACCATATTGGAATTGAAATGCAGCAGGCATACTTAATCATTCGATAATTGCAAAAGCTTTGAATCGCACCATATTGGAATTGAAATATTGGCCGCCCCTTGCCTGTATTGGCCAATTTTGGCCTTTGAATCGCACCATATTGGAATTGAAATATCCGATTTCACAATGGTTGTAAGCTTTCTTTTAAACTTTGAATCGCACCATATTGGAATTGAAATAAAGTGAACGATAACATAAATCTAGTTATCTTCGGCCTTTGAATCGCACCATATTGGAATTGAAATCTTAACAGAAGAGAAAAAAAGAAATTCATTAAAGGCTTTGAATCGCACCATATTGGAATTGAAATAGAAGGAGGAGATAATAGCCCCTTAAATTTAGCTAAAACTTTGAATCGCACCATATTGGAATTGAAATGCCAATTAAGAACCTGAAGAAGGTTTTTAATTGGATACTTTGAATCGCACCATATTGGAATTGAAATAGCCTATTTCTTAAGTCTAAGCTTTCGGTTAGCGATCCTTTGAATCGCACCATATTGGAATTGAAATTCATTTTGCATAACCTCTCCAAAACGACCGCTCCCCTTTGAATCGCACCATATTGGAATTGAAATATTTTTACAACAATACCGCCATTTTTTACAGAAGACTTTGAATCGCACCATATTGGAATTGAAATATGTTCATTTCATTTGGTTTTTTATTTAGTGTATTTCTTTGAATCGCACCATATTGGAATTGAAATATGTTCATTTCATTTGGTTTTTTATTTAGTGTATTTCTTTGAATCGC
>JBGRPZ010000121.1:0-10623 GCA_041725915.1 Hyphomicrobiales bacterium | reverse complement strand
TATTGATATTTCGCAGTGAATGGAGTGTACATGAAAGAAAAAAAGGAGTCCAATTTTATCTTTTTTTACCCATATCACAGAATTAAATATCAGGTATTTATGTCAAGATAAGTGAAGTAGTTTTTAAATCACTTTGAAGAATCACGCATCACTACTAAAGGGTATAAGGTGTTTATCCCAATTCAGAATCTATAAGCCATTTGATCTTAATTCTTTTTCTTTTTATATCATATACATGAAATGCTAATTGTTGGAAAATACTTTTGGTAATAATTTTATACTAAAACTATTAGATTTCTATTTGTCAGCTCATTATATATTGTCATAGTACTATAGGTATCATGACCATAGCCTGATGCATTCAAAGAGATCAGTATATACTTTCTAAAGATTCAGTGCTTCTCTTGGGCGAAATAGTAAAATAAATCATGAAATATTAGAGAGTATTATGTGGATATAATAGGATTCTGATTAAGAATTACAGCAAATAATTTGATTGCTAATATTTTTGCTAAATATTTTTTTGTTACTCACTGTAATGGAATCTATTGTTGTTATTTACAAGTTATAGCTTGCATTAGTATACTAAGAGGATTATACTAAAGCGATTTAGAATTATTCATAGTAAGAGAATCAGACAACTTATTTTATGAAAATTAATATAGAGTTCGGGTTTTTTAAAAGGTTCAGAAAAATACTTCAGTGCTTTTTAGGATAAGTTATTATTAGTTTGGAATTTATTTTGAGTTGAAACGATAGTTATATAAGGATGAAATAAATATATTTAACTTTAATAATCATTTTATTTAGTTAAATATCATATAAAAATTTCTTTTTGTACATCCTTTTTATGATTTTTGGACTCTTAATGCATAAGTAAGTAAAACATTAATTAAAATAACTATGAGAAGAGTTAATAGTTTATTAGCAATGCTACTGATGATATCAGCGCTGATATCTTGTAATCAATCACCAAAAGTTCCTTCATTTAGCATCAAAGCAAACATTGAAGGTGCTACAGGTACCGTTTATCTTAAGAAGGCTGTAGGAAGAGATTTAGTATCTATAGATACTACTCAACTTGTTGATTCAAAGTTTGAGCTAACAGATACCTTAAGTTTTCCTGGTTTATATTTGATTCAAATGGATAGTGCTACTTTGCCTATTTTCCTTGATGCTTCAAATATTGAAATAAAAGGAAATATTGCAGATTCAAAGAATATTGCTATCACAGGTTCTAAGACGAATGATGTATTTAAAAAGTTTGAAAAAGCATCTATGCCGTTTCAAGAAAAGCTTGGTAATCTATCTGTAAAATTAAGAGAGGCATATTATGCACAAGATACTGCAGCTTTTAAGAAATACAGAGAAATGCAATATAGCATAAATGAAGAATTCAAAACTTTCTTGATTAACTTCATAGAAAGCAATAGTTCTTCTCCTGTTGCTTCATACCTTTTAAGAGGAAACACATATCAGTTTGATTATGATCAAATAGATAAAGCTGTAAATAGCTTTACTGGTGATGCTAAGACAACTCAAGATTACAAATTTGTTGAAGATTATAGAAATAAACTTAAAGCTTGTCAGATAGGAATGACTGCTCCTGATTTCACTCTTCCTGATACTGCTGGAAATCCTGTTGCTCTTTCTTCATTAAAGGGAAAAGTATTTTTACTTGACTTTTGGGCAAGTTGGTGTAGTCCTTGTAGAGCAGCAAATCCATCTGTAGTAGCTCTTTATAATGAGTTTAAAGATCAAGGATTTGAAGTCTTTGGTGTTTCTTTAGATGAAAATAAAGAAAACTGGCTTCAGGCGATAAAAGACGATAAACTTACATGGACACAAGTTTCTGACCTTAAAGGCTGGAAATCTGCTGCTGGTGATCTTTATGGTGTAAAAGGAATTCCTCATACAGTACTTATCGACAAAGATTTCAAGATTGTTGCTAAGAACCTTCATGGTGAAGAGTTGACAGAAAAAGTAAAAGAACTTTTGAGTAAATAACATTCAAGTTATTACATACAAGAAAGCCAGGAATTAAATGAATTCCTGGCTTTCTTATATAGAAATTTATTCTTTCTATTATAGTATCTCGAGAGTCTTTGTTACTTCTACTCCTGCCTTTACGAACAACACACCAACAGGGCAAGTGTCACATGTAAGCTTATAAGCTTTTTCCAACTTCTCTTTTGATTCACTGGATTTTACTTTTGCTGCTACAACAGCTTTTCCTATTGTACCATCTATTTTCTCAGCTTCTACATCTACTTCAAAATGGTCGATAGACAACTTCATCTTATCAGCCATCATTCTGAAGATAGTAGAAATACAACCAGCAAGACTCATTGTACACATCTCTAATGATGTTGCACCATTATTTTCACCATTGAAATCTGCTGGTAAGTCGTTAACTACTGAGTGACCACGACGATCATCAACTATAGATTGATAACCTCCAGCCCATAAAGCTTTAGCTTTCATCGTATTTTGTTTTTATATTTCTACAATCGGTTTTAAACTCCACACAAATTTATCAATTATATCCAGCTGAAAAGAAAGTCAGAATTGATATTTGTCAATTATTAAGTATCATGCCTGAGACACTTTTATATATATTTAATATATATCACTGATTTACAAGTATTAGAATGCTATTTAAAATGTTTTATTTATTTTTGTAATATCCTACCAAAGATCTTTAAACTTTCTAATCAAACTATCTCTTATGAAACCTTTGTATTCGAAAATGATAGCTTTTGTTGCCGCTTTCCTACTGATAATATCAGGCAGCAATCTTTTTTCACAGACATTTCTACTTAATGGTGAATCCAGAACTCGTGGATATTATGCGCATGGACTAGGGTCTTTGCCTCCAAAAGATGTTAATCCTGCAACTTTTATAGAACAAAGAACTCGTTTGAACTTTGATTTTAAACGTAATAAGCTAGAGTACTTCTTTGGTCTTGAGGATAAAAGATATTGGGGACAAGAAGGTAACCCAACAAAAGACATTGATGCTAATTTAGGCGTTTATGCTGCATATGTAAAGTATAGATTCATGAATAATGTTGATGTGCAATTTGGTCGACAGATTATATTTTATGATGATGAAAGACTGTTTACTTCTGGTGAATGGACTGCTTTTAACAGAAGTTTTGATTTAGCAAAGTTTCATATTGTCAATCCAAGAACTAAGGCTTATTTGGATATTGGTCTTGGGGCTAGTGCCTCTAAATCATCTGCATATATAACAGACTTTAGAGAAGATGTTGCCAAATATATAGGATATACTTACTACAATCAAAAGTTCTTTGACCAAAAGCTAAATATATCGTTATATACTGTTATGAATGGTTTACAAGGACGTAGATATCAGGGAAATGATACTACCCATCTTCCAAATACATTATATGTAAATGAGTTAGTGGGTATATTCTCGAACTATACTACAAATAATTTTCAATTTGAAGCTGAGTTCTATTATGAATTTGGAAAAACTCAGGATGGCAAAAAACTTAGTGCTACTTTCTATGCTGGTGCTGCTTCATATCTGATTGGAGATTCTCTGATACTTACTCTTGGTTATGAAAGAAATAGTGGTTCTGATTTATCTAATCCTGACTTTGCTAATAGATCGACTTCTTTTGTCAATACCTATGGCCAAGGAAACGAATACTTAGGAGCTCTATGCTATTTTAATGATGGAACATCTACTAACTATGCAGGTTTACAAGATGTTTATTTTGATGGTCAATATTCTCCTGTCCGTAATTTCTGGATAAATCCTCAGGTTCATTGTTTCCTTCTCACACATAATTATGTTACCCCAACAAAGAAGGTAAACAAATATTTAGGTATGGAAGTAGATATGGAATTAATATATCATCCTTATCCTGATTTTACTCTTTCTGTATTGGGAGGATATCTATTCCAAACAAGTAGCTTTAATGCTATTCCAAATATAGGAGTCCCTAATGATGCTCCTGGAGGAACACCTTATTTTGTACGTCTTGAAGTGCTATTCTCTCCAAATATCTTTACTCATACTTTCAAAAAGAAAAAGATGTAAAAAGATATATCTGGGAATATGATGTCCTAAGACTTGATGTCTTTAAAGAAAAGTCCGACATTTTGAGTCCTTTGATAGGGATTAAGATACTTAACAAAAAAGCTGTTCGATATTTCTTCGAACAGCTTTTTTATTAATTGAAATATTTTTCAGATCATCTAAACGATCATACCTACACCTACAGTTTCATTTGTGGCTTCATCAATAAGAACTAAACTTCCTGTTTGTCGATTAACATTATATCTATCAAATGTTAAAGGCTGAGTAGTTTTTATCTTTACTCTGGCTATTTCATTAAGACCTACCTGTAGATTATCTTCTTTTTTCTCTAAGGTTTTTACATCCACTTTATGAAGAACCTGTTTAATCATACACCTAACATCTTTTGTTGTATGTTTAACAGCATATTTTCCATTTGGAATCATCGGTTTTTCATGCATCCAACAAAGCATGATTTCAACATCTTGAGATGTTTCAGGGAGATTATCAGAAGTAGCAATCATATCACCTCTACTAACATCAATATCATCTTCAAGGCGAATAGTAACAGACTGTGGAGCAAAAGCTTTATCCAATTCACCATCAACAGTATCAATAGCCTTAATTCTGGATTTGAATCCAGAAGGCAAAACAGTTACTTCATCACCTTTGTTAAAGATTCCTCCAGCAATTCGGCCGGCATATCCTCTATAGTCATGATATTCATCCTTGAATGGTCTGATGACATATTGAACAGGAAATCTAGGATCGTCTAAGTTTTGGTCATTACCAATCTCAATATCTTCAAGGATTTGCCTTAATGTTCCTCCTTGAAACCAATCCATATTTTCTGAAGGAGTAACAACATTATCACCCATCAAAGCACTGATAGGTACAAATGTCATATCCTGAATATTGATACTTGAAGCAAACTGAGTAAAAGTTTCCTTTATATTATTAAAAGCATCCTCGTTATAATCAACAAGATCCATCTTATTTACACATACAATGATATGAGGAATACGCAAAAGAGCTGCAATAAACGCATGTCTGTGAGTTTGCTCGATCACACCATTTCTGGCATCAATAAGGATAAGTGCTGCATTAGCTGTAGAAGCACCAGTAACCATATTTCTTGTATATTGAATATGTCCTGGAGTATCAGCAATAATAAACTTCCTTTTAGGAGTAGCAAAATATCTGTAAGCAACGTCAATAGTAATACCTTGTTCTCTCTCAGCACGAAGACCATCAGTAAGTAAAGCAAGATTAAACTCACCATTACCAGACTTCATGCTTGCTCTTTTTACAGCATCTAATTGATCTTCAAAAATAGATTTACTATCATATAGTAGTCTTCCAATCAGGGTACTCTTACCGTCATCAACACTACCAGCAGTAGTAAAACGTAAAAGCTCCATATCAAGGTAACCTTTGGAAGAAAATTCTGTCTTCTTTGACATAGTATACAATGGGTATTTTGAGTTTTTAGAAAAAAATTAAGATAGTTTAGAAATATCCCTCACGCTTTCTGTCTTCCATAGCTGATTCAGATCTTTTGTCATCTGCTCTGGATCCTCTTTCAGTTACTCTGGTAGCAGCAATTTCCTGAATAATATCTTCAACAGAATCAGCTTCAGAAAGAGTAAGACCTGTGCAGGATACATCTCCAATAGTACGACATCTGAATCTTTTTCTTACAACTTCTTCGCTAGGCTTAAGAGTCATAAAAGGAGCATAAGCTAACCAAGCTCCATCACGACAAAAAGCTTCACGTTCATGAGTATAATATAAAGAAGGGAGATCAATATTCTCAAGCAGGATATATTGCCAAATATCCATTTCTGTCCAATTAGAAATAGGAAATACCCTAAAGTGCTCACCCATATTTTTTCTACCATTAAAAATATTCCATAGCTCAGGTCTTTGGTTTTTAGGATCCCACTGACCAAACTCATCACGATGAGAGAAGAATCTTTCTTTGGCTCTTGCTTTTTCTTCATCACGACGGCCACCTCCAAGAGCAGCATCAAACTTATATTCTTCAATGGTATCAAGAAGAGTGACTGTTTGTAGTTTATTACGTGATGCATTGAAGCCTTTCTCTTCAATAACGCGACCACTATCGATGCTTTTTTGTACAGAACCTACAACTAAGTTAGCATCAAGATTACTCACCAAATTGTCTCTAAATTCTATTGTTTCATCAAAATTGTGACCAGTATCTATATGTACTAAAGGAAAAGGTATTCTGGCAGGCCAGAAAGCCTTCTTTGCAAGATGCACCATTACTATTGAATCTTTACCTCCTGAAAAAAGCAGACAGGGGTTTTCGAACTGCGCTGCTACTTCGCGCATAACATAAATAGACTCAGATTCAAGTTCTCTTAGGTGCGTAAGATTGTATTGCTTCATTTGAATTTTCTTTTTTTGCAATTCAACCCTGAAAATTAGTTTTCAAACCTTTTTGTCATCTTCCTTTTAGCTGCAAAAGCAACTATTTTCCGGGAGGTGTCATCAAAATAATGACGAAATATTTTCAGGCTTATATTATAATCAATTTTTTCCCCGGCACAAAGCTAATATGTTTATAGCCGTTCTTTTACTTTCTTTTGTTTTAAATTTAATGATCTGCAAAAATAATTTTTTTTGCTGAATTTAGGAATCTAGATATCTAATTCTGAACTTTATGTAATTGGCATCTCCTATAACGATATTTTTATAGGTATCTGATATTAATGTCATTCTAAACAAAACTTACTTATCTATAAAGAGTAAAGTCATTATCCATTATAAAATAAAGTGTTTATACAATAGCTACTATTATGTTTGAATCTAATATCCGAAAATGGAGTTTGTGAAAACAAAAAGAGATTAATTCATTTTTTTTACAATTTTAATATGTTGAATGCCTAGGCATTGCTGATTTTTTTTTATTTCATCACTAAATTTGCACACTTGTTGATATAGACAAACCCAAGAATGATTAAGTGTTTTGACATAATGCACATAATCTCTTTCGAATACGGTTTTAAACATTAAGCATGTTGAGTTTTGGATACTAATGATGATTACATCATTATTTTATTTTACTATTTACAACTAAAATTACTTTTATTTCTATTGTAAATTATTTTAAGAATGCATTGAATAAAACGTAAAGTCAATAGCCAGAGTTTTTATACTCTGGCTTTATTTATTTTAGGACTATTTCTTTAAAATCTTATTATAAACCATATTGATTTCTTTTCTCATGTTAATACCTAAAAATATAAGTAAAAGGAAAGTATTCCAGCTCAAACGCACATATAAATTCAATGGCTGAACAAAAAACGATATAAAGAATACTGCAAGTGCAGAAACTGAGTAAATAAGAATTCTTTTCTTAGGATAAGGAACAGGAAAGTGTTTCTTTCCCAGAAAATAAGATATTAGCAT
Organism: Hyphomicrobiales bacterium; assembly: GCA_041725915.1. Classification (GTDB taxonomy): domain Bacteria; phylum Bacteroidota; class Bacteroidia; order Bacteroidales; family JBGRPZ01; genus JBGRPZ01. Next base: position 3,134 of record JBGRPZ010000121.1, on the reverse strand, counting down.
CATTATCAAATAGCAAAATAGAGAAGCCCAAGCAGAACCTAAATAGCCAATCTTAGGAATAAGCAAGAAGTTCAAGCCTAAAGTAACTACCACACCAATGATTGCCATTATAGCACCATAAATGGTTTTATTATTCAGCTTATACCAAATACTTAAGTTGAAGTATATTCCATAAAATATATATCCTATAAGAATAATAGGTACAACATGAAGTCCTTTCCAATATAACGAACCAATAAAATATTTAACTATATCTATATATAGTGTAATTCCCAAAAATATCAGCCATGATGCAAGAACAAAGTATTTCATCACATTGGCATATGTCTGTTTTGCATCATCCTTATTTGATTCATTAAAGAAAAATGGCTCTGCTGCATATCTAAACATCTGAACAAACAATATCATCATTACGGCAATCTTTGTGTTTGCACTATACAAACCTACTTCAGCTCTTGATATATCAGAATCCAAAAATCTGTCAAGGATAATCTTTCCTCCTTGTTCGTTTGCCCACCCTGCAAGACTTACCACAAGTATCGGTAAACTATATATAAGCATACGCCTCAATAGTTTATAATCCATCCTAAGCTGAACTTTAAAGAATTCAGGAATTAAAATAATGAAGATTAAAGAGGAAGCTATCAGATTTGCAATTAATATGAAGGTGACTTTAGTATTGTCAAAGTAGAATTCTCCTAGAAAGCTATTAGGATTAGACTCTGCAAACTTTGGCAACCATAATAACATGATTGTATTGAGAGCAAGTAACAGAATTACATTTACGATTTTCAGAGACGCAAAGAACTTAGGCCTGTTCTCTTGCCTTAACTTAGCAAATGGTATAGCACAAAGGGCATCCATCACAACAAAGGCAGTGAATAGTTTTATATATTCTGCATGTCCATTTAATTTCAATACAAAAGTCAAGTCATTTGACAAGAAATACGCAATGATCAGAAAGGCAATGCTTATAAAGCTTACAGAAAGAAAAGCAGTAGAGAAAACTCTTTTCGGGTTATCGCTTTGTGTAAACCTAAAGAAGGCTGTTTCCATGCCAAATGTCAGGCACATCATCAAAAATGCAACATATATATATATTATAGTATATGTTCCATAAGCCCCATCTTGAAGGGTTTGTGTATATAAAGGAGTAAGAACAGCATAATTCATTATACGTGGGATAATCGTTCCCATTCCATAAATTAATGTTTGCCCAGCAAGTTTCTTTAAAGGATTCAAGTTAATTCGATTTTAGTTACAAGTATTTCAATTTGAAATAATAATTCAACTTTGCAAATATATCATTTTCGGTAGTTCTCTATTTTCTTATCATGAGGTAGTGCCTTTATTATGAATCACCTTTTTCGGGAAAATAACAGAAAGAATTATACTGCCGAAAATGATAATGGCAATTACAATCAATGAATGAACAGTTGTAAATCCTCTTTCAGTCAAATATATGTGGAACAGCATCTTTAGTCCAACGAAAACTAAAAGGAAGGAAAGACCTACCTTGAGTAAATGGAATTTATCAAGGACACTGCTGATCACAAAGAATAATGACCTAAGTCCTATAATAGCAAAGATATTAGAAAAGAAAACTATATATGGATCTTCTGTAATACTAAAAATCGCAGGAACACTATCTACAGCAAACAAAACATCTGTAAACTCAATAACCAATAAAACTAAAAATAATGGAGTAAAAAAATGCTTGTTACCTTTCTTTATTCTGAACTTACCTCCTTTGTATAAAGGATCAATTGCAAAAAACTTTGATGCAAACCTAACAGCAGGATGCTTTTCTGTATTTATCTTATCATGCTTGTTCCTGTCAAGAAACATCTTTATACCTGTAAATATCAATAAGACTCCAAAAACATAAAGAATCCAATCAAATCGCTGTATCAAGGCAGAGCTTATAAAGATGAAAATAAATCTCATGATAACAGCCCCCAATATACCCCAGAATAAGATCTTATGATAGTATTTCTTATCTATTCCAAAAGCCAGAAATATCAATATCATTACAAATACATTATCTATAGACAATGCATATTCAATTAAATACCCTGTAATATATTCCAGACTGATTTGTGAATTATAAAAATTAATTGCGTCTTTAAATGATAATCCTGATATATCTATTGGCTGCCTGTACTTTGTAATGATGGCTTGTAGTTCTTCTATGGATTTTGGGTCATGAAGAATATTGCCAAAGAATAATAAAAACAGATAAAATAACACTGATAAGAAAACCCATATGCTAGTCCATATTACAGCCTCTTTTAAGGAAACAACATGACTCTTTTTATTGAAAACTCCTAAATCAAGAGCCAAAACAATTCCAATAAAGACTATGAATATTATAAAGAATATTAGTTCGTGAATGCCGGACATATAGATGGTGTTAGGATTCAGGGAATATAATATAAAGCTACTAATATTATTCCAAACTGATTTATTGCAGTATTCGTCTGATTTATAAGTTATAAATCCAATTTAAAATGGATTTAAATTTATTTCTTTATAAGAAACTATAGAATAATAATAGTTAAAATGCCTATGTTTGTTTGCTTTTACCTAAACTAAAATACATAGTTGAAAGGATAAGGCAGTTTGATGTTTATGGGGACAATCAAGCTCTAATTTAGTTTTATTGTTTAAAGGATTTCTTATGACTGATAATATAGCAATGAGCCCGAATCCAATCGTTCGGTATCTGAATAAACCTGCTAATGAATTAACAAAAGCAGATATCATTAGATTTATTGAAGATAATGGAATTGAAATGATTAATCTTCGTTACATTGGTTGGGACGGAAGATTAAAAACCTTGAATTTTATTATTAATAGCCGTGAGCATTTAGAATTAATTCTTACTGCTGGAGAAAGAGTTGATGGTTCTAGCCTTTTCCCTTTTATTGAAGCGGGTTCAAGTGATTTATATGTAATTCCAAGATATAAAACAGCATTTGTTAATCCATTTTCTGAAATCCCTGCTATTGATATTCTATGTTCTTATTTTGATCGTGATGGTAAAGCTCTGGATTGTGCTCCTGATCAAATTCTAAGAAAAGCACATAAGGCTTTACCATCACGATCAAAATAAGAACATAGAATATCAATAG
>JBGRPZ010000120.1:0-10823 GCA_041725915.1 Hyphomicrobiales bacterium | reverse complement strand
GGATATTTCCTAAATGATCTTTAATATGATATTCTCTTTCATAATTCTCTTTTCCAGAAAAAACTAATCTTCCTTCAAGGAAAAACAAAAAGGTCGAAAGAATAAACTTCCGACCATACCTACTGTTTCCAGAGGCTTTTATTTAGTCAATATAAAATTCTTGAAGCCTAAAAAACTTTATACGTTTCTTTGCTTTATTTTGTACAACTGTAACATATAACGAACCAGAAGATATCACATCTGTATTTATACTTTTTTCTTTTATATTATCGTATTGTTCTTTTTTGAGTTCTTCGATAATAAACTTTTCTGTATTAGATAAACCTCTGTTTAGTATATCTATCTCCTTGCTAAAATTCTTTCGACAAAAATGATAATATTGATTCTCACCTAAATACAACAAACCATAATAGTCAGTGTCCTCCACATCATATTCTTCAATTAAATATATTGCATTTGCACTGTTAAGGTTTACATTTAGTTTTTCAAAAGCTTTAGTTCTTGTTTTCAGTAAATCTTTATCCCAATCAGACAAAGGTTTTTCTTCTTTGATAAATTTATTGTTAAGGTGAACTAAGCTTAACGAACTATTACAACCAACCAATAACCAGCTAATTAAAAACAATACAAATATTCTGTTTTTCATACCTTACTATTTATATATAAATGGAATGGTGACACTAAAAACTTGCTTAACTGGTGGTAGAGTTGTCCCTAATATCAATCGTTCCGTTATATCATACGTACTTGTTTGTTGATAGAACAAACTACTTCCTTTACTATCAATTATACGAGAAGGCTCATAGCTATTTCCGTCTGAATTAATCGCATAATGAGTTCTTAGTGGCAAACCATTTTCACCCCGTATTTGATTCTCAACATGTGTAGCATATTTTTCAGACTCTGTTATTTTTCGCCCACTTACAGTCATCCATATAGATTGTACTTTCTTGGTTCCTCTCAAATAATAATCTTGTATATGAGCCATTTCATGTCCCAATGCTACATAAAATGGACTTTCCTTAACTCCATCTTGTGTTGGTATTTCGCTTCCTTTCATATCAGGATTCATTAAAACAATAGCTCCTTGATTTACATTCTCACCTTCCATATTTTGCTTAACAAATAAATTATTCTTTTCATTCCCAAAGAAGTCTACAAGACTTTCTCCCGCAACGCCTCCTCCTGCTAACTCATTCAAAGCCGAATAAACTCCATGAATAAAACTACCCTTTTCAGCTGTATATTCAATCCAATTTCCATCATCATTCCTAGAATAAAGTTGTCCTTGGTCGTATTTGTATCGGTTGCCACTTCCATCATTTATATAAATAAAATCTCCATTAACGTCAATGAATCTAATAGGATTGTTAGCTGTGTACTGATATGGAGATAAATCAAAATAATTTTCGGCGAACCTATCTTGCGTATGAAACCGACCCAGAGCTGCATCATACATCCTTGCGCCATAGTCATACCATTGTAAGTTTAGATCCTGTTGAAGCTCCTTGCCGTTGTTATGACAAAGTGAATTATATATCTATAATAGAGTGATATATATAAAAAAATTATGTTAGAAAGAACCAATGCTTAGATAGATAATTTTAGAGCTTTGCTCATTAGACATGAAAGAAAAGCTAAGAATAGGTTCCAATTCCATTACCTAGCTTTTCTTATTCTATTTCTTCAAAAGATTTCCAATACTAAAAGGATTCTTTGAATCACTTCACTATATTGAATAAATTATTTTTATTAATAATTTATTATCTTCTCTCCATTTCACAAATCCCTCAAAATCTAATCCATAAACATCTTTAAAGCATTTTACTTTAAGCCAATCTCCAATCACTTCAATTACTTCATAATCATAATCAAGATAATTTTCTATTATTTCAGATTCATCTCTAGCTAGAATTCTTAAAGGAGATTCCTGAGTCAAAGAGATAATATTTTCTTCTACATGTTTTTCTAATGTTTGAAAAGATACACTCTCATTTATATTTATATAAACTTCTTTATCATTGAAAACAGTAAAAAACTCATCTCCTCTCTTCAAACCATTAATAATGACTAAAGAATATTCAATATCAAAGAAAAAGCAATTAAAATAATCACAAAAAACGTCTTCTATAATACTATTAGATATATTATTTTGCTGATTCAAGATAATCCTATCAAAATATATCTGGGCTAAAGCCTCTCCTTCTTTATCATAAAAATTAACACTAGCTTGTTTATTGAGATGCAAATAATCAAAATTAATTATCAAGACTCCTTCCTTATCACTTATAGCTCCTTGAATTTTAAGAGACAATAACATAATTAAAACAATAAAAAACGGTCTACTAAATATTCTTTTCATAACATTTATTTTAATAAATCAACAGGTAAAAAAGGTATAGGCTGTATATTACGATAATCTCTTATTATCGGAGAATTATATTGAATCTTACCACCCCATTTTCCACCTATATGCAGGTGGTGATGATGTCGTGTTCTACCTCTACGATAATGAGTAGTGCCTTCTATTTTATGTTCTATTTTTGAAGTTATTTCTTTACTTCTAAAAGGATAAGTACTATTTATCCAAATATTTTTATCAAAAGAATAATGTTCACTTAAAAACTTAGAAAATCCAAATTTCCTTAATGATTTTATTAAACTTCCATTTCTTTCAATACTTATTGAAGAACTAGGAAACTGAACTCTTCCATTTAAACCATCTCCTCTTAAATACCTAATATCTAAAGCATTTCCTCCAATATGAGAACTACTAGAACCAGGAGAAGAGCCATCAGAATTACTAGCTCTAGTTATAAATAAATCTGATGTGTTATTTTCTCCTAAAGCTCCAAAAATACTTCCTAGAACAGCTGGATTTATATACATTTCTGATCTAGAAGCACCTCCTTTTGTTTGAAAACCTATACTCAATTTTCCTTTATTATATGAATAATTTTTTGGTAACTGTATATATCCATTCTCATTTTTATTAAAAACTCCTAAATCATGGATATTGCCATCTTTATCATAATAAGTAAAAGAATCTGTAAGATCATCTGTTCTCTCTACAGCCATTTTTCCATTTGAATACACATCATAATTATCAACACTCATCCCATCAGGATCCACTAAAACTATAGGATTATTCACCACATAATTATATGGCGAATATGAAGAGTACTTCTCCGCCAATGGGTCTACACAATGCCATCTTCCCAGAGCTGCATCATACATCCTTGCTCCATAGTCATACCATTGTAGGTTTAGATCCTGTTGAAGCTCCTTACCGTTGTAAAGATATCGATTATCCTATAACTGATAACTTCTGCAAAGGCTATAAAGAAAAGCCTGACTTTGTAGAGTCAAGCTTTATATAATTATTATAATCCAGATTTATTTCAAGTCGCTTGTATCTCTCTCTAACAACATAGTTTAAATACACTACAGAAAATCAAAAATCTACTACTATCATAAACTTTGAAACTATTCATATTGATATCTTCCCTAATGATGTAATCCCAGAAATAGACATGTAAAATCAATCATTTTCTAAAATCAACATTCATTATAATTAGTTATCAACTATATTCTAAAATTTAACTGAAATAGTAATAATATTAGCTTTTTTATTCTTAATTCCCTTCACATGTTCTATTCTTAGACTCATCATATAATCCTGAAGAAAAGGTAAATAATGTTCAAGCACTTCATCTTCCTCTTTCACAAGCTCCTTTCCATAGTAATAGTCAATAATATTTTCTCCATTAGAAGTATTAATATTCAATTTCATTATTTTTATTTCGTCAACATTAAGTGTAGAATCATTAATTATTCCTTGAATATAAGCAATTCCTGTACGGCCATCACTTATACTATCAGGAAGATTTACTTTGACATTCTCTTGAATAACTTTGTATGATGAAATAGAAATCGGATCTACATATTCATCAGTAACCTTATGAGTTTTACATGATAGCATACCCAATAAATATACTACAAATAAACTTATAAATATTTTCATAATGTTATCGAATTAAAGGAAAAAACTTTTTTATCAAAGGATTTGCTGATACAGGAGTCATTAAAGCATTCTTATATACACCTTGTTTGCCATTTCTAGTTGTATTTACACTACTTCCAGTTTTAAAATTATTAACTGCTGTACTGTATTGACTCTGATCATATGATTGAGACCACATCATACCATCCATTGCAGAATGATATATATTACCAGAAGTTGTACCATTACCCCAAGGCATTTCTCCAAAACCTCCTCCGTTATTCATTGCATGAGTATAATAAATAGCTCGACCAAATAAATATGCACCGACTTCATTATTTACAATCCCTTTTTGGCCATTTTCATGTTGATAACCATGAAATAATTCATGTGCTATAGTTTCTAATTTCTGTCCTTTCTGAAGTCTACCGCTCATTAAAGCTCCTGCCCTAATAATTCCTCCTCCATTTTTATTAATTTTAAATGAAAGAGTATTTTTTATAGTATTACCATTCCTACCTACAGGCACTTCATTCTTAAATTTAAAGGAGTTTTTAGAAGCTATTAATTTCTCTAATACTTGATTTCCTATCTCTACATTATTCATTTGATTCAATGAATTAATAGTTGTAGAGACAAATACATTATCTCCTTCATAATTCATATTCCGCGTATACTTGAGTCTTTGTTCATCACCATTTTTATTTTGGTGATAAATCCATATCTCACAACCATCAGGATCCACTAAAACTACAGGATTATTCACCACATAATTATATGGCGAATATGAAGAGTACTTCTCCGCCAACGGGTCAACACAATGCCATCTTCCAATACCGACATCATACATCCTTGCCCCATAGTCATACCAGCAGATCTCCAGATCCTCCTGCAGTCCTTACCTTGCCATATTTTCTATTCTTTTATGACGACATTATTCACACCATTTGTATGGATTTTGATTTTTTTATCCTGATATACAATTTGTAATGTAGGCATTATTGCAAGCATCTCCTTTGTATAATCACTCTTTTTACATTTATAGATATCTGTGCCTAACAATAGAAAGCTCCCAAAACATAAATCAATCGTATCTCTAGGAAACAAATCCAATTTCTTTAGATCCACAAATGCTAATGGAAATACTTCCTCGTAATAATTTACTTTTTTGTATCTAAAAGTAAAATTGCTTTTAGATTTTGATGGATTTAAAACTATACAAGTATCTGAATTATTAATAATAGAGCATTTAAAATAAACAAATGGTCCATTTTCAAGATCTCCATCAATTACATTTTCATCAAAATTAACATTATAATAAGACAAACTTAATTCTTCAATTTGAATAATTAATTGAGCATTTGCCACATGAAAAATCAGGCTAAATATTAAAATAAAAAAACACCTCATAGTAGTTGTTAATTTGTTTTTACAATTATAGATTTAGGTATTAAAGGAAATATCATATTATTCTTATGTCCATATTTTTTTATTGCTTTCTGATAATTCGATCTTGTTCCATTATAGCTTTTATGTTTCATTTGTGTTAATATTGCTCTTTGCTCTTTTCTGGTTCTAGATGCATCTATATACTTATTAAGCCCTAATTCTTTATAATCGCTATAATGTTTTCCTTCATGTATAAACATATTTGTAATCTCATTTGCATGGTCAGCAACTCTTGTTTTTTTATTGCCTTCAACTTTTACAGAAATCCAAACTGAAATCTTTCCACCTTTTCTTCTAATACAAAATGTTAATCCACCTAATCCATTTTCATTTTGCCTTGCTTTTAAATCTAAACCTGTTGTATTATAATGATTATAAATATTTAGAGCGGCTTCTTCTGTTAAATCTGATTTGGAATGATCAGTAGACATTTCCTTTCCTTTTTTATGAGAAATTGATTCGCTTCCAGCATTATTTTCCGTTTTATTTGCATCCCAATCATTTTGATCAATTACTTTTATATTATCTGACTTTGCTTCATCTGACCCAAGATATTCTCCCTTTTTATTAAAATAATAATCTATACTCATTCCATCAGGGTCAATATATTTTAAAGGATTATTAAGAACATAGTTATAAGGAGAGAATGAAGAATATTTCTCCGCCAATGGATCTACACAATGCCATCTTCCCAGAGCTGCATCATACATCCTTGCGCCATAGTCATACCATTGTAGGTTTAGATCCTGTTGAAGCTCCTTGCCGTTGTAAAGATAAGCATTATCAGAGATCTGACTACCTTCATGTAGTAGACCAAAAGGATGATAATCATAATGTGAAAGAGTAGTGACCTTTGAGCCCTTATGTGTAAAGGTTGAACGGATATTTCCTAAGTGGTCTTTAATATGATATTTTCGTTCAACAGCTTATATAGAAGAAATAGCATATTACTTATGCAATATGCTATTTCTTCTAAAGACAATTCTTGATATTTTAACTTATCACATATTTTCTTATAAATATGGCATATTATACACTGGAATTAAACATATCAAATAACTATACATGGCTAAGATAACTAGACAAAATAATATATGTTTAATCTTTATTGAATATTGTTTTTTAATGATTAATGACTTAATGAAAGCTAAAACTGCAACCAATTCCAATAATCCAATTTTAAAAACAATACTGCCTTGATGTATATACATTAACTGGCCTTTAAATATAATAAGCAATATAATAGCTCCACTTGAAAGAAATAAAAAACAAAAAGATGTCCTTTTATTAATTATACCAAGATAAACACCAATCATTAAAACCAAGCATAATACCCATTTTAGATAACTTACAACAGGACTCTCATAAAATGCTTCTGTAAATGTTGGATATACAGGAGTAATTCTATATTCAAAAAAATGAATTAAGTCTACTAATAGATATATAAAAGTAAGTAAATAAACTATTATTGAATATTTATTTATTCTTTTCATCATTTTCACTTTTTAAATTCTGTATTTTTTGAATTGCTGCATCATACTCTTTTCTATTATCAAATATTCTATAAATATATTGCCCTGATTTCTTACTTATGCTAAGCATATAAGAAATTGTAGAATCTTTTTCTTTTGAACTTATATTATAGCTAAAACCAAGTATAGTGCCACCCCCAAAGCTAACATCTAATATTTGAGTAAAATTTGTTATCTTTTCATTACTATTATTATATGTACTTTCGTTTTCAGAAAAATTAAGCCCTAGTCCAGAATAACGTGTCCTCATTCCATTCCCATCACCATAAACAGATCTTAAATAATTCGTAAAATATACTGATGAAACTTCTCTATTCCTTCTTTCTGATTCTCCTGAAAGCCCTGAAACATCATGATCATAAGCATGGTTTAGTTCATGCCCCATAGCATAAAGACCTGACATAACACCTCCATCAACATAAGGTCGCCAAGCTGAAGCAACTGAATAAATAGTCCTGCTCTTTCCTATTTGACCTTTGCCATCATATGCAGAACTTGATGTCCAAAATGTGGAATGTGTTGTATATGTTAGTCTTGATAAAACTAATCTATCCAAACGTTGTCTCCCCTTTTTAGTTGCAGCGACCTTAGCCAAGTAAGTTAAAGTTGTATTAGTGTTATTACCTATAACTATCTTCTTACCATCAGGATCAATAAACCGAATAGGATTATTCACCACATAATTATAAGGTGAATATGAAGAGTACTTCTCTGCCAATGGGTCTACAGTAGCACACCTCTACTCAAAATCATCCTTGTTTACACCTTATTACCAAATCGTAAATATACAAAGAGCGCATTCTCCCTCGATTTCCAGCAAATGAAAGCACCACTTTTTCTTTCAGATGAGAATAAAAAACCAGTGAGCTTATGCTCACTGACAACTTATTCGATTAATTGGCTAATTTCTCCTGTGCTTGGGTCAATTTTAAATTTTCTTTCTTCAGTATAGGTATTTCCCTCTATGTAAGATTCTTTCTTAATAGATATTTCATAATCTAAATTTAATTCTCCGAAAAAAGTTATTTCATTTCCATTTGTAAAGTCAGAGGAACCCCCAATTACTATAGAAGAAATAAATTCCCTATTTTCATCAATACAGACAAGAATGTACTCTTGTCTGTAATCATGTATTTGACCTGAATCAAAGACTCTAGAAAATATTAATCCTTTTAAGCTCTTCTTTAAAAACAGATAATTACAAGCATAGTAATAGAAATTATCTTCAAATTTCCAAAACTCAGAATCTATCTTAGAAAGATAAATTTTAGCTTCGTTAATTGTTAGTTCAATATTAATACTTAGTGTATCCGTAGCTATTGGCAGTTCTGATTTTTTAAATTTATTTAGAAAATCATTAAACTTTTTATTTTCTAAATTCTGAGAATTACAAGAAAATGTGATAATTATCAAAATTAAACCTATATATAACCTTCTAATTTGCATTTCTTCTAATTACAGTTGTTTTATACTTCCTTGATCTATAGTTCTTTCCTTGAAGAAAATCATCTACTCTTTTTAAGGTATTATTAAGAGAGGTTCCTTTTGTCCTATTTTGTGTTCCTGGTTCAAAAAAACGATATTCTGTGCTTGTTTTTTGACCAGAACCATTAAAAGTCTCTGTCTTTCCCATTATAACTATAAAATGATCTGTCATTTTATCACCATACTTCCCCTTATTATGAGTTTGCTTTGATTTCCAATCAACTCCAATTATAATTGGTTCTCCACTATCCAAAGCGTTATCTACCACTTCTATCCCTGTATTAACATTATTAGTTGCTGTAGTTACAACGCCATTTGCATCATGATTTGTCATAAGAATTTCATTACTTCTAGTTGATGATACACCTGCTTTGGATAACATCTTATCTGAAGTTCTTTTGCATCCATCCCATTTTATTTTTCCATCTTTAAAATATGCTTGAGATTCCCAATCACTATTACTTAATGTGTTAGTAGTAATAGATGTTGAGATAGCATTATTTTGGTTATAAGTAGTGGATACATTGCCACTTATGTGAGTATAAGTTGAACCAATATTATTAAATTCTTCTCCATTACTAGTTACCACAGGAGCGTTTCCTTTTTTCCAAAGCACACTCCCTGATTTAGATTCGTACCAATCTATTGATCTTCCATCAGGATCAATAAACCGAATAGGATTATTCACCACATAATTATATGGCGAATATGAAATTTACTTCTCTGCTAATGGGTCAATGGTAACACACCTCTACTCAAAATCTCCCTTATTTACATATTCTTACCAAATCGTAAAATACACTAAGAACATATTCATACTAAGCCTTTAGTAAATGAAAGTATGACTTTTTCTTTCAAATGAGGGCTTTTTTCAACTCAAACTAAAAGAGAATTCAACTCTGAAAATCAAAAAACCTAAAATCCTTCTTGTGAACATGACCAATCTTGGATATAGAAGGAATGTATGTAAGTATTAAGACCACTCTCTAAGATTAGAAAGTGGTATGAGTCACTAATCTAATAGAGTTTTAAAATATCTAAACCTCTATCATCATAGATGTTTATAACATATCTTAGATCTTGTGAAATAATAAAAATATCACCCGCAATATATGGGGTTATATTTACTCCTTCATATTCGCTAGCTAATGCACCCCATATATATGTTTCAAGAGAAGACAATGAATCTAGAAAAAATAAATATCTCATGAATCTTTCTTCTTCTTCAAGGAAGATATCTTTCATGTAAATCTCAGAAGGCTTTTTTAAACCTAAAAATGTAAGCATACTTAATTGACGTTTACAACTCTTGCTAAACACTTTATCTGATTGAGATACAAAACATATGAAAAATTCATCACCAATTAAAGGCTTTATTATTTTTTTAGTATAATCAATTAACTTTAAAAATCCACTAATCCCACTGACATTTAATTCATCTAAATAAACTCTTTTAACATTTTCAAAAGAGTGCTTTAAACCGAGAGTAAAAATCCGATCAAGCCCGTAGGCTTCAAGAGACTCAAAATTATACTTTAAATTCATTGCTATTTACTAACCTTTCTAAATATTCCGTTTATAAATTCACCAGTTTCTCTATTTCCTTTTTTATCAAATCTTTTCCATGCATAATCAGCTCTGTGTCCAGCTTTGTCAGGAGTATAATAACTTTTTGTTTTTTTGTCATAATAAATATCATTTCCTTTTGCTGCCTTCTTAATATTAGAAGGAATCTTGCTATCTGTCCAGCCCTGACTTTTAGCAAAAGATTTTGCTTGACTATTAGTCAGTACTTTCTTTTTCTGCCCTGTCCTCTCACTTCCTACTAATTTACTCCTATTACTTGTTGAGCTATTCCCTCTAATCTCATCAACTCTGCCTTTCCGACTAATTAGGCTACCCATTCCTGAGCCAAGAGTAGCTGCTCCGTGAACTGTTGCTGCTACACCTGCTGGTGTTGATACTGCTACTACAGGTGTAAGTGCTCCTACTGAGATAACTTCTACAGCTCCAGAACCTACAACAACTCCTAGACCTATAACGGACTCATAAGCTCCTGCTACTATACTTGCTGCATCTCCTATATCCTGTCCAATATTATAATCTGCAGCATTTTGAGGTGTGTAAGATTCTCTTTTTCCTGTTATTCCTCCTGCAGAGTTGTCTAAAACAGCATTGCAGAATCCAATAACTGTATCCCACCAATCATTACCATCAGGATCAATAAACCGAATAGGATTATTTACCACATAACTATATGGCGAATATGAAGAATACTTCTCCGCCAATGGATCTACACAATGCCATCTTCCCAGAGCTGCATCATACATCCTTGCGCCATAGTCATACCATTG
>JBGRPZ010000119.1:0-10836 GCA_041725915.1 Hyphomicrobiales bacterium | reverse complement strand
TATGGAATCAAGAAATAACAAAAAACAATGTCGCCTATAAGCGATTGTACTTTGCAAGATTAGAATCGACCAAAAAGCAGGAATAATGAAAGCTGTATTGAGAATTGGAATAGTGATAATATTAATTATTACAGGTTATTTTATTGGGGGTCAAATCGCAGGAAACAAAAAGATAAAAACGAACAACAGCGATTTTATCATTACAAATAAAACACATAACTTTGGGGAAATTAGTATAGATTCAATATCCAGACATATATACAAATATACAAATCAGGGGACAGAAAATTTAATTATCAGAGAGATCAATCCTTCATGTGGATGTATTAGAGTTAACGAATTTACTGATACTATAAGGCCTAATGACAAAGGAATAATTGTTATTCAATTCATTCCCTACTCATTGGGATTTTTCAATAAAAACATCGAAGTAATCACAAATTCTACACTAAAACCAAAGGTCAATCTGACGATTAAAGGATTTGTACAATAACATCTATTTCTAGACATGAATATCATTAAATTTCGCAAAGAAAGATCATTATACAGCAGATCATGCAAAAGGACATTGCTGATTGACAATAAAACTGTTTATGATCTCAATCAGGTTGATCAGATTCAATTAGCAGAGGGAAAATATCGTATGTGATAAAATCCTGGATGTTCGAAAGTAATATCTTTGAATTATCCCTAAAAGATAATGAAGTAGTAGAAATAGACGTAAAAGGATCAGTAGCAGGAAAACATGGAAAAAAAATTTCTGACCTTGTATTATTGATATTACCGCTTTACCTGCTTGCTAAATTTGCAGAACTGAGTCTTCTTTTCTACACAGAAATAGCACTTTGTATCGCAGGTTTTCTTCTGCTTACACTCCCTGCACTTGTCTCTATTTTCTCTTCAAAGCCCAGAGAAAGATATTCTTTAGAAAAGATAGTCTTAAGCACTAAATAGATATTATTATAAGTCAAAATACCTGATAAATAGCAATTCTATCTATCAGGGGCTTTGACTTCAACCTCTTCTCGTTCAGCAAAGAGCCTCACCATTAGCACGCCATCAACGATCCCAATAACAAATGCAGCAGCAATAATATAATTCATCTCTAATAAGATACCAAAAGCTAAAAAGACGATAAATTTTATTGCAAATATCAGAGTAACTGTCTTATTCTTATTCATCAGTTTCATAGTTTAGGTGTATAAGTCTTTAAGATAAGAATAATTTAGATGAAAAATCACTTATTTATGGGAAAAACAACCAGCCATTTTATCTACCTCAACATTATTTCACCCTACAGTTCTATCATAAAAGTTCAAACTAAATGAATAAATATTCTACACAGGTCTAAATATTCATAATTTATTCATTTATGTCAAAAGCATAGGGTAAAAATGAAAAGTCGGGAGACTTTGACGAGTTTACTCGAGTGTTTGATATTTTACTCGAGTGTTTTGTCAGTTTAGTCGAGTGTTTAAATTCGTTGTAAAAAGTCAAAAAATAGAGTACATACAAGTATAAAGTAACCTTATGTACTATAGCCAGGCAAATAGAGCTATATTAAAAAACATTTAAGTATAAAATAAAAAAGCTATCCTGTGTAGGATAGCTTTTAATTCAAATTTCATTATAAGATTAATACTTCTTTGGTATATTACCAGAATACTTCAAGGAAAAATTATATTCTTTATTCTTATCAATCGGGTTAAGATAATCTGAAGTTTTCACCTTAGCATCTTTTAATTCCATTGTATAAACATTATTTTTCTTTGAAACAGATAATACACCTTTGGTAATAAAATACGATACTTTATCATAAACTGTAGATATATAAACAGGAGGCATTTCAGTATTAGATGAACTTTCAAGGTTATATTCACCTGTAGGAATTTCGTTCATTCCATCCTCATCATGAAATTGTAATGAAACAGATCCAAGAGCTGCTGCATTAATAATAGTAACACCTAATATTTTGTTACTGTATTCCTCTCTTAAAATATAAAAAGCAGAATTAAGCTGCACTGTTTTCGTATGTAGTTGAAAATAATCACTTGGACCAGTCTCTTTATCATCATCCTTTTTACAAGAAAGACAAACTAAAGAGAGTAAAAGAATTAAAAATAGATTTTTTTTCATTGTGCACAAATTAATTAAGAATACTAAAATTCATAGGTTAGAAATTTTATTACTGCAAGATATTAAAAGAGATGCTACTAAACACAAGACCAAACTTAAAAAATCACCTATCTTCCTTAGAAAGAGTACAAATTTCTATCATTAATTGAGTATTCAATGACTTACTATATTATGCTCAAAATTGTTAAATGACTTGCGGCAATTAATGATATATTAAAAACGGATAAAAAAACCTAAAAGCACCAAAGCACTTCTAGGTATAAATCATTTGAATTAAATTATTTAATGAATATATCAATCACATGCATCAATCACTCCATTATAATTAAACTCAACGCTTCCACAATCTTTATTCTCACTATTCTTAAGATTTAGAATATATTTCTCACCACTCTTCTCTATTGAGATTACACCTCCTAAAATAAAATTGTCTTCTCCAACCACCAAAGCTACTTTTACAGGAGGATGTACCCCAACATAAGCCTTATTCAAGTCAAATTCCCCTACAGGTATTTCTGTAATCGCCTTATTACCATCATAAAAAGTAATTACAAGTAACTGATCTGATCTATTAGGAAACGAAAGCTTAAGCATCTTATCTTTATACTCATCAGAGTAGGAATAAGAAGCTTCATTAATACCATATAAGCAGTTGTTGTATGCAAAGGCATTATTAATTTTTAAAAATTTCACTTCAGAGATTGATTCTTCTTTCTCACAAGAGATTGTGATAATGCTAAATAAAATGATTAAAGTAAGTGATAGAATCTTTTTCATAGTCTATTTATTTTGTTTTTATATTAAATATATCATAAACATTAAAATAATCGCACAAGTAGAACACAAATTCTATACCATGTGGTATAATTAAGAACTGACAAAACCACCTATCTTCCTTAGAAAGAGTACAAATTTCTATCATTAATTGAGTATTCAATGACTTACTATATTATGCTCAAATTTATTTTAACTTTGTGACTCAAAAATTTGGATGTAAAATGGGACTAACAGATTTTCAGAAACATATCTTACAAGGTATTCCAGAGGTTCTTCCAGAGCCAAAGCCTTACGAGCAAGAGATAAATCATGCTCCAAAAAGAAAAGAGATTCTAACTCCGCAAGAGAAGAAATTAGCATTAAGAAATGCATTAAGGTATTTTGACCCTAAGCATCATGCTGTTCTTGCTCCTGAGTTCGCAGAAGAGCTTGAAACTTACGGACGTATCTATATGCATAGATTTCGTCCAGATTATAAGATTACAGCTCGTAGCATAGAAGAATTTCCGCATAAGTGCACACAAGCAGCTGCAATCATGTTAATGCTAAGCAACAATCTTGATTATGCTGTTGCTCAACATCCACATGAGTTGATCACTTACGGAGGTAATGGTGCAGTATTCCAAAATTGGGCACAATATCTTCTTACAATGCAATATCTTGCTAACATGACAGAAGAACAAACACTTGTTCTTTATTCTGGACATCCAATGGGACTCTTCCCTTCACATAAAGATGCACCACGTGTTGTTGTTACTAATGGTATGGTTATTCCTAATTATAGCAAACCTGACGATTGGGAAAAATTCAATGCATTAGGAGTCTCTCAATATGGCCAAATGACAGCAGGTTCATTTATGTACATAGGCCCTCAGGGTATTGTTCATGGAACAACAATTACTGTGATGAATGCCGGCCGTATGATTGCAAAGAATGGAGAAGGCATCGAAGGTAAAGTATTTGTTTCTGCAGGTCTTGGAGGTATGTCAGGAGCACAGCCAAAAGCAGCAGTTATTGCAGGTGCAATAGGTGTTATTGCAGAGGTTAACCCAAAAGCAGTACAAACACGTCACTCACAAGGTTGGATAGATGAAGTATTTACTGACTTAGATGAAATAATTGCACGAATTAGAGTTGCAAAAGAAAATAAAGAGGCTGTATCACTAGCATATCAGGGGAACATCGTTGACCTCTGGGAGAAATTTGTAGAAGTTGGATTAGATATTGAACTAGGTTCTGATCAAACATCACTACACAACCCATGGGCAGGAGGTTATTACCCTATAGGCATGAGCTTTGAAGAAGCAAATGAAATGATGGCTAATGAACCTGAGAAGTTCAAAGAGGCTATACAAGAAACATTACGTCGTCATGTAAAAGCAATAAATATACTTGCAGAAAGAGGTATGTACTTCTTTGACTATGGCAATGCTTTCCTTCTTGAGTCAAGCCGTGCAGGTGCAGATATCATGAAAGAAGACGGAACATTTAAGTATCCATCATATGTACAAGATATCATGGGTCCAATGTGCTTCGATTATGGCTTTGGCCCTTTCCGTTGGGTTTGTTCATCTTCAAATCCAGAAGATCTGGATAAGTCAGACAGAATCGCAATGGAAGTTCTTGAAGAACTTGCTGCAGAATCACCAGCAGAGATCCAACAACAGATGAGAGATAACATCCGTTGGATTGCAGAAGCAAAAGAAAATAAGCTTGTAGTAGGTTCTCAGGCACGTATTCTTTATGCTGATGCATGGGGAAGAATCAAGATTGCAGAAGCATTCAACAAAGCTATCGCAGATGGTAAAGTGTCAGCTCCTATAATTCTTGGTCGTGATCATCATGATGTGTCAGGAACAGATTCACCATTCCGTGAAACATCAAACATCTATGATGGTTCAAGCTTTACTGCTGATATGGCTATCCATAATGTTATCGGAGACTCTTTCCGTGGAGCAACATGGGTATCTATCCACAATGGCGGTGGTGTAGGCTGGGGAGAAGTTATGAACGGAGGATTTGGCATGGTTCTGGATGGATCTGCTGATGCTGACCGTAGACTTAAGAGCATGCTACATTGGGATGTAAATAATGGTATCGCACGTCGTTCATGGGCAAGAAATGAACCAGCGATGTTCACTATAAGAAGAGCGATGGAAGAAAATCCAGACCTTAAAGTGACAGTTCCAAATCTTGCAGACGATGAGTTAATTGATAAGTTTTTCAATTAGACATAACTTCATCTTATGATGAATCAAAATATAAGCCACCTCTAATTATTGGGGTGGTTTTTTCGTTCTCATCCATAGCTATTGAACTAAATCAACTATGAAAGCACTTCCATATATCTTCGCCATACTATTCGCAGTATTAGCTGCCATAGGTAATGCAATCTACGCATGGGGGATGAAGAAAGCAGGACCATCATCTAATCCATTTGTATTTTCAACATGTGCATTTCTATTTTCAACAATTATCACTGCAATTATTGCATTGATTATGGGAAAAGCAAACTTTCTTCCTTACTTCACTGCCAATTCAGGATGGATTCTATTTGCTGTTCTTGGATTTATCACCACTCAAGTTAGCTTTTATTTGTTGTATCAATACTTTGGAGCGAATCAATATACATTATATGCAGTCTTTTCCATAATTACAACAAGTCTTATTGTAGGGGTATTCATCTTAGGAGGGAAATTCAATTGGTATCACTTTTTTGCTTTATTGACTGCTATTGCTACAGTACTTCTATTTGTACTGGGAAATAAGCATTCATGATTGATCTAAACAAATAATTCAATCACAGCTAAAGAAATCTTTAGTGCCAAAATCTATAAAGATTAAGATTTTAAGTCATTCTCAATTCTGGATATTATAAAAAAAGATTACTCCCCAAATAGGGGAGTAATCCTAATGTATCAACAATCAATAAAAAAATCTTTATCAAGCATTCAACAGGTCTTTGATAATAGTAGAGATCTTCTTATTATCAGCCTTACCAGCCAACTTTTTAGAAGCAATACCCATTACTTTACCCATATCCTTGACTGAAGAAGCACCAACCTCTTCAACAATAGTTTTTACTGCTGTTAGTAATTCTTCATCAGACATTTGCTTAGGAAGATAAGCCTCAATAATTTCAGCTTGATATACTTCTTCATCAAGAAGATCTTCTCTTCCTTGCTCTCTGTAAAGATCCGCGGCTTCTTTTCTTTGCTTTACAAGCTTTTGTAGAAGCTTTAATTCTACTGTTTCAGGTATTTCACCAAAAGAAACATCTTTTCCGGTTTTTTCCAATAAAAGAGCTGCTTTTATAGCTCTCAAAGCGTCAAGCTTTCTTTTGTCTTTAGACAACATAGCTGATTTAATATCGCTATTAATCTGTTTTTCAAGACTCATTTCTATATACCTATTAAATAAAAGTTAATCGACATTATCATGCAAATAAGGATTATTAGACCTTATTTCAGGGTTTTTATCCTTATCACTAGACATAGTATAACGAGAAATCTTTTGATCTTTACTCGGAATACTTTTATTTATTTCAACATTCCTACGTAAATATGCAGGTTGTTTTTCTAAATTCTCAAGATCTTCAGGATCAATATTTCTTCCAAGTTTAAGACTGATATCCTTTAATCGCTTCTTAGTAATATCTTCTGAACTATCATCATTGTTTCCTACTTCAAGATCTATAGACTTAGAACTCTCTTTATTATAGGCAGATCCAAATAGTTCATCATCACGCTCCATATTGAAAAGGACAGGTTCTTCCGGAGCATTATAAGAAACATCAGATTCATCATTTCGAATTTCATTCAAATGATAAACTTTTTTGCGCTCTTCTACTTGAGCTACAGAATTAGATACAGGTTGAACAGGTTGTTCTTCTACTTGAGGAACAGGAGGAGAATATACTTCTGCAGTATTAGGTGTATTTTCAGGCACAATTTCAGGAGCAGGAGTTACATTAGGAGTAGGCGATTGATAGAGATCATTCACTTTTTTCTCTTGAGCATCTTTCTCTGTTTGGTTTCCTTCAAAACCAGTAGCAATAAGCGTCACACTAATAGCATCACCTAAAGTATCATCAATACCATTACCCCAAATAACATCAGCTGTATTTCCTGATTCATTCTGGATATACTCGGTAATCTCACTTACCTCATCCATGGAAATTTCTGTATCATTCGAGGATGCTATATAAAGTAGAATATTCTCAGCACCGGCAATGTTATTATCATCAAGAAGAGGGGAAGCCATAGCACATTCAATAGCTTTCAATGCTCTATCTTCACCAGAAGCGACCGCACTACCCATTATAGCCTGTCCACTATCTTTCATAACAGTTCTGACATCCTCAAAGTCAACATTGATAATCCCAGAAACAGTAATAATTTCAGCAATTCCTCTTGCGGCAACAGTAAGAACATCATCAGCCTTAGCAAAAGCCTCTGTTAATCTTAAGTTACCATAAGCCTCTCTAAGTTTATCATTGCTTATAACAAGAAGTGTGTCAACATGCTTTTTAAGGTAAATGATACCATCATCAGCCTGTAATCTTCTGCGTTTACCTTCAAACTGGAAAGGTATTGTGACAATACCAACAGTCAGAATATCTAATTCTCTGGCAAGTTCAGCAATAACAGGAGCTGCACCAGTACCTGTTCCACCACCCATACCAGCAGTAACGAAAAGCATTTTTGTATCTTTCTCAAGAAAAGCTCTAACTTCTTCTAAAGATTCCTGAGCAGATTGTTTACCTACATCAGGCTTTGATCCAGCACCTAGTCCACCACTACCAAGTTGTATTTTTATTGGGACAGGGCTTTTTTCCAAGGCCTGAGCATCAGTATTACATATAATGAAATCAACACCTTTTATTCCTTGACTATACATGTGGTTTACGGCATTACTACCACCACCACCAACACCAAGAACCTTAATAATAGAAGAAGGATCTTTGGGTGCATCGAATTTAATCATTTCATCCATAGTACATCCTTTTATTGATTGTCGAGATAATTTAATTAGAGATTTTTTAGATTAGTTGTCTACATCTCTTTCAAAAAAACTTTTTACAATTTCAAGGAAGCCACCACTTCTACTTTCATGTTTATAAATCTTTCTAGGAGCAGGTTCTGATTTTTCTGTAGTTTCTTGAGATGTAGTTTCTTCATTAGTTAATGAAGCTTTAGATTCCATATCCTCATCAGCAGCACTATGAGCAATTGTTCTACGTGTTAAACCTTCAATAACAAGACCTATACCTGTAGAATATGAAGGCATTGCATAATCATCAGCACTTTCTTTAGCTAAATGTTCATTAGGATAACCAATTCTTGTATCTAATCCAGTTACAAATTCTGTCAGTTGGCGTAAATGTCTCAATTGAGCACCACCACCTGTAAGAACAATACCAGCAATAAGTTTTTTCTCATATCCAGAATGTCTGATTTCATTGTATACAAGTTCAATAATCTCTTCCATTCTGCATTGAATAATGCTAGCTAGATTCTTTAATGTAATTTCTTTTGGATCACGACCTCTAAGGCCAGGTATTGCAACAACTTCATTTTCGCTATTCTTACTAGCTAAAGCAGATCCAAAACGTATCTTTAATTGCTCTGCATGTTTTTTTATTATAGTACAACCTTCTTTTACATCTTCAGTAACAATATCACCTCCTAAAGGAATAACAGCTGTATGTCTAATGATACCTTCTTTAAAGATAGCTATATCAGTGGTTCCGCCTCCTATATCAACAAGAGCAACACCAGCCTCTTTCTCTTCATCACTTAAAACAGCTTGAGCAGAAGCAATAGGCTCTAAGATAAGATCCAATACTTCAAGATTGGCTTTTTGGACACACTTATAGATATTCTTTGCAGCTGTGGTTTGCCCAATAATTACATGGAAATTTGCACCTAATGAAGTTCCTAACATTCCAACAGGTTGTCTAACACCCTGTTCTCCATCAACAGCAAATTCCTGAGGAATGACCTCAATTATATTCTCACCAGGTTTAACAACCAATTGATGAACATCACGTAATAGTTTATCAATATCAGATTGACTTATTTCTTCTTCAGGGTTATGTCGAATTATACTTTGACTTGTTTGTTGACTTCTAATATGCTGTCCGGCAATGCCAACGAATACTTGTCTCAGATCTATGCCTGCTTGATCTGATGCCTGTTGAATAGCTGATCTAATAGACTGAACAGTGTTTTCTATATTAGAAACAACACCTCTTTTTACCCCAATAGAATCAGAGCGACCTACACCTATTATTTCTACTTTATTATATTCATTAAGGACACCAGCAATAGCGGCAATTTTGGTTGTACCAATATCTAAACCAACGATTATTTCAGAAGCTTCCATGATTTTAGTTTTTGGTGCATACTACTTGATTATTAAACTTCAGGCTGATTTTATCATACTTGTTCCAACCAACTTGATTGATTCCTTTTGTATAAAAAACTTCTAAATTTTCCAGCTTACTTTTAAGGTCTTCAGGTTTTCCAAATTCAATAATATGATTTCCAAGTTTAGGAATCAATTGATATTCGCCATTATCTAAAACATAGATTTGTTCGATTTGTGATTTCAGAAAATCATTCTTTAATATCAAAGTAGTAAGCTGATAAAGATCTTTCATACAAGATGAAATAGTATCTTGTTCAATAACCGATTTATTAATTACAGATTTAACATTAGGAATAGTTATATTCCCATTAGCAACAGGGACATGAGCAGCTCCATCAAGATCTGCAGGAACTATAGTCCCATCAGTACATAAAAAAAACGAAGACTTATTTTTAGTAAAAATCCTTATGAGGGGTTCTTTCTCAAAGATTTTTATGTATAAATTCCCATCAAAGGAAAAAGAAAAATCAACTGCCTTTACAAAAGGATCTGATATAATTACACTTTCTAATTCATTTAAATCAATATCTTTTATTTTTAATGAATCGGGAAGAAAACCATTATCTGCAAGTTTTCTTGTTATTTCTTCATTAGTAACAAATGATTTTGAATTTGGAGAATCTATTTTCACAAGAAAGTCATTGCAATACATGTTTCTTCTTTGATACTTAATAATGAACAAGAGTCCAATAAATAAGAATAAAGAAAAAACCCAAGTTAGCATCTTAACGACTTTTCTATTTCTCATAAAATAATCTATTTTAGAATTTCTTTTATAGGATTCACAAGTTTATCTATATCTCCAGCACCTAGTGTAACAAGAACATCAAAGTTCTTTTCTTCTATGTAATTTAACAATTCATCTTTATCAACAAGTCTTGCATTTTCATTTTCCATCTCATCCAGTATTAGCTTTGTTGAAACACCAGAAATAGGCAATTCTCTTGCTGGATAAACAGGGAGTAACAGAACTTCGTCAAAGCCATCCAAAGACTTCGCAAAGTCTTTATAAAAGTCTTTTGTTCGAGAGAAAAGATGTGGCTGAAATACAGCAACAATTTTCTTTTCAATAAATAAATTCTTTAAGCTATTATAAACGGACATGATCTCTGTAGGATGATGGGCATAATCATCAATAAACACAAACTCACCATCAATAATCCGCTCAAATCTCCTTTTAACACCTTTAAATGATTTTAAGCCAGAAATAATATCTGAAACACTAAGTCCTACATGTAAACAAATAGAAATGGCAGCACATGCATTTTCTATATTATGTATTCCTCCGATAGACATCTCTATATTTTCAATTTTCCTATCTTCAGAAAAATAATCAAATATATAATGTCCTTGTTCCACTCTTATATTTTGAATATTTGTAGGACACATTAAACTATCTAATCCATATTTATCAACTTTAACATTATTGATTGTTAATGATAAATATGGATTAGATAGTTTAATGTATCCTACAAATATTCAAAATATAAG
>JBGRPZ010000118.1:0-11041 GCA_041725915.1 Hyphomicrobiales bacterium | reverse complement strand
GGGGAAAGCAGATTTTAGGCTTTTGATCTTTAGGTTAATGATTGCATGAAATGAAGAAAAAACGAGTGTTTTTATTTTATAAGTAGCTTAATATGAAAAGGTGAAGTATATAAGGATATAATAGACGAAAACAGGAAAAACAAGAAATCCCCCTGAATCTTCAGGGGGAAGCAGTTATTAGATCAATTCTGAAATCTCTTTCATTATTCTTTCAGCCAAGCCATTAGCACTATCTTCACTATTTGATTCAGCATAAATTCTTATAATAGGTTCTGTATTTGATTTTCTTAAGTGCACCCATTCTGTTGGGAAATCTATTTTCACACCATCAATATCATTTACATTTTCATTGGCATATTTATCCTTCATTTTCTCAAGAATATCATCTACATTCACCCCCTCTTTAAGCTCTATTTTATTCTTTGAGATAAAATAGTTAGGGTAAGAAGCTCTTAATTCAGAGCATTTTTTATTTTCCTTGGCCAGATGAGTTAAGAACAAAGCAATACCCACTAATGCATCTCTTCCGTAGTGTATTTCAGGATAAATAATACCTCCATTTCCTTCACCACCAATAACAGCATTATTCTTTTTCATCATCTCAACAACATTCACCTCACCAACAGCAGAAGCAAAATAACTTTGATTATGATTTTCTGTAACATCTCTCAATGCACGTGTAGAAGACAAGTTAGAAACAGTATTACCAGAATTATGTTTAAGGATATAATCAGCTACAGCAACAAGAGTATATTCCTCTCCGAACATCTCACCTTTCTCAGTGATTATCGCCAATCTATCCACATCAGGATCCACAACAAAACCAAGATCACAAGAAGTCTTTTTTATCAAGTCTGCTATCTCTGTTAAATTCTCTGGTAGAGGTTCAGGATTATGAGGGAACAAGCCTGTAGGGTCACAATAAAGTTCTTCCACCTGATTAACACCTAATCTCTTCAAAAGCCTTGGCAAAGCAATACCACCTGTTGAATTCACACAATCAAGAGCAACTTTGAAGTTAGCAGAACGGATCGCATCAACATCAACAAGATCAAGATTCAATACAGCATCAATATGCCTATCAATAAAAGAATGATCTTCCTCAACTGTACCTATATTCTGATATTGGCAAAAGTTGAGTTGATTTTCATTTTCTGCTAGTTCCAATACACGAGCACCTTCCTTAGCATTAATAAACTCTCCCTTTTCATTGAGTAGCTTCAATGCATTCCATTGAGCAGGGTTATGAGAAGCAGTAAGGATTATACCACCATCAGCCTGAGACTGGGTTACAGCCATTTCAACAGTTGGAGTAGTTGATAGTCCAGTATCAATAACATCTGCACCCATACCCATAAGAGTACCAACAACCATATGATTAACCATCTCTCCTGATACTCTGGCATCTCTACCAACAACAAGCTTTAGGCTATCCTTATTCAATCGTTCTTTTAGAAAAGTTGCAAATGCAGCAGTAAATTTCACTACATCTATAGGACTTAAGCCTTCAGAAGGGTGTCCACCAATTGTACCTCGTATTCCTGATATTGATTTTATAAGTGTCATTTGTCTAATTTTTTTATTGGCACAAAAGTAAATATTTATCGAACTAATTTAAAAACTACTATAAAAGCTGTTTTAAGCTACTTATGATATAACGAGAAATTAATTTCAATACCATTATATATCTCTAAACTATTTCATAAAGGCAATCTAAAATGAATAAAATCAAGACTTATTTCAGCAGTATATATTAAAAGTTAGTATTCTAAAATCGGAAATCTCAATTATAGTTATAAAACCAAGGTTATGTACTACTTTTTTTATAGATTTAGTACTTTTTTAGTCAAACCAGAAACATATACCCAAGCATGAATAAGAAACAACAAGATGAATCAGTATATTATCTTGAAGAAATAAACAACTTAAGTTTAAATTGGCATACTATAGATTTTACAGTTGATAACAACCACATCATCTTAAAAACTAAAAGGAAACAAAAGCCTTCCTATATTCCATTTGACACTCCTGTTCTTCTAAATACACTTTTTATCAATGAGACAGACTTACTATCATTTGTTCCTTTAAACCCAGAAGAAAAGAATTTTAAACTTCTAGAACACTACATATACTATATAAAAGGTTCTAACAGGAACATTTATATGGCTCTTGTACATTTTGATGATCAACATAAAATAAAGCAACTCATAGTTCTTGAAAACTTCAACACTATTGTTCATAAAGTTCCCATCTTAGTGGAGTTTGCAAAAAGTAATAATGATAGAAACTCTTGTCTCTTTTGCATGTCTACACATAGTAATAAAATCTATTTCAATCAGAATATTAAGCATATAGTAGACCACAACACTAATAATAGAGAAAGCCTTTCAGATCTTTACAATTCCTTAATTCATCCAGATGATGAAGAAAATCTACTAGAAGTAAGAAAGCAGAGTCATATAAAGAAATATTACAACTTGTTCTACAGAATAATCTTACCTAATCATAAAATAAAATGGGTTCAGGAGCAAGGATTTACTATACCTAACAGGCATGAATCTGATTACTCCACTCTTGGTTTTATAAAGGATGTCACCAAACAAAAAGAACTAGAATTAGAGAATTTAAAAAAAGATACACTCATAGAAACAGTTCTCTATTCCACAAAGTTATTTGTTCTTGAAAATGACTGGAGAACAAATTTAGATAAAGCACTCAACAAGATAGGAAGAGCTTTAGATGTTAGTAGGGTTTATGTCTTTAAGGCACACCTCAACCAGTCAAATCAAAAAGCCATGACTCAGTTATTTGAGTGGACAAAATCTAATGTTAAGAAAGAAATAAAAAATCCCTTACTCCAGAATCTGGAATATGAAAGTTCAGTATATGAAGGTTGGGTAGAAAAGCTATCAGAAGGAACTGTTGTTCAGCATGTCGTTCAGGAATTGCCAAATGAAGAAAGAGGGCTACTTGAGATCCAAAATATAAAATCAATACTACTTACTCCTATTCTTATTAAAGACAAATTCTGGGGATTTATTGGTATTGATGAGTGTCTTTATAATAGAGTATTTACTAAAATAGAAATCAAAATATTAACAACAATTGCTGAGCTTATAGGATATTCTTTCAAGAATTTTATCGCAAAAGAAAACCTTATATCTGCACGCAATAGAATGGATTTAATCTCAAATGGAATATTAGATGGAATACTCTTATTCTCAAATGAGAACCTAATTGATTTCAATCAAAACACTTTAGAGATATTAGAATTTACTCCTGAGGAATTATTCCAGGTCTTTAATCCTGAAAATTATCATCCACTATATATCAAATTGCTTTCAATAATAAAGAAGCAAAACAAAAATGATGAGATTAATATTATATCAGGAAAAGGAAGGCAAATTACAATAGAAATCTTGTATAAATCCCCTGAAGACTCCTACCCTATACATACTTTTACATTCAGAGACATCACTAAGATAAAAGACTCAGAGAAGAAACTAAAAGACAACTTAGAGCTCTCTGAACTAATAAACTTTATCTCTTCGAAACTAATATACTTGGAAGAATCCAGCTCTATACAGACCTTACATTGTGTCTATAAAGCTATATTGAATTACACGAACTCATGCGCTTATGCTATTTATGAATATAACAATCAACAAGATACCTACAACAAATCATTTTCATATGTTGTAAAGGATAAATCTCTGGATAAGTTACCAAAGAAGATATCTAATAAAATCATCATAAAATCACTTACCAATAGTTCCTTTAAGATCATTCATCAAAAGAAATCTGATTTCGATCTACTTCCTATGAAAAGCTTATGGGAAAAAGAAACTAAAGGGATTGATCTCTCTGAAATAGTAATCATATGTGATCAGAACAGACCTCCAAAAACAATTATTCTCTTCTTAAATTCACCATCAAAAGACGAATGGTCAAAGAAAGAATTGGAAGCTTTTATAAATTCAGGAAGTTTGATAACAAGTGCATTAACAAGAATGGAGAAAAACTCTGAGTTTATTAAAGCTCAGGAAATAGCAACTAATGCAAGGCTTATTGCAGGAGAGATATTAAATAGAGTCACTTCTGAAATAATCAACCCATTCTATACAATTCTCGGATATACCAATATCATAATAGAGAATGATGACTTAGACAAAAAACAAAAAAAAGTCTATAGTGAGTTAATTCAAAATACCGGACACCATCTATCCGTAATTATCAATAAGATACAAGAAGCTTCATTTATAGAACTCAATCAATATGACGAACAATATTCGGAATTTTCTCCTATTTCCCTTTTAAATTCAATTATTGATCAACTTGAACCTTATATTGTAAATAACTCTACTCATATTTTTACTGATTTTTCACACGAATTATCACATTTACGATGTACCACTATAAAAAACATGGTTCATATCATACTCTATAACATAATAGAGAATGCTATTACATTTAGCCCTGGAGGAAAAGTTAATATCAAATTGGAATATATTAATTCTAATGTGAAATTTATCATTTCGGACGAAGGACCTGGGATTAACAATAAATACAAGAATAAAATATTTGATCGCTTCTTTAAAATAAAGCATCCTGAATATCCATATGGTGGTGCAGGTTTAGGATTGTACATATCTAAGTATTATACCAATAAACTAAATGGGAAGTTATGGTATACAACAAAAAGAGGAGTAGGAACAACATTCTATTTTACATTCCCTGTTACTCTATCAGAAAACCCATATCAGATACTTAAATCCATTTCTTCTTCCTTTCAATGGAGAGATAAAAATGTATTAGTATTTACTCCTTTCAGGATGAGTTGTGACTATTATGAAGCTAAATTAGGACCATTTAAAAGCAACTTAGTATGGATTAAAGATAAAGAAGAATTGATGCAGCTAATTAAAAATGATACTGTTGTAGATCTCATACTACTTTCTTTAGCAGGTGACAATGAAGAGGAAAAGGAAGTTAAAGAAGAAATAAATACTATAAACTCAGGTATTACTGTATTAACTAACAAAGAACTCAAATCACTTATCCTAAATTCAAAGGGTGACATTAAAGATTTTTCACAAATAAAACACAAGGATTAGATTCCTAGACAAAGGCTGTATTAACAGCCTTTGTTTTTAACAAACTATCGAAATATTACAATCATCCCCAAACTCTGTATACTTACAGATTTGGATAAAAGTTGGTTGATCAGAACATACCTTTAATTGAGTATAACCACCCATTATCTTCTGAAGATCATGTTCAGAGAAACTTACTATAGTCTCTTTCTTTAATTCTAATTTTCTTTGTTTCATAATTTAATTGTGAATAAATGGATTTAGATTATATGCTTATCCAGCAATAACATAAAGATAGATATAAAAGATAAAAATTATAGTGTTCTTTTAAGAAGAAAAATGAATGCATATAAAATATTATCTTCGCGAAATTCCTTTTGTGAGAAAATTAATACAAAATATAAAAGAATGAAAGAGTATATCAGCCTTTTATTTAAAGGCATTGCAATGGGTGCAGCAAATGTAATCCCTGGGGTATCAGGAGGAACAATAGCCCTTATTACTGGAATTTTCGAAAGAATAATCAATTCAATAAAGAACATCGACCTAAAAGCTATTAAGTTATTATTTAGTGGTCAGTTTAAAGAGTTTGCGAAGAAAATCGATTTATACTTCCTGATTGCTGTATTTGTTGGAATCTTTATAGCAATTGTTTCATTAGCTAGGTTATTTGACTATTTGTTCACTAATTATCCTGTTTACATATGGTCATATTTCTTTGGTTTAGTACTGGCCTCCGTATACTTTGTTGGGAAAACAATAGAAAAATGGAAGCTCAGCGTATGGATTACATTTATTATTGGAGCTTTAATTGCGATAGGTATTTCGTTACTGAATCCTGCAAAGGAAAATGACAGCTTCATCTATTTGATACTTTGTGGTGTTATATCTATTTGTAGTATGATACTACCGGGCTTATCAGGATCATTTGTATTGATACTTATGGGTAATTATCAATTGGTAATGATACATGCGATAAACAATAGAGATATTATGACATTACTACCTGTAGCTATAGGTGCTGTTATAGGTCTTATTGCCTTCTCTCATATACTCTCCTGGGTTTTTAAGAGCTATAAAGATCAGACAATTTCCATATTAACAGGATTTATATTAGGTTCATTAAGTATTCTATGGCCTTGGCAGAAACCAGTATTCCTTACTGATGCCACAGGAAATATCATATATAAAAAAGGCGAGCAAATCATTGCAGGATATGATAAGTACCTTCCTAATGGTTTTAACTCTCAAGTCATATTTGCAATAATTCTATTGATTATAGGAATTCTAAGTATTTATGCAATAGAGAAAGTAGCAAGTAAGCAAACTAAATAATAGATATAAACATCTTTCATTAAACAGATTTATCATCTTTGAGAAGAATAATTAAATTACTATTTAGAGGAGCATATAAGCTCCTCTTTTTAGATAAAAAAAATTCTAATTATGACTAAACATCTACTCAGGAAACATAATCTTATTCTTATTGGAATTATTGTATATCTCATTACTGCTGTAAATAGTAAAGGCGTTTATCATGCAGACGAACAATATCAAATCATCGAATTTGCAGGTTTAAAGACAGGAACCCATAGCGAAAAAGATCTTGCTTGGGAATTCAAAAAAGAGATAAGACCAAGCTTACAACCAACAGTTTGTTTTATAATATTCACTGTTTGTAAGGTTTTTAATATTACAGATCCATATGACCAAGCTCTTATTCTTAGAATATTGTCTGCTATCCTTGCATTAATATCAATTACATTCTTCATCAATGTTACATCAAGACAAATCCAAAACAAAAGCCTGATCCCCTATTATAAATTATTATCGTATTTCCTTTGGTTTATTCCCTTTATAAGTGTTAGGTTTTCTTCTGAAACCTGGGCTGGACTATGTTTCTTATTAGCTATTTCGCTTTACATAAGTCACTTTAAAGCTTCAACAAAATACATATTTACCGGCATACTGCTTGGAGTAAGTTTTTTATTCAGATTTCAGATTGCTTTTGCTGTTCTTGGTTTTGGTCTTTGGATGTTAATCATTGATAAACAACATATAAAAAAAGTATTGATTATAGCCATATTTGGAATTATCACTTTATCATTTGGTTTTTTAATCGATTGCTGGTTTTATGGAAAAATAGTATTTGCTCCATGGAATTACTTCTATATAAATATCATTGAGGATGCAGCCTCTGGTTTTGGCACTTCACCTTGGTACTTTTACCTCAAAGAAATTATCTTTCGTTCTACTCCATATATTGGTATTCCAATTCTATTATCCTTTATTTTGTTTATAATTAAAAAGCCTAAAAGTTTAGTAATTTGGTGTATACTTCCTTTTTTGATAATCCACTCTATAATTCCACACAAAGAAGATCGATTCCTATTCCCTATGGTTTTCTTTATTCCTTTTATCATCATTCAAATTATAGATTCATTTTACTCATTAAAGAAGTTTTTATTAATTCGATATTCATTCTATCTCATCAGTATTATAACATTTATAGTAAATATTGGAGGATTACTTATTATAAGTAATAAATCTGCTGGCTATGGTCATATGGAAATCACTGAACATCTTCATGAGAATTATAAAAATGATAGTATTAATCTGATATATCAATCTTATTCTAATCCTTATAATCCTTTTATGTCTCTTCCTATAAAACATTATTATACTGAGAAAATAAAAGAAACCAGAATCAAAAATCTATTAGAATTAAACCAGAATAATATTGATACAAATAAGATTAACTTTTTAGTGTTTTATAATGATTGTTTAACGGCTAATGGGTCTAAAGAAAATATAATATCTAATCATTTCATACTTGAAAAACAGGGAGCACCTCAGTGGGTATTTTATATAAATGAATATCTAAAAATCTTTGGAACCAAGTATTTATTACAATTACACAAATACAAAAATGAATAAAAACACTGTTTATAAACTATACGCATTTCAATGATTAACCGCAAATACTATTTTAGCTGTTTATTATTTTAATTATACCCTTCAGCAAATATAAAGTGCTTACGAACCATTAGTATCAAACATAATCCGAAGATAATGAAGAAATATGGCTTAATAGGATATCCCCTTACTCACTCATTTTCGAAAAGACATTTTACTGCAAAATTCAATATGCTCAGAATTGAAGCAGAATATAATAACTATGAAATAAAAAACATCGAGTCATTACATCAAATAATTGAAAACGAACCTCAACTTGTAGGATTGAATATTACAATTCCCTACAAACAAAGTGTCTTACCTTTTCTT
The DNA here is from genome assembly GCA_041725915.1 of Hyphomicrobiales bacterium. GTDB lineage: Bacteria > Bacteroidota > Bacteroidia > Bacteroidales > JBGRPZ01 > JBGRPZ01. The sequence continues at coordinate 2,663 of JBGRPZ010000118.1, read as the reverse complement.
AATCATCTCAACCCAATTGCAGAACAAGCTCAAGCTGTTAATACTATAAAAATATTCAGAGATAAAGGAAGAACTGAACTTCATGGATATAATACTGATATCCCAGGATTCAGAGATACCTTAAAAGATATTAAGCTTCCTAAACGTGCCCTAATACTTGGCACGGGAGGAGCTTCAAGAGCTATACAAATTGCTTTAGAAGGATTAGGTATAGAAACAATATATGCCTCCCGTACAAATCAAAGTAATAGAATCATCTCATATAATGAGATTGATAAAAATGTAATACAAGAAAATCTACTTATAGTAAATGCGACCCCACTTGGCATGTATCCTAATGTAGACTCTTTACCTCAGCTCCCTTATCATCTTCTCACCGAAGATCACATTCTATATGATCTTGTATACAATCCTGAAGTTTCTGGCTTTCTAAAACAAGGTATAGAGAGAAATTGTAAAACCATTAATGGTTATCAGATGCTAATCAATCAAGCTGAATATTCATGGAAGATATGGAATAGCTAAAGTCTGCTATCTGTTATCCCTTTGTTTGCTATTCTTTACATAAAGACAATAGGAAATTATTACATTTAATTTGTTACTTATTTATCTTTGTTTTGTTATTACTAAAAAACAATCTAACATATGGCAGTACTAATTGAATTTGCAATGTTTCCTACTGATAAAGGAAAGAGCGTAAGTGAATACGTAAGTCGTATTATCAAACAAATAAAAGAGAGTGGCTTTGATTATCAGCTCACTCCAATGGGCACTATTGTTGAAACAGAAACCTTTCAACAGGCCTTAAAAGTTGTTGAACAATCCTATAAGGTACTTGAACCTGATTGTGATCGTGTTTATTCAACAGTAAAGTTTGATATCAAAAAGAATCAAGATAAAATGATGAAGCAGAAAATAAAATCTATTCAAGATAAAATCGGTGATGTAAATATATAAGCCTCATCATAAATTATAAGTGCAGACGCATAAAGCGTCTGTACAGTTTTAGTCATCATTCCTTTTATACCCCACCTTAAACCTTTACTTTAACCAACATCATACACCTATTACTAGCAAGCTGTTTCACGGCATTGCACCCCTTCTTTTAATTAAACAAAAGTTATGAAAACATTCTATACAATCATCCTACTTATATGCTCAAATACATTTATGACAATTGCGTGGTATGGCCATCTACGTATGAAAGAAATCAGTCCATGGTTTTCAAAACTCCCATTGATCCTAATTATACTTCTTGCATGGGGAGTTGCCTTATTTGAATATATGTTTCAAGTTCCAGCCAATAGAATAGGTTTTCAAGAAGATGGAGGCCCCTTCTCTCTTGTCCAACTTAAGGTAATACAGGAAATTATCACATTAATTGTGTTTACTATCTTCGCAAGTATTGTATTCAAAATAAAAGTACTGACAACAAACCATCTTATTGCCTTTATCCTATTGATACTTGCCGTTTATTTTGTCTTCAAAGAGTAATATACATCCATCAACTTAACTAAAACATCTTATTACCACCAGCCTCAAACTCTATAACATCTTCCTTTTTAGGGAAAGTATAATATGAAGATTTGTAATCAGGTTTGATGACTTTCACCTTATCATTAGCGATGTCATCTATAGCCTGAATAATGGCTTTCGCACCTTCAAGCTTTGATAGCAATAACAATTGACGATGTGTTGCCTTAGGTGGTACTTCAAACTTACGCTGAACGATGATGTCTCCTGTATCAACTCCTTCGTTCACATAAAATACAGACTCTCCTGCCTCTTCTTCTCCATTCTTCAATATCCAAAAAGTAGGCTGAAGTCCCTTATAACTTGGTAATAATGCATGATGAGAATTGATACATCCTTTAGGTGCCAAATTGATTATTTCACTCTTAAATATTTCCGTACTTGTCACTGACACCAACAAATCTGGATGATATGACTTTATCTTTTCTATAGATTCTTTTGCATTAATGCTCTTATCTAATTTTATCACAGGAATATTATACTTCTTCAGGAAGTAAGGAATACTTTTCTTCTTTATTATACTATAATATAAATAGTGCCTTAGATAGTACATAAAGGTTTTAGTACCATAAATAGACATTAGACTCTTTGCTCTTTTCATAAAAGAGTCTTTCTTTCCATAAGGATAGAAATCAGAAAGCACACAACTAACAACCTCTGCACTTTTCAGATTCTTCAGTATATAATCAACATTGTATCCCGGATAAAAAGGTTCATCTTGAATAATCAGGGTCACTTTCATAGGAATAGAATTAAATATAAGACTTATATAAAAGGGAGGCTTCTATAAAGTTAACTCTAAAATCTATACTTTCAGCAGACCAAGGAAGATTCTTTCAACTCTTCCCTCTCTCACATGAATATAATATAAAATCATATCAAACTACTTTAAAAGAAAAACACTCGTTTTTTCTTCATTTCATGTAATCATTAACTTAAAGATCAAAAGCCTAAAATTTGCTTTCCCCTGTATTTTTGTATATTTTCACTAATCTACATAAACGCCTTATAATCAATGCTTTTTAGACATATAGCAACAAGATATATCTTGTCACTACAGCATGTTTTATCAATAATCAAGCTCAAAAGTTAAGCGAATAAATCTCGTAGGTTTACTAATTAAAAGTAAA
>JBGRPZ010000117.1:0-11193 GCA_041725915.1 Hyphomicrobiales bacterium | reverse complement strand
TTTACTCATTTTTATGTTTTTTGTGTGGTAACTCAAGTATTGAGTATTTCAGGAATTTTTTGTTTTATTTTATCAGACTTTTTAAATCACTTCAATGTAAAAAAGGAGTTGAAATTTTTATTTAGTTATAAATGGGAATGTGTTTTTTTAATAAAACCCAACTCAACACGAAGAGTTGGGTTTTATCTCAATATAACATTATAGGTTATTTGATAATATTATTACCACACATACTCAATGTATCTAAGTAAACACATTTATTATATGTACACCATGCATCATATGTAATGCCACAATTAGCAAGAGTTTCGCATTCCTCGGATGCAGGACATCCACAAGAGTTACATGTATCTGTATAAGTTCTTCCTCCAACTACATCATTTAATTGATGAGAATTTAATTGAGCAACAGTTTCCTTTTTGAAATTTAATTTTTTCATAATGTTTAAGATTTAATATTTAAAAATTCAGTTAATAATGTTACTTTAAAGTTCGATAGAATTAGGAGTTTAGAGTAAGTGTATCTTTTTAAGGGCTAGTTGTTATTGCTAATCTATTTTATACAATATAGTTTTATCCTGTGATAGGAGTGTCATCAGTTTTATGGTCAGGGCATTTATTGGCATTATCAGTAACATAATTACAGAATATAGGACATGTTGTCATTGTATGACATCCAGTTCCATAGTTTGAGCAAAGCCCACCATTGATCTTATACTGCATTTGTTCTGACAATACAGATATGGTTTCTTTTCTGAAGTTTAATTTTTTCATAAGGCGTAAATTTTAGAATATAATAGTTGATAACTAATCTTTAATAATGGAAGGACAGGTCTCATCATCACCTGATACTTCACATATCACACATGATGTTTTTGATGGGCATCCTGTCCAATTGTTAGTACAAAATCCACCATTAATTTGATGCTGCATCTGTTTATCTAAGATAGATACAGTTTCCTTTTTGAAGTTTAGTTTTTTCATAATGTTTATAATTAAAATGGTAAATAAGGGAGTAGATAAGCTTATTGATCTTTAGGTCTTAGATTAAACATCTTATATTTTATCTTTCTGTTTAATCAGGAGCCATATTAGGCTCCTGATTTTTACTCTTAAGGCATGCCGATGTTTCCACATTGACTGATGGTATTTGGATAGTTACAGTCATTAGAACAATTAAAGACACCTTCTATAGTGAATTTATGGCCACAATCATTTTCTGTATGACAATAAGGTGAACAGGTTTCTTCACAAGAATATGTGTTAGGGCCTTGACCATTAATCATTGATAATTCATTTTTATGAAACTTAGCAATAGTTTCCTTTGAGAATATTAGGGATTTTTTCTTCATTTTAGAGTTTTATAAAAGTTAATATTTGGTTGGAATTTAGAGCTTTGTGCTCTTGTTTACTAAGTTATGTTTCTTTACTGAAAAAAATGAGCAGTGGAATTGATTGTTTTTGAGATTGTTCTGTATCCATTGACATGAGTGGGATATTTTTTATATGTGATATATAAGAAGATTGAAAAAGAAGGGAGTTTGTTGGGTGTTTCTTTATGATAAATAGGGAAGGCAAGAATATTTTTAATGTAAGTATTATAATATTGATATAGGTAACGATATTATTTTATGAATTACCGCAATTAGTTATGTTACTGAATGTATTATTCAGTGTGAGATAATACTTTTACAGCAATTACTAATAAATATAAAAACACTATATTATGAAATCATTAAAATTAAAGAAGGAAGTAATTGCTAATCTTAATCAACAAGAAATGAATAATGTTGAAGGTGGAACAAAAATTACTTATTCGGAAATGACAGATTGTCTTACAACAATTTGTTGGTCACGAAACCAGCCTGAATCAGTTTGTAAATGTGACATGTAAGAAATAAAAAGGGGCTTTAAAGCCCCTTCTTTCTATTTTCAAAATAGTTTAATGCCTTTTTCGACAGCCAGGATGTGAAGTATCCAATTAATAAGCCTAGAATAGCACCACATATAATATCTCCCGGATAATGTTTTCCTAAATAGATTCTACTATAAGAAACTATAGCAGCCCATACAAAGACCCACCAAAAGTATTTGTATCTTCTACGGATTAGAGCAAATAAAAACATTGCCAATCCAAATGTATTAGTAGCGTGAGAAGATACAAAACCATAAAGCCCACCTCTATTTCCATTTACAATATGGACAATGTCTTTAAGGTTTTCCGCATGACTTGGCCTTAGCCTGTGAAACACATTTTTGAATAGGTGTACAGACATTTGGTCAGCAAGGGTAATGGTAAGAATAATACCTATCAATATGATCCATGTTTTCTTTTTGTAAACTCTCCATACCATATATAATAATATAAGGTATAGTGGTACCCATGTAAATTTTTGAGTGATGAGTACCATTAATTGATCAAAAAAAGAATTATGGAAGCTATTTAAAAAAACAAAAACTTCAGTGTCTATTCTATTTAGGAAATCAATCATAAAACTTTAATAATTACTTAAATAACTTAATAGCATCTTGTTTCATTTCAAGAAACTCTGGAGTTAAAGGATTTCTTTTGATTAATATATCAATAAATGGTAAAGCTTTTTTCCCTTTTTTCTTTTTTAGATACTTAACTGCTTTTTCGAAGTAATGTTTATCACCTCTACATACATATCCAGGATTATCACCTTCAATTGTAATATATGGATCAACAGAATTGGTTTCAGTGCCTTTTAGAGAAAATTGTATGGGGATTTCTATTTTTGTATATTTATCATCCTCGCATTTATTCCAGTTGCCTTCAGTAAGTAAAAATACTTTCTTTAGTTCTGGCTCTATTCCATATTGCAATGGGTTTTTGAATATTAAATTTGTGATTTCACCTTCACAATTTACTTCAATATTTACCAATACTATACCAATATTACAGGTTTTAATAGACATCTCAGGGTATTTAAAGTTCTTGTTGATAAGCATTTCAAAAGCCCAATGTCCTCCTTTATATCTATAATCTAGAATCTTATTCAGGTTTTCTTTTCTGCTTTTCGCTACTGATTGAATAGGTTTAGGAAAAGAATAATCCTGAGTAAACGAAGCTGTACTTATAAAAAGCAAGCTAATTATAACGATAAAAAATCTGTACATAATTAATATTTTAGGTTCTAGGTCAAATTTAGAGAAAGGAGATGAAAAACAAAACAATAAAGAAAGAAGAAAGCAAAAAGCTTTCTTCAGGATTAAAATATATCTTTTATAAGTTCTTTCCAGATCATATCTTTCAGTTCTGTAAGTCCTTTTTGCGCAACACTAGATATAAATACATAAGGAACATCAGCAGGAAGGTCTTCCTTAATCTCAGCGATAAGTTCATCATCTAGCATATCAGATTTTGTTATTGCCAAAAGTCTACTTTTATCAAGTAGCTCAGGATTGTATTGCTTTAACTCATTCAATAAGATCTTATATTCTTTAGCAATATCATCACTATCAGCAGGAACCATAAAAAGAAGAGTAGAGTTTCTTTCTATATGCCTTAGGAATCGAAGTCCTAGCCCTTTTCCGGTATGTGCTCCCTCAATGATACCAGGAATATCGGCCATAATGAAAGACTTGTCATCTCTATAAGATACAATACCTAAATTTGGGCGTATTGTAGTGAATGGATAATCTGCTATCTCAGGCTTAGCAGCCGAAACTACAGAAAGTAAAGTTGATTTACCTGCATTAGGAAATCCAACAAGACCGACATCAGCAAGAATCTTGAGTTCTATAATCACCCATGATTCAATACCAGATTCTCCCGGTTGTGCAAACTTTGGAGTTTGATTTGTTGCAGATTTAAAGTGGACATTACCAAGACCTCCACGGCCACCCTTAAGTAAGACATGAGTTTGTCCATGTTCAGTGATTTCACAAAGCTGCTCACCTGTTTCTGGATCTTTAGCTACAGAGCCCAAAGGAACTTCGACAATAATATCTTCACCTCCTTTTCCACTACTCATCTGTCTACCACCAGACTCACCATGATCAGCACGTATATGCTTTGTGTACTTTAAATGCAGTAGAGTCCATTTATGAGCATTCCCTTTGAGTATGATATGACCACCACGGCCACCATCACCACCATCAGGACCACCTTTAGGAACAAATTTTTCTCTTCTAAGGTGTGTAGATCCTGAACCTCCATTACCAGACCTACAATATATTTTTACGTAATCAACAAAATTCGAACTAGCCATAGTATTAATGTATTACCTGCTTTGTAACGCTATTTTTCAAGAATAGTTGTAAGCACAACTATGCTTATTGAAAAAGCCGCCTGAGCATTCAGGCGGCTTTATATATTTTCTTCAATATAATATTATCGAATCTTAGAGAAGGCTTCTTCAACAGATTCAGAAAGTCGATTCAATATTTGAGTCTCATCTCCATGACCATTAATGCCAACATATTTGTTTTGCTTTTTGTAATAGTCAATTACAGGGAATGTTTTATTTTCGTATTGCTCAAGTCTTTTTACAATTAATTCAGTAGATCCATCATAAATTCTTGCGTTGCCAGTATTGCCTCTTTCAGCAAGTCTTTTCACACTCTCCAAAACAGGAACCTTCATATCAAGCATTACAGATACTCGAGAGTTCATTCTTCTCAATAGACCATCGAGAATATACGCTTGAACAATAGTTCTTGGAAAGCCCTTAAAGATAAATCCTTTTGCAGAGCTGTTCTTTTTGATCTTGCGTTCAATCAGTTTAATCGCAATTTCATCAGGGACAATCTCTCCTTTTTCCATATAAGGCTTAGCTATACGACCAATTTCAGTATCATTAGTCACTTCCTTACGGAGCATCTTACCTGTAGAAATATAAACTAAATTGTATTTCTCAGCAAGCATTTTCCCTTGAGTACCTTTGCCTGCACCAGGGAAGCCAAGAAGAACAACGTTGAACCATACTTTTTGTAGACTTTGCTCAATAGTATGTTTTATTGTTCCAAATATTTCTTTCACAGTGCCAACTCCCTGAATAGGGAAATACATTCCTTTCTCACGATAGAAATCGGCAACAGGAGCAGTCTTATTCTCATATTCCCTCAATCGATACTGGATGACATCATGAGTATCATCTTTCCGATTTGAAACTTTAGCTCTATCAAGAAGTCTGGTAACAAGCTCATCTTTGGGAACCTCAAGACTTAGCATACAAGTAAGAGAAGTGTTAAGCTTTAATAACAATCCTTCAAGGATGTAAGCCTGAACAATAGTTCTGGGAAAGCCATCAAAAAGAATTCCATTAGAATCGGGATTCATTTTGATCTTTTTCTCTATAATTTGTACAATAATTTCGTCAGGAGCCAACCCACCTTTTTCGATGATTTCTTTAGCCTGAAAGCCAAGATCGGTACCTGCAGCAATTTCTTCACGCAGTATGTCCCCTGTTGAAATATAAGTAAGGTTATATTCCTTAAGCAAGAGTTTTGATTGAGTACCTTTACCAGCACCAGGAGGTCCAAACAAAGCAATATTTAGCATAGCCTGAAAATTTGTTTGAATTGAGAATTACAATATATTATTCAACAATTTTATATATATCAGGAAGATTCCTTCCTTCTCCATCATAATCAAGACCATATCCAACGATAAAATCGTTTGGAATGTTCATTCCTGTATAATCTATTTTGAAATCTTTTTGGAATGCATTAGGCTTAAACAAAAGAGTTGCAATCCTTACATCAGCAGCTTCCATATGTTTCATTTTCTCGATAGTAGCACTCATTGTGATACCTGTATCAATGATATCCTCAACAAGGATAACATTTCTACCCTTAAGGCTTTCATCTAATCCAATAAGTTCTCTTACAGTGTGAGTTGTAGATGTACCAACATATGAAGAAAGCTTTACAAAAGAAATTTCGCAATCAATAGTAATTTTCTTCAGTAAATCTGAAGCAAACATAAATGCACCATTAAGCACAACAAGGAATAAAGGTTTTTTACCTTCCATTTCAGTGTTGATTTTATCAGCTATAGATTGAACAGCATTGTCTAGTTCTTTTGCAGTAATTGAAATCTGAAACTCCTTATCTCTAACTCTTACCCTTTCCATGATCGCAAAACAGTTTTTGTTGTAATATATAATTAATTATAAAGGCGCAAATATACATTAAAGCTATTTAATAATGGTTGATTTATTTTAATTTTGTAGTTTAAAATTATTAATAAACCCACAAAAAAGAATGAAACCAAAAGTTAGTATTATAATGGGAAGCACATCTGATCTTCCTGTTATGGAAAAAGCAGCACAATTATTAGATGAACTTCAGATTCCATTTGAAATTAATGCTTTATCTGCTCACAGAACTCCTGATCAAGTAGAAGACTTTGCAAAAAATGCCCATGATAGAGGTATTGAAGTGATTATTGCCGGAGCTGGAATGGCAGCGCATTTACCAGGAGTAATTGCAGCCATGACACCACTACCAGTTATTGGCGTTCCAATTAAAGCTTCACTGGATGGTCTAGATGCTCTTTTAGCAATTGTTCAGATGCCTCCAGGAATTCCTGTTGCTACAGTAGCTATTAATGGAGCATTGAATGCAGGTATTCTTGCAGCTCAAATGCTTTCTAAAGGTGATAACGATCTTTTTAATAAACTTGTTGAGTATAAGGAGAACTTAAAGAAGAAGATTGTTAAAGCAAATGAAGAGTTGAGCAAGATTGAATATAAGTTCAAGACTAATTAAGAAACTACTTTCAGAAAAGTATATTTTTATTTATACCAATAGGCACTTAGGTGCTTGTTGGTTTTTTTATTGGTGGGAAAGCAACCTATAGTCTTTTATAATTAAAAAAAAAGACTATCCATTACAGAGAACAGATAGTCTTTTAATAATTATTCACATAAAGTGATATATCAATTTAAATTCGACATGAATAATATGTCAAAATTCATGAAGAATTAAATAATAGAACTTGTTAAACCTTTCGAATCATAGTTAATCCATCTCTAAAAGATAAGATTACATTTTCTACTTCAGGATCATTTTGAACTAAGTCATTAAAGTTCTTAATTCCCTCAGTACCTTTAGTGTTTTTTGAAACCTCTTCAATAACTTTCCCCGACCACAAAGTATTATCAGCAATGATTGTACCACCAGTATTCAATAAAGGTTTTATCAATTCATAATACTTACAATAGTTTTCCTTGTCAGCATCTAAAAACACTAAGTCAAATTTACCAGAAAGTTTTGGAATAATATCAATGGCATTGCCAATAAGTTGCTTAACCTTTTTACTTATTCCAGCTTTTTCAAAATAATGTGATGCAAAACTTTCCAGCTCTTCATTCACCTCAATCGTAATAATTTCACCATCATCAGATAAGCCTGAAGCAAGACAAATAGTAGAATAACCTGTATAAGTGCCTATTTCAAGAATTCTTTTAGGCTTAGAAAGATGACTTATCATTTCAAGAAACTTGCCTTGTATATGACCAGATATCATTCTTGGATTTAATACCTTTAAATGTGTATTACGATTTAACTCATAAAGCAACTCTGACTCAGGGCTACTATGCTTTTCAACATAGTCCTCAATTTTTTCATCAATCATTTCACAAAAGTTTAGATAAAAAAAAAGCGCCCCCGAATACGGAAGGAAGGGACGCAATATGAGTTATGGATATATTGTCAACGGCCATCAATATATATTATTGTTTTTCTTCGGCCTCATAAATTAATGTACTCATCATCTTTGGATCAAAAACAATATTCGCACATTCCATAATATCCTCAGAATTAATAGATTCTATTTTATTGTAAATTTCTTTAATAGTGTCAACTTTTTCAAATAATAAATAACTTTTTCCTATGCTAAGCATTTCATTCAAATTATTTTCATAGGAAACAGCAAGTTGACCATAGAATTGTTTCTTTGCATTGCTAAGTTGAAGTGTCCCCAGTTTAGTATCTCTAAGTTTTTTTAGCTCTTTAAATGCCAGATTGATGGTTTTTTCTAAATATTCCTGATCAGTACCTAAATAGATATTAAATACACCAGTATCAGAATATGCCTGATAATTTGATTCAATATTATAAGTAAAGCCGTATTTCTCACGAATATTTAGGTTTAGTCTGGAATTTAAGCCAGGACCACCAAGAATATTATTCAATAAAATCAAGGTGTTTTTTCTATAATCCTTTCTTGGAAAGGCTGTATTTCCGATCATACAATGAGAAAGGTAAGAATTACGCTTAACTTTCTTGTATCTAGGTTTGTAATCTTGATATGGATTTCTTACAATAGAGCCCATAGAAGAAGCAACACCACCAAAGAGTTTTTCAATATACCCAATTAACTTTTTGAATGGAATATTACCTACAGAAGCAATCACCATTTCGCTAGTGTAATAGTGCTTTTTGATAAACTCTATGATCTTATTTCTATTGAATGATTTAACTTCCTGTTTAGTTCCCAGTATATTCCTTCCTAAAGGGTGCCCTTCATATACAAGATCTTCAAACTCATCAAAAATCTCTTCAGAAGGACTATCTTTATAAGAGTAGATTTCATCAATTACAACATCTTTTTCCTTTTCAATTTCTTTTTCAGGAAAAGTAGAGTTGAAGATGATATCAGCAAAAAGCTCTAATGTTCTTTTATAATATTCATTTAAAAAGGAAGCGTATACACAAGTTTCTTCCTTTGAAGTAAATGCATTAAGATCCCCTCCGACACTTTCCAATCTATTCAACACATGGTACGCCTTACGCTTGGTGGTTCCTTTAAAGATAACGTGCTCTATAAAGTGAGCCATGCCACTTTCATCTTCAGCTTCATCTCTTGAACCAGCATTAATAAAAACTCCACAATGTCCTACTTCGCTGTTTACTTCTTTATGAATAACACGAATACCGTTTGATAATATGTGATAATGAAAAGACATTTAAGATAAACTTCCCTCTCCTAATTATAGATTAATATTAATATTCAATGCGACATTAAGTCCTTACTGTATATTTTTATAAGAACCTCATTCACTGCATATTTATTTGAGCCTGCAAAAATAATTAATTAATCATACAAAAAGCCTTTGCCTACTTAGTCATAGAAAATAATATGTTTAAGAGAATTATTTGGAATAAGCTTTGCTCATTTGCTTAGTGAATTCTTTATCTGTATAGATCCAAAACAAAGGATACCAGCCTCTAAAGTTTCCATTATCATCTACTTCTTTAATTATAGGAGCGATACCAAATACCTTTTTCTCGACTTGAAGACTAGTAGTATCTATTTTCCATTCTTCAAGAAAGCGAATTCTTTCAATATCTACGGGGCGTATTTGTTTTACATATAAAGTATCATATTCTTCAAAAGGAGGATAGTCTCTTTGTAAGACGGTGTATGTTGTATCATACAAGATCTTATTTATATCATTTGCACTGATTGGTTTGTTGAAATAGTCGTAAGCTTGGATTTTATTTGATAAAACAGCATCAAATATCAGTTCTGTAAATCTTTCTCTTTCTGGACCAACAAGGTTCTGAATCCACCAGTCATAATTTGAATCAGGGCTTTTTATAGAGACATCATATTGGATCTTTTTTGCCAGAACTACATTGTTCTTAGACTCATTTTTACAAGATACAAGCGTTATTACTGATAATAATAAGATTAATCGAACAAAGGTTTTCATTTTATTTTAGTTATCTGTTTATTAACTTTAAAATAATTAAGCCAAAGATACAAAGCAATCCTTAATCTGATTTGATATTGATTTCTTAACAATGAAAAGTTAACTATATAAAAGCATGGAAAGACTACAGACACCTACATTGATTATTGATAAAGAGAAATGCATTAATAACATCAAAAGAATGTATGAAAAGGCTATCAATAATAATATAAGCTTTCGTCCTCACTTCAAAACTCATCAGTCTGCAATTGTTGGAGATTGGTTTAAAGAAATGGGAATTAATCAAATAACTGTTTCTTCAGTAGATATGGCAATCTACTTTGCTGACAATAGATGGGAGGATATAACAATAGCTTTTCCGGCCAATATCCATCAATATCAAGAGATAAACCAATTGTCTCAGAGAATAACACTGAATATTATACTTGATCATATTGATACTGCATCTGTTCTTTCAGAGAGAATAACTACAAAAACTGGAGTCTTTATTGAAATAGATATTGATTACCATAGATCAGGGATATGCTATACAAATCTTGATTACATCAATAAATTACTTAATATTATTGAAGATAGTAACTATTTGGAGTTTAAAGGTTTTCTTACTCATACAGGAAATACGTATTCTGCAGAAAATAAAGGTGAGATAATCTCAATAATGAACAAAGCCTCTCAGGTTTTTGAATCATTGCGTAAAAATTATATTCAACGATTCCCTGATTTAATTACCTCATATGGAGATACTCCTTCATGTAGTATTGCAGATTCTTTTCAAGAGTTTGATGAGTTGAGACCAGGGAATTTTATATATTATGATTTTATGCAACAACAACTTGAAGCATGTGAACTTGAGGAGATAGCTGTTAGTGTTGCTTGTCCGGTTGTTGGAAAGTATCCGGAAAGAAATGAAATCATAATTTATGGGGGTGCAGTTCATTTTAGTAAGGAAAATTTGTATTTAGATGATGCAATATCATATGGATATCCTTATAAAATCATTTCTCATCAAAATGATAACGAAGAGTGTTTGACTCATGCCAACTTAAAAGCATTATCACAGGAGCATGGAACTATACGCCTTTCAATTGAAGATATGAATAAGGTTAATATTGGTGATATCATATTTATATATCCAATTCATTCATGCCTTACAGCTGACTTGATTAAAGATATAATGATCATAGAGTGAAATTTAAATAAAAGTAACTTAAAACTACTATTTCAAAAAACATGGATTGAATTGATGATAGTTTATCCGGAAAGGCTGTTCTAGATCTCTTTTATATATTCAGATATAATATACTTTTACAATTAATTCATCTTAATAATCTACTTATTATTGAAGATTTAGGCTGGGAGTGAGTTTGCTATAGATCTATATATTTACCCATTTATAAGCTTTATCACTTATTTTTAACTGCTGTATAGTGCGATAATTCGGCTTTCAATTTTAAAATTGTAGATTATCGCACATATAAGCCCAATGTTATGTTAAATAGCAAAAG
>JBGRPZ010000116.1:0-11249 GCA_041725915.1 Hyphomicrobiales bacterium | reverse complement strand
CGAAATCTGAAGCTTTTGCTATTTAACATAACATTGGGCTTATATGTGCGATAATCTACAATTTTAAAATTGAAAGCCGAATTATCGCACTATACAGCAGTTAAAAATAAGTGATAAAGCTTATAAATGGGTAAATATAGGGATCTATAGCAAACTCATTCCCAGCCTAAATCTTCAATAATAAGTAGATTATTAAGATGAATTAATCGTAAAGGTATATTATATCTGAATGAGTTGATTTAAAGAATCTGTTGCTTCTTGTCAAAATCTATTTATTACTTATTTGGCTTATTGATATTTCGTATTGAATGGAGTGTTACATAAAAAAAGAGCTTATATAACTATAAACTCTTTTCTTTTTATCATTGAAGTAGTTTAAAAACTATCTCATTGAGATAAATGATTCTCTGCAAAGTAATCCCACACATTGTCTTGTGGTGGTTTTGCTGTAACAGCAACCTTTTCTTTACTCACAGGATGAATAAACTCAAGAGAAACCGCATGCAAGCTTATTGATGCATCCTTATTACTTCTAGGGAATCCATACTTAAGGTCTCCTTTTATAGGAGATCCTATAGCAGAAAGTTGTGCTCTTATCTGATGATGACGACCTGTAAGCAACTCTACTTCAAGAAGAGAAAATGTCTTACTAGAACTTAAGAACTTATAATTTAACTCAGCTCTCTTGGAGTTCTTTCTTTCTTTTCTATATGCAACAGATTTGTTCTTCTCAGGATATCTAATCATATAATGAATAAGATTATCCTCAGTTGCTTCTGGAGCCTGCTTTACTATAGCCCAATATTTCTTCTTGATCTCACGATCCTTTATCATATTATTCAGACGAGAAAGGGCTTTTGTTGTTCGAGCAAAGATAACAGCACCACTTACAGGACGATCTAATCTATGAACAACTCCCAGAAATACCTCCCCAGGTTTATCGTATTTCTTCTTTATATACTGTTTTACAGTTTCTGATAGAGGTGTATCTCCGGTTTTATCTCCCTGTACAATCTCTGAAGGTAGTTTATTGATTATGATAATATGATTATCTTCATATAAAACCCTCTTTTCAACAGGTATAAGGTGTTCTGTCATTATAATATATATATTAATACTGTTCTTTGTCAGATGGGAAGTCCGAAGACTTTACATCCTCTACATAATCTTGCACAGAGCCTGTAATCTGATCAAACAAGTTGTTATATCTTCTCAGGAATCTTGGGCTAAAATCTTTCGATAAACCCAACATATCATGAATAACCAATACTTGTCCATCAGTACCACTGCCAGCTCCAATACCTATAGTTGGTATTTCTATACTTTTACTTACCTCCTTACCTAAGGTAGCAGGTATCTTTTCCAATACAATTCCAAAACAACCAGCCTCTTCAAGCAGCTTGGCATCATCCATAAGCTTGCTAGCTTCACCATCTTCAGTAGCTCTAACAACATATGTCCCAAACTTATTTATAGACTGAGGCATTAAGCCTAAGTGCCCCATAATAGGGATGCCAGCAGTAAGAATTCTGTTTACAGATTCCAGAATTTCCTTACCTCCTTCCATCTTTATTGCATCAGCACCTGATTCTTTCATGATTCTAATTGCTGATGCCAAAGCCTCCTTACTATTACCCTGATAGGTTCCAAAAGGCATATCAACAACTACCAATGCTCTATCTACTGCTCTTACTACAGAAGAAGCATGATATATCATTTGATCCAATGTAATAGGAAGTGTAGTTTGATGACCAGCCATAACATTTGATGCTGAATCACCAACCAGAACAACATCTATACCTGCCTGATCAACAATTTTAGCCATTGAATAATCATAGGATGTTAACATGGCTATCTTTTCACCATTCCTCTTCATCTCTTGAAGAGTATTAGTAGTAATCTTTTTTCTTTTTTCTGAGCCGTACATAGCTTATAATTTGAATCGAACTGAACTAACGACAATCTCGGGAGTAAAATTATTGAAAAGACTTTACATATAGTTAGTGAACAATAAAAAAGGTGTTTATAATATAAACACCTTATAATATTTATAACTTATGTCGGAGTGGTGAGACTCGAACTCACGACCTCTGGTCCCCCAGACCAGCACGCTAACCAACTGCGCCACACCCCGTGTTTAAAAGCCTTGCAAAAATAATAAAAATCTATATTCAAAAAGAAAAAAGTCACCACAAATTAGTGTGATGACTTTACATAGATAGAGGTATGTAATATCTATTTATTTAAACAATCCATTAATTTCAGCATCTATCTTTTCAAATACTTTTCCTAAGTCCTCAGGACTTTCAGTCAGGTCAATATTATCAACATCGAAAACAAGCAGCTTTCCATGTTCATACTTATCAATCCATGTATTATATCTTTCATTAAGTTTGTTCAGGTAGTCAATACGAATAGTTGATTCATAATCACGACCTCTCTTTTGTATTTGATTCACCAATGTAGGGACAGAGGCTTTTAAGTAGATCAATAGGTCTGGTGGTTGAACAAATTGAGACATTAATTCAAACAAAGAACTATAGTTCTCAAAGTCTCTATTACTCATCAATCCCATATCATGAAGATTAGGAGCAAAGATATAAGCATCTTCATAGATAGTTCTATCTTGAATAATGCTTTTTCCACTATTTCGTATTTCTACTACTTGTCTAAATCTACTATTAAGGAAATATACCTGAAGAGCAAAAGACCATCTAGGCATATCTTCATAAAAAGAGTTTAGGTAAGGATTTGTGTCTACATCTTCGTAATGGGCTTCCCAACCATAATGACTTGATAATTTGTTTGTGAGA
Organism: Hyphomicrobiales bacterium; assembly: GCA_041725915.1. Lineage (GTDB taxonomy): Bacteria > Bacteroidota > Bacteroidia > Bacteroidales > JBGRPZ01 > JBGRPZ01. The sequence goes on along the minus strand of JBGRPZ010000116.1, from coordinate 8,436 downwards.
GTTGTTTTTCCAGATCCTATATTTCCGGCAATTGCTATATGCATCCTTTTAAATTTTTGTGGCGAAAATAAAAAGATTTTACTTAAATAAATTCATGTTTACAGAATAAATATAGACTCCCTCTTTATTTGCAATAAATAATCGCCAGGTATCAGGAGCAAAAGAAACAGCTAATTCGTCTACATCCTCCATAGGGAGCGAATAAACATTATTTGAACCTCTATAAATGTTGTAGATATTTAAATTCAATCCAGATTGATAACATATCATACCATCAATCACCTGAAACTTATCAATGCCATTCAACTGTAAAGTTTTCACATATTCACCATCTACAGTAAATATCATAATACCAATATTAGGGTCATTCACATATAAAGTATTATTTACTTCAACCATATAATTAGGTTCAATATCATTAGATATGATTTCATTCAGACTCTTTGTCGAAAGTACCAGATTGGTTTGATTATTATATCTATATAGTTTTGAAGTGACAGGATTATAAAGCCAAAAACCATTCTCATAGCTACTACAAGCAACAGTAGCCCTTGACATTCCAATTTCATCAAGGTCAATACTTAGGTTCTCCTGCTTAAAGTATTCGTTAATAAAATCTATCTGACTTTGATCAGGATAAAACAGCATCACATGATAAGGGTTACTAGCATCAATGCTGAAAAGATTATAATTCAGTCTATCATTAAAATTAGCAATAGGATCTCCATCGGGGTCATACTTCCATAAAGTATCCTGCTGATAAGCATATAAGCTTCCTTTATTATCGGAGGTAATATAAGTAGTGTTATCAGAAGGAAAGCTTGACACTAATTTAAAGTATGTATTTTGAGGAAGAGATGAAGTAAAAAACAATAAGAGAAAGAACAGGTGTTTCATATCCGTATGTTTTTATGTTATTAAGGAAAGGATTTCATCAACATAATCACGATGATTCGATAATCTAGGAACTTTATTCTGGCCACCAAGTTTACCACGATTCTTCATCCATTTATAGAAAGTCTTATTAGGTAGGCTATGTACTATAGGCTCTTGGAGAATCATGTTCTTGTAACGTTTAGCCTCATAGTCAGAGTTTTCATCTTTTAGAGCCTTATCAAAAGTTTCACGGAATAAAGATAAGTCGCTTGGTTGTCTTTCAAATTCGATCAACCATTCATGAGCAGCTTTTGTTTGATTATTGAGATACACAGGAGCAGCAGTATAATCTTTTATACTTGCATCACTTGCAGAACAAGCCTTACTCAATGCCTTCTCAGCATTATCAATAATAAGTTCTTCACCAAAAGCATTAATAAAGCTCTTTGTTCGTCCCGTAATCTTTATTCTAAATGGATTCAGCGAAGTAAATTTAACAGTATCCCCTATCATATATCTCCACAGACCAGCATTTGAAGAGATAATTAAAGCATAATTCTCATTCAATTCCACTTCTTCAAGAGTCAATGTCTTTGGATGTTTATTGCCCAGCTCATTTAATGGCATAAACTCATAAAAGATACCATAATCCAACATTAATAGTAAATCATTGGAATTAATCTGATCCTGAATAGCAAAGAATCCTTCAGAGGCATTATAAGTTTCAAGATAACTCATCTTAGAAGAAGGAATCATCTTGTTGAATTGATCTCTGTAAGGGTCAAAACTTACTCCACCATGGAAAAAGACTTCAAGGTTCGGCCAAATATCATTGAGGTTATCAGTATTCGAAAGTTCAAATATCTTTTTTATTAGCACCATTGTCCATGAGGGGACTCCAGAGATACTAGTCACATTATGGTTCAGAGTAATACTTGCCATCTTATGTATTTTCTCTTCCCATTCTTCCATTAATGCCACACTAATATTAGGTGTCTTTTTGAATTGAGCCCAAAAAGGAAGGTTTTGTATAAGAATAGCTGATAAATCACCATCATAATAAGACTCATTACTATATTCTGATACGCTTTGACTTCCACCCATAACAAGCCCCTTACCCGAAAATAACTTGGAATTAGGATGGTTATTGATATATATGGATAGCATATCCTTGCCTGCTTTATAATGACATTCTTCTAAAGCCTCTTCACTTACAGGAATATATTTACTCTTACTCCCTGTAGTACCTGATGACTTAGCAAACCATTTTATATCAGCTGGCCATAGTACATTTTGTTCCCCAAGTCTCAGTCTATCAATCCAAGGTTTTAAGTCAGTATATTCATTAACAGGAACTCTGCTTTTATACTCTTCTAAAGATCGTATAGATTTAAAGTCATATTTCTTGCCAAACTCTGTAGAAGAAGCCCTATTAATAAGGTTCTTTAACAAAGAAGATTGTGTCTCATATGGTTCATCTATAAAAGAGATTATTTGTTGTATTCTCTTTTTCAAGAAGAAAGATAGTACAGAGTTAATAATTGCCATTTTTTATTTATTGATTACAAGAGGGTTCAAAAATAGTAAAACTTTAGAAAAATAGATGTCCAAGTATCAATAAGTATTTATGTTGTATCAAAAAAAGGTCAAGTCAGATTAACTAAAACGAACTATCGACCCTATATTCAATTAGAACTAGCTCAATATTAAATATTATAACTTACTTGAAAAATCTTGCCTTTAAATATAAAATATGAATATACGATGATTAATTATAATACTTACTATTAATATATAGACAACTCGAAAAAGACTTACAATCCTTATTTGAAATTAAACTATTCTATTAATAGAATTTAAAGCTAGTTGCTACTAGAATTTGGTGAATCTTTAGAATGGCAGCTTTTGAATTAGGTCTATAATATTAAATTTGCATCAACAAGTAGATGAAGTCTACTTATACAAAAGGTCGTTAATAACAATTCCATTTCAATGATAAAATTTCCTAATTGCAAGATTAATCTAGGATTAAACATTACAGAGAAGAGAAACGATGGTTTTCATAATCTGGAAACTGTATTTTATCCTATTCCTTTATCTGATAGTCTTGAAATAACATCATCAGATACAGACGATGACCAATTACATATACATGGTATATCAATTGATACAGATAAAGAGAATAATCTTGTCTATAAAGCTTTAATGTTATTACGAAAAGATTTTCATATCCCTTCAATAAGAATTGATCTTCATAAAGTCATTCCTTTTGGAGCTGGACTTGGGGGTGGTTCTTCTGATGCATCATTTATGCTAAGGTTATTAAATGAAGAATTCAAGCTTGGTCTTTCTGATTCACTACTTGAGAGATATGCAAGTCAATTAGGGAGTGACTGCCCTTTCTTTATTAAAAACAAGCCAACTCTTGCCAAAGGACGAGGAGAAATATTCTCTCCTGTCACTCTCAGTCTTAAAGACTATTATATTGCTATCATAAAACCTGACATTCATGTATCTACAAAGGATGCATTTGCAATGATAAGTCCACAAAAACCACAACTATCATTGGAAACGATTATTCAGTTACCCATAGAAGAATGGCAAGATATTATGGTAAATGACTTTGAGAAAAGTATTTTCTTTCATCATCCTAGCATAAAACAACTAAAAGATGAATTAATAGATAAAGGTGCCATATATTCATCTATGTCAGGGAGTGGTGCATCTGTTTATGGAATATTCAAAGAAAAACCAGATTTATCAAATTTAAATAATGGCTTCAAGTATATAAATAAACTATAATGAATCAAGCTTATTTATTATCTTTTCGCTAAAGTACATTTACCTAAAACTATTATTTATATAGTGTATTGATAATACATTAGTTAGATTCTAATTTGACTTAAAGATAAGAGGCGAAAAGTCTTGACATATTGGGCTGAATAAGTTATTATAATTTTAAACTACTATAAATCATATAAGCTTATTTCTAAATAATTTAGCATAAATCAGTCAGATAGATTTGAATAAATCCTTAAATTTGGGCATTTTGGATTTGTTAAACTTAAGATTGCTGATAAATGAAAGTAGCCAATATAATTTCGGTATTATTACACAAGTATGGAAGGATTATCATACCTGGCCTGGGAGGATTCATTTTAAGAAACTCTAACGACACAAAAAACAACACCCCATCTAATACTAAAAGAGACGTACTATTCAGCGCATTTCTAACTATTGATGATGGTTTCTTATCTAATCATTTAGCTGAAATAGAAAAGATCTCTTATGCAGAAGCTAAAAGAAAGGTTGATCTCTTTGTAGCCTTCTGTAAAGAAGAAATCAATGCAGGCAATAGAGTTTATTTTGATAAGCTAGGTTGGATGTATAATGACAAAAATGGCAAACTTCAATTTGAAGAAATTGACGATCTGGATCAGTTCCAAAAAGACCTTGAAAGAAAGAAGAATCTTGCTAATAACAACACTGGAAATACACAACAAAGACCTGCTCCTACAAGTACCAAGCCTTTAACTTCAGTTACAAGACCTCCTCTCGGTGCTCAAAGTAAAACTGAAACTCCAACTAGAACACCATCAAACAAACAGACAACAACAAGACCTCCATCAAGTAATTATAAAACTCCTGCTTCCACAACAAGACCTTCATCAACTACTTCTTCAACAAACAAAACTAATCCTGCAAGTAGCAGAACAGCAAATACTACTCAAAATAAAACTCAATATTCAAATACAAGGACTACTACTTCCAACTATAATAAAACAAATACAACTAACAAAGCTAATTCAACATCACAAGCTAATGGGAATAACTTACCCCCAAATATCAATAATACAAAAGAAAAATACTTTGAAATCGAAGAGCCTAAGAAGAAAAAGATGACGCCTACTGTGATTACAATTCTGGCAGTTATGATTCTAATATCTATGAGTGCGCTATTCTTCTTAAAACCTCAATATTTTAAAAGCATAATTGGCAATAGCGAAGAAGATCTAGTCGTTGAAGAAGCTTTTATGGGATTTAAATCTACTAGTAAAGATGTTCCTATGGAAAAAGCAGCCAATGACCTTAATGATAAAGATAAAGTCAGTGAGACTAATAAACTAAGTAAAAATGATATAGCCAAAGAAAAAACAAACACTGTAACTCCATCTGCTGATCAGAAAAAGGCAAATACAAATAAAAGTGTTTCTTCTTCAAAAAAAGCTGCTACTAAGGCTAATCAATCTACAACCGTAAAAAGAGGATATTATATAATTGCAGCTTCTTTTGCTGAGAAATCAAGAGCCAATAAATGCATACAAGAGCTTAAAGTTAAAGGATATAATGCTTTAATTTGCCCTCAGAAGAATATAGGTAGATATAGAGTTAGCTATGGTGTTTGGACAAATAAAAATGTTGCAGAACAAGAATTACAAGTAATCCGAAGCTCAGAAAATAAAGATGCTTGGATGATAAAATTGAATTAGTATTAACAAGATAATAGAATTTAATCGTGAGTGGTAAAAAGAAGTTAATCAGATTTGAAGAAAATAAAACTTTCGACAATCTTTTTCAACTATCTTACAAGGACATTGAAGATGGAATGTTCCTAAGGGGAAAGTGGGCTAAAGAGTTTTTTAAGAATGATAATCCAATAATTATTGAAGTTGGATGTGGAAAAGGAGAATACACAATAGGTCTTGCTCAACGATATCCAGATAAAAACTTTATTGGTATCGATCTTAAAGGCGCTAGACTTTGGAGAGGCTGTAAAACCTCTCAAGAAGAGAATATGAAAAACGTAGCCTTTATCAGAAGTAAAGCTGAAGGTCTTGATAGATATTTTGCTCCTGGTGAAATAAGTGAAGTATGGATTACTTTTCCTGATCCTCAAGCTAGAGAAAACAGAGAAAGAAAACGTCTTACATCTCCTCGCTTTCTGAAGATGTATCATGAGTTTATGACTCCTGATGGTATAGTGAACTTAAAAACAGATAGTGAATTATTGTTCTTCTATACTCTGGAAACTATTCATGATGATAATCATAAGCTTCTCTATGGATTAAGAGATATTTATGATTCAGACTTAAAGAATGAAGTTACCGAAATTCAAACTTATTATGAACAAAAATGGCTTGAATTAGGTATACCTATAAACTATATTCAATTTCAATTGAATAAAGATGCTTTTAAATAAGAAAGATAGACCGAATTCTTTTTATCAAAAAGTATATGAAGTAGCCCGCCAAATCCCTTTTGGACGGGTTACTTCTTATGGTGCCATAGCTAAATATCTGGGGGCTGGAAGATCTTCCCGTATGGTTGGCTATGCTTTAAAATCTTCGGCTTCTACTGAGAATGTCCCTGCACATCGAGTCGTTAATAGAAATGGCCTGCTTACAGGACGCCATCACTTCGTCGATCCTACTCTTATGGAACAACTTTTAAATAGTGAAGGCGTTGAAGTAATAAACAATCAAGTTGTCGATCTAAAGAAACATTTTTGGGATCCTTTATCTGAATTAAGCTAACTCTCCTATCATTCACTTATTTATACTGAAAATCCACTCTTTGAATATTAACTCTGGTTATCAGATCAGTTAAATGATCGTTATTTAGATTCATCTATAATTTATGCTTTTATAGAAAAACAATTCATTCATGATTTAACCTTTCTTGCCTTATTATTATTAATTTAGCGCACTAATTTAAATTAAAACAATGGCTATTACAGAAAAAAACGTCATTGACGTATTGAAAGAAATCCTTTACTTCCCAAAAGGAGATAATATTATTAATCTCAACATGGTAGAGGACATTCAGGTTGCATCTGATAGAATAAGCTTTACATTAGTTTTTGAAAAACTGGAAGGTCCAGCAATTAATATTGTACAGGAACAAGCCACCAAAAAACTAAAAGATACTCTTGGTGAAACTATTCAGGTAGAAATTAATGCCATTGCAGAAAAAGATAGAGGACGCGGACCTCTTGGAAAAGTAAAACATGTTATTGCTGTTGCTTCAGGTAAAGGTGGAGTTGGTAAATCTACTGTTGCTGCAAACCTAGCCGTAAGCTTTGCTAGAAAAGGCTACAAAACAGCTATGGTTGATGCTGATATTTATGGGCCTTCTATTCCTGTAATGTTTGGTCTCGAAGGGCAAAGACCTGCTTCAATTGATATTGATGGTAAGCCTAAAATTGTACCTATCATCAAACATGATGTACAATTGGTATCTATTGGTTTCTTTGTTGAACCTGATCAACCATTAATATGGAGAGGACCTATGGCTTCAAGCACTCTCAACCAATTATTCAATGATACTCATTGGGATGAGATTGACATTATGGTTATAGACCTCCCTCCTGGAACTGGTGATATTCAGCTTACTCTAGCTACTTCACTGAAAGTTGATGGTGCTGTCATGGTAAGTACACCTCAAAAAGTTGCTGTCTCTGATGTAAGAAAAGCTGTAAGCATGTTCCGTCAGGATAAAATTGAAATTCCTGTGCTTGGTATTGTAGAAAATATGGCATGGTTTACTCCTGCTGAACTGCCAGATAACAAATACTATATATTTGGCAAAGGAGAATGTGAGAAATATGCTCAGGAAGCAGGATTGCCGATTATAGGACGTATCCCAATGGTTCAGTCTGTAGCTGAATCAGGAGATCAAGGGAATCCAATTTCATTAAAAGACAATGATCCTGTATCAAATGCGTTTAATGAATTGGCTGAGAATGTCATTCAGAAGCTTAATGATAAGTAATTTAGGGAATTAATATTGACTATTCAAAATTATACCACAATGGGAATCGAAAACAAAGAAGAATTAGAGAAGAAGATAATAAATGTTATTGAGCAAGTTCGCCCATATTTACAACAAGATGGTGGTGATATCTCTTTTGTAGAGATTACTGATGACCTTGTTGTTAATGTAGAACTTCAAGGTGCTTGTGGTTCTTGCCCATTCAGTACTATGACATTAAAGAATGGTGTGGAAAATGCTGTAAAGAAAGCTATACCGGAAATTAAATCCGTTGAAGCTATTAATTTATAGTCTACTATTATATGAGTTAGTTTAAAAACTCAGTTCAATAATAATAAAAAGAGCCAAGTAATGGAACTATATCCAATTCTTGGCTTTTTTATGTCCTACAAATAAAGTGAAATCATCAACCTAAACATTGCCTTTTTCTACTATGAATCTTTTCGAATATATACGACATTCCCTAAAGACTCAAAAATAAATTTCGCAAGTTACAATCTTGACGAAAAGACTGTTTTTAACAGAGATTATCAAAAAGTAGTATTCTTTACTAACAACATATCAAAAACAGTACAGTCATTCTATTTTGTTAAAAGTAATTATCGCTATAACCCTTCACTAGTACTAAAGTAACACAATCTTCTTTTTTATAGTTTGAAGTGACTTAAAAAATGATCATCATTATATCTTCGCTTTTCATATCAAACTACTTTAAAATAAAAACACTCGTTTTTTCTTCATTTCATGCAATCATTAACTTAAAGATCAAAAGCCTAAAATCTGCTATTC
>JBGRPZ010000115.1:0-11411 GCA_041725915.1 Hyphomicrobiales bacterium | reverse complement strand
CTTTTGCTATTTAACATAACATTGGGCTTATATGTGCGATAATCTACAATTTTAAAATTGAAAGCCGAATTATCGCACTATACAGCAATTAAAAATAAGTGATAAAGCTTATAAATAAGGAAATGTAAGGATCTGGAATAAAAGTACTCCCGCTCTAAATCTTCAATAACAAATAGATTATTAAGATAAATTAATCGTAAAAGTATATTATATCTGAATGAATTGATTTAAAGATTCTGTTGCTTTTTGTATAAAACCTATTTATTATTTGACTTATTGATATTTCGTAGTGAATGAAGTGTTGCATGAGAGAAAAACAGGAGATCAACTTTATCCTTTCTTACCCATATCACATAATCTGGTACTAGACACTTATGTTAAGATAAGTGAAGTAATTCTAAATCATTTTATCTTAAAAAGATGATTTCAAAACAGTTATTTAAAAACATCTAATAGATTCTATAAAAGAAAGACTATATGTAATCATATTTATCATAGTATATCACTTGAGATGTCTATAAATAAATGGATGTATAGGGATGTTGAGCGTTCATGCATTCTAATACTATTCTAAAATTTATATAACTTAATTTTGTGATAAAAATATTTTTTATGATCCAATATAATAAGTATTATAAAAAATGCTTATCCTTGCAGCGGCTAAAAGAAGTGTATGTTCATATAAGTAAAAATTATGCTGATAATAAGTACTCTACAGGAAAACTTACGTTAGTATAAGATAGGTACTAAATTATGGGTTAAAAGCAGAAAGTATTCAATAATTATTTGTTTTCCATAATATTAATATTTACTTTTGCAGCCCGAAAAAAGAAAGGAACAAAATAAAGTGAAAAGTCTGAAGGACTATATAATTCCCTTCAGGGGACTGAAAATAGGTGTTCATAACTTTAAATTTGATATAAATAAAGAATTATTTGAATTCTTTGAGTCATCTGAAGTTATTGATGCTAAAGTCAAGGCTTTAGTTGAAATGGAGCGAAAAGAAACAATGCTTATATTGAACTTTAAACTCCATGGACAATTGAAATTACAGTGTAGCCGATGTTTAGGTGATCTGGATTTTCCTGTTGAAGCCGAAGAAACTCTTTATATCAAATTTGGTAGTGAAGAAGCAGATGAAGGATCTGATGATATCAGAGTCTTATCTGATAAAGATAATGATCTGGATATATCAAAAGATGTATATGAATACATTATGCTTCAGGTTCCTTTTCAAGTACTTCATCCTGATGATGAAGATGGAGAAAGTACTTGTGACCCTGCAATTCTTGAAAGATTGCAAGGATTTTCGAAAGAGAATACAATTGACCCTAGATGGGAAGCTTTAAATAAGCTTAAAAAAGATAAAGAATAAATATTGTTAAATAATTAATATCTGTAAAAATGGCACATCCAAAACGTAAAATCTCAAAGACCAGAAGGGATAAGAGAAGAACTCATTACAAAGCTGAGATGCCAACTCTTGCAACTTGTCCAGTTACTGGAGTAGTTCACCGTTTTCACAGAGCTTATTACGTTGATGGTGACTTGTATTACAAAGGCAAACTTGTAGTTGCTAATTCTACAGCTGAATAGTTGTAAGTAGGTGTTTCATCCAAGGAATAGGTGATGAAAATTGGACTTGATGTTATGGGAGGTGACTATGCACCTGACTGTGCTATAGAAGGTGCTGTACTCGCCCATAAGGAATTTTTGCCTTCTGAAAAACTGGTGCTTATTGGTGATAAGAACATTATTACTAGTAAGCTTTCGGTGTATGATTACGATAAGGATCGTATTGAGATTGTACATGCTAGTGAAGTAATAGAAATGGGCGATAGCCCAACTAAAGCTTTTGCTTCTAAAGTAAATTCAAGCGTTAATATTGGATTTACTATGCTTAAGAAAAAAGAGATTCAGGCTTTCTCTAGTGCTGGTAATAGCGGTGCTATGATGGTTGGATCCATGTATGCTATCAATACAATTCCTGGAGTTATACGTCCTGCTTGTGCAGCTTTAATCCCTCGTTTAAGTGGAGGTTATAATATCCTTCTTGATGTGGGGACTAATCCTGATACTAAGCCGGATGTTTTGTATCAATATGCAATACTCGGATCTATATATGCATCTGAGGTTTTTGGGAAAAAGAATCCTAAGATTGGTCTTTTAAATATTGGTGAAGAGGAAAAGAAGGGAAATCTTCTATGTCAGGGGGCTTATCGCTTGATGAAAAACTCTGCTGATTTTAATTTTGCAGGCAATATTGAAGGAAGAGATCTTTTTGACGATTCTGCTGATGTGATTGTTTGTGATGGATTTACTGGGAATGTTGTTATTAAAGAAGCTGAAGGTTTTTATGACATATTAGCTAAGCGAAATCTTTTAGATGACTTCTTTGGTAGATTTAATTACGAGAATCAAGGAGGTAGTCCAATACTTGGTATTAATGCACCAGTTGTTATTGGACATGGTATATCTAATGGCACTGCCATTAAGAACATGGTACTTCTTTCTCGTAATATGGCAGCAGCTAAATTGTCAGACAAGATAGGATCAGCGGTTGCCAGATATCGTTAATCAAAGTAATTCCGTTTAGATAAAGGTATAAAGAAAAACTGTTTTTTATGACAAAAGTAAGAGCAGCAATAAAGGGAATTCACGCTTGGGTGCCAGATTATATTTTAGATAATGAAGAGCTATCTAAAATGGTGGACACTTCCGACGAATGGATTACTACTCGTACGGGTATAAAAACTCGTCACATTTTAAAAGGTGAGGGAGAAGGTACTTCTACTTTGGGTGCAGAAGCTGTAAAAGGTCTTCTGGAAAAAACTAATACTTCTCCTGACGAGGTTGACTTGTTGATTTGTGCAACTGTTACTGGTGACGTGAAGTTCCCAGCTACAGCCAATATTATTTGTGGAAAGACTGGAATACACAATGCTTTCAGTTTTGATGTAAATGCAGCTTGTTCTGGATTTGTATATGCGCTAGTTACTGCTTCCCAGTTTATAGAAAATGGGAGATATAAGAAAGTAATCGTAGTTGGAGCTGATAAGATGTCTTCAATTGTAGATTATGAAGATAGAGCTACTTGCGTTTTATTTGGTGATGGCGGAGGAGCAGTTCTCCTTGAGCCAACAACAGAAGATGTAGGTATTTGTGATCACATACTTAAGAGTGATGGATTAGGAATGCAACATTTGCATATGAAGGCTGGTGGGTCTGCAAATCCTCCTTCTCATGAAAATATAGATGCTCGCGAACACTATATATATCAGGAAGGTCAGGCAGTGTTTAAGTTTGCTGTTTCAAGAATGGCAGATGTTTCTGTTGAAATAATGGAAAAGAATAACCTTAAGTCTGAAGAAATTGCATGGTTAGTTCCACATCAGGCAAATCTTAGAATTATTGATGCTACAGCCCGTAGAATGGGTATCAATAAAGATCAGGTAATGATCAATATTGAGCGTTATGGAAATACTACCGCTGGAACCATCCCAATTTGTTTATGGGAATGGGAAGATAAACTTAAAAAGGGTGATAAAGTAATCCTTTCTGCTTTTGGAGGCGGTTTCACATGGGGTTCAATATACCTTAAGTGGGCTTATGATAAAGAATAAGGTTCTTAAGAATCGTTAATATTTTATAAATAAAGAAAGCATTCTTACTAAAGAATGCTTTTTTTGGTTATTTTTGAAAGCATAGATTAAACTAAAGCTAGAGATTACCCTTCACTTTCTCATTATAATTATTTGTTAAGATCTGTCAACTTAATGAATAATCGATCTTTAATCTACAATTAATTACAAACTTATTAAAAGTCGAAAGTTCAAAATGTATATTAATGCAATTGCGCACTATGTACCTTCTGAAGATGTAGCTAATGAATACTTTGAAAGGAATGGATTAACTGATGAGTGGATATTCCAAAGGACAGGTATTCGTAATAGAAAGAAAGCATCTCAGGAAGAGAATACAAATACAATGGCCTATCAGGCAATAGACCAAGCTTTAGAAATTCTTCCATACCCCATTAATGAAGTAGACTTGATCATTGGAGCTACTTATAGTCCCTTTGATACAGTAGGAACTTTATCTCACTATATTCAGCAAAAATATCAGATTGATGATGCTGTGGCATTAACGGTATCTTCTGCATGCTCATCATTTGTGAATGCAGTAGAGATAGTAGAAGGTTATTTTGCTACAAATAAAGCCACTAAAGCATTGATAATTGCGAGTGAGCATAATACTGCATATAGTAATGATTTAGATCCCATATCAGGTCATCTATGGGGTGATGGAGCATCTGTCTTATTCTTATCAAAAGAGAGAATAGGAGAAGATGACGCTAAGATTCTTGAAGTCTATACCCGAGGTCATGGTAATATAGGGAAAGGCCCTAAAGGAGTATGCTTGCGTCCAAGGAATGGAGGTATAGTTATGCCTCATGGTAAAGATGTTTTTATCAATGCAATACACTACATGACAAAAGCAACCTTTACTGTTTTAGAAAGACATAACCTATCTCCTCAGGATATTAAATATCTGATTCCTCATCAGGCAAATGCCAGAATTATAAATAATGTCCTTAGAAATCTTGACTTACCTCCAGAAAAAGGAGTTATGAATATTGAGAATCTGGGGAACACGGGATGTGCCAGCACTCCAATAGCACTGTCTCAGATTTATGATCAATTGGAAAGCAATGACTATTCTGTCATTACAGTATTTGGTGGTGGATATTCCAGTGGAGCAGTCTTAATAAGGAAATGTTAAAACAATAACGAAGAAGTCCAGAGGAATCTCTGGACTTCTTTATATCTCTTCTTCAACAAATATTCCTTGAGTATAGTAATATTGACTTTTATATCCTGCCTTTATTAAAGTTTCCTTTGCTTCTTGATAACCTAAATTCAACTCAGAAGGGTGATGAGCATCAGAACTTATACAAACTGGAATTCCTATTGCACTAGCTTTTTGTAAAACCGCATAGTTAGGGAATACATCAGTAGATCGCTTCTTATATATTCCTCTGGTATTAACTTCCATGAGCAGGTTTTTCTCTTTTATAAGATCAAGAGTGTCATCAACTAGTTTCAGATACCATTGTTCATCTTCATTGAAATATCGACCATTGTTATGCATTCTTATTTTGTCAAGATGTCCAACAATATTGAATCTTTGGGTATCAATCATTTCCTGAACCTGAGTATAATATGCTTTTACAGCTTTTTTGATATCATTATCATAGAAGTTTACAAGACCTTCATCATAGGTTTCTTGTTTAGGGCCATCAATAAACCATAGCTGATCTTGCTTTTTACCAACAAGATGTACAGAGCCAATAAGGTAGTCAAAATTTACGTCCCAACTATTAAAGTCATATGAAACATTAGGGATGTAATCCATTTCCATGGAAAGATAGATATTGATTTTCTCTTTATATTTCTCTTTCATTGCCAATATCTCATCACTATAATTACCGATTTTATCAGCATCCATAGCAAAGTAAGCAGCAAAGGGTAATGGGGAATGATCACTAAAACCGATTGTATGAAACCCTAAATCTATTGCAGTCGTCACATGATCTTCTATAGAAAGTTTACCATCAGAATAGTGAGAATGAGAGTGAAGATTAAAGTTCATTATCAACGACTTTATATAGTTTATCACCTCTTCTTACAATTCCATTCACAGGGATAGAACATATATCTCCTTTGTTGGCAGTATCTACAGGATTGAGGTCTATTCTTATCTCTTTTATAGAGTCTTCATATACGCCAGTAGTCTCACCTATAATCTTTACTTCATCATTTACAGAGAAGCTATTGGTTTCAAGTTTGATCTCTGCAACCATTATTTTGGAGAAGAAGTTAGTTACTTTACCGACATATACTTTTTTCTTTGTGGCTCTTGATCCGTATTTTTCTGTCCATTCGCCTAGTTTACCTCCAAGATAGTATCCATCCCAGAAGCCTCTATTGTATACAGAGTTAAGTTCATCTGTCCAACTTTGGATTTGTTCCTCAGTATATTTACCATCCAACCAAGAGTCAACAGCTTCTCTATAGACTTTAGTTACTGTTTTCACATATTCAGGAGAGCGGCCTCTACCCTCAATCTTAAGTACTTTTACGCCAGCATCAAGGATCTTATTCAAGAATCCAATCGTTTTCAGGTCTTTTGGAGACATGATATATTCATTGTCGACTTCCAATTCAATACCACCATCCTTATCTGTCACTTTATATGGGCGACGGCAAACCTGAAGACACGCACCTCTATTGGCAGAATAGTTCATATTATCAAGACTTAGGTAGCATTTTCCTGATACAGCCATACACAAAGCACCATGAGCAAAAACCTCAATTTGTACTAGCTCGCCAGAAGGACCGACTATATTTTGTTCTTTGATTTGTCGTGTGATTGCTTTCACCTGATCGAGACTAAGTTCTCTGGCAGTAACCATCACGTCAGCATATTGAGAATAATATTTTACAGCTCCTATATTGGTGATATTTGCTTGAGTAGACATGTGAACTTCAACACCTACGCTATTTGCATACTGAATAACAGATTGATCAGAAGCAATTATGGCAGTGATACCACATTCTTTAGCTTTGTCAACAATTTCTTGCATCAATGGTATCTCATCATCATATATTACAGTGTTGAGGGTAATATATGTGCGAATATGATTCTCCATACATATTTTAGAGATCTTTTCTACATCATCAACAGTAAAGTTCTTTGATGATTTACTTCTCATATTCAGTTTGTCAATACCAAAATATACAGAGTTGGCACCACCTTGGATAGCTGCTTGTAAAGATTCCCAACTACCTACAGGTGACATTATTTCAATTTTTTCTCTTCCCATTCTATTACAAATTTATCAATGTATGAGTGTTTACTCAACATATTATCATGTATAACGATGAATTGAGCCAAATAGCTTATATAGCTATCTTGCTACACTTATTTCTTATATAAAGGAATCATTCAAGTATGAGTCATAAATCTTCCATTATCTAATTTTCAATATAGCTGTATCATATATTTATTATAGAAAACAAAAAAGACCATCCAATTTATGGATAGTCTTTATATTATAATATGGATTTGATTTTAAGCTATTCACCTTTAAGATAAGGTTCTTCGAGATCAATAACTTCATTAACAACGAGAGGAACAAAAATGTTCTTTTCGATTGTGTCTAAATTAGTTTCAATAGGAATATAATGTTCACCATAACCATGAATCATGCCATTCTTACTAACTCCCTCGGAGAGGATAGTTTGTTTTTGGCCGATCATTGATTGATAATATCTCTTTTTATTGTCCAAAGATATCTGTCTAATGACTTCACTCCTTTGTATCTTGATGTTTTCAGGAATTTGATCTTTCATTCTTGCCGCTCTTGTGCCTTCTCGAATTGAGTATCTAAAAGTATGGATATGGCTAAAGTTAACATCGCGAGCAATTTTGCAGGTTTCTTCAAAATCGGAAGTTGTTTCTCCGGGAAATCCTACGATAATATCTGTAGTGAGGTTGAAAAGAGGATATTGAGTTTTGATCTTTTCCACCATTTCCATGTATGACTTTGTAGTATACATTCTTCTCATCTGAAGAAGAATTTTATCAGAACCACTTTGCAGGCATAAATGTAAGTGAGGACATAGTTTAGGGTGGTTGAACAGATCAAAGAGCTTATCACCAAAGCCTTCAGGCTCAATAGAGCTTATTCTGACTCTAAAGTCTCCATCAATATTAAGAACCTGTTCGACGAGATCTTCAAAAGAAGAGCCATTATAATCGTATCTTCCAATATTAACTCCGGTAAGAACGATTTCTTTAAATCCAAAATCTATAACTTGCTTAATATTATCCAGAATCTTATTTACAGGTCTGCTTATAGCTTTCCCTCTTACATCAGGGATAATACAAAAGGAACAGAAGTTGTCACATCCATCTTGAATTTTAATAAGGCTTCTTGTATGAAAGGTCTCTTCAGCAGGTTGATAACTGAAGACATCTTTTGTATATGAGTTGATATCTACATTACCTTTGTCAAAATGCTGTTTTACGATAGGGTATATTGAGCTTTTCCTTTTATTGTCAACAAGGTATGTGTATTTATTTCTACTTTCAAGAATACTACTTTGGTTGTTTGCCATACACCCAGTTACAATAATGACACTATCATCTTTCCTCTTGGCTGCATGGTTGATCATATTTCTTGAACGTTGGTCACTTTGGTTGGTAACGGTGCAGGTATTAATAACATATACATCAGCTTCCTGATCAAAGGGAACTACATCAAAATCATTACCTTTTGTAAATTGGGAAGCTATAGCATCAGTTTCATATTGATTTAACCTACATCCTAAAGTTTTAAATGCTATTTTTCTTTTCATCACAAGTCTCTCTCTATTTTGTCTTTATTTAGTGAAATATCATTCCACTAAAACACCTTCCATTGAAAAAGTGCTCACAGAAGTTATCTTAACATCTACAAACAACCCAATAATAGACTTGTTTGTTGAAGGGAATCTTACAATAATTTTACCTTCTGTCAATCCAGATAAATATCCTTCCTTCTTGGCAATATTGCGAACTAACACTTTCTGAATCTTGCCTACTTTAGATAGATTGAGTTCTCTATAATTTTTACGGAGTTGCTCAGTAAGTATTTTGAATCTCTTTTTCTTGACTTCATGGGGGACATCATCATTCCATCTTGAGCTTGCTGCTCCAGGTCTTGGGGAATACAAGGCGATATATGCCATATTGAATTTAAATTCATCAAGAGCTGCTCTTGTATTTTCGAATTGTTCTTCTGTCTCTCCGGTAAAGCCAATAATAATATCAGTGAAGATAATAGCGTCTGGGATGAAGATATTTATATCATTAATGATATCTCTGTAATCACTGAGGCTATGCTTTCTATTCATTCTGATAAGCATCTTATCATCACCAGACTGTAAAGGAAGATGAATTTGATTTGCAATGCAATCATACTTTGCTATAGTTCTGATTACATCAGTAGTCATATCTCTAGGATGAGGAGATGTAAAGTATAACCAAAACTTCTTTTCTGATTGATTGCCATATTCTCCTATCTCTGCTAATAGTTTATCAAAAGAAAGCTCTTTACCATTTTTGTCATTTCCATATGAATTGACATTCTGACCTAGTAGGGTGATCGATTTATAACCTTTGTTTACTAGGCTTTTTACTTCAGATATAATTTCTTCAGAAGATCTTGATACCTCTCTACCTCTGGTATAGGGTACTGCACAGAAAGTACAAAACTTATCACAACCATTCTGGATAGGGACATAAGCTTCAAAGGGAGATGAATACTGAGGACTTAAATCCCAGAAGTTTTCTATATTTTGTTCTGGCTTTACTTTGGTAGTACTACGGTTTTGCCCTAAATGAGGCCCTTTATATAATACGTTTGTTGATTCTTTTTTACTTTCCTGAGCTTTTGTTTGATTTTTTAATAAGCTACTTTCTTCTTCTTCAAAAAGATCAGCAGGAATAACACTTAAGGCAGCAGGAGTAACAACTCCATAATGGTGAATAAACTCAGGTAACTTTGGAAGCTCATTCATAGTAAAGATGATATCAAAAAGCTTTAAAAACCTTTCTCTGTCAGAGGGGAGTATGCATCCGGAAATAAATGTAATGAGATTATTCTTTTCTTTTAATTGATTCCAATACCTAATCTTTGAGTATACTTTGTCAATAGCTTTCTGACGAACAGAACAAGCTATAAGTCCTAATAGACAAGCGTCTTCTTCTCTATCAGTCCACTCATAGCCCATTTTCTCAACAACAGTCTTTACTCTTTCACTGTCAGATTGATTCATCTGACAACCTAATGATATAAGGTGGTATTTCATTCTTTGAGTTTTCTTTTAAAATCAGCACACACTATTCTTTCTGCACTATAATGTATAACGATTGAAAAGACTTTTAGATTCTATAGCTTATTCTTAGAAATAAACTTCAGCATGTAAGTTTGTTGATGGAATTCCTTTTTCTGATAAAATATCAAAAGCTTCATAGATCATATTGCAATTGCCACATAAATAGCATCTTGTGTTTGGATCTATAGGATGTTGCCTTAGATAATCTGTAACTCTACCAAAAAAATCACCATCTTTTGATTTAGAAATACATGAAATGTATCTGTCCTTCTCATATACTTCTTTATCAAAGCAATCTTCAGTACTTGAAACTCCATGCAAAATAGTATAATCCATTCCTTTATGAGTTTTTATATGACTATGAAATGGAGATATACCAGTTCCTGTAGCAATGAATAACAGTTTTTTACTTTTTATCTCTTCTTCAGGGATAGTAAAGAAGCCAAAAGGACCATCTACATTTAACTCCTGATTCTTTTTTATCTTTTTAAGCTTTTTGGATACATTCCCATCTTCAACCTCTCTAACTAGAACTTCCAAAAAATCTTCATTCGCACCACTATATACAGAATATTCTCTACTCTCTAGATCATTCTCAAGCCCCAAAGTGATGTATTGCCCACTCTTATAATTCAAATTATTCTTTGAAAATCGTAAAACATACGCTGATGAATTGATCTCTCTTATTGATTCTAAAAAGTGACCATTTCTTTCAATCGTATCTATATATCTTTCTTGTTTTGTGTTTTCCATCTTTATAATTATTATGTATTAGGATCCCCTTTTTAGGTAGCCCTATAAAATCCTAAACAAAAATTATATTACTGTTTAGATGTGATAAACAAGTAATTATACATTATGTTTATTTTTCTATTTGAAAATTATGATAGAAGTGATTTGAAAAATCTGATGAAATAAAACAAAAAATGCATGAAGTACTCTATGTTTGATTTACACAAAAAACATATAAAATATGTAAACAGGCATTAGGCAAAAGTGACATAAATGAGTTCTTTGACAAATCATACTTCACCTTTTTATATCAAACTACTTTAAAATAAAAACACTCGTTTTTTCTTCATTTCATATAATCATTAACCTAAAGATCAAAAGCCTAAAATCTGCTTTCCCCTGTATTTTTACACATTTTTACAAACCTACAGAAGTATCTTATAATCAATGCTTTTCAGGCACATGACAACAAGATGTATCTTGTCACTACAGCTTGTTTTGTTGATAATCAAGATCAAAAGTTAAGCGAATAAATCTCGTAGGTCTACTTACAGAATCTTGTAGGTCTACTTACAGAATCTCGTAGGTCTACTTACAGAATCTTGTAGGTCTACTTACAGAATCTTGTAGGTCTACTAACTAAAGGTAAAAGTCTAGGAACTAAATTTCGTAGGTCTACTAACCTAATTCAAAAAGCTCCTAGGTAAATTTCGTAGGCTTTAAGGTAAATCTTAT
>JBGRPZ010000114.1:0-11499 GCA_041725915.1 Hyphomicrobiales bacterium | reverse complement strand
AACAAATATTTATTCAGACCAATAAATAAACTTCCGAAACCAGATACATATTCTATTTTGGACTTTTAAATTCTAATAAATATGTATCTGGTTTCGGAAGTTTATTTATTGGTCTGAATAAATATTTGTTTTCTTGTATAAATGGCACTAAGTACTTGCCTACATTGCTATACCCTAACTGATCTACAACAACATATCTTACATTTCTATCAACGAGTAAGTTCATGAACTCATTTTTATCAGAGGTATTCTTGAAATTCGTCACTTTCCTGTTACTCATTAAATAAAACAGATTTGGCTTTCTACAACATATCACTGCATCTTTTGGGAGCTTTTGGTTGCAATATGCCGCCATTCTAAAGTAATTTTGATAGGAAGGTTTTAATTCTGATCTCACAATACTTTGAAGTCCTTTTATACCATTTATCATGTTAGGTACGATAATAAGAGTCAATAGCATTCCAATTAAA
This sequence comes from Hyphomicrobiales bacterium, assembly GCA_041725915.1. Lineage (GTDB taxonomy): Bacteria > Bacteroidota > Bacteroidia > Bacteroidales > JBGRPZ01 > JBGRPZ01. The sequence goes on along the minus strand of JBGRPZ010000114.1, from coordinate 11,029 downwards.
ACAACTCGCTTTTGATAGTTTTCCTTTTTGAACATACTTGCCCCAAATATAAATACACTGTGCAGTCCTTTAATACTTAATAAAAGTAGTACAGGATATAAAGGCACAATAAATCTGACTCCTTTCCATATACTTGGCCATAAAAGTAAGATACCTATAGTAGCACCCAAGTAAAAGAAGATCAACCAGCCGTATTTCTTTAGTTTGATCATCCCTATAATCATCAAAACAAATAAAATTCCACCTAAGATATACATCCATATTGGAGCATTCACTTTATAATTAATATACCTTATGTAGGGAAAGAAAAGAGCATACATTTCATATGAAATATATCTTACAAAGTTCTCCCATATACGAATACCCCAATCGCTAAGTCCCATTATTCCATCTTCTGGGCTAAGTGGATTTACTTTCATTAACTGATTCATATATGAATTACCGCCAAGATTTTTATTTCTGATAATCCATGGCAATAACCCAAGAACGATACTTCCTGTGTAAATCAATGATTCTTTCCATTTCTTTTGAATCAAATAATAAATAACTATTGCAATAATAAGAGATGTTCCAATTGTTCTAATGTACCAAGTGTATATAGATAAGAGTATAATTAAGGCAAAGTAGATCCAATACTTTCTGTTAACTAGATGCTTAGATTTTGCAATTAACAATAATGTGAGTAAGGTTGTGAGCATAAAAAGAATCTCACTCATCATATAGGTTGAATAATAATAGAGATTTGCATTAAAAACAAAAAAGACAGAGGCTAAAACCTTCAGATAATTTTTGCTTAATACCTCATCCATTAATAAATAGAATATTAAGAAGGAGATTATCAATAAAACACCATTAAGCACTTTCCCTACTATGAATGCATATTTACCAAAGAATAACGCAATGGATAAAAACAAAGGATAACCTGGAGGAAAATGTTTTGCCGGAGGTGCATCAGGCCTTTGTATCTCTTTATACGAAAAGTCTTGCTTTATAGATTTAGCTAGAATATAATAATGAGCATTATCTCCTCCCATATGGAGTTTCTCATCAAATGTCTTTACTAATAGAAGTATGATTATGGGGATAAACAGAATGGGGATTATATATTTCAGATGCTTCCGCCCTTTATTCTTCTTTTTTGTTTCCTTTTGCTTCTTACTCATTGTATTCAAAAAATCATTTTAATAGAATTATTAATAGAAGTATGATTACGGGGACGAACAAGATGGGTATCATGTATTCCTGATACTTCTGCTCTTTATTTTTATACTTCTTCTGCATTCCTTTTTTCTCATTCATTTTAGTTGAAATTTATTTAGTATTAGAAGTGTTGTCATTTTAATAGAATTATTAATATGTAGACGTAAAAAAAGTAAATAGTTGAATAAAAAAGAGTTCTTTTTATAAAAAGGGAAGCTAGTGTAGAACTACACCAGCTTTAACATATCTTATTTATTGATGATATCATCATATTTTCCTGACCTTATTTCTTTACATAAGGTATCATACCATTCTTCTCCAAATTGTCGTGTTAGAGGCTCTTTCAGATATTCAAACAAGGGAACCCCGGATTGATGTCCCTTTTTTAATGCTGTAGAGCAAATACTCCATTTGTGATAATTTACGGCTATAAACTCTTTATACTTGCTTAATCTGACAGGATACAAATGGCAGGATATTGGCTTTTTCCAGTCGATCTTTCCGTCAAGGTATGCTTTCTCAATTGCACAATAAGTAACACCATTTTTATAATTCACATAAGCACACTCTTGGTTGTTGACCAATGGAGTAGCATAATCCCCGTCTTCATCATAATCAAATGATCCATTTGATTCAATTACATTGATCCCCTCTTCGGTCATATAAGGTTTGACCTCTTCATATATCTCTTCTAATATTGGAATTTCCAATTCTTCTAGTGGTGCTCCGCTGTCTCCCTCTACACAACATTCACCCTTACACATAGCTAAATTGCAACAAAACTTTATCCTTGCTATGTCCTCAGAAACTATCGTATCTCCTATTACTATCATGGCCCCAAATGTATAAATTAATATACGATATAAAGAAATCTTGCTTAAAATATTGTTTACTAGTATCTTTACATTTCATACAATAGAATGACAATTATGACTATACAGAACTAATACCTACCAATTATTCGTTGTACAAATATTACCTATAAAACCTATTTAATATGCCTACACAGATCTTTAAAGCTGATGAAGTTAAGGCAATGTCTGAACAAAAGCTTATCGAATTATTAAAAGCCGATAAAAAAAGTGGACTATCATCTGATGAAGCTAAAAGCCGAATATCAAGCTATGGGAAAAATGAAATTATTGAAAAGCATGTTCCAACCATTTTAAAATTCTTGAAGAATTTCTGGGGACCAATTCCTTGGATGATTGAAGTTGCTGCTGTTCTAAGTGCTGTTATAGGCCACTGGCCGGATTTTATTGTCATTGTTGTATTGCTTTTCTTGAATGCGTTGATTGATTTCTTTCAATCAGAAAAAGCAGGAAAAGCAATGGCAGCTTTGAAGAAAAATCTTGCTACCAAAAGTAAAGTGCTTAGAAATGGTAAATGGGCAGAAATTGAAGCCAGTGAGCTTGTCCCTGGTGATATTGTAAGAATAAGACTTGGTGATATTATTCCTGCTGATGTCAAACTTCTGGAAGGAGAGTATCTACAGATAGATCAATCTGCCTTGACAGGAGAATCTTTACCTGTAACCAGGCAAAAGGGGGATATTGCATACTCAGGCTCTATAGCCAAGAAAGGTGAGATGACTGCTATTGTATATGGCACTGGTCTGAATACTTATTTTGGTAATACAGCAAGTTTGGTTGCTAAAGCAAAAACCAAAAGCCACTTACAGGGTGCTGTTGTTAAGATTGGAGACTATCTTATATTTCTCAACTTTATACTTGTTATTATTGTACTTATCCTTGGATATGCAAGACATCAGAATATCTTTCAGGTTATAGAGTTTGCTCTGGTGTTGACTGTTGCTTCGGTTCCGGTGGCACTGCCTACTGTCTTGAGTGTCACCATGGCTGTTGGAGCATTTAAGCTATCGAGACTTAAAGCTATTGTAAATAAACTAGTGGCTGTTGAGGAAATGGCAGGAATGGATGTTTTATGTTCTGATAAGACAGGTACACTTACAAAAAATGAACTTGCTGTGAGTGGTCTGTTCCCTGTTGGTAATTATAAGGAAGATGATATTATCTTGTTTGCTTCACTTGCTTCGGCAGAACATGATAATGATCCTATAGATAATGCATTCCTTCGGTCTCTTAAGGATGAGATTAAGGATGTTTTTCAAAAATGGAAGCAATCTCATTTTACTCCTTTTGATCCTGTAATAAAGAGAACAGAAGCTGATGTTAGCTTAGATAATTCTCCTTATAAAGTATCTAAGGGTGCTGAGCAAGTTATTCTCGATTTATGTGTAAATAAAAAAGAAATAGAAGCAGACGTAAATAAGGCAACCCAAAAGGCAGCAGAAAAAGGAAATAGAACTATAGGTGTTGCCAAGACAAACGATAAAGGAGAATGGGAAATGGTAGGGCTTGCTTTCCTTAGTGATCCACCTCGAGATGATTCTGCTGATACCATCACCAAGGCAAATGAACTTGGTGTTAAAGTGAAAATGATTACAGGTGACCAAACTGCCATTGCCCAGACAATGGGTAAAGAACTGAACATTGGTAGTAATATTATTCCTGCTACTGACCTACATAGAACTGGTGAAGTAGAAGCAGCACACCTTGCTATTGAAGCAGATGGTTTTTCAGAGGTTTTCCCTGAAGATAAATACAGAATAGTGAATCTGCTTCAGCATAATGGGCATATTGTTGGAATGACAGGCGATGGAGTTAATGATGCTCCAGCCTTAAAGAAAGCTGATGCAGGTATTGCTGTTGATGGTGCTACTGATGCCGCGAAAAGTGCATCTGCTCTTGTTCTTACTTTGCCCGGACTTAATGTGATTATATCTGCAATCAAGGAAAGTCGTCGTATATTCCAGAGAATGCAGAGTTATGCTACATATCGTATCTCTGAGACTATAGATGTACTGTTCTTTTCTGTCCTTGCAATTATAATTTTCAGAGATTTTCCTGTCACCCCTATTGCTATTATCTTACTTTCTGTCTTTAATGACTTCCCTATTATGGCAATTTCATATGATAATGTGAAATATAGTAAGAAGCCTGAAGTATGGAATATGAATAAGATCTCACTGATAGGGTCTTTCCTTGGTTTTACCAATGTTATATTCACTTTTATTATCTTCTTCCTTGGAAAATATGTGTTGCATATGTCTTTCCCTGAATTACAAACTCTGGTATTTGCAGAACTTAGTATAGCAGGAAACCTTACGATATTCCTTGCTAGAAGTAGAGGCCCTTTATGGTCACTGAAGCCAGGAAAACCTCTTGTATGGTCTACTATTATATCAAAACTTATAATTACGCTTATATGTGGGTTTGGTATTCTTGTGACACCTATAGGATGGTGGGTTGCCCTTGTTTGGGTATATGCTTGTATACAGATGCTTGTAACAGATAGAATGAAGTTAATTGCATATAAGATATATGAAAGGAAACCTAAGTTCAATCGTGCTAATCCATTCAAAATACATTGACCTTATAAGGAAACAGATAAAGATAGTACTGTATTTACGAGTAGTAGTTACTATAAGTGCTTTGTACCCCGGCGGGCTATATATTGTACCCCGCTGAGGTACAACATGTACTCTGCCGACTTATAAAGTATAGTCCGTCGAGGTGCAAAGTATAAGTCACCGAGGTGAAAAATATACTTCGTCGGGGTAAAAATAATAAGTCGGAGGGATAGTGCCTGTTATATGTACCTAATCTTATAGAAGACAGTTAATAGAAACATATAAATAGTTACTTCTTCACAAACTTTATATTAGCAACACTTTCTTTTGTTTGTATTTTTAAAATGTATACACCCTTATTCAAGTCGTTAACATTAATTTGTTTTTTTGAGTTGTTTACAGTTACTGTCAAGTTAGATTTGATTTTACATCCCTTTAAATCAAAGATAGAATAATCTGTTTTTATGCCATTTCTTGAAGAGATGTCTGAATCGATTATTATATAATCAGTACAGGGATTAGGGTAAACTTTGGGTATATTGGTTTCCATATTATGGACAGCAGTTTCCCCTCTAATTTGAAATAAGACGAGTTGTGTTTCAGCAGTAGATGTATGATCACTAATTTCGACATTTGAAGGCCAGAATATCCAATCTGTATTTTCAGCAAGCAGTATATATTTACCATTAGAGATATTGTTAAGTCTGAAATATCCATTTTCATCAGTTAGGGTATATCCAACAATTTCCCTTGAATCTCTATTGATGATTAGAATGACAATGCCATTTTTGTTTATAGGTTGATTGCCTTCTCTTGAGTTTTCTATAATGTTGAATGTGACATTTCCATGAATTACTCCAGATCCTGAAAATATATCGTAACTTGGTGTATGCAGATGGAAATCATTATCTATGCTATTATTATTTAAATGTATGGTAGTTGCTCTATCATAGAACACATTTTTGTAATATTTTGGAATACAATCTCTATATTCTTCTATATCAGGTATGATCTTTACAAGATATTCTCCTTCAGAAAGGCGATCAAATAAATAGAAGCTGTATTCGGAGCGAATATTTACGGTGTCTAAAGGGGTGTATTTCTGGGCATTAGATGAAGAGATGTAATCCTTTTTTTTATATAATAAGGCTTTCCCCTTTTTAATAGTTCTTCCTTCGTCATTGTACACCGTTCCTCCAAGTTGATAACTTGGAGGCATTATACTAGTAGTATCTTGAGGTATATAGTTATTAACTATCGATGAAGAAAAAGCTACTTTGCTAAGAAAGATAATACAAATAAATCCCAGATATTTTCTTATATTCATTACCATGGTATGTTTAATACTTGAAACAATAGCTCACCCCTATTTTCATATCAAAGTTTAAACGACTTACTTTAGTAGAGTATGGGTCATTTAAATAAATTCTCCATTGAGGTTGAAAAGTTATATTTAGTTTATTTGTTGCAGCATACACAATGTTAGGAGCTAAATTTAATTGGAAGTAGACATTCTTTTTAAATACTTTTTTATCTCTTGACTTCACAATCCTATTTAATATAGCTCCTTTAGGAGAAGGTTTTGTTAGGTCATTTGATTGTGAAACCAAAAAGCCTAAACTCGGACCTGCTTTCAGGTTAAGCCTAAATAATCCAATATTCTTAGTATATCCAAAATATGCAGGTATCTCGATTCTGTTTATAGTATGATTATTGTCGAAAAGTCCTGATACAATTGTAGTGTCATATAAATTGGTTTCTATAGTTTGAAAGTTATAATCATCTGATTCACATTCACTGATTGCTCTATTTGCTTCTCTGCTATTTTGAACAGGCTTAACATCTACAACTTTGTCAGAAACTTCAATTAATGATGATTTTTCAAAAGTTATATGAGACCTATCTTTATATTGCCCTACGGCATATGTAATTCCACTTTCAACATAGAAGTTGTCATTCAAGTTATATTTGAGAGGGATGTCAATATAGGTATAATTAACATTTGTTTCATTGGCTGTATAATCGGCTCCTACTCCAGTATTAAGACCAATTGCAACTTGTTGATTATTGAGAGGGTGCTTGGTGTTATTTTCCTCATCACCAAATTCTTCAAGGAACTTATTGTTTAATAATTGCTTATTATTTAAGTTTTCAATTTCCTTATTTTCAGTATTACTTGTATATTCTTGAATTATGTCACCTTCAATCTTAGAACTTCCTATTTTATTTCCAGTATTGTTTTCTATCGTTTGAGAAATGGGATTATGTGTTTTGTTAGAATCAGATGAGGTATTATTTGATAATTTCTCATCATTAAGGTTTAGCTGAGAGTAATTCTTCTTTACATGTAGAAGGTCATTACTACTTTTAGTATTATATTCAGGTTTTATATTTAATATAGAATTAAAAGACAGTAGGTCTCTATTATCTGATTTATATTTAAGATCTCCGTTATTTGAATTAATGTAATTTAATTTAGCAATATTATCTTTTGAAAAATCATTATTAGATGTCAGAAATAAAGACACAGATATAGATAGGAATATTGCTATTGATGCGGCAATACTCCAATGTTTACGATTTAGATTTGAAAGAAAAAAGACTTTCTTCGATTCATCTTTATCTTCAAGACTCTTTTCTATATTACTCCAAATATCCAAGGGAGGTTCAACAATAAAATCATTAAACTTCTCTTGAATTTTATTATCGAATTTAGAATGTTTTGTTTCAATATTTTTCATTAGAGAATAAATAATTAAATAGCATAAAGCTCTTCCATTCTATTTTTTAATACATTTCTAGCCCTTGATAATTGTGATTTACTTGTGTTTTCACTTATATCAAGCATTTCGCCAATTTCCTTATGAGTGTAGCCTTCAACAGCATTTAAGTTAAATACCATTCTATATCCATCAGGCAGATCACTTATGACTTCTTGCACTTCCTTAGTTGTTATCTCACTTAATGCATCATCAGTATGAGACTCATAAGACTCAGCATATTCAAGGTCTACATTGTTTGAAAATTTCAAGTTCTTTCTATAGTAATTAATTGATGTATTTATAATTGTTCTTCTCACCCAACCTTCAAGAGAGCCATTTCCCTTAAAGTCTTGAAGAGATTTAAATATTTTAATAAATGCTTCTTGTAAAATATCTTTAGCTTCATCCTCATCTTTTGCATATCGTAAGCAAACTCCATACATTTTCATTGAGAATTTAGAATAAAAAGCATGTTGGCATTTTCTATTATTTGATAAGCATCCTTCAATAAGTTCCTTTTCTGTATATTCCAGCATTCTAATTTATCTCAAACAACCCTAAATGTAATTACCAATTATTTACATGCTATACCTGTTTTTATATAGACACTAATTGAATTAATTTAGTTGCATTAATCCAAGGTTATTTATCAAGGTGTTTCTTTAATTTTTTAATAAGAAGATTTTTGTTTATTGGTTTTGATATTATCTCTTTGATATTCTCATTTTTATAATTATTATTTTGATACATTGAAAATGGGATTTGCAGAAAGATAGGAACTTCTTTAATGACTTGTTTTTTTTCAATAATTAATTGATTAAAAGCATCAAACAATTCTTTATCTATGATTATCAGATCATATTCCCCTCTTAAATACTTTTTAATAAAAAATTCAGAAATATCAAATCCACAATCTATTGATAAATTAGTTTCTTTTAAGAGTTCCTTATAAATAGTAGTATCTATTTTTGATTGATCAATAATACAAATTGTTTTTTCTTTCCATTTATTATCAACATAATACTTGTTGTTGTTCATTTCAAGATGTTGAACACAATCAGGAAGAATAAAATAAAATTCAGAACCTTTTTTAGGAGCTGAATTTACACCTATATTTCCACCTAGAAGCTTAACTAATCCCTTAACAATAGACAATCCTAATCCGACTCCTCCATATTGACGATTTAAAGAGGAGTCTAACTGAGTAAAACTGTTAAATATTAAATATTGGAAAGATTTTTCTATTCCTATACCCTCATCTTTTATCCAAAACTTTACTGAATAATTATCATTTACTCTGTATCCAAACTCTATATTCCCATTACTTGAGAACTTGAAAGCATTTTCTATTAGTTGTTTTAGTATTTGAAAAAGTTTATCTATATCTGTGTGAATTTCCAGATTATGTATATCTACTTGTTTGTTAAATGTAATTTTAGATTTAAAGTTTCTTACTTTAGACCTTTCATCGTTAAAGATAGATGATACTTCACTTGATATCTCATCAAATGATATATTAGATTTTTTAATCTTCAGATACCCGCTTTCTATTTTTGACATCTCAATGATATTCTCAATCAAGTTCAGAAGAGAACGACTACTATCTTCTATAATATTTAAATACTCTTCTCTTTCTTCATGCAAGATGCTTTCGTCTTTTATTAAGTCCAGAAAACCTATAATATGAGTTAGAGGAGTTCTTATTTCGTGAGAAAGACTAGCCAAAAAGGCTCCTTTAAAACTCTCGAAGTTTTCTTGTTTTGCTCCGGCAATATTGTTTTTTTTAGAAATATTATCATCTATTTCTTCTAAGTATAAAAAGATAAAATCTTCATTACTCTGAATTGAAGATTTCTTTAAATTGATCTTTAAAGACAATTCGTTTTCTTCAGTTATTTGAATATTACGAATTATAGACAAAGAACTCTCTTCTTTTTGGAAGAAATTATTGAACATTGTTCTAAATTGCTCATCAGAGAAAATATTTATATTAAAGATGTTTTCAAAGTTTTGAGTGTCGTCGTCAATTGCTTTCTTGAAGCTTTCATTTGTGAATCTTATATCTCCATTATGCTTTATACAAGCAACTCCTGTATTTACAAATGAAAAACATTCTAAAATAAGTTCTGAATTATCTACAAAAGATTCTGTGTTTTCTGATGATTTACTGCACATCATATAAATTATTCACTAAAATATTTGTTTTAATATAACAGGTGCCAAAATAATCCTATCATTGTATTTATACCCTCCCAAAGTAAGACTTTTAGATTAAAAAAAACAGTTTAATTATTACTAATGATAAAGATTAATATCTCTAATAATACAAAGGTTCGGATTATACCTAAAATATGCAGGTATAATTACTGACTTTACCTAGGGGTTTTGTGTAAAATCATTCACTCTTATTATTTTATAATATTTATTATCCATTATAACTATGCCTTTAGTAGGTATAAGCTTATTAGCATTGCTTAAATTATTTTTCATACCATAATAAAAAGAAATACGCTTATAACTATTGGAAATAAAATAGAATTCAGAATACATAACATCTTTATATGTATACATGATTGTCTTTAGAGTGGATAGTGAACTATTCTTTTTTGGATAATAAAACTCCATATCCGTATACTTGATATCCGATATTACCTAATTGATATGTGAACTTTGAAATTACGTATTTACCTCATGGAGGAAAAGGAGGTGTGTTTTTACTAAATTTATATTCGGAAGACTGTGTTTCTAGTAGTTTTTATTACAAAATATTAATTTAGAGCTGCAAAAATCCTTTTTGGCATGGCGATTGTTTTAAAGAAAGCAACCAACTCCTGAGAGAAATGCTAAGGTACGCGATTCTTTCCAATTTTAGTGTCGTTGCTCCTTAACATGACTGAACAGAATAATATGAGATAGAACAACATTTATTGGCCTGCTGAAAGTTTTATCTCTGGGAATAAATGAGACCCCCATCATCCCAAATATTATTTTGTAGAAACAGTCACTCCTACGTTCTTTGTCAGAGTGCCCCATCTGTGTAATGTGGGAGAAGATACCCTCTCTTCAATTATGTCAGCCCAATTAATCCTAATTATTCTTTCCTCACAATTACCTCCTCCATTGAAGTACTTAGGCATTTCTTTTCATATCAATTAAAACCTCCAATACCCCCAAATTGGAGGTTTTTTTTATGTCCTTACTTTTCAAATAGTAATGGATCTAACTATTGAAGTGATTTAAAAACTACTTTATTTGCCATAATCTAAGTATCTGATATTTAAATTTGTAATACAGGTGAAAAAGGATAAAGTTGATCTCCTTTTTTCTCTTATGCAACACTCCATTCACTACGAAATATCAATAAGCCAAATAAATAATAAATAGGTTTTGTACAGAAAGCAACAGATTCTTTAAATCAACTCATTCAGATATAATATACTTTTACGATTAATTCATTTTAATAATCCAGTTATTATTGAAGATTTAGGCTGGGAATACTTTTGCTTCATATCCTTATATTTCCTTATTTATAAGCTTTATCACTTATTTTTAACTGCTGTATAGTGCGATAATTCGGCTTTCAATTTTAAAATTGTAGATTATCGCACATATAAGCCCAATGTTATGTTAAATA
>JBGRPZ010000113.1:0-11715 GCA_041725915.1 Hyphomicrobiales bacterium | reverse complement strand
CTTCTATCGGAATATGGAATGCCGACTGCAGGGTATTCACAAAAAGAAATGCAAGATGCGGTGGAGATGATTGTTCAAAGGCGCTTTGCAAAATCACTTGATTCCCAACTCATCCGCAAATTTGATGTGGCTTTCACGGTGAATTTGATTTTGAGCGTTTTGAATTAATCGGATTTCTCTCGCAGGAGTTGAGGATAATGTATGAAAATTGGCTATTTTGTTCCTGATCGAATTGAGCCCAATCGGGATAATCAAAAAACTGATATCCGTATAGATTTTCCAGAAAAAGTTCATTTTGCTCACAAGGGGCGATACGCATTTCTCCGAATCCTTCATGCATGTTCTGTAAAAAAAGTTGCTGTTCCAGCTTATCTCTGTGAGAGTGTTGTTTCTGTTCTAAAATCAACAGATATTGAAATTGCTCTTTTTGATATTGATGAACAGGATCTCAATCCATCCGCAGATGCACTTCTTTTGCAGCTTGATTTAGATCCCCAGATTGAAGCTGTACTCGTTCCAAGTTTATATGGAAATCCTGCTGATTTACCACGTTTTGAAAAAATTGCAAAAGATCGTGACCTTTTACTTATTGATGATGCCGCTCAAGCGTATGGGGCGCAAATAGATGGAAAGACTGTTGGTTCCTTTGGAGATGGGGGATTCGTTTCTTTTTCTCCTGGTAAACCAACAGCTTGGTATGCAGGTTCTTTTTTTTGGTGTCGAAGGCCTATCGAAACGGTGCATAGATGTAGACCACTGCGGAATAAGATTGAGTACTTTGATTATTGCATGAATAGAGAGATAACCAAATGGAATTACTGTTCAGGAAGAAATCAATAGATGTTTATCCACACTTTTAAGGAAAGAAATAAATGTTATTGGTTGTGGAAGAACAGATACAGGTGTTCATGCTAATGATTTTTACGCACACTTTGATATAGACAAAATTCTTTCAGGTGAAGAGCTCTCACAACTTACATATAAAATGAATAGATTTCTGAAGACAGATATCTATATCTCAGAAATATTTAAGGTGGAAGAAGACCATCATACCCGTTTTGATGCTATATCCAGAGAATATAAATACTATGTCAGTCAGGAGAAATTACCATTCTTTTCTCCTATCTCTTATCACTTTTATGGTGATTTAGATATAGAGTTAATGAATAAGGCATGTGATATCCTTTTTGAATACGAAGACTTTACTAGCTTTTCGAAGCTGCATACTCAGACAAAAACGAATAATTGTAAGATTATAAAAGCGCATTGGACAAAGTCTAATGGATTATTAGTATTTACTATAGAGGCTGATCGTTTCTTACGTAATATGGTTAGAGCCATAACAGGAACAATGTTATCAATTGGGCAAGGCAAATTAACCCTTTCAGAGTTTAGACATATTATAGAATCTAAAGATAGATCTAAAGCAGGCTTCTCTGTACCTGGGAATGCTTTGTTTCTCCATGAAGTAAAGTATCCTCAGTCAATATTGCAATACAAGAAGAATAAAGGACTTGCTCAAGACATGCCTTTCAACTAGATTTACTTTTACTTACTCACTTTGTAATCGTTTATACTCCTTAGTCATAGAACTTAATATTTAAATTCTATTTTAATTTCCTCAATGCACATTTTTTTCACTTTATTTAATGTAATTAGCTGTATTCTTTTAATTTAACATTAAATAACTATTACAATGAAAAAACTTAGATTTAAGAAAGAGACAATATCTCAATTAAATATTGAGGATACTGCTAATATTTATGGTGGAGTACAAACAAATACTTGCCTTCTTACTATAGGATGCCCAGGTGGTTCAGTAGCTGCTGATAATTGTTACACCTATGAGACATGGTGTGATTGTGCAGGACCATTTACACAGAATTATAATTGTGATTCACAAGATAAGGTATGTTATAGTTAATATTATCTTTATCTAATTGATATTATAGTTGTTGGAGTGGTCGTGTAGCTTATGACTCTCCAACAATTATATTATATATTAACCTTAAATTCTAATTTATCCATTATGAAAAAACTTAACTTTAAGAAGGCTACTATAGCTAAGTTAAGCAATAGGCAGAAAGGTCACATAATTGGTGGAGCAACTATACATTGTGATTCAAATTTTGAATATACATGTCCGGGAGATTGTTTGGAGGTAACGGTATTATATGACTGCAAACCAAATGACACACATGAAAAATGTCTTCCATAATAATTTCAACAATTAAATATATCCATTATGAAAAAACTAAACTTTAAGAAAGAAACCATTGCTCAACTTAATGAAGAGTATATGAATAATCTGATAGCCGGTGAGGGTAAGCCTTCGAATGAGCTTAAATGCAATACTGTGGCATACACTTGTGGAGAGGGGTGCTATTGGGAAACTAATGAGCATGCATATTGTGGTATAGCTCACTTTACATTGCATATACTTCATTGTTTACCATAAGGAAAGCAATAATTAGATTAATTATAAATCCATAATTATAATCATAATAATTTTATTATGAAAAAATTAAGCTTAAAGAAACAAACCATTGCTCAATTAGATAAGATACAGACGAAAGAAGTTTTTGGTGGAGGAACAACAATGTGCCCAACAGATATTTTGATTACTTGTCCTGTTCAATGTTTGAAGTTATCATTAGTTGATGATTGCCCTACAAAATTCACATTGTATAAGGATGAATGTATGCCAAAATAAGTATGTGCAATAATTATATCATGAGTTAAATTTCAGTAATATTTCATGTTACATGAGAGCAAGTTTATAATTCGATTATATTCTTGCTCTTTTTTTATTGCTTATGAAGGGTATTGGTGCATAAGAAGCATGTTGTATTTACTCTTTAGAGTTATCTACATGTTTAGTTTCAAGAATATTTTTATTATGATGAGCATGTTTGACATTATGGATATGTTTATGGGGTTGTATCATTGTAATGGCAAGGCCAAGCAATACAATAACAAGTCCTGTAACTCTATGTATAGTCAAAGTTTGCCCCAAAACAATAACAGATCCTGCTGTAGTAAAGATAGGGACTAAGTTGAAAAGAATTAAAGACTTTCCTGTTCCTATCTGTTTGATGGAATACCCATAAAGTAGGAATCCAATAAAAGAAGAGAAAATAGCCATCTTTAATAAAGAGCTGACAGCTGTATAAGTAAGTTTTATATGAAGAAAGTTTTGCCAGTCTACAATGAAGAATGTAGGGATAAGAAATATTAGCCCAAATAAATTGGTGTAGAATATATTTGTTGTTTCATTATAAGTAAAGGAAAGCTTATGAATGACAACAGTAAAGCCAATATAACAGAATATAGCAACGAAAGCTAGAATAATACCTAAAGTACTTGCATTAATATGTAAACCATGATCTGTAATAGCAATAACAACCCCAATAAAAGAGACTATAAGTCCTGCAAAAAACAACTTATGGAATTTTTCTCTAAAGAAGATATGTCCAGCAATAGGAGAGAACAAAGGAAGAGTAGTATTTATTACACCAACCAACAAAGCATTTAGAATAGCTACAGCCTCAAACCCAAATATAAAGAACAAGTATGGCATAAAGACTCCTCCAAGTATAAAAAGCCAAATGTCCTTTTTCTTAATAGGTTCTAATCTATGAGTCAACTTTGCATAAATGAAAAGTAAAATCACAGCCAATCCAATCCGAAATACTGAAGCAGAATAGGGGCTAAAAGAATCTAAAGCTTGCCTTAGCCAGACAACGTTTATTCCGAAAATAGCATTTGCAAATACACCTGCTATGATGCCTTTAGTTTTAGGATGCATGAGAGTTTTTTAGAGGTTACTTTTAGTTCTTTAGTTATAAAACTATAAATAGAATATTTATGTTCAAGTAGCATAACGAAAAATCTAATTCTGATTGATATAGTTTCTCTTTTTTGTTTTTATAACACTTATTACGAGACCTACAATGACGGCTACAAGACCAATGCTTTTGTGTAAATCCAAAGTATCTCCAAGTACTAGAACTGCTCCAATAGTAGAGAATATTGGCACTAGATTAAAAAGAATCAAAGATTTTCCAGTACCTAATGCTTTTATAGAATATGCATAGAGGACAAAACCAATAAAAGAGGAGAAAAATGCCATATCAAAAACAGAAATGATGGATGTCCGTGTAGGTGCAGTGTGAGTAAAGTGAGTGAAATCGAAAATAAAGAAGACTGGAATTAAGAATATCAATCCTATAAGATTTGTATAAAATATATTTGTTGTTTCATTATAGGTTTCTGATAGTTTTTTAACAACAACAGAGAAGAATATATAACAGAATATAGCCATAAAAGCAAGTATAATACCAATGACTGATACTTCAAGATGAAACCCTTTGTTGGTAATTGCAACTATTATCCCTATAAATGAAATGATCATTCCAATAAAGAATAAAGAGTTAAACTTTTCTTTAAAGAAAAAGTATCCAGCAATAGGAGAGAATAGAGGTAGGGTAGCGTATATTATACCAGCTAAAAGAGCATTAATGTAATCTAGTGCAGAGAAAGCAAATATAAAGAATAGGAAGGGCATAAGAATCCCCCCCAGAATAAACTTAGGAAGATCTTTTTTCTTTGGCATTTGTAATTTTTTTGTAATTACAGCATACAAGAAAATTAAAATGACGGCTAATAGGATACGAAGAAATGATGCACTTATAGGTTGGAATGATGCCAATGCTTGCTTAAGCCATACAATGTTAAAACCAAATATAGCATTGGATATGATACCAGCAATTAAACCTTTAGATTTAGAGCCCATAATAGAGTTTGTTTTGGTCATAAAGAAACCAATGAAATTGGGAATTTGTTCAAAGGGAATAGATGGCTGGAATCCAGATAATCGGGATCTTTTTCTTCTTGCAAAGAATGTGGATTTTTTTATTTAGTGTATCCTTTATATGTTATAATATTTGTTTTCTATTCAATCAAGCAAGGTGCAAATGAGAATGTACATCGTTGAGCTGCTACTGATGCAGATCTATTATTGTTTACTACTCCTTGTTTAAAGTTAATAACAACTGTTTTCTTTAAATCAATGTTTTTCTTTGATGTTTTCATGATGGGATTACAATTTATAGGATGTTACACTTATAGGAGATTGTTTCTTAGGGAAGTTATAATAAAACGTGAATGTATTTGGGCTTATTCTAAAAAGGATCTTTGTTTTTAAATTAGGTTGATATAATAAATGATTCAAGAAGTAAAAAGGCATTAATATATTGAATATCATAATTTTTTCTTTTACTCGTTTTAATTGTAGCTGACATTTTAATTTTTATATACTTTACTTTAGTGATAGGTGATGCAAATGGAAGTGTGTCATCTGTTATTTATTTTTATAGAACTAAGAACTTAAAACTCTAACGATGAAACTTAAGGTTATAATGGTATTGCTTGCCATATCATTTGGTTTATCTGCATGTAAAAAAGATTTTACAAAACCAGAGCATTCGCAGAATAAGAGTGAGAAGACAGCAGAAGCTTACAGGTTAAACAATTGGATGGGGGATATATTTGCTGAGCGCCAAGATGAAAAGCTAAGTGAAATAGTTATGCCTGGGGCTCATGATGCTGCTACATATAAAATAACAACTGGGAGTGATTGGGCCAGAGATGCATCATGGTTTAAGAAACTAGGAGGAAAACGACCCGCTTTCTTTTGGTCATTTACTACACGTAACAATATTTATGGATTATTAAATATAGGTGTAAGAAACTTTGATCTGCGAATTGAGCATAATGACAAGGGCTATTATTCTTACCATGGTCTTATTTCTACAAATGCAGAAGAGATTATAGGAGACTTGAAAAGGTATTTTGATGAACACCCGAAAGAGATTGCACATCTTGAGTTAAGAGCTGATCAGATGAGTGATTCAGAGTATGAAACCTTATTAAGGATGATTGTTGATGGTGTTGGTAAAGATAGAGTATTGGCTTCTACTGATAATATCCGACCTAATGACCCTATAGGTAAATATTGGGAAAACGGTAAGAATTTATTGATTTCTTGTGGGCGTACAAGTTCTGATAGTGAATATGATAAATATGCTTTACGTGGGTTTATGTATTCAACTTGGGCTAATAGTTCATGGGCTTCAAGAGTTGAAGAATATATGTGGGTGAATATTCGTACAAGACCAATGGATCAATTATATGCAAGCTCAATGACACAAACTCCGGATTCAGATGTGATTGCTCATGGTATTATATCTACACCTAAGAGCTTGGAAGATTTATGTACTTATGGTAGCAAGTGGGGAGCTATTAATACAGAAGTAAACATGTGGTTGCCTCATCTAGGAAAAGAGGCTAGTCTTCAAGGTAAGAAAGTAAATATTGTAACAGTTGATTTCCCTGAATTTAATAATATCACAAGAACAATAATTGACTATAACTTTGTGCAGATGAAGTAATGACGAAAGCTTCATTTTTTATAAAAAACTCTAAAACTCTAAGAATAATGAAACGTGTATATTTAGTCTTTCTATTATTGGCAGGTCTTTATTCGTGTAAAAAGGATTTTACAGAACCAGAGACAACAAAAAAAGTTAATCAGAAATCTCAAGTAGCATACAATCTGAATAATTGGATGCAAGATATCTATTCTACTCACAGAGATGTTAAGTATAATGAGATGGTAATACCAAGTGCTCATGATGCTGCAACTTATAAGATAAGTATGGATAGTGATTGGGCTAAGGAAGCAGAATGGTATAAAAAACTTGGTGGCAAGCGGCCTGCATATTTTTGGTCTTTTACTACTCGTAAGAGTATTTATGAGCTTTTGCAGATAGGAGTTAGAAACTTTGATATTCGTTTAGAATATAATGGTAGAGGTTGGTACTCTTATCATGGATTGTTATCGACAAACTTCCATGAGATACTTGATGACTTTAAACGATTCTTCTCAGAACATCCAAAAGAACTAGTTCATATTGAATTACGTGCTGATCAGATGAATGAGGGTGAATATAGAGCTATGATGGGTCTATGGTTGAATGATATAGGTGCTAACCATATACTCAAGAAAGGCGATGGTTTAACTCCTCAGTCTACAATTGGACAATATTGGGATAAAGGAATAAATATGGTTCTTTCATGTTCAAGAGACGCGGAATCTTATAAAGATTACACATGGCAGAACTTCTGGGTTGCCACATGGGCAGGATCTGACAAAGCACAGAATGTGATGGATTATATCATTAATAATATCAAGACCCGCCCTATGGATAAGATATATACTTCATCTTTTACTCAGACTCCTTCTTCTGATGTTATCGTTCATGGTGCATTTGCAAAACCAAAAAGCCTTGAAGATTTATGTTGTCAAGAAAGTAAATGGGGTGCTGTAAATACAAAAATAGATGAATGGTTGCCTAAACTTGCTGAATCAGCATATGCAAGTGGTAAGAAGGTGAATATAATTACTTTGGATTTTCCAGAATTTAATAACAATACAAAAAAGATTGTTGACTGGAATTTTGTACAGCTAGAAAGATTTAACCAATAAAGTTTTTGGTGTATTGAATATAATAGAAAAAGAGCAGTTCAATAACTGCTCTTTTTTATTTCTTTATGGAGTTTTCTAGAAAGGTAATTTCTTTATTTATATTATTTCGGGCTTGTTGTTCATATAAATTGAAAAATAAGTCCGTTTTGAATATTCTTTTTCTGCTTAATAACCGTTGTAATAAGATGATTCTTCTACAGTTATATTGAATATCAGAATAACAGGAGTATTCTTGCCTTATAAACAATGAATACCTATTGTATACTAGTTGTGACTCTCCTAGAATTGCAAGATCCATATCAAGAAACATATTAGTATCAGAACAGGAACAAGCTTTGTGACGTTTAGTGGCAATAATATATTCTTGGCATTTTGAAATTATTTCCTCAGGAACGTTGAGCTTGCTTAAATGTTTGGACGCTAGAATAGCACTTTTATCTTCATTGTCAGTTCTTTTGGCATTGTAAATAATGTCATGATAGAAGATGGAGAAAAGAAAAGCATCCATATTAGAAATGAGTTCTTTGTTTTCTAAAGCCATTTCAGCCATATATTCTATATGCTCCAATGTATGATAAAATCTACTAAGGCTGCTGTATAGCTGTTCGATTTCTTCCCATAACTCGTTTACTAAATTATTGTCAGCACAGTAATTTGATGAAAGATCTTCCCAGATCTGTTTTAATATTATCATAAGAGTTCCCCCTGTTAAAGTCTTAGGCCTCTAAAATATAGATAATAAATAAAGACCGCAAGTTTAGCGATCTTTATTAGATAATAATTGTAATAAATGATAAGAAAGTAGCTTTCTTATTAGAATCTTATAAGAAAAGAGAGATATTTATCTTAAATTACTTTCTTTTTTCCTTAACGGGTTTGACAACTTCCCAATCCCCAAATGTGTTATCATTACCTTTATTACCGCCTGTAATCTTTGAAGTGGCATCAATCAACCTTTTCATATCATTGCTTATTTTAGGTTTCATGGCAAGTCTGAGAACGATTACAGGATGATCAATCTTATATTCATATACGCCTGTGCTTACTTTTGAGAGATTTGCGCTTAATCCTAAATCACCAATGTTTTTATTTAAATTACCAGAGTTTAGTTTAGTATCAATTTCTGAAGCAAATTCGTTGTTAACTTCAATTCTTACTGCAAGATATTCAATAATTACATCCGATACTATGATTACAAACTCACCTGCATTGTACTTTCTTTTATATCTGCTGGAATTGGGTAGACTATCCAAATAATCCTCAAACTTCATTTTGTTGATATGCCTTATATAGGCAGGGCCTGTAATCAATTTTGTGTTTACAATTCTATTGTTGCTAACTTTTGCACCTATATCTAAGGTTTTCCAAAGATTAGGGAGAACAGCCTCAGTGGCAATTTTTGTCTTTTTACTTTCAGAAAGACTTATTGGGCTTCCCTTTCCTATATCTGCAAGTCCATCAATATCTAACCAATCCTTTTTTGTTTTGATTTCTATTCCTTTCAAGCAAGAAGTCATGGCACAATATTGATTTTTATCAGATAACTCTTCTTCGTAGCTGGTGAATATTCCAAAGTTGTTAGTGGGATAACTAAATGCGTAATAATCTTTGAAGTCATCTCCAAAAGTTTTCTTTAAAGCGTTCTTCATTGTAGAGTTATAACTGCAACAAGAAGTTAGGAATATAGCAAGACAAGCAATTAGGTATAAAGATAAATTCTTCTTCATTTTTTTAAGTTTAATGTTAATAATAGGATTATAATTAATAGTATCTCTCTTATTAGGAATGTGAATCCTTATTCCTATAATGAATATATCCAAAACTCATTTTAGAATGAGAAATAAATCATAGATCTATAATGATAAGTATGAAATTATTCGAAGATATACAATTCTATTAATTTATGAAAGGTCGACATATAGGTATGTTGACAATCATTATTAATCTGTATTATGCAAAGCATTATTGTATAATATTTTATGATGAAAAATATATACTTACTTGGTTTCGAGCTCGTTTTAATAAACAGTTGACTAAATAATAGGATAAATTTTATGAAAGTATCAAAATTAAAACTCCAAAAGGAGAGTGTGTGTAGATTTAATATCTCTAAAAACTCCCCAAATGGAAAGATGAAGGATACCACAACATGGCAGAATTGTTCATGGAATAAATCTGCATGTTCATTTTGTGGTGCAGGATGTTAACAAATTAACTAACCATATAACAAAAGCAAGCTGTAAGGCTTGCTTTTCTCTTTTATAGGAATATACAGAAAGGTTAAATGTTTTCTTTAATTCTGTTTAAAGCTTTTTCAATTACAGATCTAGGACAACCAATATTAATTCTCATATAAGCTTCTCCACCTTTCCCAAAATCCACACCCGAACTTAGCCCCAGCTTACAGGTGTTTACAAGCCAGTCTTTTAATTCTTTTGTACTCTTATTTAGTGCACTGAAGTCTATCCATGCAAGAAAAGTACTTTCTGCTTTTATAAGTCTAAGTTGAGGTAAGTATGTGTTAATGTAGGTTTCAAGAAACTTATGGTTTTGATCAAGATATACGTTTAGCTCATTTAGCCATTCTTCACCATGTTTGAAAGCTGCTTCAGTAGCAAAGTTTCCAAACAGATTTCCATAATTTACATGAAGGGTATTGATAAACTTCTCATATTGCTTTCTGATCTCAGGATTTGATATGATTACCGCAGAAGTGGAAAGACCTGTGAGATTGAAAGATTTGCTTGCTGCAATAGTAGTTATACATTGATTGGCGATATCTTCAGATATGTTTGCTATAGGTATGTGTTTGTATCCGGGACGAATGATATCACAATGTATTTCATCAGAAATGATCAATACATTATATTTAATAGCAAGCTCACCTATTTTCTTTAGTTCTTCATAAGTGAAAACTCTACCAACAGGATTATGAGGGTTACATAAAATAATTGCTTTAGCACCATCAATCATTTGCTGTTTTAGTTCCTTGAAATTGATGGTGTAATATCCTTTGTCTTCTATAAGTTCATTGACAACTATAGTTCTGTTATTATCTTTCACTGCAGCCATAAACATAAAGTATACAGGCGTTTGTATAATTACCTTATCTTGTGGTTGAGTAAACTCCTGTATAATGAAGTTTAAGGCTGCAACAATTCCGGGAGAAAAACAAATCCAACTCTTTTGTATTTCCCATTGATGTCTTTTCTTTTGCCAGTTGATGATAGCATCATAATAAGAATCGGGACGGAAAGTATAACCGTAAATCCCTTTTTTTGCTTTCTCTTCTAATTCTGTAATGATTTCAGGAGCAGTTTCAAAATCCATGTCAGCTACCCACATTGGAATAATATCATCACGCCCAAAAATACCTTTGGTCATATCATATTTTACGCAATTGGTATTTCTCCTATCAATAATTTTATCGAACTTGTATTTCATAGTAATAAGCTAGTTAATGCTTTAAAGATAATCTAAAATAGGTGTATTATTTTTGGAATGAAGATAATGATTGCAATAATAACAGCTATTATAGCCATTACAAGAACAGCACCAGCAGCGAGATCCTTGATTCTTTTTATCTGTTCATTCTTCTCTTCACAAACGAAATTAGCAATTCGTTCTATTGCACTATTAATCATTTCTAAAGAGATTATAATTCCAATTAGTAATAATATTACAGCCCATTCTAGTGTATTGATTTCTAGTAAGAATCCAAGTATTATTGCAATAATAGCTGCAATAAAATGAATTCGTGCATTTTGTTCTTCTTTCAATAATATAATTAGTCCATTGAAGGCATATTTAAAACTGTGTAATGTTTTTTTAACCAGATGTTTTCCTTTATTCATGATAGGGGTTTCTGCAGGTGATAAATCTTTCTGTTTATTTGTTAGTTATACTTCAAATTTGGCATAAATTCTTTTAATAGATAACATTTAATAACACTTTATTACTGAAGTGATTTAAAAAGTCGCCCTAATTAATACTAAAAAAGCCTGAAATACTCTATGTTTGAGTTACCACACAAAAACATAAAAATGAATAAACAGGTAGTATCATAAATAAGCTCTTTTATAAATTATTCTTCACCTTTTCATATCAAACTACTTTAAAATAAAAACACTCGTTTTTTCTCCATTTCATGCAACCATTAACCTAAA
>JBGRPZ010000112.1:0-11812 GCA_041725915.1 Hyphomicrobiales bacterium | reverse complement strand
TTTTATGTTTTTTTGTTGTAAATCAAACATAGAGTATTTCAGGCATTTTTTGTATTAATTTGGGCGACTTTTTAAATTACTTCATATATAATGATATTAGCAATTTTATATTTGGATAGTTTTCTGGTTAAACAGAAATAGTCTTTAAACTGCTTATTAGTAATATAAATAGTAATAATTCAGCTTTCATTGCTTCTACCCCTAAAATTTCACTCTAGTTTTTAGATCGCTAAACTAACTATTTTAATTAGATATTGAAATATAAAAAAGCTTTTTTAGAATAATTTATTTATTTTTTTATTTGTTTTAATTAAAATTCTTAGAATACATAAAAGAGTAGCCACTCATAATCTTTTAACTCTGAATAGGATTCAAAATTAATAACTGTTTAAGATTATAAACAAAAGCACCATAAATCTATAAATATGATTTTAATTGAAACACATAGATTTAATGTTAATTATCGAAAAGAGTTTCAATGATGGTATACCTACTGATCTTATATCAATTGATACCCGTCAAGCTATCCACCATCTCGGTGAAATTATCGGAGAAATCATTACAGACGAAATTCCTGGGAAGATATTCAGGGAAGTAGGGAGCTTATATTCTATCATATGTAGAAAGTCAAGGATACTCCTTGGCTTTTGTTCTCTATATAAGGAAAGTAATTAATCTGATTCAATAATAACATTTAAAAATACTTGAGTTTTTTTATCAAAATCATTGCTTTTGTGATCAAATAAACATTACAGATCAAATCAAAAAATATAAGATAAGTAAAGAAGCTACCCAAATTACTTTTTGAACAGCCTATTTGCTCTTAATAGTCAATTTATTTTTATGTTGAAATAGAAGTACCCAACTGAAACATTGGCAAATACATTGAAATTAAAATTATCCCAACAAATATTCCAATAAAGATAATTACAAATGGTTCAACTAAATTTCCTATAACTGATGATATCTCTTTTACTTCTTTCTGATAAATCTCTTTAAGGCGTTTAAATGATTCATTTAATCGGTTTGTTGATTCTCCAACCGCAAGTAGTGAGATAAATCTTTGTTCCTTAACTAAAATATTGCTTTCACTAAAACATGTTTTTAAATCATTTCCTGTAAAAATCATTTCTGAAGCATTGAGAAGAATCTTCTCCAAAGGATAAAAGTTTATCATCTGTTTTCCTAAATCAAAACCTTTATTTAATGGAATTTTAGCACTTGTCATCAATTCTAGAAAAACACATAATCTTGCTAAGTATATTTTTAAAATCAAATTTCCTATAAATGGTATTCTTAAAACTATGCGAGAGGAATAATCTCTGAATAACTCTTTATCTCTAAATATCTTATATAAAAGAAACACAATAAATAAAATAATAGATATCAAAAGGAAATGCTCAGAAAACCATTCTGCAATATTTATTACTATTACAGTCAAACCAGGAAGGTCTTTTCCAAATTGTTTAAAAATTCCTGAAAACATAGGTACTAAGAATCCCAACATAAAGGCAACAACTAGAATAGCTATTAAAAGTACAACTACAGGATAAGTCAAGGAATTAATTATTCTTTTTCTTTGTTCAATAATATCATTATAATATGAAGCTAGTTCTTGTAATACCTTTTCTAACAGACCCGTTTCTTCTCCTATTCTAATACTTGATATATCATATAAAGAAAAGAAACCTGTACTTTCAAGAGATTCAGATAATGAGCTTCCTTTTATTAAGCTATCTTTTAATTTTTGTACAATACTTCTAGTTATTTTACATTTTGTTTGTGTACTAATCATTACAAGTGATTCTAACATGTTTATTTTAGAAACAGTTAATAATGATAACTCTTGAAAAAATGCATTTTTCTTTTTATCAGAAAATTTATTTGTGCCTAAGCTTATATCTCTACTCAATATATTGCTAGCCCCTTTGATTCTCAACATAACTTATGTTTTAAGTTCTCCTTCTCTATCCATTAAATATTATTATTGAAGCTCATTCTTAAATTCAACTCGATAAGACTTTAATTCAAGAACTTGCCTACCTGTAGAGTCAAGAAGTTGAGTTGTCTGTAACAATAAATAATCTTCTTTCTGTTGTTTTATCACTGTCTTAATTAGATATTTGGAATCTAAATAAATTGAATCCTGTATCGGATATTCTATCCAATATTTCTCATGGTATTGCTCCAAAAGAGTGTATCTTTGAAGTAATAATACAGGATTATAATTTGTTTTCATTGTTAATAAAAAACTAAAAACAATACTAATCATTATTGATACCAATATTATAGACACCAGTATTTCTACTAAAGAAAATGACTTATACTTATACTTTTGATTTAATAACATACCTCAATTGGATAGGAAATAGATTCATCATCATGATTAATAACATCCTCAAAAAAAACCATTGAATCATTCCTAAGTTTAAAATCTTTAAGATAATTCATATAAACAGAAGCATTAGTATTTATCTTGAAAAGGTTTAGATATAATATCCCGTTAATATCACTTCCGTTTTGGATAATAACCCCATTCCAATAGACTTGCCCGTTAATTCGGATATTTTTATCTAAAGTCATAATTAGTTCCTGTTGTTGTTTTGATACACCAACTATATTTCCATTAACTTCAGAGTTTGCTCCAATATAGAGACTATTCATATGCGACTCTTTTTTATCTAAAGAGAGAAATAGTGCTGAAGGAAAGCCTAAATGAATATTCTTTCCTAAGATTATTTTTTTTTTAGCAAAAACCTGTAATCTACCTTTAAAGTTATCCTCAATAAAAACCTCCGGAGCAATTACGATAACATTATCAAGCTTACAATCCTTAGAAATAATCAATTTATCTAAAGAATGTAATATTACATTCCCTTCTAATTGTATCTTATCAAGTAATAATGCATTCTTAGATAGAAAATATTTTGTACAAGAAAAAAAAGAATGCATTTTATTCCCTAACAAATATTCCATAGAAACTCTTTCTGATTGTTCTATTCTCAGCACAAGCTCCTTTTGATAAATATCTTTACACTTTGGAATAAATTGATTTGTCGGTACTTCTAAAGGTAATGAGTATTCACCTGTATACATTTGGCCAGCAAAATGTCCAATAGTCAAACCTGATTTAGGTAATTGAATATTACCAGATAAATCTGTACTACCACAAAGGACTAATCTCCTATGCTTATCTGCAAGATATAGATTAGTATCTTTTATCGTCAACTGATGACTACAACACAAAAAACCACTATGTAAAGCCCGATCAAAAGAGGAAGCTTTAAGAATACTCAATACTCCCCACTTTTCTTTTCTTATTCTAATAGTATCTCCAAATGTATATATGTTTGTATCAGTATTAAATCTTAAAGAATTATTGTTACATACAAACCAATTTAATCCTGATTCAATATTTCTATATACATTATCATGTTGAATAATCGATATCACTTTATTAACCCTATAAGACCTTATAAGAAGATAAGAGCCTAATATAAAAGAGATTGTTATTATAATTGTTAAAACAAATATAATACTAGAGCTTCTTAACCTCATTCTTATCTCTCTTAAAATGCTGTATAAATCTTTTTATCTTCACCCATAAACTACTTCTCTTTTTATCTCTATCTTGATTTTCTTCTTTTTTCATAGGAAAGATTCTCTCCCATTTACTTCCAATTAATCGATATTTCTTTTTAAGAACCCCTCTTTTAAAAAATGACTTTAGAACTTTTACTCCTTTTTTATATTCACAAGACCTCTTTAATATTCCATATTTAAATAGCTTTGTTCTCAATAAATTCCCTTTAAGATCCCACTCTAGCCATAAATCATTTTTTAGGCCTTCTTTAAATTCACCTTTTAAGAGCATTCTCTCATTAGAATCATACATAACATATTTCCCATCTAACAACTTACCTCCATAGTCTCCTTGTGTTGAATTAATTTTACCTGATCGGAACCAATAATATACCCTATCGTTTCTTATATTAATTTCTTTTTCTGTTACAGAAATAACTTCAGTATTTTTTTCAGAATTTAACACTGAAATTCTGCTTGGAAAGACAACCTGATTGAATATGTCCTGACCATTCATAAAATGACTTATGAGAAATAAAAGAAACAAGAAAAGTCTTTTTATAGTCTTCATATTGTTATTCTTTGTAATAAACCTGACTTATTTCCCTTCCTAATGTAAGTTTTACAACTATCTCCTTTAGATATAATCAATGAATCTCTATTTATAAATTGCAAATTAAAATCCAACAATTTCATTTTATCTATGATGATCACTCTATCTTTACCAAGATATTCAATAATTATTCTTTTCTTATTAGCTCCTTTATTTTCAAAAAAAGCTATATAAGAAAGATCAGGCCATATAATTACTTTCTCATCATTATAAGATTCCAATTGCTCAACAACTTGATGAATTTTATTAGTTTCCATGTCTATTCTCTCTAACATCATCTTATCTAGTTGAAAAGGATCTTTCTGAGAATACCAAAGATTAAAACTATCTTGAATTAAACTTTTCTTTTCTGTCTTTTTGATTCTACTTTTTGAAAAAAACTGATTATCATCTCTATTTAAAAACTCAACTCCACGAAAAACAATAAGTCCATAAAGAAGAAACACAAACAATAGTAAAAGTATATTCACTTTTTTCTTCATGTTAATTAGTCTGAATATTTAATTTAAATCTTGAACTATAACTTCCCATATTACCTGCTTTATCATAAGCCCTAACCTTCCAAAAATAAGTACCGTTTGGAAGATTCAACTCTTTCTTAAATGTATTGGAGAAATACGTTTCAATTTTTCCATCAGGTTTTTCCAGGAATAAACTATCCCATTCTCTAGCTCCTGCAATAGATGACCTACTCCATCTAAACTCGACAGTTTCCAATATAACAGATTCATTTTCTGGATATATTAATTCAGGTGTATTTGGAACAATATTATCAATAAAGAAACTTTGTTGAAAAAACTTTGTCTCTGAACTTCCATTACTTGCCTTAACTCTGAAAGTATTTATTCCCTGATAATTGCATAAATCTTCTTGAAGTGTATTATTCTGTAATTCTTTATTAATAATCTTTTCACCTTCTTTATTAAATATCTCAAATAAATAATATTCTGCTGTTTCAATCTTCATCCATTGAAAATCAATATTACAATAGTTTACTGTATCATTTTTTTGGGGGGTAAGAATATTAATAAAAAGATCTGTCAAATCACTATTTCTCATTATTTCAAATGATCTGTATTCATATGTAGATACAGAAGATTCATTCTCTGCTCTTATTCTCCATTCATATTTACCAGAGTTTATAAATAGTTCAAAGTGATTGTTCATAATAATAGTATCGCATATCATATCTTCTATTTTATTATATGACGGACTCACTATGCTGATTCTATATTTTGTAGCCTCCTCTACTTCTTCCCACTTAAAAGTCATTTTATTCTTATTTGAAGAAAAATTATCTAAAGGAGACAAGATATCTGGAGGATTATCTCCCACAGGATACTCCATGAAATCTTTACATGAAGCTATTTGAATTATTATTATCAAAAGATATTTACTGTATGATCGCATTTTGCAAATATGCTTTAAGTTTCAACTCTCTTTGTTTAGTTTTTTTATTTATGACAACTTCAAAGTGTGCAGATAAAACATTACATGCACTTTGTTTCTGTTCCAGAATATACAGGTACTGAAGTAAAGAATTAAAGTTTCCTTGAAGATGTACGGTATGGTATACAATTTTGATTTTATCTTCATCTCTGAATACAGGCTCCTTAAAATCTATCACTATTATATTTAAAGAATCAGCTATATCTAATGTGCTTTCAAGTAAAGTTCTAGTTAATTTATCTATAGACAAAGACCATAAACCTGTCAAGCCATCACGCTGTTGATCTAATAAGTGTCTTAGGTTTATTATATCTCCCTTTATATCTCCTATTTCATTAACCTTAATTGTATTCTCAGTTATTTCACTTTTGAGAACAAAGCTCTTTTGGAAAGCGAGTTTCCAGGAAGCTATAAGCAAAAGAATAAAAGAGATAATAATAAAGATTAAATTTCTACGCCATTTTTGATAAACTTTATTATGCATATCTACTTGGTTTTAATTTTTATTCTAAATGACTTCTCTCCTTTTCTTTCATTTACATTTAAGACAATCACTTCTTTAACCCAATCCAAATAAGCCAATCCAGTCAACCATGAATTAAACTCTTGTGATAAAGAAAAGAATCCAGCAATAAGAATATCTGTATTCTGGAAAGACATCTTCTTTATCCTTTTATCAGTAGATATAGGAAATACTAAAAACTCATTTAAAACAATATCTTCTGGAATTGTCCCATTAATTCTATCTACAAAATAAGTTAAAGTTGAATTACTGATTAAGCCTGCATTATCTATTATAGCTCTCTCTTCATTATATTCCTTTAAAAGCTTTTCCTTAACCTTAATATCTAAATAAGATTCTTTTATCTGTTGATTTAATATTTCAGACTTTTTGTAATTAAATGAAAAGAAAGCATAATTAATCAGAAGTAAGAAAAATACAAAAGCAATTCCAACAAACAGAATCAGATAAAATAATCTTCTAAGATTGATAGATTTAAAGATATCTTTACTTGGTAATCCATATAAATTTAACCTAGACATAGAAGCGTCAGATTGAACATAGTCTTTATATTTACTTATCATATCTGACTCTATCAAGAAAAGTCTGGAAAATAGCACTTCTTCTCCCAATAACTGACTCATCATATTTTCATATGATTCCCTTCTACATAAAAAGCACTCTCCTGTTTCTGAATCATATTGATAAATAAAATCCACAGAATTTAAATACGGAAAAGCATTTTCAAACAATTCTCTTTCTGAACTAATCCCCTTAATATTCTTACTAAGGATATAACTTCCAGAGATAATAACATCAAGTAAAGCAATCTTAGGAAGATGTTTAGTTAAAACTTCCTTCTTAAATGCCCCCAAAAACTTAATATTAATATCATTTTTTAAATTATCTACTTTATAGAGAGAGAACCTATTTGACCCAGATTCTTCTTTTTCAATCACAAGTAAGTGTTTTCTATTCAAGATTTTCATCAAATATAATTTAAGTAGATCTATACTTTTGAACCTTAAATCTTATAACTTTAATAGAGAATAGTAGGTTTTAAGAAGACATTCAATTTCTCTTCTTTTTTCTCTTTTTTAGAATTAGAGAAAAACCACTTAATCACAGGAATCTTTGATAAAAAAGGAACTCCCGTTGAAGATCTATTAACATGCTTTTTTTCTAGACCACCCAAAAGAATCATCTCTTCATTCTTAACTCTAATCAAGGAAGTAAAGCTTCTAGACACTTGATCTGGTGGAGCATTAGGATCAACCCTTGTTCCTGTAAAATCACTTTGATTAACCTCTATTTCCAATGTTATATCTTCATTTAAAGAAACAAATGGTTTTATTTTCAATGAGAAATCAGCATTAACAGGCTTATACCTCTTTTGTGTTGTTTGCGTTGTAGTTTGGTTTGCAAAAATCTGATGCGTTTCCTCTACATAATATTCTGTTTGTCCTATTTTTAAATTTGCTTCCTGACCATTCAATGTTGATAATCTTGGAGTACTACTAATTTTTAAAAGACCTGCAGACTCCATAGCATTTAAGGATAGATAAAAATTAGGAGTCACTTTTCCTAAATTAATCCAATCCATTTTATTTAACCCACTGATCCAATTATTTATAGATTTTGAGCTGAAAGTCATATTTAAGGGCAACAAACTACCTGAAGTAGTAACAGGTTTATCACTTAATCCAAAAGAAACCCCTGTGTTAACATTATCTCCTTTTTTAAATTCGGCAATAATAACTTCTATCAACACTACAGGTACAGGAGTATCAATACTCTTCAAGAAACGAACTAGTTCATCTAAATCTCTTTTTTCTCCAAATGCAATAATACTATTCTTATCTCCAAACTCAATAATCTCAAGACTTTCTTTCAATGATTTCGAAATAACCTCAGTAATTTTATTAACGGATCTATTTTTAAAAGCATAATTAATAGATTGATACATATCTGTCTTTGAAGCCTCAAAAACCTGATATACATTATTCTTTTTCTGCCACCATATTTTACTACCTGCACCTAAATAATCCAGAAAATGCTCAAAGCTTGAATTACTTAATTTTACATTAATCTTTCCTGTAGTAATATCTCCTATACTATAGCTTAGGTCTTCCTCTTCTGCAATCCTTATTATTAAGTCTCTTATATTTACATCTTTGGCATCAATATTAAAAGTCCCATCTCTATTGGATTTAATGTTTATACCTCCTTTGTATACATTCACCATTCTTCCTACAGACTTTTTACCTTCTGATGAGTCTGTATACATGAAATCATTTTGAATATAAAAAGCATCACCTATTAGTTTAAGTTTAAAATGATTGGCTTTACATAATAATTCAAGACCTTCCTTAATGTCAATATTGACAACATTAACAGAAACTTTCTTGTTATTTAACTCAGAATCACAAATAACATTTACTCCACTAAGCTTTGAAATTCTATTAATTACTCTCAATAAAGTATCCTGATAAAGGCTAAATGATAATTTTTGTGAAGGTAAATCATAAGATATATTTAGTTCCTTGACTCTTTTTATTTCTGCAATTTCTTTATTTCTAAAGCTCAAAATATTATCAACCCTATCAATTTCCAAGTTATATTTCTCTACAAGAAACTGAAGTATATTTCTTATAGGAACATTGTAAAAATTATTCGTTATTGTTTTATTATGTAATTCTGGATCAGAGTGTATATTCACATTAGAGACTTCACCTAATAATAATAAAAAGTCATCAAGAGGCTGATCCTTTACTGATAAATTCACATTATTATTCAAAAGAGAATCTCTAAGTACAGCTTGTTCTATATCTTCATGAAACCCAAAATAAGAATGATTTCCTGTTTGCTGTGCAAATCCAATAAAAGCACAGAATAAAATTATAATCGTATGAATATATTTAAGCATTTCTTTATGTTTATTCTTCATTTAACATAGAGCTTATTTCACTAAAGCTAGTAGCACCCTCCTGAAATAGCCTATATGCGGATTGACTAAGAGTAGAAACTCCCTTTTTCTCTAATAATTCATCAGGTCTGTCCAATGAAAGACTTAAAGCTTTTCTTACTTCATTATCAATCTTTATTATTTCATATATTGCCTTTCTTCCTTTAAAGCCTGTATAATGACAATCTGGACACCCTTTTGCTTTATACACATGTTTTGGTAAAGGATAGTCTTTTTTGAAATCTATATTAAAATCTGTTTTCTCTTTACAATTAGAACATAATAACCTGACCAACCTCTGAGCAATTACCATCTTTATAGTACTATTGATTAAATACATAGGTATACCCATATTCAAAAGTCGAACAATAATTCCCCAAGCAGAGTTAGTATGTACTGTAGAAAACACAAGGTGGCCTGTTAAAGAAGCTCTAAAAGCCATTTCAGCTGTTTCTGTATCTCTTATTTCTCCAAGCATGATAATATCCGGATCCTGACGTAAGAAAGATTTTAGCGCAACAGGAAAAGTGAGACCTATTTCTTCCTTTAATTGTACCTGATTAATCCCCTTCAAATAATATTCAATTGGATCCTCAACCGTTAAGATATTATTATCTGATTTATTCAACTGCTTTAAGGTGGCATATAATGTTGTTGTTTTTCCTGATCCCGTTGGGCCACTAATCAGAATTATCCCACTATGACTATTAATCACCTCTTTATAAATAGATATCTGAGATCCATTCATCCCCAAGAGGTTCAAATCCACATCAGCTTTATTTCTATTCAAAATCCTGAGAACTAATTTTTCACCATACATTGTAGGTAAACAAGAAACTCTGATATCAAAATCCTCTTCGAATTTTCGGAATTGAATTCTACCATCTTGAGGAAGTCTTCTCTCTGAAATATCTAGCTCACTCAAGATTTTAATTCTATTAACTACTGAAGGATAATTCTTTATTGGTATAGAATATTTTACTATTAATTTTCCATCAATTCTAAATCTTATTCTAGCTTCATTTTCATATGGTTCAAAATGAATATCACTACTATTCAATAGTTTTGACTCCAGAATGATTTCTTCTATATTCTCTGATGAATTAAAAGAAATATTATCCAATACCCGTGCTCCAGAACTCCCTAATAACTTCCTATAATATTTATTAAGTAACTGCTTTAAAAGATGTTCCTCAATTTCTATAAAATCAACTTTTTTATTCAGTAAGATTTCTATCTCTTTCTTCTGAGAATCATCTCTTTCAATACTTTCTCTACAAATAAAAACTTTTATACAATTACCTTCTTTTTGGAAGGGAACTACTTGGAAATGCCAAGCCTGATGAGCAGTTAATAACTGTAATACACTTACATCTATCTTAGTATCTAACAATTCCATTAATTAAAAAATATTCTAAACCAAAACCTAAATCTCCTTTTTCTAAAAAAAGAACTCCTATAAACCATATAGAAAACCAACCTGCCAATGGAATCGACTTATCTGAAAGATATCTCATCACTACTAAATGAGTAATGAGAGTCAATAAGCTAAATAGGGTTAATAAACTTATATATGAAACAAAAGGTATACCGAACGACAAACCTATAAAGAAAACAATATCGCCCATACCTATCATTTCAAATAAAGACGCTTTCCCCTTAATCTTTGTTATCAAAAAAAATGTAAGTATAAATAAGCCTATTAAACTTATATTCAATATGAAGTTTAATATCCATAGATAGAGATTCATATTCAATACCGCATTTACAATGCATACCAACATTAACATAATATAGAATACTACTGATACTTTTCTTTCACGAAAATCCTGATAAATAATCATTAGAAAGATGACCCCAAATAAAATCTTAAGTAATGCCAATTCTAGTCTTTTATTACTTCTTTTATATTCTTATCTTCATCAATCTCCCATACATTGAAAGTCCCATCTCCATCAAAATCAGTAATTGATGTAGCTCTACCTAGAAAATGGCCCTGATCAAACTCAATTACTTCTATAATATAATTAGCATGTCCGCCATCTGAAACCAACTTAGACTGTTCAAACCCAATATCCTGTAAATCACCTGAGTATTTTGAATGTAAATAAAAATGAGATTTCTCAAGTGTATACAAATGCTCTAGTTGTAGTTGTGCTTCTGTAGATTTTGCTCTAGAGATCAAAGGCATCAGATTAGGTAATGCAAGTAAGATTAATATTCCTATAATCAATAAAACTACCAATAATTCAGTTAGAGTAAAAGATTTTATTTTCATAAGCATATGTTAGTAATAATTAGTAATAAACTTTAGCAAAATAAATAATTTTTTCTCAGTACACGACAAAAAATAATTTAGGAATGGCCTAAAAAGAAGAAAGCACTTTGAAAAACCTTTATTTTGTGTTCGTGAAAACAATAAAAATCAAGGAAAACAAAGTGCACAGCAAATATACAGACTTAAGAGAGAATATCAAGGAAGCTACAGAATGGAATTTATCCAGAGTTAAACTAGTTAGTTATTTAATTATCTCGATGCTTAAAACCCAGAGTGTTTCCTTCGTGAAATTAAGTCAGGGAATAGACACAAGAGCTTCAGTAGAATCGAATTATCGTAGAATTCAAAGATTCTTTTCAGAATTTGATATTGACTTTAAGCTTATTTCTTTACTGTTATACAGGCTTTTACCCAATAAAAAGC
>JBGRPZ010000111.1:0-11929 GCA_041725915.1 Hyphomicrobiales bacterium | reverse complement strand
TCCTTTTTCACCCATATCATAGAATTAGATGCCAGATATTTAGGTTAGGATGAGTGGAGTAGTTTTTAAATCACTTCGTATTAAAGTTATTATTTTAAGTCAATTCCATTATAAAAGATCTTCATTAATTCTATCTCTCAAAATTGTACCATCTGGATCAGCTTGAGTTTTGAGGATACAAAAATCTTCAGCCCATTTTGATGTTCGTATTCTTACAGGGGGATGATCTTGTTGTGCAACATTAAGTATGACTTCAGCTACTTGTTCAGGGGTTTGATAAACATCCTTAACATTATTTGAGGCTCTTTCTCGAGCACCTGCAACATAGCTATCAAAAATTGGGGTGTATTCGTCCAAAGGCATTTTACCATCAATCATAGTTTTAGCAACAGCAGACTTCATGAACTCACTAGAAATACCTCCGGGTTCTACAATCGTAAAGTTTATATTGAAAGCTTTTGTCACATATGAAGCAAGACTTTCTGTATAACCTTCGACAGCAAATTTAGCAGCACAATAAAGTTCGTTGAAAGGTTGTCCAACCAATCCGCCTACAGAAGATATATTGATAATATGGCCAGAGTTTTGTTTACGCATTATTGGTAGGACGGCTTTTGTACCTCTAACTACTCCATAATAATTGAGATCAGTAATCCATTCCATTTCATCTTCAGTAATTTGTTCAGTGGTTTTTGCAAATCCGGCTCCCGCATTATTGATAAGAAGATCTATTTTGCCAGATCTTTTTATTACTTCTTCAATGGCAGAATTCACAGAAAGGGTACTTGTTACATCAAGTTGAAGGATATCAATATCCAGATTTTCGTCTTCAATACGTTGCTTGAGAGCTTGGCTTTTCTCCAGATTTCGCATAGTAGCGTAGACTTTAAAGTTGTTTTTTGCGAATAATACTGATGCTTCAAGCCCTAAACCTGTTGAGGTACCTGTTATTACTGCTATCTTTTTCATTTGTTTTGATTTTAAAGGAATCATAAGAAAATTGAAACAACTATGGACTAGTTTCAGGTATTAATAAGCTTTTTCTTTGCTAATTGTTCATTAGGATCAGATTTGTTTTGTTAAATTATTCTAACTTTGAAGCAGTTTTACAGGGGTGCCTTAAGTTTAAGGCTGAGATTATACTCTTAATACCTGATCCGGGTAATACTGGCGAAGGGAGTGGAATGTTATATAAAGATCATACTTCTATAACTTATATACACTTTATAATCTCTCCATCCTCTGCTTAATATAACTTATAATACAAACATTAATAAGCAGCAATAATGAACGTCTTTTTAAATGATCAACTACTCAATGTTGAAGAAGATACGAATATTGACGAATTACTTTCCTTTCAGTTTCTATCGGAAAATAAAGGTTTTGCAATAGCAGTGAATGACAACTTTGTTCCTAAATCAAAGTGGAAGAGTTATGTGCTTTCTGAAGGGGATAACATTCTTTTGATTCGAGCTACTCAAGGAGGATGAGAGATGAAAAAAATACTTATTTCTCCTCCTGATCCTTTTTTGGATGAAGTTCAGGTGGTGAATAGATTATTCAGTGAAGGCTTAGAATACTTTCATGTAAGAAAACCTGACTATAATGAACAGAATTTGAGGGAATATATAGAAGCTGTATCAATAGAATTCAGAGATAGACTTATACTCCATCAAATGTATGAGCTTGTCGAAGAATATCAATTGAAGGGATATCATATCAAAGGGAACACAAAGTTATCGGATCGTGATAAGATATTATCTTCAGCTTTTTTTAAGTCTGTCGCTTGTCATACTTTTGAAGAAGTATTAAGCATAAGTAAAGAAGTCGATTATTGTTTTCTAAGTCCCGTCTTTCTATCAATATCAAAGAAGTCATATAAGCCTGTTTATTCTATTGAAGATTTTAAGCTTTTCTTTAAAGAGCATACATATATAAATAATTGTATAGCTCTTGGAGGTATATGTAAAGAGAATGTAAATCTATTGAAATCAATAGGATTTAGTGGATATGCTTTACTTGGATCTGTCTGGCAAAATAATAATTCTATGGATCAGATATGTGAAAACTTTCTAACCTATAATGTGATATGAGCAAACTTGACTTAAGCCCTTTATATTTTATTACAAATGAATGGTCAGATAAGAGTATAATAAAACAAATTGAAGACTATGCGTCTGGCGGAGGTACTCTTGTACAATTAAGAATCAAAGAAAAACCTATAGAAGATGTTCGTTCAATTGCAATTGAAGTAAAGGCTTTGTGTGATCAACTGAATATAAAATTGATAATCAATGATTATGTTGAGTTAGCTAGAGAATTAAATGTTGATGGGGTACATATTGGCAAGAGAGATAAGAATCCGAAAGATACAAGATCTATAATAGGTAAGGATATGATTCTGGGATGTACTGCTAATTCATTTAATGATATAAATGCTCTGCCTCATGATGATATTGATTATATAGGATTGGGGCCTTATCAATTTACTTCAACAAAGAAGAATCTATCTACATGTTTAGGGCTTGAAGGATATAATGATATTATCACACAATGTAAAAAGCATTGCATTGATATTCCTATATATGCTATAGGAGGCATTAATATTCAGGATATAGAACTACTGATACAAAGTGGTATTTATGGTGTTTCTGTCTCTGGTGCTATTGCAAACACTGAAGATGTTCATCTTTCTACTCAACAATTTATTAATAGAATCAATATTGCAAAAAAATAGAATTCTGCCATGGATCAATTAATTATAAAAGATAAAATATTCAACTCACGACTTTTTGTAGGAACAGGAAAGTTTAGTTCTTCAAGTGTAATGGAAAAAGCAATTGTAGCTTCTGAATCAGAACTTGTAACTATGGCTTTAAGAAGGGTAGATATGAATAATCAGGATGATGATATATTATCTCATTTGAATCATGATCATATCAATTTCCTGCCTAATACTTCGGGTGTAAGAAATGCAAAGGAAGCCATATTTGCTGCTGAACTAGCAAGAGAAGCTTTAGAAACCAACTGGCTGAAACTTGAAATTCATCCTGATCCTAAATATTTACTTGCTGATGGTAGGGAGACTTTAATTGCATGTGAAGAGTTGTCGAAGAAAGGCTTTATTGTTTTACCATATATTCAAGCAGATCCAATACTTGCAAAGAACCTTGAAGAAGCCGGAGCAGCAGCAGTTATGCCTTTAGGTAGTCCTATTGGATCAAATAAGGGATTGCTGACAAAAGAGTTTATAAAGATAATTCTTGAGCAATCTAATGTTCCTGTTATTGTTGATGCTGGTATTGGGGCACCTTCTCATGCTGCTGAAGCAATGGAAA
This sequence comes from Hyphomicrobiales bacterium, assembly GCA_041725915.1. Classification (GTDB taxonomy): domain Bacteria; phylum Bacteroidota; class Bacteroidia; order Bacteroidales; family JBGRPZ01; genus JBGRPZ01. The sequence continues at coordinate 8,591 of JBGRPZ010000111.1, read as the reverse complement.
TGGGTGCGGATGCTGTTCTTGTAAATACTGCTATTGCTGTTGCCGGAGATCCTATAAATATGGCTATCGCATTTAAACAAGCAACAATAGCAGGTAGATTAGCATACTTATCAGGCTTAGGGAAGTCAAATCATATTGCAGAGGCTTCTAGTCCTTTAACATCATTCCTAAATGAATTATAATCATGAGCTTTTATGATTTAATATCTTCTTACAAATGGAAAGATGTAGAAGAGTCTATCTATTCATGTGATAAAAATGATGTGATAAGAGCGATCAATTCTGATCGTATAAGTATGAATGATTTTAAGGCTTTGTTGAGTCCTGTTGCAGAGTCTTATATCAATGAGCTTGCTCATATGAGTATGGAGAGAACCAAGAAACGCTTTGGTTATACTGTACGCTTGTATGCACCATTATATCTATCGAATGAATGTGCTAACTCTTGTGTCTATTGTGGATTCAATTGTAAGAATCAGCTTGAAAGATTAACTTTAAATGAGAAGCAAATAGAAGAAGAACTTTTATGCTTGAAGGCATTGGGCTTTGAGCATGTTCTTTTGGTAACAGGAGAGCATCCTGCAAAGGCTGGGTTTGACTACATAAATAAAGCTATAAAAATAGCTTCTCGTACTTTTACTCAGGTTTCTGTTGAGGTACAGCCATTGTCAGAAGATCATTATAGACAGTTGATGAATTCAGGTTTGCATTCTGTTTATGTTTATCAAGAAACTTATAATCAGGCGAACTATAAGCTTTATCATCCTTCGGGTAAGAAGTCTGATTATCAATGGCGACTTGAAACACCCGATAGATTAGGAAAAGCAGGAATCTATAAACTGGGTCTTGGTGTTCTATTGGGTCTTGAAAATTGGAGAGTAGATTCTTTCTTTACTGCTTTACATTTTAGATATCTATCCAAGACTTATTGGAAGACAAAATATTCAATTTCTTTCCCAAGATTGCGTCCTCATGTGGGTAGTTACAAACCTCAATATCCAATCTCAGATAAGCAATTGGTTCAGCTGATTGCTGCTTATAGATTGCTTGATGAAGATTTAGAACTTTCATTGAGCACCAGAGAGAATGAGCATTATAGGGATAATGTCTTTCCTGTTGGAATAACTGCAATGAGTGCAGGTTCTTCAACTGAACCGGGAGGCTATACTCATAAGAATAAAGCATTGGAACAATTCTCTGTTTCTGATGATAGAGACCCGCAAAGTATTGCTTCTATGCTTAAGAATAAAGGGTATGATCCAGTTTGGAAAGACTGGGATTATAGTTTACAACATAATATTCTTTAGATATGATAACAGATCAAGAGAAAGAACTTTATAACAGGCAACTCATCTTGCCAAACTTTTCTGAAGAGCAACAAGATAAGCTGAAGAATGCAGTTGTTCTTGTCATTGGTGCTGGTGGACTTGCTAGTTGCTTGCTCAGGTATATTGTAGGAATGGGAGTAGGCAATATTTACATATTTGATGATGATAAGGTAGATAGAAGTAATTTGCAAAGACAGACTTTATATGATGAAGATGATATAGGTAAGTATAAAGCTTTTTGTGCTTCTGAAAAACTCTCTAAGCAGAACTCTAATATTAATATTAATGGTATTAATCAACGATTTAATAGAGTGTCTTTTCAATCGAATATTGATGCTGATGTAGATCTTATTATTGATGCTTGTGATAATTTTGAAACCAGATATGAAATAGAAACTATAGCACAAATTAATGGCATTCCATGGCTGTTTAGCTCTATTTTTGAATATGAAGGTCAGATATCTGTTTTCAATTGGAAAAGCAAAGTTCAATATTCTGATATATTTCCTGATCCTCCTTTGATTGATCCTACCTCCGATGGTGAAAAGATAGGCGTTCTGCCATCACTTCCGGGAATTATGGGATGCTTGCAAGCTACTGAAGTATTTAAGGTTCTATTGGATATGGGTGAGCCATTAGATGGGAAGCTGTTGATATATGATACTTTATCTTGTTTGTCTAGAATTATAAACTTGAATTGATCTTAAGAACCTGTCATGACAACTGTTATGACAGGTGTTTTTTATCTATCCTTATATTATTCTTACTTAAAGGTTTAAATAAAAACTTTTTTGCTTGTAATTGATTGATTATTAGTAAATTTGTATTCCTTTCCTCCCTAGCAATCAATTTACTAACTCTAAAAACAATTATTATGGCATATGCTCAGTGGGTTGAGATTAATATCTCTCCTTTAAACTTTGAAATGACAGTTAAGAATGTTAAGCTTGACTGGGGAAAGTTTTATGAAAAAGGTAATAAGGATAAGGAAATAAACAAATCTGAAATCGAAGGTATGACCGTTGACAAAGGGCAGAAGAAAGTCATCTGTGCTTGTGGACGTTCAGACTCTCCTTCAGGTACAGAAGGAAGCTTTGAATTATATAATGGTGATGAGTTAATAGGTAAGTATTATTGGGATTGTCCTTGGGGATCTAAAACAAATACTTCAACATGGACAGCTAAGAATGATAAGTATTTAACTCAAGCTGAATTGGGTAATTTGGATTCAGGTGCAATAGGTCAGGTTACTATTGTGTCAGCAAGTATTAATGCAGCAAAAGCAGAAGGCGAAGATGTCAAGATGCTTTTTGAAAACGCTGTCATATAAATTTAGAAATAGCCATAATATCTAAGCTTAGGTATTATGGTTTTTTACTTTAGAAACCCCATCTCTCCTCTATTTTTATCAAACTTTAAAATTTATAATTATGTCTGGAAATAATAACTTCTTTTTTTCCAATAACCCTTTGTATGCGGTAGAAATTGGTTCAACTATAGAATCAACTTTAGGGAAATTTAAACCTACAGTATTGAGTGCAAACATATCGAAGATGATTCCTGATAAGGAAGTGAAGAAATCAATGACAGGAGAAAGTTCATTTGTGTATACAGATCAACTTAATCAAGGATCATTAGGCGTATCAGGATCTTATGGCGTTTCTGGTGTTAGTAAGGTTGATTCTTCTGTTTCTGCCTATGTTGGAAATAGTTCTGCGAATAGTTCTAAAACCGTGCAGGTTAACTATAATGTTCAAATGTTATCAGGTGTAGAATATATAGACTTTGATGACTTACAGGTTTGTGATGTTATTAACTCTTTGAAGGGAGGTCCTAAACAGGATATAATGACAGTTCTTGATGCCTTTAATGCGGTAGCAAAAAGAATCAAAGAACTAGGTTTGGATATTAATAACATTGCTCAGATTATTGAAAGTAAAGATAAAGAACTTCAAGATCTCTTGAAGGTATGGGTTGAGTCAAGTATTGAGTTTACTACTGCCAATGGCGACGGATTAGTTGTTGGTGTTATTTGGGGAGGGAGAGGAATGGTTTCCATGAACCTTACCAATACACAAAGTCAGAATAGTTGGAAATATGGTGGTTCTGCTAGCTTTTCTTATTCTGGCATAGGAACATCAGTTTCTGTAGAAGCAACCTATAATGGAAGTCAAAGCACACAGGAAAGTAAAGTATCTGTCGATTGTAAGTCATGGGCAAGTGGAGGTTGTGTTCAAGATCAGGTTGATAAATGGTTTGATGTTGTAAGTGGAAAATCTTTTAGTGAGATTGCTGATATCAAATTGCTTGATCGTGCACCTTCTATAGGTGATGTTAAACCTCCTCCGGCAATTCCATCTTTCCAAAAGCCAAAGTCTGATCCTTCAGTATCTGATAAAGTAGGAGAGATCAAAGATCTGGAAGGCCTAAAAACATATGCTATTGCATCAGCTTATGATCAGGCGAAAAAGGATAATAAAGACTTGACTTTAGATCAGTTTTTAAAAACTTCTGATAAGAAGGTTGATAATTCAAATACTGAGAAAATCCAACAGGATATAAAGGATAATAATATAAATACAATTAAAAACAAGGTAAATATAAAGGCTGAGTTTTTTGCTGCAGATGATGTAAAGATTCCATTAGAGCGATCTGAAGACAAGAAAGATGATTCATATACTGTTTTAGGTGCGTGGATTACTAATTGGTCTGATTTATTCCCTTGGTTAGCAAATGGATATTTAAATCAAATAGTAGATACAGATTCTATTCAAGAAGTTTTGAAAAAGCAATGTATGATTCAAGACTTTATAGCTTTAAGCCGATTATATTACATTCTGGATAATTGCAGTATGGATTTAACCCATATAGGCATTTCTTCTCCTGTGCAAATTGCAGATTCCTTCAGTCATAATCTGGCTTATCTAAAGACTAATATCAATGATGATAATGTGTTAGATGCAGCTTATAATAGATTGAATACAGAGGCTCAAGGGATATATGATAAGTGGAATGAAATTAAGTTTTTAAGAGGTGCTGAACTAGGCTTGGGTGTGATGGCTGATGGATATTCAATTGAAAAGTTTACAGGAATAGAAACCATACCTGTGAAAGCTGTTTATTCAACAAGTAAATGTTTGTTTAACCCTAAAAACAAGAACTTTGATTCATTTAGTAAGTTTTATAAGATTCTTCCTTTGATTGCTCCATCAGGAGATATTTATGCTTTTGGACCAACAAATATGTTATTGTTTGAGATTGATACAGATAATAATAAAGCCTATTTTACTAATAATGCTGTAATGGCAACTAAATTTAAAGTTGTTGAAGTTGATGGTATTTCTACTTTACAGTCTGGTAGTATTAGACTTTTCCCTGTTCCTGTTTCAGCAGCACAAGGTGTTTCTAGCTGGAAAGGTCAGAATTTGAGCATTAACTTATCTTCTATAAAGCAATTAAATGAGAAATTTGAATTGTTGAATAAGGAATTAAGTGAACTCAATATTTATAGCTTTAGTAGTTCAAATTGGAAATCTTCATGGACTCCTGAAGATTATTATAGCTTGAGAAGCATAAGAACTCAATATATCGGAATGGTTGAACAGATTGGCTCTCCATTTAGTAACATAAGCAAAATGAAGAAAAAGGAGACTGCTGATTTGATGTAACTCTAAACCTTTATTTTTTATAATTAATGAGAGAAAGGCTGCCAAGTTTGGCAGCCTTTCTCTATAAGAAGGAAACAATTAACAACAAAATGAATTAGTATTATTGCAATTTTGTTGAGTAGGACACTTTGGAGTCATAATCTGATGACAATCCTCTGGTAACATTGAAGGTTTACATATGCCAAAGCATGTGAATCCTGTATAACAAGTTCTTGTTTCGGCACAATCTTCCTCATAAACTGTATAAAAAGAAGGGTTTGTTCCTCCAATTATAGCTGAATTATCGCTATCATTCAATTTAGCAATAGTTTCTTTCTTGAATTGAAGATTTCTTTTTTTCATAATTATTAGGAAGTTTAGATTACCAAATACATTTTTGTCCATTTGTACTATCACAAGGAATCTCAATACTTTCCTTTTTACATATTATGGGATGGCTTGGCGGAGGGCAATAATTATTTTTTGTAAATTCAGTTTGACCACCAGTAAATGATTTTAAAGAAAGGTCTGATATAACCTCTTTTTTAAAAGAAAGTCTTTTCTTTTTCATAATTGTTACTATTTGATTTATTAATATTTAAGAGATTATGTTAAGGTACACGGAAGGAATGAAATATTTGTGCAGTACTTAAAATAAAAAAAGCTGTCCAAGTATTGGACAGCTTATAATTAAGAATAATTAAAATGTTATTTATCTGGTCACTACAATTGAGCTTACTGTATCTGTTGTATTAACAACACAAGTTGGGCCAGATAAGCAATCTTCAGCCATAACAGAAGGTCTACAAGGGCCATGACATGTCCATGTAGTATAGCATCCTCTTGTTATAGCACATGCATCCTCTTGTACAGTATACATTATTGAACAACCAGGTTGATTAGTGTTACAAGCCTTTGTTATTCCTCCACCATTGATACTCTTTAGATCCAGATTATCAAGTGTAGCAATAGTTTCTTTCTTGAAGTTTAATTTCTTTTTCATGATATTTTATTTTGTGTTAGTTAACATACGGTGCAGGAGAAACATGTATTTAAAGTTTCGCAGCTCATACAAGTTTTTAGGCAAGAAGTTTGATCTTTTGAAATAGGTATTACACAAATAGCAATGCTATTGCATAGATCAGTCTCTTTAGGAGCTTGATTTCCTCCATTAATATTATTTAGAGACAAATCAGAAATAATTTCTTTCTTAAAATTCAATCTTTTCTTCATAAAAAATTCTTTATATGTTGACTATAATTAATTGTCTTAGAAAAGTCAAAAATACTTTCTGACTCTGAAATATTTGTGCAGTGATAGAAAGAAAGCTTTATCTATTGAAAGAATAGAAGAATAGTGTTTGCTTTTATTTTCGATTAAGATAAAAAGATTGAAATGTAAGAGTGTAATCAGGAACAGTTTGTTATTTTTGCGGAAATTCTTTACATTATTTATATATGCAAATTTAAGGTTTGTCAAGTATAAATAGATAGTTGTAATATAAGGTTGTTAGCAAGAATAAAACCATTCAGAGATGAAAAAACTGATTGAATGCGTTCCTAATTTTTCTGAAGGACGCGATATGGGTATAATAAAGCAGATTACTGATGAGATCGAAAAGATAGAAGGTGTTAAACTTTTAGATATAGATCCGGGTGCTGCTACTAATCGTACTGTTGTAACTTTAGTGGGTACTCCTGACGAAGTTGTTGAAGCTGCTTTTCAGGCAGTGAAGAAGGCTTCTGAGCTGATTGATATGACAGGTCATACAGGTGCTCATCCTCGTATGGGAGCTACTGATGTTTGTCCATTTGTGCCAGTATCAAATATTACAATGGAAGAAACTGTTGAGTATGCTCACAAATTAGCTAAGAGAATTGGTGAGGAACTTAATATTCCTATTTATTGTTATGAGAATGCAGCTATTATAGAAGAGCGTCAGAATTTAGCTGTTTGCCGTCAAGGTGAATATGAAGCTCTTCCAAAGAAACTTCAAGAAGAAAGATGGAAGCCTGATTTTGGTCCTGCAGAATTTAATGCTACTGCTGGTGCTACTGCTGTAGGTGCTCGTGATTTCCTTGTAGCATATAATATAAATTTTAATACTACTTCTACACGTCGTGCTAACTCAGTTGCATTTGATGTTCGTGAAAAAGGACGTGTTAAGCGTGATGGTGACCCTATCAATGGTAAAGTTGTTCTTGATGAGAATGGTAATAAGGTATGGGAGCCAGGAAAACTTAAGTCTGTAAAAGCTATTGGTTGGTTTATTGAAGAGTATGGTATTGCTCAGATTTCTATGAACCTTACAAATATAAACATCTGTTCTATCCATAAAGCTTTTGATGCTGTTTGTGAAAGCGCAGGAGAAAGAGGTATTAGAGTTACAGGTTCTGAGCTTGTAGGTCTTGTTCCTTTGAATGCTCTTCTTGATGCTGGTAAGTATTTCATGAAGAAGCAAAGACGTTCTGCTGGTGTTTCTGAAGCTGAATTGATTCGTCTTGCTATTAAAACTTTAGGACTTGATGAGTTGAAGCCATTTAAGCCAGAAGAGAGAATTATAGAATATGTTCTTCGTGATAAAGCTCCTCAGTTGGTAGATATGAACCTTGTTGAGTTTGCTGATGAAACTGCTTCTGAATCTCCTGCTCCTGGTGGTGGATCAATATCTGCATATGTAGGTTCTTTGGGTGCTTCTTTGGCAACTATGGTGGCTAACCTTTCTTCTCATAAGAAGGCATGGGATGCTAAATGGGAAGTATATTCTGACTGGGCTGAAAAAGGTCAGAAGATTAAAGACGAACTTATTCGTTTGGTTGATGAAGATACAAGAGCTTTCAACAAAATTATGGATTGCTTTGGTATGCCTAAAGGTACAGATGAAGAGAAAGCTGCAAAGAAAGCTGCTCTTGAGGCTGCTAATAAGTATGCAATGGAAGTTCCTTTCCGTGTGATGGAAGCTTCTATGGCTTCTATGGAAGTAATAAAGGCAATGGCAGAAACTGGAAATCCTAACTCTGTATCTGATGCAGGTGTTGGTGCTCTTTGTGCTCGTACTGCTGTAATGGGCGCTTATCTTAATGTAAAGATCAATGCTACTGGTGTTGAAGATAAAGCTTTTGCTGAAGATTTATTGAAAAGAGGTGCTGAAGTTGAGAAAGCTACTCAAATGCTAGAAGAAGAGATTTTAGCTATTGTAAATAACAAAATCAACGAGTTGTAATATATACAATTATTGATATAATATAAAAGGTCTTAGGCAATTTGCCTGAGACCTTTTTTTATTAAACTGCTCTAAGATAAAAACACTCGTTTTTTCTTCATTCTATGTAATCATTAACCTAAAGATCAAAAGCCCAAAATCTGCTTTCCCTTGTATTTTTGTATATTTTCACCAATCTACATAAACACCTTGTAATCAATACTTTTTATATATATAGTAACAAAATATATCTTATAACTACAGCATGTTTTGTTAATAATCAAGCTCAAAAGTTAAGCGAATAAATCTCGCAGGTCTACTTACTGAAGGTAAAAGTCTAGGAACTAAATCTCGCAGGTCTACTTACAGAATCTCGTAGGTCTACTTACAGAATCTCGCAGGTCTACTTACAGAA
>JBGRPZ010000110.1:0-11986 GCA_041725915.1 Hyphomicrobiales bacterium | reverse complement strand
GTGCTCTTCCGATCTACAAACATCAACTTATATACACCATCTACCCTAACCCATGTAACGAATATATACAACTATTAGTACTATTTAATTTCAGTTGTATATATTCGTTACATGGGTTAGGGTATATGCTTTTTAATGCTTTATTATTAAGGTCAGAAATACCTTCAGTATCAGTAATGTTTACAAGAGCTTTATATATGTTCATCTTTCCAAAACCCCACTTATTATCAGGAGTGGTAAGCTCTCCTGTATATTCATCTTTATCTGTAGTATTGAAAAGTATATTACGTATTTCCTTGTTTGTAAGCTTAGGATCTTTTTCAAGAAGAAGGGCAATAGCACCAGTAACAGCAGGGCAAGACATAGAAGTACCACTTTTGATAACATGCTTTTTGTCAAGGCTTATAATAGCAGCAGAATTCTGATTATCTGCTAAAGTAGACATGACAAACATTCCTGGGGCAGAGATGTCAGGCTTTGTTCTACCATCAATGGTAGGCCCTTGGGAAGAGAAGTGAGCAAAGTCACCTGTTTTATAATCAGTACTTAAGTCTATAACTTTGCCTAAAGAGTTTTTCCAGCTGGTTCTGTTAATGTAAGCACCAACAGTGATTATATCTTTACTGGTTCCTGGAGCACCTATAGAGCTAGAATTATCAGGGAAAATATATTGATCGTCAGTTTCTAGTTCATGTTCTTCTGGGTTATGCATGGTTTTACCAGTTAGATTCCAGATATGTATTTTACCAGAACCTTTTATATAAAGTCTAACCCATGCTAGACCTTGATTGGTTTGTTTGTATTTATATTTCTCTTTGACATTAATAGTGATTTCAGAATATTCTTCATTCTTCTTTGCAACAGTCATCTCTATTTTTGCAGCAGTGCTATTATCACCATAGGATAATGATAATTTTTTTTCTTCATCAGAGTCAGCAACTTCTTTTAGGGTGATATAATCAGTAGTTCCAATTAATTTCGAAGGAACAACTACATCTTCCTCTTTGAATATAGTACTATCTACTCCAATAGAGACAGATAATTTATCTAAATCTTCATTCTTTACTACTCCATAAAGTTTAGATTCAAAAGAAACAGTTTTTTCAGGAACAAACCAAGACCATTGTTCTGTATTAGGTTTAGCATCTATTTCCAGATGGGTATAGCTTCCACCCGTATTTCCCGCAGAAGTAATATAAGCTCGTCCGGGCTTTTCCTTCAACATTTCTTCAATCATAACTTCAGTAGGATCACTACCATTATGTAATGTGTTATGGAAACCATAACTAGTATTAATTACACAAGGGCGATTCAACTGATCAGCAATACCATATATATATTTAGCAGCGTCAACAGAAGAAGTAGACTTTGATAAGTCTATTTTTACGACAATGATATCAGCTTCAGGAGCTACTCCTAGTTTTCCTGCTGCAATACCTGCAACATGTGTACCATGCCCCATGGCATCACTAGTGGAAAGGCTAGAGGAATTCTTCAATGCATCATCAATTTTTTCCTTTGTATACTCAGCCCCATATGAAAAGCCTTCAGGTTTGTCTCCGAAAGAGAACATTTGATCCCATATAGCCAATATTCTTGATTTATTAGGATCGTCTTTCGTGCGGAAATCTTCATGATCCCATTTGATTCCAGTGTCAACAATACCTATAATGACACCTTTCCCTTTATATGCTTGTTTCAATGGGTTTTCCCCTTGATGCACTTTGATAGCGTCTATATTCTTTATAAGTTCACTATTGTTTGGTTGCATTCTTTTAGCCAACTGAATGTGCTTTACCTCTTCAGAAATAGATAAAACTTCTAATGTTCTATATGGAATATTGGCAGTGAGTAGAGTAGAGGTAACAGTGTTTATCACACCTCCATTTTCTGTAATTATGCTCTTGATTGTATTTGTGTTTCCCTCCACAAATACATCATAACTTGTGTTGCTTCTTTTAGTATTATTTGAAAGTTCAGACTTTAGACCAACATCCAGTTTTTTGTAATTCTGACTAAACAGATTTAGTGATATAAGAATTAGTAGAAAAGTAAATAATCTTGTTTTCATAAGTAGTAAATTAGTATGTATAAGCTGCAAAACTAATTAATATTAATAGAAAGAGAATAATATTGCAGATAAGCTTTTAAGATACTTTTCTGCATATAAAAAAGACAACTCTATGCAGAGTTGTCTTCTATATTGTAAAAAAAGAATTAAAGTTGTTTACTTGGTTTCAACAGCTTCCATACCTTTTTTGATTGCTTCTTCATTTAAAGGAATAAGCTTATGGTAACGCTCAGGTAGAGATTTCTTAAGACCTAAGATTACGTTTTCAAGTTTTACAAGAGGCTTAACTTTTATGTAAGCACCAAGAACGATCATATTAAAGATCTTAGTGTTTCCCATTTCAGAAGCTAACCTTGCACCTTCAATAGTATGGATGTTAATATCCGTACGAGTTGGGTGTTTTGTGATACCATTTGGATCATAAAGAAGTGTTCCACCAGGCTTGACAGCATCTTCAAACTTATCCATAGACTGCTGATTAAGGATAATAGCAGTATCGAATTTAGTAAGAATTGGCGAACTTATTCTTTCGTCGCTTAAGATAACAGTAACGTTAGCAGTACCACCACGCATTTCAGGACCATAAGAAGGCATCCAACTTACTTCCTGGTCTTGCATAATGCCTGAATAAGCAAGGATCTTACCCATTGAGAGAACACCTTGTCCACCAAACCCAGCAATGATGATTTCTTCAGTCATATTGATTTATGATTTAATTCTTTGTTATTACTTGTTTACTAACTCACCATCAACTTTGATGTCTCCAAGTGGGTAGAATGGGAACATGTTTTCAACCATCCATTCATTAGCTTGTACAGGAGCCATTTTCCAACCAGAGTTACAGTTAGAAACGATTTCTACAAAGCTAAGACCACCTTTGTTCTCGATCTGGTTAGTGAAAGCTTGTTTAAGCGCTTTCTTAGCCTTACGAGCAGCAGCAGGAGTATGAACAGCCTGGCGAGTAACAAATCTTACAGCAGGAAGCTGTGCGATAAGTTCAGTAATTTTCAAAGGAGCACCCATAGTATCTACATCACGACCAAAAGGAGAAGTAGAAGACTTCATGCCAGGAAGTGTAGTAGGAGCCATTTGACCTCCAGTCATACCATAAATACCATTGTTTACAAAAACAATGACAATATTCTCACCTCTGTTACAAGCATGGATAGTTTCAGCAGTACCAATAGCTGCTAAGTCACCATCACCTTGGTAAGTGAATACAACTTTATCAGGAAATACTCTTTTGATACCAGTAGCAACAGCTGGAGCACGACCGTGAGCAGCTTGCTGCATATCAATATTCATGAAGTCATAAGCAAGTACAGAACAACCAACAGGAGCAACTCCAACAGTTTCTTCAGCTTTGCCTAATTCTTCGATAACTTCCATTACCAAACGGTGAGCAGTACCGTGGCCACAACCAGGACAATAACTTAATGTATTGTCTGTCATCAAAGGAGTTTTCTTGTATACCTGATTCTCTGGTTGAATAATTTCTTTTAACATTTCTTCAGTCATGACCTTAACCTCCGATGATTTTTTGTTCAAGAGCCTCTAATATTTCTTCAGGAGTATGAATTACACCACCCATACGTCCAAAGTGCTCAACAGGACATTTACCATTAACAGAAAGTTTTACGTCTTCTACCATCTGACCTGCGTTCATTTCTACAGATAAGAATCCTTTTACCTTTTCACTAAGCTCTTGGATTGCTTTTGTTGGATAAGGGAAAAGAGTGATAGGACGTAATAAACCTATATTAATACCTTTTTCTTTTGCTAATTGAATAGTCTTTTGTGCTATACGCGCACTAGAACCATAAGCAACGATGATGTAATCAGCATTTTCAGCATTGATAAGCTCATAACGAACTTCATTGTCTTCAATAAGTCTGTACTTAGCTTGAAGATCTCTGTTGTGCTGTTCCATCTTATCAGCTTGAAGATCCAAAGATGTAACAATGTTTCTTTCTCTGTTAGCTGCTTTACCTACAGTTGCCCAAGGACATTGCTCTTTGATCTGTTCTTCAGTTCTACGAGGAACTTGATCGAAAAGCTCAACTTTCTCCATCATCTGTCCGATGATACCATCAGAAAGAATAAGAGAAGGGATACGATATTTAAATGCAAGCTCAAAACCAAGCTTAACGAAATCTGACATTTCCTGAACAGAAGCAGGAGCAAGAACAATCTGCTTGTAGTCGCCATGACCACCACCCTTAACAGATTGGAAATAGTCAGCTTGTGAAGGTTGGATAGTTCCTAGACCAGGGCCTCCTCTAACTACGTTTGCATATAAACATGGAAGTTCAGCACCTGCGATATAAGAAATTCCTTCTTGTTTCAAGCTGATTCCAGGACTTGAAGAAGAAGTCATTACCATTTTACCAGCGCCTGCTGCTCCATAAACCATATTGATTGCAGAAACTTCACTTTCTGCTTGCAGAACAACCATTCCTGTTCTTTCCACAGGATTTTCTGCTGCAAGGTATTCGATTACTTCAGATTGTGGAGTAATAGGGTATCCGAAATAAGCATCAGCACCACAGCGGATAGCTGCTTCAGCTAGTGCCTCGTTACCTTTCATTAATTTTAATTCACCCATTTCTGTAATTACTTTTTGTTTAAATTAAGCTTCCATCTTTTTTCTGTACACAGAAATTACCCCGTCAGGGCAAACGATGGCACAGCTTGAACAACCTATGCAAGCGTCAGGATTGGCCATATAAGCGTAGTGATAGCCTTTTCCATTAACCTCTTTTGCCAAATTGATGACTTGAGTAGGACATGCAGGTTCGCAAACTCCGCAACCTTTGCACTTCTCAATATCAACAACAATAGCTCCTCTTACTTTTGCCATTTTATATTATTTAATAAGGGTTACTATTCTTTTAATTTTGCTCAACGAAGTTAAAATTAATTGCCATAGATTCGATTTGAAAGTCTTGTTATTTCTAGTTAAGTGCTTAATTTATATATGGTTTAAATAAAATACTGCGTTATTCTTTTATTATATCTATATTGTGATGTTGTCAGGTGTTTAAATTCAGAGTTTTATAATGTATGATATTTAGTTTCAATACAATCTAAATATATTAGACAGGCGTTTTAAATAAAACAACTCTTTTGATTTTCTTATTATTTATTAGACTTCTTAGTTATGAGTAACAAAAAAAAGTTTATAACCAATTCTGGAGATTACAAAAAGTACAGACTTGTTTATCCAGATTCTATATTAGATATTATCAAAAAGCATATACGAAAATTTGATAATGCTTTAGATGTTGCTACAGGAAGTGGTCAGTTAGCAATTAAATTGTCAGAGATATTTGAAGAAGTCGATGCTGTAGATTATTCACAGGCGCAACTCGATAATGCATATTTGTGTGATAATATAGAGTATGCTTTAGCTTCCGCTGAAGATCTACCTTTTAGTAATAAGTCTTTTGATTTAGTATCTATCGCTCAGGCTTTACACTGGGTAGATAGAAACATGTTTTTTAGTGAAGTGAAAAGGTTGTTAAAGAAAGAAGGAGTATTTTTAATCGTATTATATGATTTACCTAAGTTTAATAACAAAGTAGATAGATTAATTGAAGACTTCTGTTTTCATACAATGAAAGATTATTGGGGCTTTGATAGAAAAGAGTTGTTATCTCATTATATAGACTATGATATTCCTTTTGAATTACAAGAGAGATATACTATTAGTGATGTAAAACAATATAGTAAAGATGATCTTATAGGGTTGATGAAGTCGTGGTCTGTTGTAAGCAATTTTATTGATTATAACCTTTATTGTCCAGTAGATAGAATAAAAGATGATATCTATTCAGCATGGAAAGGTGAAGAGAAGTATATGGATGCATTAATTAATATACATCTCTTGATCTATAAGTAAGTTGTTAATTCTCATTCAAATAATTAGAAAACATAATACTTAATTACTATCTTTATGTATTGATATATAGTTATATATCTTTTGTTTGTGTTTTCTCTTTAAAACAGTCCCTCCTTTAAACTCTTGATTATGGATGAGAAGAAAAAAAAGAAGTATAATTATTCAATCTCTTATTTCTTTATTATAATTATTATTCTATTCATTATTGAGTCTTTCTTTTATACAGAAAGAAATACTCGTGAGATAACTTATGATAAATTCAGAGATTATATAGCTAAAGACAGTATTGCTAAAGTTTTAATTGGCCAAACTAAAATCTATGGTACATTATATCCACCTACTAAAATGATGGATAAGATGACTACAAAAGAGAAAAAAAATCTTAAGATAGAACCTCATTCAAAAACTCCTTGGAATCTTTTTGGTAAACAACATACTCCTGTAGGTAAGCAGTTTTATGTTTATCGGCTTGATGATAAAAATTTAATACCATTACTACAGAAATATAATATAGTGTATGAAGGAACAACCTCTTCAAACTGGTTGGGTAACTTTCTATCTAATTGGATTCTCCCTTTTGTTATCCTTATTATAATTTGGTTAGTGCTTTTCCGTAGGGTGGGTTCTAATTTAGGTAATAGTTTAAATGTTGGTCAAAATAAGTCAAGAATTGTAGCTCTAGATGCAAAGTCTAAGATTAAGTTTTCTGATGTTGCTGGTGTTGATGAGGCAAAAGCTGAATTAGTTGAGGTTGTCGAGTTCTTGAAAACTCCTGAGAAGTTTAGTCGTCTTGGTGGTCGATTGCCAAAGGGTATATTACTTGTTGGTCCTCCGGGATCTGGAAAAACACTTTTGGCGAAGGCTGTTGCTGGTGAAGCTAATGTGCCTTTCTTTAGTATTAGTGGTTCTGATTTTGTAGAAATCTTTGTTGGTGTAGGTGCTTCACGAGTAAGAGATCTGTTTAAACAAGCAAAAGAGAAAGCTCCTTGTATTATATTTATTGATGAAATTGATGCTGTTGGAAAAAGCCGTACTCAACCAGGAGGTTATGGTGGTCATGATGAAAGAGAAACTACTTTGAATCAGCTTTTAGTTGAGATGGATGGTTTTGATTCTAATACAACAGTGATTCTTATGGGAGCTACTAATAGACCGGAAGTCTTGGATAAAGCTCTATTGCGTCCGGGTAGATTTGATAGACAAGTACTTGTTGATAGACCTGACCTTCAGGGTAGGGAAGAAATTCTAAAAGTACATTCGAAGAGTATAATTCTTGGTAAAGATACTGATCTACGTAAGATTGCTGCTCAAACCCCAGGTTTCTCTGGTGCTGATCTGGCGAACATTTGTAATGAAGCCGCTCTTATGGCTTCCCGTAAAGGGAAAGATGAAGTAGAAATGGAAGATTTCTCTGAAGCAATAGAAAGGGTGATTGCTGGATTGGAGAAAAGAAATAGACTGATCAATGCTAAAGAAAGAAGAATTGTAGCCTTTCATGAATCTGGTCATGCTATTGTAGGTCATTTTACGGAAGGTGCGGATCCTATTCAAAAGGTTTCTATAGTGCCCAGAGGCTTAGGTGCATTGGGGTATACTATTCAAGCTCCTCTTGAAGATCGATTCTTGATGTCTAAACCGGAATTATATGGAAAAATAAAAGGCTTATTAGGTGGTAGAGCTGCAGAAGATGTCATATTTAGTGAAATATCTACAGGCGCATCTAATGACCTTGAAAGAGTCTTTGGCCTTGCGAAGAACATGATTACTGTTTATGGTATGAGTGATAAGCTACCTAATTTGTCTTTAGTTGATAGAAACCAAGGACAGTTTTTAGGTATGGGTTCTGGCCTTTCTAAAGTTGCAGAGGAGACAGAGGCTATTATTGATCAAGAGATTTTGGATATTATAAATAGTTGTTATCAGGCTACTAAAAGCTTATTAATGGAGAAGAAGAAGCTTCTCGAAGACATGGCTAATGAATTGCTTGAAAAGGAAGTCCTTGATGAAAAAGATGTTATTAGAATTTTAGGTGAGAGACCTGATAAATCTTAATAATGTTCTTCTTATATAATAAAGGGAGTGTCCAATATTTTGGATACTCCCTTTTTGTATTCATTAAAATGAATCAAATGTGTTGTAGCAACTGATTAATAGCAATAGTGATCAGAGCAAAAGAATGTAGGAGCACACCAACAAGAAATACATTCTATTTCTATAGATCTTTTACCTTCACCTTTTACAGAATTTAACTCTTGACTATTTAAATTAGCAATAGTTTCTTTGTTGATTTTTAAATTTAGCTTTTTCATATTACTGTTTGTTTTTAATTAATTAATAGGGTGAGGCAAACGTATAACAGCCTACTGAAATATTTTTACAGTAGTTAGATTATTTCTAATAAATAATAGAATGCATTTGAATTAGAGAGGGTGATGATTAAATTTGATGAAATATATACTGTGTGATTTGTGATTCACACTAATCCATTATTAATTTTAAATTAAAAACATTATGAGAACAATAGCTAAGTTAGAGGTCAAGAAAGAAATTATCTCAAATCTTAATGATCGAGGTCAACTTGATAATGAAGATTGCTATACCACAGAGCACTCAATACGAAGGTCTCTTTGTGTAAATTATTAATCTAAAAGATAAAGGG
The DNA here is from genome assembly GCA_041725915.1 of Hyphomicrobiales bacterium. GTDB lineage: Bacteria > Bacteroidota > Bacteroidia > Bacteroidales > JBGRPZ01 > JBGRPZ01. The sequence goes on along the minus strand of JBGRPZ010000110.1, from coordinate 3,355 downwards.
CTGTTCAAGTATTGAACAGCCTCTTAATAAAAGTGCTTTTATATCATCTTAATTAAGCATGATGCTCATTAAATGCTTTAAGTCTTTTTTCTAAATCAGGGAATTGCTCTCTGCTTACTAAAGAAACACAAGCTCTTACTCCTTCTATTTTCTCACTACCTGTAATACCTAGTGAAATAGCACTAATACCATAATATACTAGCTTATTTAGAAGCTCTTCTCCTGTGAATCCCGGATATGAAAAGGTGAAATAAAATCCATCAGCAATAGGATTGTCTTCATCTTTATCATATACAATACTGAATCCATTACTTGTGAAAAGCTCTTTCATTATTTTTGCCTTTTCTCCATATTCTAATACATCATTTCTGAAGTTATACACTCCATCATTTGCTGCTTTTAGAATTCCTGCAAGGCCATATTGTGCTGAATGCGATGTTCCTGAACTTAGAGGATATAGAGTTCCAAAAATCATAGCTCTACCAAACTCAGAGAACTTGTAATAATTCAATAGGTCCGGATATTCACTATTGAATAGTTTGTCAGATACTACCATCATACCTATTCTTTCTCCTGCATAGCTGAAAGCTTTAGAACTAGATATGAATAGTAGATAATTATCAGTATATTTTGCTACTGATGGTTGATAGGGTGCTTCTCCTGGTTTAGAGATATCAATACGGAAATCCATGCCAAAATATGCAAGATCTTCCATAATGATAACATTATATTTTGTTGCTAACTCTCCAATGATTTGTAGCTCTTTTTCAGTGAAGCAGATCCATGATGGGTTGTTAGGATTACTATATAATACAGAATGGATATTTCCTTTTGAGAAGTATTCTTCTAATTTAGCTCTTAGTTTTTCACCTCTATAATTATAAACATCAAAGCTTTCGTGCTTAAGTCCTAAAACATCATGCTGCATTTTGTGAACAGGGAAACCCGGATCAATAAATAGAGTAGTATCTCTATCCTTGAATATTCTGCTCAATGTCAAAAATGATGCAAAACCACCTTGCATACTTCCTACTGTTGGTAGACAGCTTTCTGGCTGAACATCAATGTCAATAAATTTTTTGCAAAAACGAGAAATCTCTTTTTTTAATATTGGGGCACCTTGGATGTCTGGATAGATAGCAGCTACGCCATTCTTTAAAGCTTCAATTTGTGCGTTGACACCTAGTTGGCATGGAGGTAAACCAGGAATACCCATTTCCATTCTGATGAATTTCTCACCTGTGGCAGATTCAATGGTATCGACTAGTTTTTTTATTTCTCTGATTGAGGCTTTACCAACACTTGGTATTTTATTTTCTTTTATCTTGTCAGTTACTATATCAAAGTCAATTGGTGTGTCTTTTCTCATAATTTGTTAGTTTTTGCAATTATGACTTTATCAAATTATTGTATGTTTAGGTCAAATATATAATAAAAACACAGATCATTGTATGAAAGATATATGTGTTATTTCACATTAGAAATAGTCTTAATAGCTGTATATTGTAAGTATCTGTTGTGTATGTATTTAATTGCATTGGAGTTTATGTTTTTTTAATTAGAATTTATTAGAGTATAAGTGCTTTTTTATTTATTCTACTTCTGCATTTCCTTTGATCTATAATATGAATTTATTTCAGTAATTATTTTTATAGATTCATCGTTTGTTTTTGGCTTAGTCTTTGGATAAGTGAGGGTATATTCTATTTAAATTTTTAAAATATTATTATGATTAAAGTTATTTGCTTGAGTTTCTTATTGTCATTTTCTTTGATTAGTGTGGGGCAGATTAATAAGTTTAAAAAAATAGATTTACACTCTAAATCTATTTCTGGAAGATTGAATGACATTTCTTCTATTTCTCAAAAACTAACAAAAGGACTTAATAATGATTATGAGAAAGCCAGAGCTATATATATTTGGGTTGCTCATAATATTAAATATGATTATAGAAACCGAAATCAAGGTGTTTCATATTTTGATGAGCAAGAGATTGTAGATAAAACTCTTAGAAGGAGGGTAGGCGTTTGTTTTCATTATTCACTACTGTTTGAATCTCTTTGTAAAAGTGCTGGTATTGAAGTGTATAAAATAGGAGGATATACATATCAGAGCAATAAAGTTAATGATAGAATTGGGCATATGTGGAACTTGGTGATTATTGATTCTAAGCCTTTCTTTGTTGATGTTACCTGGGCAAGTGGTTATGAGATGGATGGCAAGTATTATAATCAATTTCGTGATGAATATTTTCTGATTCCTCCTGAAATATTTATCAAAACTCATATGCCTTTAGATCCTTTATTTCAGATGTTACAACGTCCTATCTCTCATAAAGAGTTTTATAATAGAGATTTTAGTGCGCTTTCAAAACAGAAAAAAAATTATCAAATGCAGATTGATAGCCTTAGACAATTTAGTAAGCTAGAGCCACTAGATTTTTATGAGTCTGAAATCAAAAGGATAGAAAAGGCTGGAATTCCAAATATTATTACCAGAGATTGGTTGGTTTCTCTACAGGGTCAAGTAGTTACAGTCAAATTAAACTTATCTGTTGATTTAATAAATGAGAGTGTTAAGGAGTACAATAATTATATTAATGCAAAGAATAATCAGTTTAGAAAAATGTCAGATGAAGAAGTTTCTTTTCTTCTAAATAAAGCATCAATGAATATTAATAAAGCTCAAGAATTATTGTCTGATGTGGAAATTTATGAAGAAGATAGAGAATCAAGACGGTCTTTTAAAGAAACTGCAAATAAGGTGTTTAAAGTAAGAGAATCTATAGAAAAAGAAAAAGCTTTCCTTTCTGTATACCTGAAAAGAAGTGGGAAGTCAAGAAAAATGCTCTTCTATAAGAGAGTGAACTAAAGTTAATTATTTCGCTTTTTGTTTAAAAGCTTTTCTTTGGAAGAGCCTTTTTTTATGATAAAATGATTTAAAAACTACTGCACTTATCTTAACCTAAATGTTTGGCATCGAATTCTGTGACATAGATAAAAAAGGATAAAATTGGCTTCCTCTTTTTCTTTCATACAACACTCCATTCACTACGAAATATCAATAAGCCAAATAAGTAATAAATAGATTTTGACAAAAAGCAACAGATTCTTTAAATCAGTTCATTCAGATATAGTATACTTTTACAATTAATTCATCTTAATAATCTACTTATTATTGAAGATTTAGGCTGGGAGTGAATTTGCTATAGATCTTTGTATTTTCTTATTTATAAGCTTTATCGCTTATTTTTAACTACTGTATAGTGCGATAATTCGGCTTTCAATTTTAAAATTGTAGATTATCGCACATATAAGCCCAATGTTATGTTAAATAGCAAAAGCTTCTGATTTCG
>JBGRPZ010000109.1:0-12211 GCA_041725915.1 Hyphomicrobiales bacterium | reverse complement strand
CTTAAATGAGGTGAAGGCTTTTCCAAAAGAAAAATAGATATTCAGGTAATTAATGACACAGTTAAATAAACAGACCCCTGTTTAATATAGATACCCACTCCAAACACCTATAAATATAGGTGCTACATGGAGCTAATATGTTATACACAGATAAGGAAAGCGGGAAAGATTTGAGTAATGTATACATGAAAAAAGACCACCCTCTAAAGACGAATGGTCATATACATTTATCTTGATGTAAGGTAAATATTTACTGCTTCACTACCTTTTCAATTCCAAGAATACTATTGTCTATAAAAAAGGTTTCAACAGTGCTTACTCTTATCAAAAAATGAATGGTTAAATGAAAAATAGTCTTTTTTTACTATATGATTAATTCTTAATAATCCGTTTTTTAAAACAGACACTATTTCCCTGAAAAGACTATAAAACAGAATATAGTATATATATTAAGTAAACTTAAACTCTATTATTAAATAACTAAACTAGAAAAAGCTATGAATAACTATTATCCAAGATTATTGATGGTAGTTGTGCTTGCTTTATGCTTCACTAAAGCGAAAAGCCAAAACAACGTAGAAGTTTATTCTGTATGCAAGGATAGTCCTACATATCAAAAACTATCTGAAGCACATTTTAATGGTATGTCGAACCAAGCTCTTTATCCTAATCTGATTCGTATTTACTCAGGAGAACAAAAACAAGAATTAATGGGGATAGGAGGTGCTATGACAGAATCGGCAGTTTCTGTTATAAGAACTCTTCCCGAAGAAAAGCAAAAAGAAATATTCGATGCATACTATAGTAAAGATGGTGCTCAGTATTCCTTAATGAGAACCCATATAGGATCATGTGACTTCTCTACCCGATATTACTCATATGACAATACACCTAATGATTGGGATTTAAAAGATTTCTCATTCAAAGATGAAGAACGTTATGTTCTTCCTGCTGTAAAGCAAGCATTAGCCATTAACCCAGAAATCAAAATATTTGCCGCACCTTGGTCTCCTCCTGCCTGGATGAAGAAAAGCGGTGAAATGTATGGTGGTGGTACAGGGTCTTTTTCTTTGCGTGATAATAGCTTAAGAGAAGACTGTTATGATGTATATGCCAGATACTTGGCCAGATATGTACAAGAATATAAAAAGCGAGGCATCAATATTTATTCCGTGTCTTTACAAAATGAAACTCAAAACAATTCCAAATGGGAAGCCTGTACTTATAGTATAGATCAATCTTTGAATTTTATAGGTGATCATTTAGGCCCTGTATTTAAAGCCAATGGTATAGACTCAAAAATTATTATTTGGGATTGGGATAAACAAGTTGCTATAGGACGTGGTGATGGAATGAAAAAATATTGTAATGCCCTTTTGGGTCGCGGTTCAAAGGCTGCACAATATATTTATGGTGTTGGATTCCACTGGTATGCTTTCGACCTTGGAATGCACAATGCGGGTGAAGAAGCATGGTCAATAAATGATTTTGGTAGTATTGATTATGTTAAGGATCGCTTTCCACAAACACATATGATTGCAACTGAGGGCTGTAAAGGAGGCACTTTTATACGCCAATGGAAACCTGCTGCACGATATATTTTTGATATAATTAATGATTTATCTCACCATACAGAAGGCTGGATAGATTGGAATATCGTATTGAACCAACATGGGAATCCATGCCATGATGGTATACCTAACTGTGGCCATGCTCCAATAATGGTAAATACTGATACAAAAGAAATTATATACAATCCTTCTTATTATGTGATGAAACTCTTTAGTCGTAATGTCAGACCCGGAGGACATGTTATTAATTCTACTTTCAATGAATTTTCTGATAACAATATCTCATATATTAATCAGGTAGCTATCCAAAATCCTGATGGTACAATCTCTGTAATTGTTGCTAATAATCTTGATGAAGTTTATAATATAGAAATTGCAGATGGCAATAATTCCTTCAAATATCAGCTGCCTCCAAATTCAATAACAGTATTTAAATATAAAAAAACATCTTATAATCGTAATGATTTAGTTGATGCAAAGATGGCAATATGTAGCAATACAGAACATGGTTATAATCCATCACATGCTACTGATCTCAATCCAGATTCAAGGTGGGCTAGTGATTGGACAGATGACCAATGGCTTACTATATATATGGATGAAAGTCAAACAGTCAATAGTGTTTCTTCATTATGGGAAAATGGATCTAGTGATGAATATGATATAATGTATCTTGACTCTGATAATACATGGAAGAATGTAGACTATCTCAATCGATACTCTACCAGCTCTATGCTTAATATCAATGGGCCATATCCTTTTTATAAACACGATTTTGATATTAAATCCAATCAAGTAAATTCCAGAAAAGTACCTATGAGAGTAGACTTCTTTAAGCCTGTAAAAACTCAGGCAATAAGCATACATGGACATAAACGAAATGAAAAATATGGCTATTCTATTTATGAAGTGAAAGTTTCTGGCCCTAGTAATCCAAACTTGCTTTATAGAAGTAATCTTTCTGCTTATGCTTCCGGAATTGAATATGACCATTACCCAAGTTTAGTTCTCAATAAAGACCCTAACACAAGATGGGCAAGCGATTGGGATGATAACCAAAGCATCACCTTTGATGCAGGGGAAAGGTGTCATTTTTCTACAATGTGTTTAAAGTTTGAAAACTCTAGGAACTGTAAGTTCGAGATACAGGTATCTGATGATAATAAATCATTCCATTCTGTTCCTTACAATATGTCCAGATTCTGGGAATATACAAAAGCCTCATTGGATTCAACAAGAGCTGTCGGAAGATATATACGCTTTCAAGGTATAAGAAAGAATGGTATGTATGGCTATTCTATAATAAATGCTAGCATTAGTGGACATTACGACAATGTGAATAAAAGCTTTACATATAAAACATCATCATATCAAAAAGATTTGCAGGATGATACTACTTTCAATATCTACCCAAACCCTGTGAGCAATTTTGATATTATGATTACAGCTAAGAACAACTACGGACTTGGGTATATTTATAATGTTAATGGTGATAAACTCCAAAGACTAGATATACACAAAGGTGAAAATAAATTCCACTTGAACCTAAACCCAGGAACCTACTTCTTCAAACTTAAAGACTCAAAACCAGACGAAGTGAGAAAAATAATAATAGAATAATACTAAAGAGGCTGTCCATAAAACGGGCAGCCTCTTTATATATACTTTGTAAGAGAGTAATATTATATATTACTGCTTCACTACCTTTTCAATTCCAAGAATATCACTACCCTCAAACACTTTGACGATATACATTCCCTTCGATAAACTGCTCATATCTAATTTATGCTCTTGCGTATTGAAACGAGCTTGTTTCACCATCTTACCAAAGCAATCAAATATTCTGACTTCCTTGTCATTCATACCACTACCAGCATTTATGGTTAGTGTGTTGGTGAATGGGTTGGGGAAAACTTTAAGTATAGATAAAAGTTGATTGTCAGAGTTATTAAAAGCAACAACGTCTTTAAAACTACTATTATGATCAGAGAAAGTTGTTACAGGTTCTAAAGTTGTAGCAGTTTCTACTGTTTCAGACAGTAAGTTGTTTGATCTGCTACCTCCACAATACCTTGATTCAGAAATAGCATGATATACATTGTTTCCACTAGCCTTATATCTTGACCCTGGTTTTAATATTATAGTTACTGCTCTTTCGGTACCTGATGATAAAGAAGAACTGTGTTCTATTGATGTTACATGTTTAGGAGTACTAAAGCTATAGTTTGCAAATTCCCCTTTTTCATAAGTAGGCTCACAAAAATCTTCTATTATTTCGTAAGCACAAATCTTATGAGGTATAGCATGTAATGCTCTTATTCTGACAGAATAATTTGAGCATTCATTGAGATTATTAGTGAAATCGACATCATGATCATTGCCGTTTTTATGAGAAGTAGTTAGTGTTCTAATTAATTTATTATTTTTATATAGTTCAACTTCAAACCATAATCTATAGGAGCCACTAAGGCCTGGATTAAATCCATCATAATCCCATTCTATACCGACAGACTTATGGCTCAGATACTGGATGCTTATATTATAAACTTTTTTACTTGGCTTAGGTACAGGTTGAGCAGAAACATCTTTTCTACTAAAAAGTATAAGAAGTATTATACTTAAGAATAATATCTTTTCTTTCATAAAAATACCTTTGAAAAAAGGCAACAAAGTAATGTTAGTTAACATTCAAAGTTGCCTTTATGTCTTTTTAAACTTAAATTACTTAGTTGTCTTTAAAGCTTCTACTTCTTTTCTTAACTCTTTATTCTCTTTCTTAAGATCAATCATATAAAGAGTAAGCTCTTCTACTTTCTGAAGAAGCTGAATTTGGAAGTCAGACATATTTAGACCTTCTTTCTCCATCTTAGCAGCAGGAGCAATCTCAGGAAGATGCTTGTTTTCTTTTACAAATGCTTCTACTTCTTCTAATGGACGTAGTTTATAATCATCAGCAAACACAAAGTCAGCACCTGCAGTAGAGAAAACTTTTACTTCTCTACATTCTATACGACCTGAAAAAGATGAGTTACCTGCAACTTGGAATCTATAGTTTTCGTTAGTAATATGGTTTAAACCAATACCTACGCAACCTTTTTCTACTATTAAATGATAATGCCAAGGTTGAGAACCTACTCCTAAACTAACCCTTTCAGGATGAGTTATAGCTAACCAGTCACCACTACCTCTAATGACACTTTTAACTTTCAAATCATGTGTAATCAGAGTTCTTCCATTTATCTTTAAATCGTAATAAGAATCGACATCCGAAAAGAAAGCAGCTTTGTTATCTCTAAACACAAGTTGATTTCTCCAAAGCTCATCTCCTACTCCAATGGCCATTTTCTTTTTACTATGGACATAAAACCAGTCATTATATCTAGCTTCAAATCCATTCAATTGACACTTTATCTCTTGATTGTCTCCTATATAAATTCTATCGGTCTCTACTCTATCATATTTCACTGTCTGCCCAAAAGATAAAGTTGCTCCAAATAATAGCATGCTAGCTGCTAAAGTAAATTTCTTAAAATTCATGTTTGTAAATTGTTTATTAGTTAATTTTAATTCTATGTTTTTACCTACTTTATTAAGCATTGCAAGTATACCAACCAAGAAAAACATAGAAACTATATATGTATATAGAGTTGCAAACTTATGAAAAGGTTGCATGCAAAAAAAGAATAATACGCATTATATTTGAAATAATACTATAAGTATTTATACCCAAGACATATACATTAATAGTAAAAACACAAAATAATAACAACAAATATTAATCTTACAAATAAAGGAAAGTAGTAGAGTATAAAGAATTAAAATTAATTATTTATTCAAGAATAAAACAATGATTATAGCATATGCAGTAGTAGGAAATGAGCAAACAAAAAAGGCAATCATAATATGATTGCCTTTCCATATAACAGTATATACTATAGTTTATGACATAATATCTTCTATATCTTTAATAGTTTTTGGAATTGGTTTGCCAAGAACTCTATAACTAGTATCAGTAACTAATATATCATCCTCAATACGGATACCTCCAAAGTCTTTATAGGTTTCAACCTTATCATAGTTGATAAACTCCATAAACTTCTTCTCGTTCTTCCACTTGTCTATCAATTCAGGAATAAAGTAACATCCCGGCTCATCAGTAAGAACAAAACCCGGCTGCAACTTACGACCCAAGCGCAAGAAAGCAGTACCAAAGATATCAGAACGCTTGGTCTCCTCATCATAACCAACAAGATTCTCACCCAAACCTTCCATATCATGGACATCCATTCCCATCATATGCCCTAGGCCATGAGGCATAAATAAAGCATGTGCACCTAATGCCACTGCTTCTTCAATATTCCCCTTCATAAGTCCAAGGTCTTTAAGTCCAGAAGCAATTGTTTTTGCTGCAAGCATATGACAATCTCTATACTCAATACCGGGACGAATAGCCTCGATAGACTTCATATTTGCATCAAGAACAATCTGGTATATCTCTTTCTGACGCTGATTAAACTTACCACCAACAGGGACAGTACGTGTGATATCTGATGTATAACAGTTCTCTGTTTCAGCACCTGCATCAGTAACCATCATACGACCTTCAGTCAACATATTACCATGATAATGGTTATGCAATGTCTGCCCATTGATACTTAATATGATTGGAAAAGAAACCGGACCACCATTAGCCAAAGATATACCTTCAATTGCTCCGGCAATCTCTCTTTCATATACACCCGGCATAGCCATCTTCATTGCAGTTGTATGCATCAAGTAAGCAGTATCAACCGCTTTTTCGATCTCTTGAATCTCAACCTCTTCTTTGATAGACTTCAGCTTTACAACTCCTCTTACAAGCTCTTCAGACACATAAGTTTTTACCACTGAATGATGTAATCCAAGAAGATCACTTAGTTGAATGACTGTTTCTGCCCTATAAGGAGGTAAGAAATGGATCTTTCTTCCCTGAGCAACTGCCTTCTGTAAAACTTCAATCAAATTACTCATTGGAGCAGTCTTATTAACTCCTGCCTGAGCAGCAAGCTCTTTTACAGAAGGAAGAGGACCTGTCCAAATAATATCATCTATATCAACATCATTACCGAAAATCATATCCTCACCAGACTCAAAATCGATAACACCTGCAAATCCAGGCTTATTTATTCCAAAGAAATAAAGGAAATGACTATCCTGACGGAAATGATAAATATTTGCAGGATAATTAAAAGCTGCATCAACATTACCTAGAAATAAAGCTATACCACTCTTTATCTCTTCACGTAATTTATTTCTCCTATTATTGTATACTTCAGCTTGAAACATAAAACTTAATTGATATTTTTAGGTTAAAAATAAGTTTAATACTAGATTGAAGAATTCATTAAACTCTCTATTTCCTCAACCTCTATTGGAATATTAGCCATTAAATCTACAGGCCCATCAAGGGTAACCAATATATCATTCTCGATTCTAATCCCTATACCCTCTTCTTTTATATATATTCCAGGTTCACAAGTAAGCACCATACCCGCCTCAAACTTAGCATTAGGATCAAATACATCATGAACATTTAATCCAATATGATGCGAAACTTTGTGCATATAATATTTTTGTAATAATTTGTAATCTTCTTCTTGATTTTTTAGGTCTTCTTCAGAAAAAAGACCTAATTTTATACAAGCTTCTTGCATTAAGTCATTTACATACTCATTTATGCCTTTAAGAGTGTTCCCTATAGTAAACTTCTGACAAGCTTTTTTAAAGACATCTAATACTGCATTGTAACATTCTTTTTGTCTCTTAGTAAACCGCCCATTCACAGGAATTGTTCTTGACATATCAGAAGCATAATTACCATACTCAGCTCCCATATCCAGAAGTAAAAGCTGCCCATCTTTTAGCTCCTTGTCGTTCTTTATATAATGAAGACTACAGGCATTTTCACCACCTGCTACTATTGGTTCATATGCAGAACCTGTTGCTCCGTTATACTTAAATACATACTCTAATTCAGCTTCTACCTGATATTCCATCATCTCTGGTTTCACTGCATTTAGAAGATGACGAAAAGATTTTTCAGTAATCTCACATGCTTTCTTTATGATTTCTATCTCTTCTCTCGTCTTAACCATTCGAAGTTGGTGAAGAATAGGAGCAGATCTTTCGAAAGAGTGTGTTGGATACTTATTCATAACCTCTCTGGCCTTTCTGGAATTTCTATCTTCTATATCAGAAAAGAACTTTGCGTATTCATTAAAATTAAAGTATATATTTGTAACATAATAGAGTAGCTCCTTAAGAACAATTTCATAATTATTCAGGTTATATATTTTAGATACACCGGAGATACTTTCTGCTTTTTCTATGGAAAGCTTTTCTCCTTCCCAAATTACCACCTGAGGATCTAATGATCTTATAAATAATATCTCTCTAAAAGAAGGATCAGGGTGATCAGGTGTTAACACTAAAATAGTTTCTTCTTGATCTATGCCAGTCAAATAATAGATGTCTGACTGCTGTTGGAATTTATGAAACCTATCCGCATGAATAGGATAAATATCTGAAGAATGAAATATAGCTGCAGAGGAAGGTTTTAACTGATCAGAAAAGAGTTTTCTATTTCTGATGAATAGCTCTTTTGAAGGATGGTGATATTTCATAATCTAGGTTAACGCTCTTTAGTTTAATTATAAATTTGATACTATTAAGCTATTTTTAAAGGGCATAATCAGAATACAATAAAATATTACCTTTAAATTTGCCCATGCCTATCTGGCAAATATAAAGAATTAATCGTTGAACCTTTGATTAAAATAAAGACAAAACAACAAAGTGTTATGAACAAGTCAGGTTTACATTATTCCTCGGTCACTAAAAAGATCATAATGTCTCTGGCAGGATTGTTTTTATTAACATTCCTTATAGTGCATTTATCTATTAACTTGTTGATATTATTTGATCCAACAAGACAGTTATTTAATCAGGCAGCTCACTTTATGGGCACAAATCCTTTTATACAAACCTTTCAATGGGTATTGTTTATAGGGTTTATTATTCACATAGTTTATGGTGTAATTTTGGTGATCCAAAATAAAAAGGCCAGACCTGTTAAATATAAAGTATCTGGAACTTCAGAAGAGTCTTGGACTTCTCGATATATGTTTCATACTGGGATTATCATATTTATCTTTTTAATTATTCACCTTGTCAATTTCTTCTTTAAGAAAATGGCTGGAGATATTCCTGAGGTTGTATATGATAATGTGATACTTGTAGATGGGAATCCGATTCCTCTAGCTCCAATAGTATTAGAGGATATGGGTCTATTAGTAGTAAACTTATTTCATCATCTAGGATATGTAATATTCTATGTTGTATGTATATTACTACTTGGATTCCATTTAAATCATGCATTTCAATCTGCATTCCAATCTCTAGGTATTAGACATAGCGTTTATACTCCTGCTATTGAAATAATAGGTCGTATTATAGCTATTATCGTTACGATTGGTTTTATAATCATTCCAATTATTATTTATTTTGGTAACTATTAATTTATTGGAGTTATGACAAAATTAAATTCCAAAGTACCTGAAGGACCTTTAGCTGAGAAATGGACAAATTATAAAGGTCATATTGACTTAGTAAATCCTGCTAACAAAAGAAAGGTTGATGTTATTGTAGTTGGAACTGGCCTTGCTGGTGGTGCTGCTGCTGCAAGTTTAGGTGAACTAGGATTTCAGGTTAAAACCTTTTGCTATCAAGATAGTCCAAGACGTGCGCATAGTATCGCTGCTCAAGGGGGTATAAATGCAGCAAAAAACTATCCTAATGATGGGGATTCTATATATAGATTATTCTATGATACTGTAAAAGGCGGTGACTATCGTGCTCGTGAGGCTAATGTACATCGTCTAGCTGAAGTAAGTAATCATATCATTGACCAATGCGTTGCTCAGGGAGTTCCTTTTGCTCGTGAATATTCAGGATATCTTGCTAACAGATCATTTGGGGGTGCATTAGTAAGTAGAACATTCTATGCTAGAGGCCAAACCGGACAGCAGCTATTATTAGGTGCATATGGAGCCTTAAGCAAAGAAGTTGAAAGAGGTCATGTAGAGATGTTTACTCGTCATGAAATGCTTGACCTTGTAATCATTGACGGCAAAGCTCGTGGTATCATCGCCCGTGATATGGTAACAGGTAAGATAGAACGTCATTTTGCTCATGCTGTAGTCATTGCAACAGGAGGATATGGAAATGTATTCTTCCTTTCTACTAATGCTATGGGATCTAATGGTAGTGCTGCTTATCAGTGTTATAAGAAGGGTGCATACTTTGCAAACCCATGCTTTACACAGATTCACCCTACATGTATTCCTGTTCATGGAGAGTATCAATCAAAGCTTACTTTGATGTCTGAATCTCTTCGTAATGATGGTAGAATATGGACTCCCAAGGATAAGGAAGTAGCTGAAAAGCTAAGAAAAGGAGAGATGAAGCCTACCGAGGTTAAGGAAAAAGACAGAGATTATTATCTTGAAAGAAGATATCCTGCTTTTGGTAACCTTGTTCCTAGAGATGTTGCCTCTCGTGCAGCCAAAGAACGTTGTGATGCAGGATATGGAGTAGGTTCTACAGGACTTGCAGTATATCTTGATTTTGCTTCTGCTATAAATCGCTTAGGTAAAGATGTTATTGAGGCTCGTTATGGCAACCTTTTCCAGATGTACGAGAAGATTGCTGATGACAATCCTTATGAAACTCCTATGATGATTTATCCTGCTGTTCACTATACTATGGGTGGTATTTGGGTAGATTATGAGTTACAAACTACTATTCCAGGTTTATTTGCTACAGGAGAAGCTAACTTCTCTGATCACGGAGCAAATAGATTAGGTGCTTCTGCATTGATGCAAGGTCTTTCTGATGGTTATTTTGTTTTACCACAAACTATACAAAATTACCTTTCTGATCAGTTTAAGGTTGAGCGTATGTCTGTTGATCATCCTGAATTCTTTGAAGCAGAACAAAAGGTAAAAGAAAAGATCAATACTCTTATGAATATTAAGGGACAATACTCTGTTGATCATTTTCATAAGAAACTTGGCCATATTATGTGGCATTATGTGGGTATGGCTAGAAACAAGAAAGGTCTTGAGAAAGCTATAACCATGATCCAAGAACTTAGAAAAGAATTCTGGAAGGATGTTAGAATACCTGGTACTGCTGACAGTCTAAATCCAGAGCTTGAGAAAGCGCTTCGTGTAGCTGATTTTATTGAGCTAGGAGAATTGATGGCAAGAGATGCTTTACATAGAGAAGAATCTTGTGGTGGTCACTTCCGTGAGGAATATCAGACTCCAGAAGGAGAAGCTTTACGTAATGACGAAGATTTCTCTTATGTAGCTGCATGGGAATACAATGGCATTGATAAAGAACCTATGCTACATAAAGAAGAGCTTGAGTTTAAAGATATAGAAGTAAAACAAAGAAACTACAAATAATATAATATTGGCCATTTATGCATTTTATTGAAAATGTAATTTGTGTTGAGCAATAGTTTGATGGCCCTAAACACTATAAATTTGGAATTATGAACCTCACATTAAAAATCTGGCGACAAGCAGGACCTGATAGTAAAGGTGAATTCAAAACCTATTTGGTTCAGAACATTTCCGAAGATTCTTCATTCCTTGAGATGCTCGACGTATTAAACGAAGACCTTATCAATAAGGGTGAAGAACCAGTTGCATTTGATCATGATTGCCGTGAAGGAATTTGTGGTATGTGTAGTTTGTTTATTAATGGAAAACCTCACGGTCCTGATGCAGCAACTACTACCTGTCAGCTTCATATGAGAAGATTTAAGGATGGTCAAAAGATAGTTATAGAACCTTGGAGAGCTAAACCTTTCCCTGTAATAAAGGATCTAATTGTTGATCGTTCTACTTTTGACAAAATCATCCAAGCAGGTGGATACATTTCAGTAAGTACTGGTGGTGTACCTGATGCAAATAGTATACAGATATCAAAATTAGATGCAAACTTAGCTATGGACTCTGCTTCTTGTATAGGCTGTGGAGCATGTGTTGCTGCATGTAAAAATGCTTCTGCTATGTTGTTTGTATCTGCAAAGGTTTCTCAATTCAAACTTTTACCTCAAGGGCAACCTGAAGCTCGTGATAGAGTAATTAATATGGTAAACGAAATGGATGAGCTTGGTTTTGGTAACTGTACTAATACTTATGCTTGTGAAGCTGAATGTCCAAAGGAAATAAAAGTAAGTAATATTGCAAGAATGAATAGAGAGTTCTGGAAGTCTAAACTTGCCAGACCAAAGGTCAATCATTCATAAGCTACTATTATTTACAGTAATTTATAAATATCAGAGGCTACTTAGTTTAACTAAGTGGCCTCTTTTTTATACGAAGAGACTTAAAAGGTCTGATAAAATAAAAAAGGACTGAAATACTATATGTTTGAATTACTACACAAAAATGAGTAAACAGACTGTATTATAAATAAGTTCCATACTTCACCTTCTCATATCAAACTACTTTAAAATAAAAACACTCGTTTTTTCTTCATTTCATGCAATCATTAACTTAAAGATCAAAAGCCTAAAATCTGCTTTC
>JBGRPZ010000108.1:0-12444 GCA_041725915.1 Hyphomicrobiales bacterium | reverse complement strand
GGGAAAGTAGATTTTAGGCTTTTGATCTTTAAGTTAATGATTGCATGAAATGAAGAAAAAACGAGTGTTTTTATTTTGATGCAGTTTACTATAAAAAGATGAAGTATGATCTTATGTTTTGATTATAGTCGGACTTTTAGAAGATTTTCAAAAAATAGAATCTCAAAAGAGCAACAATCATAAAAGAAAGTTTGGGCTACTATATTTCTAAATAGTGGAGGTAGATGCAAAATATACATCATAAAGTCGTTCTGAGTGTGGTTATAAGGCTAAGAATCACCCTTGATTTATCAGGGGAAGTTGTCAACAATGGTAGGTTCTCTTCTGCAAAATCACTTATTATTGAAATAATTATCTTTATATCTCATGATTATATCAAATTTGAGTTATGGGAAAATTTTGGATAGTACAGCTTATAATACTGATAGTAGCAAGTTTATTTATATTAGTAGGGCGCAAAAAACATGGAAGCTATAAGAGCTTGATCTTGTTTTTTATGGTCTATATAATAAGCAGTTTTCTGAATGAAGTCGCTTTTTATTATCCATCTCTTGATTTTATTGGCGGGGAATGGAATTGGAGTGGAAAGCTGTATTCAATAGTTTTTTCTCTGTTATTTATATTATTTGGGTGGAAATACTTTCGGGGAAGACATTATTTTAGGATTAGACAGAAGCGTGCAAATCTACCTATTGTAGTTCTGGTTATAGTATTTATATTGGTTGCTGTTGGGTCATACTTAAATTCATCAGGGAATACATTCGATAAGGAAACAATGCTATTTCAGCTGATAATGCCTACTGTAGATGAAGAGATCTCGTTTAGAGGTATTATGATCGTATTGTTGACTCAGGTTGTAAGAGAATATTATAAGATAGGAAAGATGAAATTGGGTCGTCCTTCTGTATGGATTACAGCAATGGTATTTGCTTTATTACATGGCTTGAGCTTTAATGATAGTTGGGGAGTTAAGTTTGATTTAATACCATTCCTGTATACAGGAGTTCTGGGATTTTTATATGGTTGGATAACAATAAGAACCAAAAGCATACTATTGCCTATGATTTCACATAGCTTGAATAATGTTGTATCATTTTTGATCTAATAAGAAGCTTTAAAATAGGCTTGGTTTATACCTCTTATTATCAAAACAGACTGTAAAATAAAGCAATATAATATCGAAAAAATGTTGCTATCTTTGCCCTATCAATAATATCTTTCATATATGTTAAAGCACTTATCTGTTATAAATTATGCCCTTATTGAAAAGCTGGACATGGATTTTCATAAGGGTTTTTCTGTTATTACTGGAGAGACAGGAGCCGGTAAATCAATAATTCTTGGCGCACTAGCCTTAGTATTAGGGAAGCGATCAGATATCAAGGTATTGTTAGATAAAGAAAAGAAGTGTATAGTTGAAGCTACCTTTGATATAGAAGCGTTAAAACTGGAAAGCTTTTTTAGTGAGAATGACTTAGACTATGAACATATCTGTATAATCAGAAGGGAAATATGGCCCTCAGGGAAGAGTAGGGCTTTTGTAAATGATAGTCCGGTCTTACTTCCATTGATGAAAAAGCTAGGAGAAAAGCTAGTAGATATACATAGTCAGCATGAAACATTGAATCTGCATTCGGGATATTTCCAACTGAAGGTTCTTGATAGTTTTGCAGAAATAAGGGATAGTGTTGATGAATATAATAAGTTCTACAATAAGCATCAGAAGCTGCAACGTGAATATGATGCACTGGTAGAAAAAGAATCAAAGGCCAGACAGGAGCAAGATTTCTTACAATATCAATATGATGAATTAAGTAGTGCAGAGCTAAAAAGGGATGAACAAAATCCTTTGGAGGCAGAGTTGAAGGTGCTTAATAATATCAATTTGATTAAAAGTAATTTATTTGATCTTACTCAAGTATTTGCATCAGAAGAAGGTGGTATTACTAATTCATTGACTGAGGCAGGAAACTTGATCAAGGGAATTGTAAATCTTGATGATGCTTATCAGGAGCTAGAGAAAAGGGTTGAGTCTGTATCCATAGAATTAAGTGATATATCATATGAAATTGAATCACTGATGGAGAAACTAGAACCTAATCCAGAACGTCAGGAAGAGATAAATGATCGTCTTGATGTTATCTATCGCTTGCAGCATAAGCATCGTATGGATTCAGTTGAAGCTTTACTTGAACTACAAGAAGAAATAGAATTACAACTTGTCGACTATTCATCTTTAGAAGAAGAAATAGAGAGATATAAGGAAATACTAGAGAAGAGCAAAGAAGAATTATATAAGAAAGCCATGTTCTTATCAGAGAGAAGAAGGACATGTATACCAGAATTTGAAGAGAGCATCATTTCAATTATTCATGAGTTGGGTATGGAGAATGCTAGGTTTGAAGCTGCAATAGAAACTGTAGAAGAGCCTATACCTAATGGCATTGATAAGTTGAGGTTCTTGTTTAATGCAAACAAAGGAACTGACTTGAGTGAATTATCGAAAGCAGCATCAGGGGGAGAGTTGTCACGGGTAATGCTGGCGATAAAATCTCTTGTTGCAGAAAGTAGTATGATGCCTACTATTATTTTTGATGAGATAGATACAGGAGTGTCTGGGGAAGTAGCTGGTAAGGTTGGCAAGATATTAAGGAAGATGTCAAAAGACCATCAATTAATGGCTATAACGCACTTGCCTCAGATAGCAGGAAAGGGATTGCAGCATTATTTAGTCTATAAAAAAACTGATGATAACTCAACCAAATCAAGTCTTCGTCTGTTAGGTCAAGAAGAAAGAGTAACAGAATTAGCGAAGATGTTGAGTAGTGAAAGGATAACTGAAGCTGCAATAAGCACTGCTAAAGAGCTACTGGATATAGAAATATAAGACTATACTATATACCAAAAACATAAACAAATGTCGTATAACTTATTAAAAGGTAAGAAGGGAATCATCTTTGGTGCACTAGATAATGCATCAATAGCATGGAAAGTTGCTGAAAGAGCAGTTGAAGAAGGTGCTGAGGTAATTCTTACCAATACGCCTACAGCCATAAGATTCGGTCAGGTAGAAGAGTTAGCTGAAAAGCTAAATACAACTGTTGTGCCTGCAGATGCTACAAATGTGAAAGACTTAGAGAATGTATTTCAAGTGGCAATGGATCAGTTTGGTGGTAAGGTTGATTTCGTTTTACACTCAATAGGTATGAGCCTTAACGTGAGAAAGAAGAGAGTGTATAATGATCTTGATTATAATTATTTGAATAAGACATTAGATATTTCAGCTATTTCTTTCCATAAAGTATTGCAGGTTGCTAATAAGATGGATGCTATCAATGAATGGGGTTCTGTGTTGGCATTATCATATATAGCAGCTCAACGTACATTATATGGTTATAATGATATGGCAGATGCAAAAGCTTTACTTGAATCGATAGCAAGGAGCTTTGGATATATTTATGGAAGAGAAAAAAAGATTAGAGTCAATACAATCTCACAATCACCTACCATGACTACTGCGGGTAGTGGTGTGAAAGGAATTAGTGGATTGATGGATTTCACTGAACGAAATAGTCCTTTAGGCAATGCCGATGCATTAGAATGTGCTGATTATTGTATTATGATGTTCTCAGATTTCACAAGGAAAGTAACTATGCAAAACTTATTCCATGATGGAGGTTTCTCTTCTATGGGTATGTCTATCAAAGCAATGGAGATGTATAATAAGAGTTTTGAGTGTGGGTGTGAAGATAAAGAATAAAGATTGTTTTATGTATATTTGCAGGAGGCTATATAGCCTCCTTTTTTTATTTAAACGATATGAGAAAATATACTTCAATAATTAGTTTGCTTGTACTATTCATTATTCCAATCGTAGTTATTTCATTGCTTCTGAATAATAAGATTGAGGATGTTCAGCAATTAAAGGCCTCAAAATCCAAAGAGAAAAATCAGAAGATAATACTTGAAGAGATTGGAATATCAGTACCTGTGGAGTATCATCAGGCTTTTCTTGATGTAGATTCATTAGTGACATATGAGAAACTAAGGGAAGATGAGGGCTTGATAAGAAAGGAAGTTTCTTTTGATACAGAAGATGAAGATATAATATTATTCTCTTTTCTATGGAAAGATATATCGTATATGAAGTCTTACCAGAAGTATTTTACTGATTCTATACAAAGCCAATATTTGAAAAAACTCTCGGAATCAGGGATAAATGAAAGAGACATAAGAGTGTTACAAAGAAATCAATATTATTTGTCGAATAGGAATAGTATAAGAAAGTAGTTTTTATACAGGAGTAAAAAAAAAGAGGAGTGTAGATTTCCTCTTTTTTTTAAAAGTGTATGGTTTCGAATTAATTGTGGACAGTATATTGAATGTCTGTCCAGGAAAGATAGAATGATTAGTTTGTGTCCTTATATGAGAGACATCAGAAGTTGCCCCACCGTTGCATGAATAATGAACTTTTTTCCCCATTTTTTATTAGATTAAATTTAAATTGAGTGGAACAGAATAAGATATCCACTTATAATAAATGTAGGTTTAAAAATGTTTTTCATTTTTGGGGGCTGAAATAAAACAAAGATACATATAGAAGGATTCAAAAAAATGATAAAGAAGGCTAAAGATATTTGGGTTGTAGGACTAGCTTTATTCGCCATGATGTTTGGAGCGGGAAATTTGATATTTCCACCTAAATTAGGTTTACTGCTTGGTGATGAATGGGGGCTGGGGATAGCTGGTTTCTTTACTACAGATGTAGGTTTATCTTTATTAGCTATCATCGCTGCTGCCCTTGCCGGAGGTAGTTTTAATGCTTTAGCGGATAAAGTCCATCCATGGTTCAGTAAGTTTTTAGGGGTAGTTATTATCCTTACAGTAGGGCCTTTACTTGCTCTTCCTCGTACAGGAGCCGTAACTCATGAAATGGGTATATTACCCTTGCTTCCTGGTGTTAGCCATTGGATCACTTCAATAGTTTATTTTGGATTAGTAATATGGTTTGTTGTAAATCCGGGTACTGTAATTGATAAAATAGGAAAGATATTAACACCAGTATTATTAATTACATTGATAAGTATCATAATAAAAGGGATCTCTTCTCCTATGTCAGATATTATTGATACAGGGATTGATCATGCTTATGGCTTATCATTTACAGAAGGGTATCAGACTGTTGATGGTCTGGCAGCTGCGATATTTGCACCAATAATAATAAGTGCGCTTGTAGCAAAAGGATATAAGTCCACCAAATCACAAATAAAGATGACAATATACTCTGGTATATTGGCAATGGGTGTAATCGGCCTTGTTTACGGAGGTTTGATTTATATAGGTGCTCAGGGACCTTCATTATTTTCTCCAGATATCGAAAGAACAGAGTTGTTTGTTGGGCTAGTAGGTCAGCTTCTAGGGCCTATAGGCATATGGATCATGTCAGTATGTGTAATTATGGCATGTTTTACTACTGCTGTGGGTTTGGCTGTAACTGCGGGTGATTATTTTCAGGATATATCAAATGGTAAGCTTCCATACAAGTGGAACGCAATAATTACGGTAGTTATAAGTTTTTTTATTGCAAATTTGGGAGTGAATTCAATAGTGAAGTTTTCCGGGCCAATGCTTACATTGTTTTATCCAGTAGTGATAGTTCTTATATTGATGAATATCTTTGACAAACTGATACCGGGGAACTGGACATATAGATGTGTTGTTTTCTTGGCATTTCTTGTAGAAGTACCAAGTACACTAGTGTCATATGGTGTTAATATTGAAGGAATGAGAGACTGGGTAAATACTTTCCCATTTGCTGAAAACAAGCTTGAATGGGTAATGCCATCATTGATAGGATTGGTGATAGGTATAATTATAGATTTATCGCTTAAGATGAATACAAAGAAGAAATTCCAGATAGTAAGTCAATAGGGTTAGGAATTCTATTTATCTGAGAGAGGTTACTCTAAGTAGTAACCTCTTTTTTTATGAAAATGATTTGCTTAAGGCATGCATTTAACACAAAGACTTACAATATGTGTTTTGCATACTTCAGAAAGAGGAGGTACACAATCATCTACAGTATTGCAATATGGTATTTCCGATACAGGATAGGATACAATAGTATCATTTCCACCCAGTATATTATTCATTTGATTACCATTAAGCATTGCTACAATAGACTTTTTGATATTTAACTTCTTTTTCATAATGAATTGTTTATTTACATATAAGTATATGTGGGGTTAATAATAGTATTACTGTTTTATTTTATCTTGAGAATATCGATTAACACTTCTTGCAGATACTTAATTCTGCTGTTTCACATTTTCGTGATAATATATGACAATCAAGAGTTTCTACAGGACAATCAAATATTGTATGTACACACATGGGAGGGAAACTTATTTCTTCACATAATGGTTTTGATTCTAATAAGGAATCTCCAGCATATACATCATTCATCTGTTGATTGTTAAGAGTAGCTATAGTTGATTTCTTAAAGCTTAATCTTTTTTTCATAATCTATTTCTTTTAGATTCAATGTTGTAATTAAGACAAATGAAAGGTAAAAGACTGAATAATAAGTTCAGTAGTTTATTTCTTTATATGTATGTAATGAAAAAGTGGTGGCTTATATGGATATTAACTGCTGCAACTTTCTGACTGTACTGTGGTCAATATAGATATATATTCACATTAAACGTCTATAAATAGCGGGGTGTAGAGGTGTTTATTGACATGTCTTAATTGAATAAATTCATGTATTGGAACAAAATCCATAAAAAAAGACTGCCTTAGAGACAGTCCTTAAATTTTTTTGGAAAGATGAATTATTATTTAGTAGCAGGAGCCTTATCAGGATAAAGTTCTTGTACCATAACGCCAGGTCTGTTAGTAGTAAGACCAGCGACACCAAGTTTTTGCAATCTTTTAGCTTCATTAACAGAATCTACAGTCCATGTAAATACAGGATAGTTGTATTCAATAGCTTTATCCATTACAGCTTGGTTGATAACATCATGCTGGATATCGACTCCATCCAGATTGTAAGCTTTTGCAGTATCAATAAGATCCAACACTTGCTTTTGAGGTAGGCTATCAATTAATAAGAAAGATGGAGCATTAGGTACGGCTTTCTTAATGTCACCAGCTGCTTTTTTGTGGAATGAGATAAAGACAACCTTATTAGCAACGTCGAGTGAATCAATTAGTTTGCTAAGATAAGGGACTATAACATTCTCAGATTTAAGTTCAATAACGAGATGCTTATTCTGAGGGATATTTTCGATAAGCTCAGTAAGATAAGGTATCCTTTCATCGTAATAATCAGGGCCTTTAAATTTACCAACATCTAATAGTTTAAGTGAGTCAGAAGGGGTTAGCTCCATAGACCAGTTTTCACCAGATGTTCTATATGTGGTGCTGTCATGCATTACCATTATTCTTTTGTCTTTGGTAAGCCAAACATCACATTCCACCATATCGGCATTTTCTTTAAAGGCAATTTTCTCACTTGATAATGTATTCTCAGGAGCAATATCAGGAGAGCCTCTATGTCCTACGACAAGCATTCTATCGCTATTATTGAAATATACAGGTTTATAGGCAGTGCTGTTTTGAGAGTTTTTACAAGAATATGTCATAAAAATAATAAAGCTTAAGAGCAAAAAACTTAAAGGTTTCATATTACCAGTTTTTGAAAGTTAGGGTTTTTGGGTCTAACTGACGATCTTTGTCACCCCATCTGGGTATAGTAATATCAGGGTAATCGCTAGTTAAACCATCAACATTTAGTATTTCGATCATTTCTTCCATTTGGAATAAAGTATCTACAGTCCAAGGGACAACTTTGATTCCAAATTGATGTAATGAATCGACATCAGTTTTAGTGAGAGTAGAAAATAAAGGTTCATAGGATTTAGGTGTAAAGTCCACAGAATCTAAATTTACTTTAACTCCCTTGTATCGTTTTAGATAACTAACGGTAAAAGATGGGTATTTTTTATGTATGTAGTTTACACTTCTTACATCAAAACTGTGCATAATAACTCTATCAGGGCCATGATATTTCTGTATCTCTTCCATAACACGGTCTACATAGATAGGAATTTCTGGATGATAGATCTTATCCCATCTCTTAGGACCTTTAATTTCGATAATAAATATTATCCTTTTCTTTATATCAGAGTTTTCTTTATAGTAATTATCCACAGCTTTGAAAACATCACTCAATAGAGGAATCTTTACAGGCATCGTCTTTTGACGAGGGAATCTAGGGTTTTGTCTTTTTCCGACATCATATTTCTCTAGCTCATCATAAGTCATATTATAAATAATTAACTCTTTTGATTGCTCTGGAGTAACAGCACTTCCGTCAGGATTACTGCCAAAGAGAGGTGATATTGTAGGATCGTGAGATACAACTACTTTATTATCTTTTGTAATGTAGACATCCATTTCAATACAATCAGCTCCTAACTCTATACCATGAAGAAAGGCAGGGATAGTATTTTCAGGAAGAAGACCTCGGCAGCCTCTGTGTGCAACCATTATATATTGTTTGTTAGTGTCAGACTTAATTTCTTTCTGGTCGGCTTGTTGGTTACTCCCTGAATTCTGGCAAGAGGAGATAGAAGTTAGGAGGAGGAGGGCAAATATATAGTATGCTAAAGATTTCATGATTATCTTTTTAAATGAATATATATAATAATTTCATATACAAAGATAATATATTGATTATTAACGGGTAATAAGTTTTTTAAGAATCTTGTTTTAACTTGAATTCTTTTATAGATAACCATCTGTTATTACCATATTGAAGTAAATGGATATTGTTTACAGGAAAGCTTCTTCGATATCTGATCTTGAAGAAATACCTCCATATCTTGGCGAAATGATAGCTTTTGATGTCTTTGAATGCTATAGTAATATGAGGATGGAATTCATTTCTTATAGGAGCTGCTTTTATATAGCCTTCAGCAAATATCTCTTTATGGATTTGATCTTGAAACTGTGCTAGTTCTTCGTTCTTGACAACATTTACATAGATAACTCTTTCCCCAAAATGATCAAAACCATAGAGCTTAACATCAAAAGGGTCATAACTATAAACCTTCTCACCTATGTTTTTTATAGCCTCGTCCAGAGTGCCATTCTGAAGGAAAAACGGAGAAAGTACAGTGATATGGGCAGGACTTCTTAGAGCATGATGCGCACCATAGTTTTTGGCGATATAAGTTTTATAAGCTTCTATCTCATTGAAAATGGACTTTGGCGGAATGATGCCTAGAAAATATAGTTGATCCTTCATATTTCAATAAGTGTTTTTTTATAGCTTAGCTACAAATTTATTCGAATTCTTAAAGATCATTAAACTATGGATAAGCATTTAGTTTTACAGCAAGTAGCAACTTTTGTAAAAGAAAAACTTATGGGAGAAGGTACTGGGCACGATTGGTACCATATAGATAGAGTACGTCAACTTAGTTTATATATTGCTCAAAAAGAAAAGGCTAATTTATTTGTTGTTGAGCTTGGGGCTTTATTACATGACATATCAGATTGGAAATTTAATGGGGGAGATCTTAATGAAAGTGCAAATATAGCAGATAAGTTGTTGAGGTCTTTAGATGTTTTGCCTAAAGATATCCAAAGTGTTTGTAATATAATTAATGAGGTTTCTTTCAAAGGGGCAGGAGTAGAAGATAAACCATCTTCTTTGGAAACAATGATTGTTCAGGATGCCGATCGTCTGGATGCTATCGGAGCAATAGGAATAGCAAGAACGTTTGCTTATGGAGGTAGTATAAAACAGCCTATACATGACCCTGAATTTACGCCTAAACTACACTCAAGCTTTGAAGAATATAAAAATGAAAAAACATCTACAATTAGTCACTTCTATGAAAAACTTTTGCTATTGAAAGATAGGTTACATACAAAAGTAGGTAAGGAAATAGGAGAACAAAGGCATCAATATATGTTGGAGTTTCTTGAGAGATTTTATCAAGAATGGGAAGGAAAGGCTTAATTATTTTGCCTTTGCCTTGGAAACCTTTAAATTTACTTCGATTCAGAAAATTATAATATTTAAACTATGTGTGAAGTGAATAAATTTAAAGGTGCATTTAATAATGCAGATTATCGATCTAAAATTGTAGGAAGAAGAGGAGCTAGTCCCATACCTCATAGACATTTAAAAGTAACTTCTATTGATGAAGTGATGGAGGTGATACAGGATGGTGATACAATCAGTTACCCACATTATTACCGTACGGGTGATAAAGGTCTGGAGCTTGTTGTAAGTAAATTGCGAGAGTATGGAAAGCGTAATATCTGCCTTTATGCGAATGCAATATTTGACCATACTGACCCTTGGCTTATAGATGCTTATAGAGATGGGATACTGACTTCTCTGTATGGAAATCCATATAGAAAGTTTGGAGCTTTTATTATGGATGGTGGGTTAAATCAACCATCAACAGGTTTTTCTCATGGTAATAGAGTACGTAAGCTACAGACAGGGGAAGTAAAGGTAAAAGTAGCTTTTGGCCCTGTACCTATTGCTGATGTTCATGGAAATGCAAATGGAGTTATGGGGAATCCAGAGCATTATTGTGGTCCTTTGGGTTTGTTTCAGGCTGATGTTGAGTTTGCTGATTATGTTTGTCTGTTGGCAGGGACAGTAAGCCAGAGTTTGATCTTTCCTGCATCAATATCAATGGAGTTAGTAGACTTTGTAGTGCCTATAGATGTACCCGGATTAGCTGAAGGTATTGGTAGTGGTACATTGAATGTAGCAAAGGCAAGAGAGAATAAGTTCAATTCTGTTATTGCTGACAATGTTACTAAAGTGATGGAAGCTTCAGGAGTGATAAAGGATCAATTTAACTTTCAGGTGGGCAGTGGTGCAGGCTTGATCGTTCTTGATAATATCAGAAATCTGTTGAAGAAAAGAAAAATTCAGGCCAACTTTGCTATTGGAGGAGTTACATCGCTTCATGTTGATATGTTTGAAGAGGGTATAATAAAGTATCTGATGCATGGCCAGCTTTTTGAAGCTAGTGAAAGAGTAGTGAAGTCACTGCTTAATGATGCAGGTCATATAGATATATCAGCAGGATATTATGCTTCAGTAGCTAATAAGGAAGCAGCTGTGAATATGCTTGATGTTGCCGTGTTGTCAGCTTTAGAGATAGATTTGAATTTTAATGTAAATACAGTTTGTGCAAATGGTCGTATCATTGGAGGCATAGGAGGAGGACAAGATGTTGCCGCAGGTGCTGATCTTACAATTATGTTCTTACCTCTGTGTACTGGTAAGAATGGGAAAGGTTTCCCTAAAGTTGTAGATAAGGTTTATACTGTCACTACTCCGGGTGAAGTTATTGATGTTGTTGTTACTGAAGAATACGTTGTTGTAAATCCAAATAGTAAGAGTACATATAAAGATGCCTTACTTTCACAAGCAAGTGAGTATGGTCTACAGCTAATCACTATAGAGGAATTACATGAACGTTCAATAGATAAAGCTAAGGAATTTGGAGTATTACCAGTCGTGGCAGAGGTCACTGATGAAGTAGTTCACAATATAGAATGGCGTGATGGTACTATTTTGGATAGAATTTATAAGTTGAGAAAGTAAGCAATAATGCATATAGAATCCAAGAAAGATGCCCTAAAGGCATCTTTCTTTGGTTATGTCATACATATATTACATAACATATGACAAGTTGGATATGTTACGGTTCTAGTACCTCCTACAATAGAGATTATATCATTATTGGGCAATTGTGTTATAATATCCTTGTTAAGTTTTAACTTTTTCTTCATAGTAGTTGTGTTTGAGTTAATTTTAATATTTGTAATGAGTTATATGGCAGGCAGATAATGATGTCTTGGAAATAAATTTGAAAGGAGATATAAAGTTAATAAAAGGTATAAAACTAATCACTTGATTAACTCTTTTACACTAAAAAAGATGCCTTTAGGCATCTTTTTTAGTCTTAGATGTTTCTTGTTGCTAGCAGCAAGTTGTTTGAACAGAATCGTTCGTTGTAATTGGACATGGACATGTGTCTCTTGTTGGTTCTGGACATGCATATGTTGTATAACAACCAGGAATACAGGATACACAAGAGCATGTACTTGCAGTAGGTAAGTTAGTTGTAAATTCACCTCCAACGTTATTAAGTTCATGAAGATCTAATTGTGCAATAGTTTCTTTGTTGAAGTTTAGCTTCTTTTTCATAATGTTATTTGTTTAAATGAATTAATTACATGTCTAAAGTTATCATCAACTCCTGAAAGAAATGTTCATGAATAAGAGAATATATAGAAGTGATTTAAAAAGTCGGATAAAATCAAACAAAAGATGCCTGAAGTACTCGATGCTTGAGTTAGCATACAAAAAATATAAAAATGAGGAAACAGACAGTATCA
>JBGRPZ010000107.1:0-12665 GCA_041725915.1 Hyphomicrobiales bacterium | reverse complement strand
GGGCTTATATGTGCGATAATCTACAATTTTAAAATTGAAAGCCGAATTATCGCACTATACAGCAGTTAAAAATAAGCGATAAAGCTTATAAATAAGGAAATGTAAGGATCTGAAGCAAAAGCATTCCTAGCCTAAACCTTCAATAATAAGTAGATTATTAAGATGAATTAATTGTAAAAGTATATTATACCTGAATGAATACCAATATATGTATATTATATGTGCATCATACATATGGTTATATTTATGTTACGGAAAAGCATTAGAAAAGCATGCAAAGCTATGTGTATAATTAAACCATGTGGCTTAAAAAATTCATCCCTCCCATAAATGAGAAGGTTTTATTTTTAGTTTATCGTAAACTTAAGGCCTCCTTTTATATATTTATATAGCTACATTATCCCTATACCTTTACACTATATTTATTGTTTCAGGTGCTTATAATATATATTTCAAGTGTATGATCTTAATTTTATATTAAAACCTTAAATTTGAGCAAACTTAACATTATATGAAAGGTAAAAATAAATTCACTATAAGGCATGTAAGCTTGTTTATGCTTCTAATAGCATGCTTGTCATTCAACAATAGTTTTGCTATTGAAATGCCTGAAGGCATTCAATTAGATAAGAATAAGATATTTGATGAAACGATAAAAACTGTTCTTTTATATAAAACAGGGAATCAACTATCCCCTCCTATTATTAGTTTGAATTCAGGGGCAAAACTTACACTATCTTTTGATGATCTAGAGCCCAATGTAAAGACCTTTCGTTATTCCTTTTTTCATTGTGATCATAATTGGAAATTAAGCGACTTAAATCATTATGAATATAGTGATGGGTTCGAGGAACTTGAGTTTTCTAATTATCAATATTCCAGAAACACATCCTATGATTATGTGCATTATGAGACGATTATCCCAAGTTCAGATATGAACATCACAAAATCAGGAAACTACATAGTAGTTGTATATGAAGAGACTCTGGAAAAAGAAAATATCGCTTTTGTATGGCAGTTTTTTGTTGTT
The DNA here is from genome assembly GCA_041725915.1 of Hyphomicrobiales bacterium. GTDB lineage: Bacteria > Bacteroidota > Bacteroidia > Bacteroidales > JBGRPZ01 > JBGRPZ01. The sequence goes on along the minus strand of JBGRPZ010000107.1, from coordinate 11,635 downwards.
GATCCAATAGTAACAGTAGGAGGAAAAGTAAAGCAATCAAGACTTTCAACATACAGATATTCTATGCAGGATATTGAATTTTATATCAATACTCTTGGGAATAACATTATAAATCCAGAAAGCTCAATTTATGTAAAGGTTCAACAAAATGATCGAACTGATAATATAATTGAGGGCGTTCCTCCCCGCTCTTATATAAATAATGTACTAAGTTATGATTATGATGATAAGTTTCTGTTTCAGGGAGGCAATGAATACCGAATGCTGAACAATAGAAGCTTTAGGTCTTATTCTGAACACCAACGCAAAATAGAATTCGATCAAAATACAGGTTATCATGTATTTCTCTTCAGTGATATCAATAGAAGCAAAAGACCATATCTCAATGATGAAGATCTTAATGGTAAGAAAGCTATAGAAACAGAGAAAGGATATGATCCAAATACTGAAGGAGATTATGGATGGGTTCATTTCTTTATTCCTCATCCCGTGCCTTTACCTGCTACTGATGTGTATATAATTGGAGGTATCAACGATTGGAATTTGGATGATAAATCAAGAATGACTTATAATTATAGAAGAAAAGGATACACAGATAGCTTATTTGTAAAACAAGGCTATTACAGTTATGTATATGGAATTGTAAATCATGAACGAAAGCCTGTAAAGACTGACTTATCACTATTTGAAGGCAATCATTTCCAAACAAAGAATGACTATAAAATATACATATACTACAGGCAACCAGGAACGATATATGATCAACTAATAGGCCTTGAGGCTATTCAAGCATATTAGTTTCTATTTCAGACACCTTATTCCATACAACCAAGCTAAAAGCTGAATCAAATGATTCAGCTTTTTTTATTTATATCTCTCACTGAATAATAGATTCAGTATGTATAGATATATTTGAACTCATAACGAAAATCCTATAAATAGAACTTAAACACATTGCTTAATAAAAAGCAATCATAATTAACTAAAAATTATCAATATGAAAAAGAGAAATTTAAAACTTAATTTTAGCAAGCAAACTATTGCTAATCTTGATATGGAAGAGATGAACGGCCTTAATGGTGGTGTAAACAAAACTCGTTGGCATGATTGCACTTCTATTCCATCAATGTGCATTGAAGTAATGTGTAATAAAACAATTGACCATCCTTGTAATACGATGTCAAGTATAAATCCTAATAATACATTAGCCTGCTTAGACTAAGCAAAACATACATTATCCATTCAGAGAATGGAACTCTTTATTAACCATAAAGTCAATACAATGAAAAAGAAAAATTTAAAACTTAATCTTAGTAAACAAACTATTGCTAATCTTGACATATCAGAAATGACAGTTTTCAATGGAGGAAGACTTGATACTCGCTGGCATGATTGTGATTCTATACCAACTAAATGCATAGAAGTCCCTTGTTATCTTTCAAAGGATGTTCCTTGTGAGACAGATATTACCAAAGAAAACACTTGCTTCTGTTTAAATTTTTAAATATTAAAATACTATGAAAAAACTTAGCTTTAATAAACAAACTATTGCTAATCTTGATTCTTCTGAATTGAATCATATCAATGGTGGTTATACTAGTCATGAAGACTGTACTGAAGACACAAACATCTGTGCTTCAACTATTCCTTCAAGATGTAATAATGTTCTTTGTCACTTTACCGTAGATTATCCTTGTAATTCTATGGGAGAATATTGTACATACAATGATTGTTTATGGAAATAATAAACTGAAATAATCTTTGCTATTAAAGCAAATAAAATCTATAGAATATCTATACACAAAAAGAAAAAGACCTGCATTTTATGCAGGTCTTTTTCTTTTATAAAAGCCTATTTTTTTATACTCTATTCATACCTTAATGATTCAATAGGATCAAGCTTTGATGCTTTTATTGCAGGGTGGATTCCTGATACAATTGCGACAATCAGACAAATTACAAATGCCAGGATAATCCATTTCCATGGAATCAAGAAAGTACTGCCTATTAATATAGAAACTGTATTTCCTATCAAAAGACCCAATATTACACCTACAACACCTCCCATCTGGCTTATCAGAATTGCCTCTACAAGGAATTGATTTCTTATAGTTATATTATTTGCTCCGATTGCCTTTCGGACACCAATTTCTTTTGTTCTTTCAGTAACAGATACAAGCATTATATTCATCAGGCCAATTGCTGCTCCCAGAAGAGTGATCAAGCCAATAACTGTAGCACCTACAACAATACTTGCTGTATTTTCATTTAACACCTTCAATAAAGCATCACTCTTATTTATCACAAAGGAATCCGAAGTACCTATTTTATCTTCTCTGATTATCCTGAAGGTACTTGTTGCCTCTCCTATAGCAGCATCTAGTTGTGCCGAATTAGGTACTGTTACATCCAAAGTAAAAGATCGCGAAGGAGAATAATAGTTTTGCCGTAAGTTGTTAAGTGGGATTAAGCATGTCTGATCAAAAGAAAAGCCAAAGCTACTGCCTTTCTTCTCTAATACACCAACGACCAAATATCGTCCAGGGCCAATATTTATATACTTACCGATTGGATCTTCATTCTTTTTAAATAGTTCATCTATAATATCATTACCTATGACACAGATAAAGCTACCATATTTTAATTCCTGATCAGAGAAGTTCCTTCCAGACATTAATTCCAAACCTTTACTTTCAAGGTAATTGTCGTCTGTACCAATAATTCTAATATTAGGATCTGTTTTCTCTGATTTATATTTAACAGTTGCTATGGAAGTACCAACAGAAGATAATGATACAACAGAAGGAAAGTCATAACGCTGGACAAAATCTAAGGACTGTTCATATGTAATAGGAGAAAACCGTTGTCTTTTCCCTCTTGGTCCAACAAATGCTCCTCTTAATTCTCTATTTTTTATACTAAAAGTATTACTTCCTGCTTGAGCAAAATTTTCTTTTAGATAGTAGTTTACTGAGTCAATAGCGGTTAGAATCCCCACCAAAGCCATAATACCAATGCCAATGATAAGGACAGTAAGAATAGTCCGGAGAACATGAGATTTTATTGCTTCTCCGGCTATTCTAATATTTTCAAAGAGAGTTTTTTTCATACAACACGCCTAGATTTTCGCTCCAAAAGCTAGATCACCGGCATCACCCAGACCTGGGACAATGTAAGACTTTGAATTTAATTTTGAATCAATAGCTCCCATCCAATAAGTAACATTTTCGGAGCCTAAAGCCTCTTGCACCATATCTACACCCTGTTGACTAGCAAGGACAGATACAATATGGGTATGTACAGGCTTACCATAGCTTTGTAAAGCTTCAAGTGATTTCACCAATGACGACCCTGTAGCCAGCATAGGGTCAGATAGAATTAAGACCTTACCTTCAATAGAAGGACTGGAAAGGTATTCCACTCTGATATCAAAACTATAATCTTCTGATGTTTTTCTATAAGCAGAGATAAAGGCAGAAGAAGAACGATCAAAATAGTTCATTAATCCTTGATGTAAAGGCAAACCAGCTCTAAGAATAGTAGCTATAACTGGTTGTTCATCTAATATAGAAACGTTTGCTTCACCTAAACAGGTCTTTACATCTTGCATTTTATAAGACATTGTTTTACTAATCTCATATGCAAATATTTCACCCATACGCTCAAGGTTACGTCTGAAGCGCATTGGGTCCTTTTGAATCAGTTCATCTCGGATTTCTTGAATAAAATGATTAAATATAGACTCTTGATTCCCGATTACATGCAACATTTTATCTTTTTTTAAATTGGTTTATCCGAGTTTAACAACAAATTTAGGAAGAATTTATTTTCTGGGAAGTTTTTTTATCCAGTTTATAAACTGCTTAATAATGAAAGGGAATCGATTAAGGACAACTTGATAATATTTTGTTTCATTAGCACCAAATCCTCTATAAAATCGCGCAAGATTATTATCCATAGAGCCTTCAAAGTCAAAAACCATATCCCGACCTGCATTTGTTTTAATACAATAATCCAGCAAGAAGCTCATGGCTCCTTTATTTTTAGCTTCATCATTATTACCTGAAAACAAGAATATAATTCTATGATGACTCACCAAGAAAGCACCTCCAGCAATAATTTCATTAAACTCATTGATTACTCCCAGGACTTCACAATGACCTCTATAAATGCTTTCATAAAGCAAACGAGTCAAAGACATATAGTGGAATTCTGATTGTTCTTTTAGCTCAAGACCTTTATTCTTACGGAATAATTCAATAACTTTCTCAGGGCGTATATTTCTTGTAATTTCCAGCTTACTCTTTTCTGCTTTCTTCAGATTTCTCTTACAGTTCTTGGAATATAAAGAATAGATTCGGGTATAAGTCTGTATAAGATCCAGTTCATAATTTCTTCTTGGTAGAATAGGAAAAGAATCAGTGAAAATATTATTATGCACATTAAGATTAACCTGAGCAAACTTATACTTTGTAGGTATAGCATCAATAAAACTTTTCACTATCTTATCATTAAGAGTAGAAACAGAAAAGACACCTAATTGCTGAATAAATATAGGTTGAATAATGTACTTTATACCATGCTTACTTTTGATTGGTAAAGGCATTACACGCTCATAATCATCTTCAACTAAAGCAGCCCATTCACCAGCAACAATATCCAAATACCAGGAATACGCATATACAATACCATTGAATGCTTTATGAATACAGGCATCCCACTTCTCTTTATCGATTTTATGATTTTCTATAAATTTTATCATCGCAATATAATTTTATGGTAATGCCATTTTAACAAGTTGAGCATATACTATTTTCCATCCTTTCCATTCATACATATCTGATAATGTTTCATTATGCCAGAGGCTAATAAAAGTACCATGAACTTTTTTTACTTCATCAATAAGTTTAGATATATTCTCTAAAGCTTCTTCTTGTGATAATTTCATATAGCTTTTAAGAGTACAATCCATAACAGCAAAAGGATGAATCATTAGATTGGTTTCAGATTCAGATTCTATATCATAAAATGGATATGAGCTACAAACTCCAGCTCTAAAGCCAGTATGAGTAGCATAACCCATAGTATAATCGTTTTTAATATCCAGATTTATTAGGTTTCTATAGGTCTGAGGGAGGTTCTTCTTTAGAAAATGCTGTCGACTATTAACAATATCTCTATGAAGAACAGACGATAAATTTGATATCTCTCTTTCAAGAATAGTTTCACTATAATTTGATTGATATGAAGGGTGTATACCTACTTCTGCATAATCTGACAATAATTTTATAAGAGATTTGAATGTCTCATTATTGATATGAATATTTTTATCATAATTCCCATGATCTCCAAATAAGATGAAATATTTCACATCCAATTCATAGTCCTTTTGAAGTTGAAGCTGATAGTCAAAAGTATCAAATGGATCCTTTATCTTTCCCAAAGATGTTTTTAATCGATCTTTAGCTTTATCAAACTCTTTATGGATAATAGACTTTATTAAACCTCCAAACCACCTTACAAGCCCCTTCTCTTTATGAGCAAAGGCAGAATCAATATCATAAGTAGGAATAAATTTATACTTCGTTAACTTAAACTCTTCATCTGGATAAGCATTAAGAATAATAGCTTTAACATTTATAGCATAGATATTTACCCATGGTCTGTCAAGCATATTATATCTAAACAGAATGCTTTCTTTAGCTTCAAAGCGTCCATGGATATCCTTAACAAAAGGTAAGTATTCTTCGTATCTACTAAATAAATAAAAAGAAGCAGCAAAAACATCAAAACTAAAAGCAGATCTTTTATCATAAACAGGGAAGAACCCCTGCAGGTCTTCATCAATAACATGCTTAGGTTCAAAAAAATCTATTCCTTTTTTGAACAAGAAATCAGATGCGCTGAAATAAGGGATATCCTCAAAATACTCTCCATAGCTTATCTTAGTTCCATTGTGGCTCAGGAATTCCTCCTTATCATTAGTAATATGAAATTTAATTGGTATAAGATGTTTAAAAAAAACATTGAAGGTATACTTAATTCTTGGGGTTATTTTTGATGCAAAGATTTTCAACATAAGTTAACTTTCTCAAATTAATTATATGTAAAGAAAAGCAAAATCCTTATCATTTAACTAAAAACAAGTAGCTTTTTGTTCAAATGAAATAACTATAAGACTGTAAATTAGGGATTAAAAAAATATTATAACTTAAATTTATAACTCAATTATAATTATCTTTACGCTGAAAAACCTAACCCATAGATATTTCTACAAATATCTTCCCTCCTTTAATTATACATTGTACATTCTAAAAATTCAAAATCATGAAAAGCTTTAAATTATTACTCAGTCTTCTGTTTATAACAGGAATTGTTATATCATCATGCAAGAAAGACAAAGATGACAATGAAACTCCCGAAAATCCAATTATTCCTGTTTATCTTGTGAAAGAAGTAAAATCGGATGGAGAAAGTATGATGAAAGTCACTTATGATGACATGAAAAGAATAACTGAAATAGCCGCTAAAGAACTTAATCTTCAGGATTTCCTAGCAAACATTAATGAAGAAGAATTTTCAACTATTAAATTCCATTATGATGGAGACAGTAGAATTCTAACCAGAATGCTAATATATCAAGATAATGCATTAAAAGATTCTATATCCATAACATATAAAGATGATGACCAAGCAATTGAAATGCTTATATTCTCGTATGCAGATAATGAGTACACAAAATACTCTAAGACAGCTTATACATTGAATGACAGCAAAAAAGTTACTGGTTCTATAACATCATTATATGAATACAAAGATGAAACTGAAGAGTTAATTCCTGTAATGTCACAAGAGAATGAATACAAAGATAATAATCTTATAAGGCATAAAATATACGATATAGATGAAGAAAATGGAAATAGTACCATAGAGTATCGCTTTACTTATGGAGAAATAAAAAATCCTCTATTCAGATTTGATCTGGCCTCTTATTTCTTAATGGAATCTATTTTTGCTTCTACCCATGCACCTATTACAGAAACAGTAAATGACGATGGTAACCAAATGGAAGGAACATACACATATGTATTGGATGAATATGAATACATAATTAGTGGTACGCTTAAAGTTGATGGAAAAGATGATGAAACCTTCGAATACTCTTATTTCAAATAAAGAACTATATTACTAAAGTAAAAGATCTTGTTCCTGAAGGTTAATTCTTTCAGGAACTTTTTTTTATGCCTAAACAACACATAATGTGCTTGTTGCTTTTTACAATATAAGTCATTCTCAGATAAAGTTCTATCTAAACAGAACCAAAGTGCTTACTTCTATGTTTATTATTTCTACAGACTCTGATTTACAATTATTTAGTATCTTTATAACATACACTTATTGCTTATTTTCCCTTTAATCTTATCTTATCATGAAAGCCAGCGACATTTTTGTAAAAGCCCTAGTAAATGAAGGTGTAGAATACATCTTTGCTGTTCCCGGAGAAGAAAATCTAGATTTAATTGACTCTCTATTTAAATCAAACATCAAACTTATCGTTACCCGACATGAACAGGGCGCTGGTTTTATGGCTGCAACCTATGGGCGACTCACTGGAAAACCTGGTGTTTGTCTCTCTACTTTAGGCCCTGGAGCAACTAACCTTGTTACTTGTGCTTCTTATGGATTACTAGGAGGATTTCCAATGATGTTGATTACAGGGCAAAAGCCCATCAGAAAAAACAAACAAGGCAGATTCCAGCTGCTTAATATCTGTCGAATGATGGAACCTATCACTAAATTTAGCCATCAGCTTGTAAGCGAAGATAACATCTCTTACATCATTCGGGATACATTCAGAATCGCCACTAATGAAAAGCCAGGCCCTGTACATATTGAATTCCCTGAAGATATCGCAAGAGGAACAACAGATCAAGATGTATTTGAAGTAATTAGACCCAATATCCCTAATGCTGACAATGATGCTATAGAAGAAGCTGCAAGAATGATAGAAGAGGCTAAATACCCTATATTATTAGTTGCTTCAGGTGCAAACCGCCATGATATTCACGAACCTCTATTAAAACTAATAGACAAAATAGAAATCCCTTTCTGTAATACACAAATGGGCAAAGGTGTTATCGATGAAAGACATCCTTGTTATCTGGGAACTGCTGCTTTAAGCTCTAACGACTATCTCCATTGTGCTCTAGACAGAAGTGACTTGGTCATAAATATTGGTCATGATGTTGTAGAGAAGCCTCCTTTCATCATGACTCAATCAGGGAAGAAAAAAGTGATACACATCAATTACTTTCCTGCTGAAATAGACAATGTCTACTTCCCTCAGCTGGAAGTTATAGGAGAATTATCTTATACTATAAACAAACTCACTGAAACAATAAATGTGTCCGACAAATGGGATAAAGGATATTTCCATAGAATCAAAAATGAAATGGAAAAGAATGTATATAAACTCCCTGAAGACACTTCTTTCCCTAATATTCCTGAACGAATTGTAGCAGATATTAGAGCTGTTATGCCTGATGATGGTATTCTGACTCTTGACAATGGAATGTATAAGATATGGTTTGCCCGACAATACAAAGCACATATGCCAAATACAATCCTGCTTGACAATGCCCTTGCCACTATGGGAGCAGGTTTACCTTCTGCTATTGGTGCTCGTTTTGTGTATCCAAACTGCAAGATTGTAGCAATATGTGGTGATGGAGGCTTTATGATGAATAGTCAGGAACTTGAAACTGCAACTAGATACAATCTGGATCTTGTAGTTATTGTTCTGGTAGATAAAGCATTTGGTATGATAAAATGGAAACAAGCTGGTGCAGGCCTAAAGGTTCAAGGATTAGATTTCAACAACCCGGATTTTGTCAAATATGCTGAAAGTTATGGATGTAAAGGTCATAGAATCTCTAAAACCGGAGAGCTTTCAAAATGCTTATCAAGTTGCCTAGAACAAAAAGGTGTTCATCTAATTGAAGTTCCTGTAAACTATGATGAAAATGAGAAAGTCTTCTATGATGAATTATTCAAAAAGACCTGTATCCTTTAGAATTGATAAAGAGCTATATTAAAGTTGCTTTAAAAGCAACTACAATAAAACCTTTTTGAATGATATTAGGTTATACTTAATAAGTAAATATAGTAACTCTAACCTTATAGAATGGTTGCTAAAAAGAAAATAGTATTTATAATCATTATCATTGTCGTTATGTTATTTACTGTTCTTTCATTTTTATCCAGACATTTCTTTACTGATCGTGTAAATGAAACCGAAATACTAAAGATCTTTTCAACTTTTACTGAAAAACCAACATTAAAAACAGTCTTCTATGAAAAGTATAAGGTCAGATACTTAAATGGAGGAAATAAAGACAAACCCACAGTCATGTTCATCCATGGCTCTCCAGGATCTTTATCTGATTATATCAATTACTTTAAAGACACAACATTATTCTCTAACTCCAACTTAATTTCTGTTGATCGTCCAGGTTATGGAGGATCTAATCCTGAAATGTTAGTACGTTCTTTGGAAGAACAAGCTAAAGCCTTAAATTCAGTCTTTGAGAATGAAAATATTACTGATTCTATTATACTAGTAGGTCATTCTTATGGAGGACCTGTAGCTGTTAAAATGGCTCTTGATTATCCTGAAAAGATTAAAGGTTTACTATTGATCTCTCCTGCCTTAGATCCTGCTCTTGAAACATGGAAATGGTATCAGAAATTAGCCGTATCTGAATTTGGTCGTATAATAGTTCCTGAGCAGTTAATCATTGCAGCTGAAGAGATAAAGAGCTTAAAAGAGCAACTAACAGATTTGGAACCTGACTACCCAAATATTGAGGCCTCTACTATATTAATGCAAGGAGAAAAGGATAAACTTGTTAGTAAAGGGAATGCAGTCTTTGCAGAGAAAATTATGAACCCAACAAAGTTAAAAGTAGAGCTATTCCCTTCAGAAAACCACTTTATCCCATGGACTCAAAAAGAAGCTGTAATAAAAAATATAATGCGTCTACTATCTATTGAAGAGAAAAAGAAACCCGAAGGTAACTGATACAAGAACTAAAGTGCTCTTGTATCAATATCTAAATCCTTTTCTATTTCTACTAACCAGTTAAAAATACTTGAGAAAAAATTCTCCCGGATAAGTTGCTTTGAAAGCGATAGATCGTGCATGCCTCCCTGAATCTCTACAGTACAGACATTCTTCCCAAGGTTATGAGCATGTTCTTTCATGTCTTCAACATCCAAGACCACATCCGTTAGCATTATCTCTTCATCCCATTTACTGTGCCTACTACTTTTATCTGAATGTAGCAGTAAAACCGGACATGGAATATTCAATCCTTTATGCACTCTCCTATGAGCTCTTGACATAGCTGTCACCCACCCTGCATATAAAGGAAAGCCCTCGTAAGGTTTATAAGTCTGGTCATAATTCCATTCTCCTTTATGATCCTGATGAAGACTCTGTCGGTATGCCATTCCTCCTTTTTTATCTAAGAACAGCTTTATATGAGGGAATATATGGCCTAAGCCTTCAAGTACATATCCAAACCTTCGCAAAAGCCATGAAGCATTAAATTCGAAAAAGGGACTATTAAGAATAAGTGCGTTTATTCCACACTCTTTACCTTTATCATTTACAAATAATGAGCTTATTAATCCTCCTGTAGAGTGGCCACATAAAACAACGAATGAATGCTTATCTTTCTCTCTGATTATTTTTAAAGCAAGTTCAATTTCTTCATAATATTCATTGATATTCTTTGTGTAATTTGGCCTTTGCTGAGGAGTAAGAGCCCTTCCATAACGCCTTAATTCAAGCGCATAAAAATCATATCCCTTTGCAATAAAACATCTAGCCATATGGTCTTGAAAGAAATAGTCAGTGAATCCATGAATATAAAGCACTGCTTTCCCTGTATGATTAGAGCTTTTTAGATTTAATAAGCATGCTTCGTTCTCACCTTCTTCATTTCTCTTCAGAGGCAATTTTGTGATAACATAATCTCGAGGTTCGGGGTCCTCTTCTTCAATTTCGTTCTTAATTCTTTGCATGATATTTATAGATGATTGTTTTGAAAAGAAAAACTACATGTCAAAAATACAAATTTCTGTTTTTCATTTATTGAACTGATTTAAAAACTATCATTTTAAGACAAAATAAGTTTCAAGATAGTGAAGTATTTTAAAAAACACTTCACTTATCCTAATCTAAGTATCTGTATCAAATTCTGTGATATGGGTAAAAAAGGATAAAGTTGATCTCCTTTTCTTCTCTTATGCAACACTTCATTCAATACGAAATATCAATAAACCAAATAAGTAGTAAATAGATTTTGTACAAAAAGCGACATATTCTTTAAATCAGCTTATTCAGATATAATATACTTTTACAATTAATTCATCTTAATAATCTACTTATTATTGAAGATTTAGGCTAGGAGTGAGTTTGCTATAGATCTCTATATTTATCCATTTATAAGCTTTATCACTTATTTTTAACTGCTGTATAGTGCGATAATTCGGCTTTCAATTTTAAAATTGTAGATTATCGCACATATAAGCCCAATGTTATGTTAAATAGAAAAAGCTTCAGATTTCG
>JBGRPZ010000106.1:0-12670 GCA_041725915.1 Hyphomicrobiales bacterium | reverse complement strand
AATTTTAAAATTGAAAGCCGAATTATCGCACTATACAGCAATTAAAAATAAGTGATAAAGCTTATAAATAAGAAAATGTAAGGGTTTCAGATAAAAGCATTCTAACTCTAAACTTACAATAATAACCAGATTATTAAGATGAATTAATCGTAAAAGTGTATTATATCTGAATGAGTTGATTTAAAGAATCTGTTGCTTTCTGTACAAAACCTATTTATTATTTATTTGGTTTATTGGTATTTTGTAGATTAACACCACTTTATTTACCTTCTTTTGTAGTTCTTGCTATAATGTTTGACTGTTGTTATTATAAGGCTAGCACCTGTTCTGGGTATTGTATTTTATAATACCTTTAAGTATAAGATATTATAAGTGTATAATTAATAAGAAAACCTATTATAGTGCGTTTTTTTTACAGTTTAAAAAACTTGCACATTATTAAAGGATTAAAGGTTTTACACTCTTAATTTAATCGCCTTTTTTCCTTATATTTGTAGCTTAACTTTTTCAAAAGTAAGACACTGATTATGACCGACAAAGAGAATAAGGAGCTGAAGAGTCAAGATTACGGAGCTAGTAATATTCAAGTATTAGAAGGTCTTGAAGCTGTTAGAAAAAGACCTGCAATGTATATTGGTGATGTTAACACAAGAGGTTTGCATCATTTGGTATATGAAGTAGTTGATAACTCTATTGATGAGGCTTTAGGAGGATATTGTGACGATATTAGGGTGATTATACATAAAGATAATAGTATCACCGTAAGAGATAATGGTAGAGGTATTCCTACAGATATACATGAAAAAGAAGGTCGCTCTGCGTTGGAAGTTGTAATGACTGTTCTGCATGCTGGTGGTAAGTTTGATAAAGGTTCTTATAAAGTATCTGGTGGACTTCACGGAGTAGGGGTGTCTTGTGTTAATGCACTTTCTACAACATTAAAAGTTACTGTTCATCGCCAAGGTAAGATGTTCTATCAGGAATATGAGAGAGGAAAACCTTTGGCTGATGTTAAAGTAATTGGTGAATCTGATATAACTGGTACTATTGTAAACTTCATACCTGATTCGGATATATTTAGTACACTGGTTTATGATTTCTCTACTCTTTCAAAAAGATTAAGAGAACTCGCTTATCTTAATAAAGGAATTAAACTTTCTCTTGAGGATGAAAGAAACATTGTTGAGGAAGAAATTATAAAAGAGATTGTTGACGAGAATAATCCAGAAGAAACTATTGAAGTTACTGAAACTATCAGTAAAAATCTGTTTGAAACATATTTCTCTGAGACTGGGCTTCCTGATTTCATTAATTATCTTGATGAAACAAGAGAGAAGCTTATGCCTACTCCGATAAGTATTGAAGGTGAGAAAAATGGTATTCCTGTAGAGATATCTATGCAGTATAATACTTCTTTTGCAGAGAATTTATATTCTTATGTGAATAATATCAATACTCATGAGGGAGGTACTCACTTATCTGGATTTAGAAGAGGATTAACACGTACTCTTAAATCTTATGCTGAGAGATCTGGTATGCTTTCTAAGCTTAAATTTGATATTAGTGGTGATGACTTTAGAGAAGGTCTTACTGCTATAATATCAGTGAAAGTGGCAGAACCTCAGTTTGAAGGTCAGACTAAGACCAAGTTAGGTAATAGTGACGTTATGGGTGCTGTTGACCAAATGGTGAGTGAGACGCTTACAAACTATTTGGAAGAAAATCCAAAAGAAGCTAGAACTATTGTAAATAAGGTTATTCTTGCTGCTACAGCAAGACATGCTGCCCGTAAGGCAAGAGAACTCGTTCAAAGAAAGAACGTTCTTTCTTCTTCTGGCCTTCCTGGTAAATTGGCTGATTGTAGTGAGAAAGATGCTTCTTTGTGTGAGATATATCTTGTCGAGGGTGATTCTGCGGGTGGTACTGCAAAACAAGGACGAGATAGAAAGTTTCAAGCAATTTTGCCTTTGAGAGGTAAGATATTGAATGTTGAGAAGGCTATGCCTCATAAGATATTTGAAAGTGATGAAATCAAGAATATCTTTACTGCTCTGGGTATTACTATAGGTACAGAGGAAGATAGTAAAGCTTTAAATCTTGAGAAACTCAGATATCATAAGATTATCATTATGACGGATGCTGATGTGGACGGAAGTCACATTGCTACTCTTATCCTGACTTTCTTTTTTAGACATATGAAAGAGCTGATAGAGAATGGTTACATCTATATTGCTACTCCTCCATTGTACTTGATACGCAAGGGTAAGCAAGAGGTTTATGCATGGGATGAAGAGCAACGTCAAAGCGTAGCTAAGGCAATGTCTCCTGATGGTAGTGAGAAAGGTATCCATTTCCAGAGATATAAAGGTCTTGGTGAGATGAATGCTGAGCAATTATGGTCTACTACTATGAATCCGGAAACAAGAACTTTACGTCAGGTAACTATTGAAGATACCTTTGAAGCTGATAGAGTATTCTCTATGCTTATGGGTGATGAAGTTCCTCCACGTAGAGAGTTTATTGAAAAGAATGCTAAGTATGCTAATATCGATGTATAAGGTATTTTGCTAAAATCTAGTATATAGAAATAAAAAGAGGCTGTAGGAACACAGCCTCTTTTTTTATATATGGAAGTTTAAATTGTATCAAGGTTACTACTAGTAGACTCCTTCCAGGAAGCGGATAAGAGACATTCTAGTGTACATATATACTACACCAAGAAATAATGGTAGGCTTGGTGTCTATATATAAAACTATATAAACGAGCCTTTTATTTTACTCATTCTAAATAATGTATGATTGTTTTATTATGGTAATTTATATTCTAAGTTGAGGTAGATAAAGCTTTTATCTGATAGTTCTTTGTAATTTGTCATCCATCCTTGATAATTTAAGGCCATTCTTACGCCTTTTACAGGTTTGTATTGAACTCCTCCTACTAAGTATGTACCATCATTGTCTATATTCCATGCATGGATAACGCCATCGTTCTCCTTTTCATTGGATTCCAGATAATCATAACGGGCGAATATTTCCCATTTTTTGAATAGAGAAAAGGAACTATATATAGATGTACCATACATAGAATAGTGGTCTTTATATTTACAGTTTTGTTTGATATTATATTCTATACCAATATTAAATTTATCCTTAAGCTTATATCCGAGGAATAATGCATTTGTATACTGGGCTCTTTTCTTGTTTTCAAGATCACCATAAATCCTGAAAAATATCCCATCAGTCAGAATGTTGCTGAATGTTATACCAAGTCCAATCTTATATGTATTATCTTCCTGAAGATGTTTATAACCTTCACCATTTACTACAGTCAGATCAGAGGAAAGCCAGTTCAGGGACTTGTACTTTGCTGTAAAGCCAATGTCGGCAGAGGATCCAAATTTATATTTATCCATAAAAGACTTTTCTATATATCTATGTCCCCAAAATTTTTCCTGAAATTTAAATTGATATACATCAATCAAACCTGCCTGAAGTTTTAAGTTCTTATACTTATATATGAGAGCAGCATTTTTGAAATAAGCATACCTTTTATCCAAAGCATATTGAGATGCATCATTAGGGCTACCAATATCAAGCTTCACGATGGTGGAAAAGTGTGAATCGATCTTATAAGAGTGTCCTAAATATGCTCTTTTGATTTCAAAAGCAGACTTATTGCTTTCTCCGGATACTATTGTATGATAATTTGCAAAGACTTTTATGATAGGTTTACCAAACTTATCTTTTGTCTTTTTTTCCTCTTCACAATGTCCTGAAAGTACTGAAAGTATTAAGTATCCAGTAATTAAGCTTTTTGCTAAGTTGTACATTTTTTCTAAATAAATAATATTGGGTTTACACAAATTTAATGCAGCAATAATATAAAATTAGAATATAGAATTTCTCAGTTAACCTAAAATTAACATTAACTTAATGCTATCATGAACCTAATGCTAATCTTCATTGCATATCATTGTAGAGAAGAAAAAACAAAACAAAAATGGACAGCATTTATTTAATTATTCTCATAGTATTATTTATTCTCGCCATATCAGATTTGATAGTTGGAGTAAGTAATGATGCCGTAAATTTCTTGAATTCTGCAGTAGGAGCGAAGGCCGCTCCATTCAAAGTGATAGTTGCTATTGCTGCTGTCGGTGTTCTGGTAGGGGCTACTTTTTCAAGTGGTCTGATGGAAGTAGCAAGGAAAGGAATATTTAATCCTGGGACATTCTACTTTGATGAAATAATGCTCATCTTTCTGGCAGTAATGATTACGGATGTATTGTTGCTGGATATGTTCAATACTTTTGGTTTGCCAACATCAACTACAGTATCTATAGTTTTTGAGTTGTTGGGAGCTTCTGTAGGTATAGCATTGATAAAGATTATGCATGGTCAGGCTGATGGACATGATTTAGGCTATTTTATAAATAGCAGTCAGGCCTTAGCTATTATTTCGGGAATACTATTATCTGTTGTAGTTGCCTTTGTTGCAGGGGTTATAGTGCAATTCTTCACGCGAATAGTATTTTCTTTCAACTATAAGAAGAAGATGAAAAGGTTTGGTGCAATATGGGGAGGTATTGCAATTACAGCTATAACCTATTTCATACTTATAAAGGGAGCTAAGAATATAAGTTTTATAGGAGGAGACATTAAAGACTTTATAATGAATCATACTGCATATATAATGGGTATTAGCTTTGTGTTTTGGGCTATTATTCTACAATTATTATATGCACTGTTCAAGATTGACATACTTAAATTTATAGTTCTCATAGGAACGTTTGCTTTGGCAATGGCCTTTGCAGGTAATGACCTTGTGAACTTTATAGGTGTGCCATTAGCAGGCTTAGCTTCTTTCAATTTCTTTAGTGAAGCTTCTGGAGCTGATCCAAATTCTTTCTTGATGACAGCTTTAGCCGGAAAAGTAAAGACTCCCACCTATCTATTATTAATAGCAGGTCTTATAATGGTGCTTACACTTTATTTCAATAAGAAAGCGAGATCAGTAATTAAAACCACTTTAGACCTAAGTAGACAAAATGAAGGTACAGAAAGATTTGGGTCTACCTTTATTTCCAGATCACTTGTTCGTTCTACGATGAATGTGTTCAGAGCCGTAAGATCTATTACCCCGAAATCTGTACAAAATAAGATATCTCAGCAATATGCGGTGATAGAAGAAGACCCAAAAGGGGGGTCTTTTGATATGATAAGGGCAAGTGTAAACTTGGTTGTAGCTAGTATTTTAATTTCATTTGCGACTTCATTAGGACTCCCTTTATCTACTACTTATGTGACATTTATGGTGGCGATGGGAACATCACTATCAGATAGAGCATGGGGTAGAGAGAGTGCTGTTTATAGAATTACAGGAGTGTTATCTGTAGTTGGTGGTTGGTTTTTCACTGCATTTATAGCTTTTACTGTTGCCTTTCTTGTTGCTTTGTTCTTCAATTATGGAGGAATGATAGCCATAGTAATAATGATTATTGTTGCTGCATTCATGGTTATTCGTACTCATGCAATTCATAAGTTAAGAGCAAAGAAAGCTGAAGAAGAGGCAAAGAATGCTATAGATGAACAAAATGTAGTAGTTAAATGTAAATCTACTGTAGAAGAAGCATTAGAATCTTTGGTGGATATCAATAATGATATTCTTACAAGTGTAATGAAAGAAAAACTTAAGCTTGCGAAGAAATCAAAGAAGAAAGCCAAAGAGTTTAATCACTATACTAAGGATTTAAAGAATAATGTACATAAAACTGTTGCTAAGCTTCAACGTGAAGATAGCGATGAAACAGGATTGTTCTATATACAGATTGTTGATTATCTAAGAGAGATTTCTCACTCTATGACTCATATTGTCGCTCCTTGCTTCGAACATATTGATAATAATCATAAGCCTTTCTCTGAAGGTCAGGTAGAGGAAGTTAACAGACTTAGAAATAGAATTCAGGAGTTCTTACTTCTTGTAAAAGACTCTATTTCTAATGATAAGTTTGATAATGAAGAAGACATCTTGAACGCAAGGGAAGTACTTATGGATAGAGTTAAGGAATTTCAGAAGAATCAAATAAAGAGAATAAAGAAAGATGGTTCAGGAACAAGAAACAGTCTGTTATTCTTTAATATTCTGGATGAGACTAAACACCTATTGCTTCATATAACGAACTTATATAAAGCTCAAAGGGACTTTATAAAATATTCAGAAACTCATGGATCATAAAATCAAGATAATTTCTGGAGGTCAAAGCGGGGTTGATAGAGCAGCCCTTGCTTTTGCCTTACATTACAATATGCCTTGTGGAGGGTATTGTCCTAAAGGTCGACTTGCTGAAGACGGACCAATTAATAATAGATTTCCTCTTGTGGAAACTCCTTTGCCTTCATATCCTCAAAGGACAGAAATGAATGTAAAGGAAAGCGATGCTACTCTTATTATCTATCATGAAGAGATGGATAAAGGCACTAAGTTCACTAAAGAACTTGCTGAAAAGTTGAAAAAGCCAATTCTTGAACTCTCATTCAACAAACCAATACATACAAAAGAGTTTCGAAAGTGGTTAAAGAACAATAGTATAAAGACTTTGAATATTGCAGGCCCTCGAGAGAGCCGTTCACCAGGGATATATTCAAAAGTCTGGGATTCTCTTCACGAACTATTTTTGGATTAGCATCATTCTATCTTTATTGAAGATATCTTTCTTTATAGAGCATGAGTTATAGCCTAACTGATGCATGAGCTGTGTCATGTCTTTTCCTAATGCTTCATTGATTTCAAAGAAGATTTTCCCTTCTTCGTTGAGGTGATTTTGTCCAAACTTTCCTATCTCTTTGTAGAATATCAAAGGGTCATTATCATCTACAAATAAGGCTTCATGAGGCTCATAGTCGAGGACATTATTATGCATTAGTTGCTTTTCACTGTTTTTCACATATGGTGGATTACTGACAATAATATCATATTGCCCCAATTGATTTCTATCACTTTCATTCAATATATCACATTTGATAATATTGATGTCAGCATCAAGTTTTATGGCATTTTGTGAAGCTACCTTCAGTGGAGTGTCAAATTTATCGATTGCACTGACTTCAGCATTTGGGAATGCTTTTTTTAGGCTTATAGCAATACAACCACTACCTGTACCTATATCCAATATTTTGATTTTATCATTCTGATTGAAGTTTTCCATAATCCAAAGAATTAACTCTTCTGTTTCTGGTCTTGGGATAAGAACATTCTCTTCAACATCAAATGTATGTTCCAGAAAACTGGTGTTTCCTAATACATATTGTATGGGTTTTTTCTTCAGTAGGTCTTTTATAGTGAAGTGTATCTTTAACATTTCTGATTCGGAGAGCCTGTCATCATAATGTAAAGCCAATTGATTGGGGGGGATTCCCATATGATGTTCAAATACTATTTTTATTAGCTGAAGAGCTTCATTATGGTTATATATCTTTGCCAATTCTTCGAGATAGTAGTTCTTTATATCTATTATCTGGTTTGATCTTACTTTCATTTCTATAAATAATTGATTCTTTATTAAGAAAAGCAGAAAGGGCTAAATTGTTGTAGTAGGAGTGATGTTTTATGGAGATTATAAATAAAGTTGCTCAAGAAAAAAAAACTACCTGATTTAGGTAGCTTAAATAATAAAGTGTAATCATTTATTCCTTCTAGTATTCTTTATCTATCTCAGATAGATCTTCATGTAACGAACGAATTACTTTTTTGAGTTTTCTTATCTCTGTTCTTGTTCTACAGATTTCCTCAGCAAGTATTCTCTCTCTATCATTTCTTTCATCAAACACAGATTGAATAGCTAATTTGAGTTGAGTTACTTTAGATTGATATTTTTTAGAAACATAGTTTGTTCTTATAGAAGAGTCGTTACCAGCTAGCATCATACTAAGGCTGCGCCAGCTAATTAATTTATCTAGCTCCTTTTTGTCCATATTTAGGAAAAGTTTTCGTTTACTTCTATTATGTCTATTTTCAAAATGCCCTGATCCAAATATATGAAAAACTATGTAAACATGAATAGGAAAGACCATTTTCAATTAGGAAGGCAAACTATTTTATATGTTGTATATAGTTGTTTTACACGATGTTTATATGTGTTTTAAGTGTGGTGGTATTTTGAAAAGTTAAAAATAAGGTAAGCACATATTTTTGCTGTTTATTTTAGTGATAACTATTCTCAGCATAAGGTTGATTTGGCTTATATCGTATGAGGATTTTTAAATTTTAGATGCTCTTCAAATGATTTGAAAACGATAATATAAAAAAAGGGGTCTGCATTTAGCAGACCCCTTAGAGGAATAAACCAAAACAATACATTATTTATGTAATAGGATTTTGGCCGAATAAATTTTATCGTTAGAATAAAATTTCAATAAATATAATCCATTTTTCAATTCTGTTAAATCAACAGACTTCTGGCCTAAAGAAAGTGTTTGAGAAAAAACCTCTTTTCCATTTAAATCAACAACCTTTAAAATGCCGTCATTCACTTCATTGATATTTATCTTTCCGTTTGATGGATTAGGATAAATAGCAATCATTAACTGTTCAACATCTAGTATGCCAGTACAAGTTATTTCATGTATCATGTTTTCTCTGACAACGACATTGTCTTTTATTGTCAGGTCTTTAGATGGAACATGAATATTATAGTCAACTTTCTGATCTCTTTCTATTAGAGCAAAAGAAGCAATACCATCAACGTTGGTTTTCTTTTTAATATTATCAACAGTGACACTTGCATCTTTAATTAATTCACCATTTTCATCTTTTAATAAGAAAGAAATATAGTGCTTTGCTTTTCCATAAGGAAAATCAAGACAAGTAAGTTCACCATTTCCCGGAATATCATTAATTAATCCAGCTTTTCCTGTTTCAATATCTACTCTATAAATTTTCCCAAGGTCATAATTAGCCATATTCCAATAGAGTGGCTCGTTAGGATCATTATGGTCAAAAGCCATTGATTGGTCATATTTTACATCATCAAGGCCAGTTTTGCCAATAAGAGTGAAAGTGAAATCCTTTAAGTTTACAGAATAGAATTTTCTGTTGTCACAAATAGCATAAGCAGAACCATCAAGTTTTATAGCAAAAGCAAGAACATTAGGTATATCTTCAGGAGCATCCGCAACAACTGTACTTTCTCCGGTTTTAGGATCGATAATATGTAATCTTGAGAACGGAAGTACAAAAAGGCTCTCTTGCACTTTTTCAATACCATATAAAGTATTAGTGCTGTAGTCGTAAGACATTTCTTTGAAAACCACACTGTTTTTACCTAACTGAATAAGCTTTCCCGTTTCAGTATCTAATAAAGACCAGCTATGGTTTATCTCAGTGATATTGTCACTTTCAGGATCTTCTTTTACAAGTTTTATAATATTACTGAACCATAACTTATGGATCATAGCTCCAGCATAAGATATACAATCTTCATTAGTATTGTGAATTAATGATTTGAATTCTATAGGATTGAATATATTATAACTTATAGGTCCAAAAGCTAGATTCTCGGTTTCATACAAAGAGTAAGCATATGCTTTTTCCTTTGGAGGATCTGTAATAGTTATCTTTTTTGATATAGAGTTATTTGAGTAGTCAGTCTCACCATCTTTATAGATATTAAATATTATCTCAGAATCACCACTCTTTACAGTATAAGGAGAGAACTCAACGATTTCTTCATTCTCAGCTACAGTATATAATGGTTTAACCTCTCTATAATTACCAATTATTAATTCTGCTATACCTCCTTCAGCATCTGTAGAACCAATATTCTCAACTATACCTCTAGGATTAATAACACTACCTTCAAGGACGATATCTTTACTTTCGATGGAATGTGCTACTAATTCGTTTTCTTCTTTTGTACCTACAAAAACATCATCGATCATCCATATAGGCCCTTGATCACCTTTGTAAACGAATGCAATGTGAACTTCTTTGCCTGCGTATTTTTCAAGAGAAACTTTTCTCTTTATCCATTTTCTATGCTCATCTTTGAATTCAGTGATAAGAACAAACTCGCCCTTTTCAGGATCGTCAGAGCCTTCACTTATATAGATACCATTTTCTATATAGTTGTATTCCATAAAATCATTACGCTCCCAATATTGTAAATAAGCATTTTCAGGTACAAGGAATTTAGGTGAGATGACATAATCAATGGTATATTCATCATCGAATTCATCATCAGACTCATGAGCAATACAAGAAGCTCCTTCTTTGGCATAGTCATTATTTATTATCCATCCTGCAGAAGCTTCATCTCCTGTTTTCACTGTCTTCCATTCTCCTAAGTCCGAAGAATTAAAGCCTTGAGGAATCAAATTTACAAGAGCAGGCTCTATCCTAAAAGGAATGGAAAGGCCGGCAATTTGCTCTTCGGATATAAAGTCTTTGATATGCTCAACACTTCCATCAGAAATATTTACCTTAAATAGCCCAGCAGGGAAAGTACCATCTGGTTTAGCATAAGAAGGAATCCAGTATAATGTTTTTGTGTCGAAATCAAAAGCAGATGTTTGTGCATATGATATTTGTAGACCAGTAGATCCGATTTCATTAAAAGCAAAATCATCTAAACTTACTGAATATAATTTAGCTTCATTTAGATCAATACAGTATCCAGTGCCATTATTATCAATGCTGAAAGTGAGAATCTTTGGAGCATTCTCAACAGATTTTAGTTTAGAGATATCTCCAGTAGCAAGGTCGATAGTATAAAAATCTATAGTAGTATTTTCTGCTTCTGCATTCATAGCATATCCATAGACTTTTTTATCTACAGGATTATATGCCATATTAAGAATACGCACAGTTGGATCATTCAATAATTCTCTTTCTCCTGTTTCTATATTGTATTTGATAAAGTTTTTAGGACTTTTTCCATCAATAGTCATATAATAAAGGAAGCCATCAAGATAAATCATACTTACTGCTTCGTCGCTATCAACAGAAGTTTCACTCTGAATAACCTGAGGATTTTCTTTATCATAAACAACAAGAGACATAGGTACATGACCATTAAGTTTCGTACTTGTTCTTGAATATCCATATACGGGATTAGCAATCAGGAGTGATTTAAAACTCAATTCTGCTTTATTGTTTTCAGGTAATTCATCAGTTTCTAGCTCCACATCAACATTTACATTATGTGTGCCATAAACAGGAGTGTATTTAAATTCAATGTCTTTTGTTTCACCAGAGGCGATACTTACTTCTTGAGAAAGATTGATATCACCATCTACTAATTTGACATTTATAGCTTCCTGATCATTTCTACCAGCATTCAATAATTTTACACTAATAACGGCATCTTTACCATTAAAGGTAAAACCTTTTCGTGCAAACTCTAAAATCTCTATATCATCAAAAGCAGGTGTGATCATTGATATATCATCAATATACCATCTGGCAGCATTGTTACCAGTATATTTAAAGCCGATATATACTTTTTGCCCACTATATGCACTTAAATCTATTTCAGTTTCTTTCCATTTACCTGCATTTTCTTCAGAAAAATAAACCTGCTCGAATTGGTCAACTTTTGGATCATTTCCTGAAGTGGAGATATGCACACCATGGTGCTTCATATCAAAGTGATAATAGTTTTTTTCTTTAAAAGAAAGTATACCTTTATCGGGAACAGTGATTTGGCGGGTTACCATCCAATCTTCAATATCAGTGGTAACTTTGAGCGAATTATGATAAGCACTAGCTGTACCTGAAGCAGGTTTTTCAGTGTAAGTTTCCCAGCCTGCAGGATCCTTGAGTTCGTAAAATGTGAATCCTTCAGGAGGCCAACTTTCAAAATCTTCAATAAGTGTTTTTTCTTCCCCTCTATATTTGATGTTTTTAATATCGTTATGAGATCTATTTTCTTGTGCTTTTTTTAAATCACTATAAGCTACTTGAGATCTTAGTGTAAAGCAATTGAGTAGAATGAATAGAGTAGTGATTAGTGTAAATTTCAATTTCATATTTTCAGTGTTTGTAAATAAGATATAAGATCATACTTTGTTATTAATAACTTGATATGAGTTTTAGTTAAAACAAATTTAAGTTAATATGAAATAAATACAAATTATATTTATCGTATCTAGATGCAGCATTGGTATTAAGCATTAATAAGTGAAAGGGAAGAAGTGTTTGTGTACTGCCTATTGTGTTTAATAATAAGAGCTTTATGAATATATTTGTGTATCAATAAATTTATATTGTAAATATTGTCATAAATAAGTATTATTTCAATGTAAAATTATTTTTAATGATATACTTTTTTGTAAAGTAAGTATTGAGAGTTGATAAAATTCAAGCTGATATATGATAGATAAGCTATCAAAAAATTGAATAAAGTATGTAAAATCAGAAAGGCTTGTCTTAAATACAGCTCTGTATTCTGTTTTGAATTCAAACAACTTTAATGCCTAGTGTTGTAAAATAAACACATGATGAAAGATAAGAGAGTGAAAGTTTAAGATTTCTTATGTGGTTTTTATGTCAATTTGAATAAAAAATCAAATTAACTGACCTAATCCAAAAGACTAGGAGGTAAAGTTCGAAGGCTAGTAAGGTAAAGTTCGAAGGCTAGTAAGGTAAAGTTCGAAGGCTAGTAAGGTAAAGTTC
>JBGRPZ010000105.1:0-12680 GCA_041725915.1 Hyphomicrobiales bacterium | reverse complement strand
CTCTTTTTCTCTTTTAGAGAACTGATTTTCAGAAGAGCTACTCCCTTTATTAACAAAAAAAATCATAAACAGAGCTCAGCCTAAATCCGAAAATCAGTTCTCTAAAAGAGAAAAAGAGATTTTAACTCTGATTGCAAAAGGCATGTCCTCAAGTGAAATTGCAAGTAAATTAAACATAAGTGTCAAAACTGTATCGAATCACAGATCTAGTTTAAATAGTAAAGCAGGAGTAAAAAACACTGCGGGTTTATTATCTTTTGCACTAAAGAATGACTTAATAGAAATATAATAAACTCATTACATCACTTTAAATCATTTTAATTATCATCAACTATAACAACTCTTTACTTATTTTAACATGGGGATAAAATAAGAGAGGCTATAAAAACAGCCTCTCTCAGTTATTATATTATTAATATGCTCTTTTATCTTTACCTTCAAAATAGTTAATGAAAGACTGATTTACGACCTTATTTCCTCCAGGAGTAGGATAGTTCCCTGTAAAATACCAATCTCCATTATTATCAGGAAGACATTTATGCAAATCTTCTATAGATTGATAGATCACCTCTACATCAGCTTTCACTTCAGGAGCTTTTACAAGCTCTGCAATCTTAGCTGAGATTTGTTCTGCAGTAAATGGCTTATAAATCTCTCTAATATGATTCACTATCTTTTCTTTTGGAAGATCAAGTTGCTTAATACACCTTCTGTATATCTTCTTTATGACTCTCTCTTGTCCTGTCTCCTTCAATAACTCAATAGCAGCTCTAAAAGCTATAAAGTCATTTAACTTAGCCATATCAATTCCATAGCAATCCGGATATCTGATTTGAGGAGCTGAAGAAACGACAATTATCTTCTTTGGTTCTAGTCTATCAATGATACGAATAATACTTTTCCGTAATGTTGTTCCTCTTACTATAGAGTCATCCAGAATAACCAGATTATCTACACCAGGTCTAACAACACCATAAGTAACATCATATACGTGAGCAACAAGATCATCTCTCTTATTATCCTGAGTGATAAAAGTTCGAAGCTTCATGTCTTTCACCGCAATAGATTCAAACCTTGGCTTAACTCTAAAGACACTATCAATAAATTCAGGAGTAATATTCTTTTCCTCTTTCAATAGTTTCTTTTTGTTCTCGCTGCAATATTCATTAACACCATCTACCATACCTTGATAAGCTACAGAAGCTGTGTTTGGAATATAGGAAAATACCGTATTCTCAAGATCGTAATCTATTGCTTCAAGAATTGAAGGAACAAGAGCTTTTCCTAAATCTTTTCTTTCCCTATAAATATCAGCGTCTGTTCCACGAGAGAAGTATATTCTTTCAAATGAGCATGGAGTCTTCTTTGCATTGTTTGCATATTGAACAACCCTATAACTATTATCATTTTTCAGAATCAAAGCATGACCTGGCTCTAACTCCTTAACTTCTGATGCTTTCAGATTAAATGCTGTTTGGATAACAGGTCTTTCCGATGCGGCTACAATAATTTCTTCATCAGCATAATAAAAAGCAGGTCTGATTCCATTAGGATCTCTCATTACAAATCCATCACCATGGCCAAACATACCTCCTATCACATAACCTCCGTCCCAATTCTCACTTGAATTTCTCAGAATATTAGTAACATTCATTTTATCAGAAATCAGAGGAGTGATCTGCTTTTTGGAATAACCAACTCTTTTAAACTTATTATATAATGCTTCATTCTCTTCATCCAGAAAGTGGCCTATCTTCTCAAGCATAGTAACTGTATCAGCTGTCTGAATAGGATATTGCCCAAGATCTACCAGACGTTGAAATAGCTCATCAACATTAGTAAGGTTAAAATTACCTGCTAACACAAGATTTCTTGTCTTCCAATTATTAGAGCGTACAAAAGGATGCTGAAAAGAGATATCATTCTTCCCATATGTTCCATAGCGCAAATGCCCCATAAGCATTTCTCCACAAAACATAGCATTCTCTTTCAACCATTCAACAATATTAAACTTATCAGGAAACATCTCTCTGAGATGCTCTATATGGTCATAAACCTCGTTAAAGCAATCAACAATAGGGTTTGTTTCAATAGATCTTACTCTATCAATATACTTCACTCCAGGTCTAAGATCTTTCTTGATGCATGCCATTCCTGCACCATCTTGCCCCCTATTATGTTGTTTTTCCATTAACAAGTGCAACTTCTCAAGACCATAAAAGGGAGTTCCATACTTTTCCATATAGAAATCCAGAGGTTTTCTAAGAGAAACTAGTGCTATTCCACATTCATGCTTTATGGCATCGCTCATTTTTCATTGTTTTTTAAAGAATTATTATAATTTTGCCGCAATTTTTAAAAGAGCAAAGTAAATAAATCTAATGTATTTATTAAAGATACTTAACAGTATCTTTTTAAGAAAAAAAATAATCCATTGGAAACTAGTATTAATTACGTAAAAATTTAAAACGTAATAAAGTTATTTTAATTAAGCAAAGTGATTTATGAAATGAAAAAAAATCTACGCATTCTATTACTTCTCCTTTATACACTACTTGTGAATGCTGGGATAGCTGGAGAAAACAAAGATTATGATACAGGAATTAACCAAAAAGAACATGAAGAAGATATCAGTAACATTCCTGAAAAAAAGCTGATCTTCAAGGATTTTGTCAAGAAGATATATCCGAATCCTGTTAAAAATGATATGACTATTGTTTTTAACAAAAAGTATGCTTCCAAAAAGCATCTTGTCAATATAAAGTTTTTAAATATTCTGGGGAATAATGTAAAGTCTAGTTGTAAGGTTGTTTTAAATGGAAAGGTAACCATCAATGATATCAACCTAAAAGAAGGCATGTACTTTCTTAAGATCAATGATAAGCTTAACTTTGACATCGCTAAAGTACTAATTCAAAAAGATTAAGGTGATGATAGTAAGAGAAGCTTTCAGAAGTGATATTCCAACCATTATTGACTTTCAATTAAAAATGGCTCTGGAAACAGAAAATCTGGTTCTTGATAAAGATACCATAACTAACGGAGTAAAAGCAGTATTTGAAGATCCAAATAAAGGCAGGTATTTCATTGTAGAAAAAGCAGGAGAAGTCATCAGTTCTATGATGATTACATATGAATGGAGTGATTGGAGAAATGCAACAGTTGTATGGTTACAATCTGTATATGTGCTTACTGAATACAGAAGAAAAGGAATGTTCAGGATAATGTACGATCATATCAGGAACATTGTAAAGGAAGATGATACTTATAAAGGCATCAGATTATATGTTGACCAGTCAAATGTAAATGCTCAAAAAACGTATGAAGCAATGGGAATGACTGCCGAACATTATAATATGTATGAATGGTTTGAATAGGGGTTAAAGAAAGCTATAATATAAGGGAAGCTGCCACAAGGCAGCTTTTTCTATATCTTATGATCATCAAGTAGAGCCTGAACCTTATCTACAATCACCTTTGATAGCTTATAGTTGGATTCATGTGTCCAACCTGCAATATGCGGAGACAATACTACCTTATCGCTCTTCAGTAGATATTCCAGAGCTTTAGGCACTTCATCTTTCTTTATACTTTCAAATCCCAGTTTTTCATATTCCAATACATCAAGGGCAGCACCTATTATTTTTCCGTTTTCTATAGCTTCAGTCAGATCTTGGGTATTAACGACAGGGCCCCGTGCAGTATTTAGTAGCCATACTGATTTCTCGAAAGCATTCAGGAAGTCTGAATTCACCATATAATAAGTCTCTTCAGTCAGAGGAACATGTAAGCTTACAATATCTGAAGTTCTCTGTAATTCTTCCAATGAGACTTCTTTTACAAACTCATCAGAAAAGTTAGTTTTATATTTATCATAAGCAATGATATTCGCTCCAAATGAGGCTATTCGCTGAGCAAAAGCCTTACCCATATTGCCATAACCGATGATGCCAATAGTACGCTCCTTTATTTCATTACCTCGGTTTTCCTTTCTCTTCCATATAAGGTTACGTACTTCATGGTCAGCTCTTATCAGATTATTCATCAACATAATGAGCATACCAACAGCCTGTTCACCTACAGCATCTCTATTACCTTCAGGAGAGTTGAGGCAATAAATACCTTTAGTTTCTGCATACTCAACATCAATATTCTCAAGTCCTGCTCCTACTCTGGCGATAAACTTACAATTGGTAGCATTATCAATGAAGTTCCTATCAATTTTTATCTTACTTCTGATAATAACACCATCATATTGACTCACTACATTACAGTAATCACCATAATTATAGTTATCAAAAAAATCACATTGATAACCTAATTCTGTCAGGCCTTCCTTCAGAACTATATGCGTTGTATCTACAAACAGTACTTTTCCTTTCATACTACAATGATTCTAATGGGATATTTAAAACTTCTGCAAAGGAACAAATTTATTATTAGAAGTAGCTTTTTCATCCTTACATACTGATAACAAATAAATCTGTAACTTTGGTTTTCTTTATCAAAAAGAGACTATCAACAGTATTTCATTTAATTACATCAATATCCAAATCCCTTACCACTATTACAGAGTTTGAATAACTCAAATTCGTCTAGAAGAATGAATCCTTTGTTTGAACAATATTATATATGTAAATTCGCTCGCTTAAATAAGGGTCATAACTTTTCTAATGGGGCAAATTAAATGAAGACATTTGTTTACAATACTATTAGACAGTTATTGGGAAAGGAATCATAAGGCACATAACAAATCAAAGCATAAAGTTATTAAATAATCATGTGGAACAAGTTAGTCAGGATTATTATCAGAAACAGATTAATCAATCTAATACTTATTGGAGTTATAACAGGATTTATGGTATGGAAGATGACCGAAGTAAAGATGTCATATCAAATGGCGCAGATGCTTCCATCTACAGATTCTACCTTAGTCAAATATGAAAAATTCAAAAAACAATTTGGTCAGGATGGTTCAGTAATGTTTGTGGGTATACAAAGCCCCAAATTATTTGAGCTAAATACATTTAATTCATTTTATGATCTTTCCCGTAAAGTTAAAGAGATAAATGGTGTTGAAGAGGTTGTCAGTATTGCACGTTTATATGAATTACATAGAAATGACAGTCTTAAGAAGTTCGACTTCCTTCCATTGATAAAAGAGAAACCTAAAAATCAGGAAGAGATGGACGCTATTAAAGCTAAGATCTTTGAACAACCTTTTTATAATGGTCTCTTATTCAATAAGGATACAAAGGCTAACCTTATGATGATCACCCTTGACAAGGAGATCTTAAACACTAAGAACAGAGTTGGGCTTATTTACTCCATCAAGGATACAATAGACAATTTCGCTGCAAAGAATGATATCAAGGTTCATTATTCCGGACTTCCATATATTCGTACAATCACAACTAAGAAGATTCAAACAGAACTGAACTTCTTCATTATACTTTCACTGGTTATTGCTTCTGTGATTTTACTTATCTTCTTCAGGTCATTTAAGGCAGTGTTCTTTACAATGTTGATTGTAGGTATAAGTGTAGTTTTCGTTCTGGGGAGCATTGCATTATTCGGATATAAAATCACGATACTTACAGGAATACTACCGCCATTATTGATTGTAATAGTGGTCGAAAATTCCATATTCTTACTGAATAAATACTTGAATGAGTATAAGGAACATGGCAACAAAGCAAAGTCATTATCAAGAATGATACAGCGTATTGGTAATGCCAATCTGCTTACCAACATGACTACTGCTGCTGGTTTTGCTGCATTTATTATCACAGGCAATGAGATACTTGTTGAATTTGGTATTATTGCTTCATTAAATATCCTTGCTGCTTATCTACTTACTCTTTTCTTATTACCTATTTTCTTTAGTTATCTTCCTGCTCCAAAGAAGAAACATTTCAAGCACCTCAACAAGAGTAAAGTTGGTGCTATGTTGGAGAAGATTGTATATATAGTTACATATAAGAGAAAATGGATTTATGCTATCACTATCGTTGTTGTTGCTATTGGTCTCTTTGGAGTGACAAAGCTGAAGACAACAGGAAATATAGTAGATGATATATCTAAGAAAAGCGACCTTTATAAGGATATGATCTTCCTTGAGCAGCACTTCAAAGGTGTAATGCCATTGGAGATTAGCATAAATACACATAAAAAGAAAGGTATCTTAAAGACCTCATTCATCAAGAAGATCGACAAACTTCAGGAGGTACTTATGGGCTATCCTGAGCTTTCAAGAGCATTAAGTGTAGCTGAAATCGTCAAGTATGCCAAACAGGCTTTCTATAAGGGAGACCCAAAAAGATACGAAATTCCAAACAGTCAGGAAAAAAACTTCATTTTATCTTACATTCCAAAGCTGGAGGAAAAAGCAGGAAACCAGAACGCTCTGCATTCTTTTATTGACGATGATCTAAGTACCACAAGGATAAGCGTTCAAATGGCCAATGTAGGGACAAAAGAAATCCAGAAAATAATGGATGATCTTCAACCTAAAATTGATAAAATATTTCCGAAAGATAAGTATGATGTAAATGTTACGGGTACAAGCGTTGTTTTTTTGAAAGGAACTAATTACCTTGTCGGAAATTTAGCATCAAGCTTGCTTCTTGCATTGATCATCATCTCTGCACTTATGGCAGTGCTTTTCACAAGTGCTCGAATGATATTTATTTCACTAATGCCTAACTTAATTCCTCAACTGATGACTGCTGCTATGATGGGTTATTTTGGTATTTCAATAAAACCTTCTACAATACTTATATTTAGTATTGCACTGGGTATCTCTGTTGATAATGCCATTCATTTCCTATCAAGGTATCGTTTATACCTAAAGCAGCATAACTGGGAGATTAAAGTCAGTGTATTGGGGTCATTACGTGAAACTGGTCACAGTATGATTTATAGTTCTGTTGTTCTGTTCTTTGGCTTTGCAATATTTACACTTAGTTCTTTTGGTGGAACTGAGGCAATGGGATACTTAATATCTTTCACGTTATTGATTGCTTTATTGAGCAACTTGTTTGTTCTTCCTTCTCTATTATTATCATTTGATAAGAAGGTTACAAATAAGAACTTCAGCAAACCATTAATCAAGCCTCTTGAAATAAAGGTAGAGGAAGAAGAAGAAAGTAAAGTGAAAAAAGAGAAATTAGCATAAACTGAAATTTAAATACCAAGATGGCATCAAGCCCTCTTCACAGAAAAACCTGTCTTTATAAAAAGACAGGTTTTTCCTTTTTTCAATAATTTTTATCGCTTTGCCTAACAGCTATAAACCACTAACAATCAACAATAACAATCGAGATATATAAAATTATAGTACTATTACAGTCATTGCACCTTACTAATACAGTCTCTGCATTAGGCTTATGCAGTCATTGTATTAGGCTAGAATTCTTATATCCTCACTAAAATAATTATTATATCATACTTATACACAGGTATTTCAGATATCAAATCCCATATAATTTTGAAAGAGTAACATTAAAATCAGTTCTTCATAAAAAGCTTATAATTCTAATAGCAGTAAAGGATATATCGTATAATAACAGAAAATAAAGGGAGAATAAATTTTTGTGTGTTAAAGATTATATACTGTTTAAATATTTTACCTTAGCTGAGTAATAGTCGTTATGAATCTGTAATCTATGAAAAAACATTACTCACCTAAACATATATATAGTTCATTAATAATAAGCATTATAGTATTATTTATATATCCAAATGTCACAAAAGCACAGTTTTATAATGGTTCACAAATGACGTTTGGAAAGAATAGAGTACAATATGATAAATTCATCTGGACATATTACCGTATGGAAAAGATGGATATTTATTTCTATCAAGAGGGTAAGGAACTAGCAGAATATACAGGCAAATATGCTATTAAGGAAATCACAAAAGCAGAAAATCTATTAAAAACAGAGCTTATAGAAAAGATGCAATTTCTGGTATTTAACAACTATAGTGATTTTAGACAGAGTAATATAGGCTTAAAAGAAGAAGAAAACAAAACAGGAGGAAGAGCAAGGATATACGGCAACAAAGTGATGTTGTATTTTAATGGAAGCCACAATCATTTAGAGCAGCAAATAAAAGAAGGAATATCATTAGTTCTCTTTCGTCAGATGGTATTTGGCAGCAGCTTATTTTCTCAAGTTAAGAATAATACTCTTGTACAATTCCCTATTTGGTATGAGCAAGGCCTTATATCATATATATCTAATAGTTGGTCGATTAAATCAGACAATCAGCTCCGAGATCTTTTACTCACCAAGAGAATAAAGTCTTTCAATCAATTATGCCTAAAGAATCCCACTCTTGCAGGCCAATCATTATGGTATTATATCGAACAAACAAACGGAAAAGCAAGAGTAAAAGAATTGCTTCAGCTTGCCAGACTACGCAAACCTTTTGAGTCTGCCATACTTATTGCTACAGGTCTTAAGCATAAAGAACTTTACAAAAACTGGTACTCATTTTATAAAGAAAGATATGAAAGTCATCTGGCTAATGATTTTATAGGCCAAACATTAAAACTTAAATATAGGGATGATCTGGTTATCACTGCTGCGCAAAAGCAAAACAATGGCAGTATAGTAGCATATGCCACCAATGAGCTTGGACAATCGTCACTCTGGTTATATGACACAGCAAAAAGAAAGCGCAAGAGAATCTACAAGAAAGGTTATCGTACAGATGACTTTGAAGATTTATCATATCCACTGATCAGTTGGCATCCATATGGGAAAGTACTGGCTTTTGTAATCGAAGATAAAGGGAAAGTATATTTACATTTATACAATGTAGAAAAGAAAGATCTACAAGTACGAAACCTACATCATTTCAACAAAGTAGTTTCTATCTCATATCACCCAAATGGCACACATATCCTGATGTCAGCAATAAAGAAAGGTCAGTCTGATATATTTCTATATAATATCACTTCAAACACCTATGAACAGCTTACTGATGACATATATGATGATCTGCAAGCCGTATTTACACAAAATAAGAAGTATATAATATTCAGCTCTAATCGCCCTCATGATACTCTATACCCTATCAATAAAGGTCAGGAAGCACTAAGCAATCGAACACAGATCTTTGCTTATAACTTTGCCAATAGAAAGAACAGACTTGTACAAGTCAGCAAGGAAGCATTAGGTAATAATTTCAATCCACAAGGAATTGGAGGCAATGATTTCATCTTTCTAAGTGACAGAAGCGGGAGAAACAATATATACAGAGCTACTATTGATAGTGCTATCAGTAAAGTAGACACTATCGTTCATTATAGATATACCGCCAACGCTTATTGCGTTACAGATTTCTCAAATAGCATTCTACATCAAAGTACTTCTGACCAAGGTCAGTCAATAAACTTTGTTGTATTCAATAAAGGTCGATATAAAGTAATAGCTGCCCAAACCTCAGATCTGCCATCAAAACAGATATTACCTCAACGAACTTATCTTCAGGAAAGACAATTAAAACAATATCTTATAGATAATAGACCAAAACTACTTTCAACAGGAGCTAATACAACTATAACAAAAACCAAAGTAAAAAAGAGGAAAAGATTTACCCTTGTCAGAAGAGCCAAAAGAAAGGATAAGAAAGCAAAGTCATCACAAAAAGCAATTGCTGTAAATGATAGTACAGGAATCATCAATAATCCAAACAACCTGCTATCTACTGCAGAGGATTCTATTGACTTGAAGAAAGATACTTTATCATTTCCGAAAAGAAGAAACTACCGCGTAGAATACTTTATCAATAATATCACGGCAAGACTCGATTACTCCTATCTTAACACAGATTATCAACCTTATTCAGGAGCCAACAACAACTATTTTGCAGGGCCTAATCTATCCAAGAAAAATGACAATAACCCTGTTTACCTTAATGGTGGATACAATGGATTTCTTCAGGTTGGAATCACTGATCTAATGGAAGACTACAGACTTTCAGGAGGATTAAAGATAAGCCCAAGCTTTATAAACAATGAATATATAGGATCTTTCAGCAACCTGAAAAAGAGATGGGACAAAAAGCTCTTAGTACATAGACAGATCTATGAGAATGCTACAGACAAGTTTATAACAAGGACTTTCTCACACGAAGCTTACTTCAGACTTAGCTATCCTTTTGATGAAGCATTGCGATATGAATCAACACTCAGTTATCGTAATGAACAAGAAGTATATTTAGCAGCCAATACATATGGCTTGAAGCAAGATGATAAATATCGAAATTGGGCAATTATCAGACAAGCCTTGGTATTTGATGCAACAAGAAAACTAGGTACTAACCTATATGAAGGAACAAGATATAAGATCTTTGGTGAATATTACCAGAAACTGGAAACCATAAAAGCCAATCTTTTTGTCGTAGGTGTTGATTTCAGAAAGTACACAAGGATACATAAAGACTTTATCTGGGCTAACAGATTTGCAGCAAGTTCTTCTTTTGGTAGCAACAAACTACTCTATTATATGGGTGGTGTTGATGGATGGATGTTTGCAAAGTTCAACCAGAGTGTACCTGTAGATTACAAACAGAACTGGGCATTTCAGACTCTAGCAACAAATATGAGAGGCTTTAAACAGAACATACGTAATGGTAATAACTTCTTTCTGATCAATACAGAGCTCAGGTTTCCTGTATTCAGATATCTGTTTAACCGACCTCTATCATCAGAGTTCCTCAACTCATTCCAGATTATAGGATTCGGAGACTTAGGGACAGCATGGACAGGATGGAACCCATTCTCAAAAGAAAATGCACTTTACACCTATTATATCAATAATGGGCCTATGAGAATAAGGGTAGAAACAGACCTTGAACCAATAATTGCGGGATTTGGTGGAGGCTTAAGAGCCAAGTTACTTGGATACTTTATTCGTGCTGATTTTGCTTGGGGAGTAGAAAATATGGGCATCAAAGACCCACAGTTCTATCTATCATTAAGTTTGGACTTCTAGGAAGACAACCAATTTTCAATCATTTGTTGACCATAAGGAGTCATTATCGATTCCGGATGAAACTGAACACCTCTAACATCATAATCAGTATGAGATAATGCCATAATCTCATTATCTTCAGATCTGGCAGTTATCTTTATACATTCAGGCAAGTTGTATTCATCAACAACCCATGAGTGATAACGACCTATCTCTATCTCATCAGCAATACCACCAAACAACAATTCATTTTGATCTACTGTAGTCAACTCACTTACGACACCATGCAATACTTCTTTGGCCTTTACAACTTTTGCTCCAAAGCTCTCAGCAATTGCCTGATGCCCCAGACATACACCCAAGATACTCTTGGAGTGGGCATACTCTCTAATCACATCAGGCATAAGTCCTGCTTGTGATGGGATGCCAGGCCCTGGAGATAATAATATTTTATCGTATTTGTCTACATCCCCAATTATAATCTCATCATTATAAACCAAATCATAATTAGTGCATCCGGCCTTTTCAATACATTGAACCAGATTGTATGTAAATGAATCATAGTTATCAAGGATTAAAAGTCTCAAAATGAATCCTCCACATTAAATTAATCGACAAATGTATTTAATAAACTTCATAACGAGGAAAGAGATAAAATGTGATGCCCAATCTTTATTTAAATGTGAGTTAAATTATTATTATAAGAAGACGATCTGATAATACCCTTCATGTCAATAGACACCTCTTATTACAATCTAGTACATTAAAATCAATGCTATTATTTATAAGTCCACATAAATTAATATAAGAAACATTTAACACAGTCCTTCTCTTCTATAAATATGCCTCTAAGATAGACATCACCCATTTTCAGTTATTTACCTTTCTGTAAAACTGGTATTTATACCCATAGAGAATAACAATCTTTACTATTCTAAGAGAGTCATCTTATCCCTAATTTTGTTGACACAGGACAATAGATAAGCCTTAATGCTAAATAATTATTCATTTTTATAATTAAGGTTGGTTACCTAAGCTCAATTTTTGTCATTTACTCTATAATAATTAACTATACAGCATATGGAAAACAATTTACGTTTCTTTGAATTGCTATTTTTCTTTTCGGGAATTTTATCATTAATATTCGTTCAGTTCAGCGAGTTGGGAATGATTACACTTTCTATAATACTGGTATTTCTTGCATTCTTCTACCTACCTTTATCTTTCCAAAAGAAAAATACAATTGGGAGATATACTGAACACCCTAAGTTCTATAATATTTCATGTGCAATATTGAGCATTTCTACCCTAGGGGCAGCATTTGATTGCTTTCATTTTTGGGATATCGAACCGATAAAATATGGAATATTCATAGCAAATGTTTTATTCTTTGTTCCATCGTTGACAATTGCGCTACTCAAATCAAATAAGAAAGCCGACCTTATGACATTCCGACATTTTCTTGCTGCAAGTGTCTTTGGTCTTGTCTATATGTACTAATAAAAATACCTGAAGTACTCTATGTTTGATTTATGACAGAAAAACATAAAAATGAATAAACAACATTAGGGAAAAGTATCATAAATAAGTTCTTTGACTAATCATACTTCACCTTTTCATATCAAACTACTTTAAAATAAAAACACTCGTTTTTTCTTCATTTCATACAATCATTAACTTAAAGATCAAAAGCCT
>JBGRPZ010000104.1:0-13018 GCA_041725915.1 Hyphomicrobiales bacterium | reverse complement strand
CGAAATCTGAAGCTTTTGCTATTTAACATAACATTGGGCTTATATGTGCGATAATCTACAATTTTAAAATTGAAAGCCGAATTATCGCACTATACAGTAGTTAAAAATAAGTGATAGAGCTTATAAATGGGTAAATATAGAGATCTAAAGTAAAAGCATTCTTGTTCTAAACTTCCAATAATAATTAGATTCTTGATATGAGTTAATTCTAAAGGTGAATTATAAATAATCATAAATATTTATTTTCTTGCTTTTAGACTTTGGAATTAGGTTGGTTGATCTACCAAATTAGACCTATTGCTTTTAGAAAAGGTCAATTTGAATCAGTTCTATAAATTATATTAGTGTTAAATCTATTTGTTTTATAACATTTCACAAGAGAAGAGCTTAAATTTAAACACAAAATATAATCAAATCCAACAATCTTTTTACTGTTTATTAATAGAGAGTTAATGAAATTATTAGAATTTAGATTTCAATCTAAAGGTAGTTTTCACTTTAGTTCAAATTTTAAAGTTTAGCAATCAAAGATGATTATATACATTTGTACAAATTAACCATATATTATCGCTTTTTAATTAAAGTGATCTTAATATTTTGAGTATAAAGTCGAGAATCTTACATCAGGTAGATTTACCTATAAATAAGATAAATCATTCTTTTTTTGGACTTTTAATTCTTGAAATGAAGGTTTTCGAATTAGTTCACAATATAGTATCTTATATATAATGGAAAAGAATATAGTCATCTTTGCTTCAGGGAATGGATCAAATGCAGAAAATATCATAAAGCATTTTGATTCCAATTCAAAAATAAATGTACAAGCTGTTTTTTGTAATAAGACAAATGCAGGAGTAATACAAAGAGCAGCTAAACACAAAGTCTCTACAATAGTTTTTTCTAAAGAAGAACTAAATTCTCCTTCTTTTATCAGTAAATTGAATCAGTATAATCCTGATTTAATTGTATTGGCTGGCTTTTTATTGCTCGTTCCCAAATCAATTCTACAAGCATATCCTAATAAAATAATAAATATTCATCCTGCCTTACTCCCTAAATATGGAGGAAAGGGAATGTATGGAATGAATGTTCATAAAGCTATATTAGATAATAAGGAAACCGAAAGTGGAATTTCTATTCATTATGTAAATGAATGTTTTGATGAAGGGAAAATCATCTTTCAAGCAAAATGTAAGGTTGAAAGTGATGATAATATTGAAAGTATTGCGAAAAAAATACATGAGCTAGAGCATAAACATTACCCAAATATCATAAATCAGGTTATTAATGATGTAAATATAAAAGTATAATCCTGATCAAATTTATGCTTTAATATCGAATAATACACAATTAATATAAGTATATATATGTTAATGACTTAAAAGATATAATGCAAAGTAAATCATAATTTGTTATTGACAATAACTCTGGAAAATAAACGCATACAGAGAGCTATATTTAAAATTATTTTGTTTTTTTTGTTTTTTAACATTTTAATTATTTTCTTTGCACCTCGTTAAACCTAAAAAGATTAGATATGTCAAACATAGATGAAAGAGTTGTGTCAATAATTATTGACAAACTAGGTATTGATCAAAGTGAAATTACTCGAGAAGCTAGCTTTACCAATGACCTTGGAGCTGATTCATTGGACACTGTTGAGCTAATCATGGAATTCGAAAAAGAATTCAATATTGCAATTCCTGATGCTGAGGCTGAAAAGATCTCAACTGTAGGTGACGCTGTTGCATACATCGAGGCTAATACCAAATAAGAAATTTTCGTCTTTATGAAATTAAAGCGAGTAGTTGTTACTGGCTTAGGTGCACTAACTCCAATTGGCAATAACCTTGACGAATACTGGCAAGGTTTGTTAAATGGAGTTAGTGGTGCTGATGCCATTACGCGTTTTGATGCAAGTTTGTTCAAAACTCAATTTGCATGTGAAGTTAAAGGTTTTGACCCTCGTAACTTTTTCGACCGTAAAGAAATACGTAAGTATGATCCTTGTACGGTCTATGGAATCGTTGCTGCTGATGAAGCTATTAAAGACGCAGGCTTAGATCTTGAAAAAATAGACAAACAAAGGGTTGGTGTAATTTGGGCATCAGGTATTGGTGGTCTGGAAACATTTTTTAATGAAGTAAATGGTTATGAAAAAGGGACTACTCCTAGATTCAATCCATTCTTTATTCCTAAAATGATTGCTGACATCACTGCTGGTCATATATCCATTAAACATGGATTTATGGGTCCTAATTTCGCAACTGTTTCTGCATGTGCGTCTTCTGCTCATGCTCTTGGTGATGCGTTAAACTATATTCGCTTGGGTAAAGCTGATATCTTTATTACAGGTGGATCTGAGGCTTCAGTCAATGAAGCTGGTGTTGGTGGGTTTAACTCATTACATGCTATTTCTACTAAAAACGATGATCCAAAGACTGCTTCAAGACCATTTGACAAAGACCGTGATGGCTTTGTTATGGGAGAAGGTGGTGGCGGACTTGTTTTTGAAGAACTTGAGCACGCAAAAGCCAGAGGAGCAAAGATCTATGCTGAAGTTGTAGGTTCTGGTGCTTCTGCAGATGCTTATCACATGACAGCTCCACATCCTGAAGGTTTAGGTGCTGTTCTATGCATGAAGCATGCCATTGAAGAAGCTGGTTTAGAGCTAAACGATATTGATCATATTAATACTCATGGTACTTCAACTCCATTAGGAGATATTGCAGAACCAAAAGCTATAATAAAGCTTTTTGGAGATCATGCTTATAATATCAATATTAACTCTACTAAATCAATGACAGGTCATTTACTTGGAGGTGCAGGAGCTGTTGAAGCAATTGCAACAATCCTTGCGATGAAGAATAATATTGTTCCTCCTACTATTAATCACTTCACTGATGATCCTGAAATTGATTCAAAACTCAATTTTACTTTTAACAAAGCACAAGAAAGAACAATCAATGTTGCGTTAAGTAATACATTTGGGTTTGGAGGACACAATGCATCCATTTTGTTTAAGAAATACACTGATTAGTATTGAATCTTATTAGAATTCCATATATCAGGAAATTCTTTGTAAAGAATAAGGAATTACATAATTCTATAAAAAATATTTTCGGATATTCTGCCGGAAATATTTTTTTATATGAATTAGCTTTTCGTCATAAATCTGCAGCACCAACAGCTTTTAATGGTAATAAACTAAGTAATGAAAGATTAGAATATCTTGGAGACGCCATTTTAAGTGCTGTTGTTGCAGATTTTTTATTTCGAAAGTTCCCATTTAAAGAAGAAGGCTTCCTAACAGAAATGCGCTCAAAGATTGTAAGCAGAGCTCAGTTAAATAAACTATCTCAAAGATTAGGCATTGGCAAGTTAATCAAATCTAATCCTGAAACCAGGATCCAATGCAAATCGATGATGGGTGACGCATTTGAAGCGTTTATAGGTGCTTTGTATCTAGACAAAGGCTATACTTTTACTAAAAGAATTATTATCACTAGGATTATTTCTATCCATTTTGATCTGGAAAAACTAGAAAAAGAAGATATTAATTTTAAAAGTAAGCTTATTGAATGGGGACAAAAAGAAAAAAAGAAAATTGAGTTTAAAGTCATAAAAGAAGTTGGTGAAGGATATAACAAACAATATGTAATCCAAATCTTTATTGATGATAAACCATACGGAATAAGTCAAGATTATTCCATTAAAGGAGCTGATCAACTTGCTTCAGAAAAAACTCTGAATCTACTAATAGAACAAGACAAACTAAAGCAGCAATAAAATAACAAAAATCATACTAAGTCTTGATTTGTTATAATAAGGCATACTTTTTGTGATAATAGATTAAGTGCGTTTAAGTATCCGTTTTTTGATATTTTTTACTTTAAATCTAAATCTATCTTGAATAAACTATTAACAAGCTTAAATAAAGAAAACACAAATGAATACCAGCTAATTGGCATTTCATCCTCATTAAAGGAATATCGATTGGCTTATTTCATTAACAGAGCTTTAGGTCTGGATTTGCGCCGATTGAAAGATTTGCGTACAACAGGCAAAGCTAATGACGAGGTTACTCCTTTTTCTCTCTTTTCGTATCCGGAAGAGAATAATCACATCACTTACTATTTATTATCAAATAAAAATACCAGATCTAATCTTATTCCAGATCTGAGAACTACTGATTATTTTTTATTAATAAAAAAGAAAATAGAAAATAGTAAAATCGCTGATGTACTTAACAGATTAAAGCGAGTATCAACTATACAAACTGCATTCCTACTAGAGATATCCAACATTCGTGACTTTTTCTATATCCTCACTGATTTAGAAATCCACGAAATCGAATTACTACAAAATTAATTTTGCCACATACTCTTTTGTTAATTTTTCCGTATTCTTATTAAAATCTAATTTTAATTTAAATCCTAGATGGATGAAAACGAAAATTGTTGCTACAATAGGACCTGCTACTTCTGACTTTGAAAATCTAAAAGCGCTTATAAAAGAAGGAGTAAATGTATGTAGATTAAATTTCTCTCATGATTCCCACGATTATAAAAAGGAAATCATAAAAAATATAAAGAAGATAAATAGTGAGTTAGGCACAAATGCTGCTATTCTTGCAGATCTTCAAGGACCAAAAATCAGAACTGGTCTTATAAAAGATGGAGCTATTGAATTAGTTGAAGGGGAAACCATAATTTTTTCTACAGAAGCTTGCGAAGGGGATAAAAACCGAATCTTTATATCATATGATAGGTTCGCAAAAGACGTAAGTATTGGGGAAAGAGTACTTATGGATGATGGAAAACTTCAGGTTGAAGTATCCGAAATCTTAAGTGATACTGAAGTAAAAATGGAGATTATTGCGGGTGGATCTCTAAGCTCAAAAAAAGGTGTAAACTTACCTGACACAAAAATCACTACTCCATCAATAACAGAAAAAGACATTGAAGATGTAATCTTTGCTTTGGAACATGATGTAAACTGGGTTGCTTTAAGTTTTGTCAGAACAGCTCAGGATATTCTGGAATTAAAGGAGATTATACGCAAAAATGCAAAACACTACCTTCCTAAAATTATTGCCAAAATTGAAAAGCCTGAAGCAATAAAGAATATACAGGAGATCATTGATGTCACTGATGCCATCATGATAGCTCGTGGAGACTTAGGTGTTGAAGTACCTCAAGAAAGAGTACCTCTCATCCAAAAAAACATCATCAGACAATGTCAAGTGCATTCAAAACCTGTCATTGTAGCTACACAAATGATGGAAGGAATGATGGATAACTTACGACCAACAAGAGCTGAAGTAAGTGATGTTGCATATTCTGTTATGCAAGGAGCTGATGCAGTAATGACAAGTGGTGAAACTTCTGTGGGAAAGCATCCTCTGGAAACTATAGCTACAATGAAGGCCATTATAAATGAAGTGGAGCAATATGAAGATA
The DNA here is from genome assembly GCA_041725915.1 of Hyphomicrobiales bacterium. Lineage (GTDB taxonomy): Bacteria > Bacteroidota > Bacteroidia > Bacteroidales > JBGRPZ01 > JBGRPZ01. The sequence continues at coordinate 7,556 of JBGRPZ010000104.1, read as the reverse complement.
TCTATTTTAAGCATTTTCTCCCTTCACGAGAATCTGAGAATCCAAGGTTTATAAATGATAGTATACTCTACAGCGCTTGTAATCTAGCTCAGCATGCAGAAGCAAAAGCTATCATTGGTAATACTCATTCAGGATACAGTGCTTTCCGAATATCTGCTCAAAGACCAAAATCACCAATATACATTTTTGCAAAGAATAAACATCTTGCAGAAACAATGAACTTGGTATGGGGAGTACAACCTTTCTGTTTAGATGATTTTCATGATACTGATATTATGCTTCAGAAATTACCTGCATACCTAAAAGGTATTGGATTAGTCAATGCAGGTGACCCTTTAGTATTCTTTGGTAGTGCTCCTTTGGGACTAATGGGAAAAACTAACATGCTACACCTTAGCTACTGTCTATAAACTATCTAGGATTCAATTATTGAATCCTTTTCCTCTTTTTATATCTATATCATTAGTTTTATTATAGTTATATTTGTATATCTTTATACATCCTCTTATAGCTTTATATATTTTTACTACGATAAACTACAAAATCTAGAAAGATGAGCCAATACATTCTATCCTTAGATCAAGGAACAACCAGTTCCAGAGCCATCATTTTTGATCACTCAGGATCTATTAAAGCTATCGCTCAAAAAGAGTTCGAACAAAAATACCCTAAGCCCGGTTGGATTGAACATGACCCCAATGAAATATGGTTCACTCAAGTTGGTGTTGCTGCTGAAGTCATTGCGAAGTTAGGCATTACAGGCCTTGATCTTGCTGCTATAGGTATCACCAATCAAAGAGAAACAACAGTCATATGGGATAGAGAAACCGGACTTCCCGTATATAATGCGATAGTATGGCAAGATAGACGTACTTCTGATTATTGCAATAAGCTAAAAGAGGAAGGTCATGGGAAAGTAATAAGAGAAAAAACAGGACTTATTATTGACGCTTACTTTTCTGCAACAAAGATTAAATGGATACTTGATAATGTAGAAGGTGCCAGAGATAGAGCTAACAAAGGTAAGTTAGCTTTTGGAACTATTGACAGCTGGCTAGTATGGAAGTTTACAAGAGGAAGAAGTCATGTTACTGATGTTTCTAATGCATCAAGAACTATGTTGTTTAATATCAACACTCTTGAATGGGACAATGATCTTTTGGATTTATTTGATATTCCACAGTCTTTACTACCAGAAGTAAGATCCTCAAGTGAGATATATGATCATACAAACACTACCTTCTTTGCACATAAAGTGCCAATAGGAGGTATTGCAGGAGATCAACAAGCTGCCTTATTTGGTCAGATGTGTACAGAGAAAGGTATGCTTAAAAACACCTATGGAACAGGTTGTTTCATGATGTTAAATACAGGGGATAAACTGACAACATCAAAGAATAACCTCCTCTCGACAATTGGATGGAAGGTCGATGGTAAAGTTACCTATGCCCTTGAAGGGTCTATATTTATAAGTGGTGCTATAGTACAATGGCTTAGAGATGGACTTGGAATTATAAAACATTCTTCAGACATTGAAAACCTTGCTAAGACAGTAGACGATAACGGAGGCCTATACTTTGTTCCTGCTCTAACAGGGCTAGGTGCTCCTTATTGGGATCAGTATGCAAGAGGTACAGCCATAGGTATTACAAGAGGTACAACATCAGGACACTTTGCGCGTGCTGCTCTTGAAGGAATGGCTTATCAAGTATATGATGTGCTCAAGTCCATGGAAGCTGATGCAGGATGTAAAGTTCTGGAACTACGTGTTGATGGAGGTGCTTCAGCCAATAATCTTTTACTACAATTCCAGTCTGACATATTGGATACTCCTGTGATAAGACCTAAAATAACAGAAACTACTGCTCTTGGTGCTGCTTATCTCGCCGGTCTGGCAGTGGGCTTCTGGAAAGATATTGAAGAGCTTAAGAAACAATGGGAAGTAGACAGACATTTTAAACCTGCAATGAAACAAGAAAATAGAGAAGACCTTCTCAAGGGATGGAATAAAGCTCTGGATAGATCGAGAAACTGGATCGATTAACTTTCATCCTATCCTTTATAACTTCTGTTTAACCTAAACTCTAGCATGATGAATCGTGATTTAATGATAAAAAATCTTAAATCTAAATCTCAGGAATGGGATGTTATTGTTATTGGTGGTGGTGCTACAGGAATAGGTACTGCTTTAGAAGCCGTTACAAGAGGTTATAAAACCCTCCTTCTTGAACAGGAAGACTTTGCCAAAGGAACTTCAAGTAGAAGTACAAAGTTAGTACATGGTGGGGTCAGATACTTAGCTCAGGGAAACATTTCTCTTGTTATGGAAGCTTTGAGAGAAAGAGGGCTTCTAATACAAAACGCACCTCATCTGGTAAAAAATCTCGAGTTCGTTGTCCCTAATTATGTATGGTGGAGAGGCCCATATTATACTATTGGTCTCAAGATATATGATATGATGGCAGGAAAGTTAGGCTTTGGCTCTACTATACATATTTCGAAAAAGAAGGTCTTGAAGTTAATGCCCAACCTAAAGACCGAAGATCTTAAAGGTGGTATTATTTATCGTGATGGGCAGTTTGACGACTCAAGGCTTGCCATTAATCTTGTGCAGACTTTTACCGAAAATGGAGGTATAGCAATAAACTATTGCAAGGTGACTGGTTTACTCAAGAATGAAGCAGGCTCAGTGGAAGGAGTAAGTGCAATTGATACAGAATCCGGAGAGTTTTTTGATATAAAGTCTAAAGCTGTAGTCAATGCTACAGGTGTATGGGCTGATGATATACTGAAGATGGACGATCCGAAAACAAAAAAGACTGTAATGCCATCTCAAGGAGTTCATATAGTATTAGATAAATGCTTTATGGAAGGGAAAATAGCGATGGTTATTCCCAAAACAAGTGATGGAAGAGTTCTTTTTATACTTCCTTGGCATAATAAGGTGATCATAGGAACTACAGATACTATGGTAGAAAATGCTTCTCTTGAACCCAGAGCTTTTGAACAAGAAATAGATTTCATCTTAGAAACAGCTGGAAGATATCTTACCAAATCGCCTCAACGATCAGATGTAAAAAGTATTTATGCGGGTTTAAGACCTCTGGTTGCTCCTTCTCGTGATGATGAAGCTACTAAAGAGATCTCTCGTGGTCATAAAATAATGGTAGGAATCAGTGGACTTGTAACTATTATTGGAGGAAAATGGACAACCTACCGAAAGATGGGACAAGATACAATCGATAAAATTGCTATGGTGGCAAATCTAGATAGTCGTGATTGTATAACAAAGACAATGTCCATTCATGGTTATATGGAAGATGTAGACTTCGATGATCCTTTATACTTTTATGGAAGCGATATCAGTCATATAAAATTGATGGCTACCGAAGATGATGAATTTGAAAAGAAGCTTCATAAAGATCTTGATTACATAAATGCTCAAGTTATATGGGCTGTAAGAGAAGAAATGGCTCGTACAGTTGATGATGTCCTTGCTAGAAGATTAAGAGCCTTGTTTCTTGATGCAAGGGCAGCCATTGAAGCGGCTCCTAAAGTCGCTGAGATAATGGCAAAAGAATTGAATAAAGATGAAGTTTGGATACATCAACAAGTAGAGAAGTTTAAATCAATTGCTAAAGGATACTCCTTGCCATAATTCAGGTTATCCCATTAATCAAGAGTTTGGATATAAATCTTGATAACATCCATTCATAAAAGACATAAGATAATAAGTGCCTTATAGTGCTTATTAGAAAAGTAGTCAGCCCAGAATAATATATTCCTCAATATATTCATATAGGCTACTTTATTCTTCTACTCTAAGTTAAACTAAAATCTAATACTCATGATTCAGGAATTCTTCGCTGAATTAGTAGCAACATTTATGTTAATATTACTTGGTGATGGTGTTGTTGCTAATGTACTTTTGAAAGACACCAAAGGTAATAATGGAGGTTGGGTAGTAATAACCTTCGCTTGGGGATTGGCTGTATATGTCGGTATTATTATCGCAGCACCCTATTCCGGAGCACACCTCAACCCTGCTGTCACATTGGGATTAGCCGCAGGAGGATTATTCCCATGGTTCAAAGTCTGGTATTTTATACTTGCCCAACTCGTTGGAGGATTTATAGGAGCTTTGTTTGTATGGCTCTTCTATAAACATCATTTCGATAGAACAGAAAATCAATTATTCAAACTATTGTGCTTCTGTACATACCCTGCCATAAAGAAGATTGGCAATAACTTCTTCTCGGAAGTTGTTGCTACATTCGTTCTGGTATACACAGTATTTAATGTACATGGAGCTACTTTCTCTGCTGCCGAACTTACTGATGTAGAAGTTGGCCTTGGATCAGTGGGAGGTTTACCCGTTGCTCTTCTTGTTGTAGTAATAGGTATGGCATTAGGAGGAACTACAGGCTATGCTATCAATCCAGCACGAGACCTGCCCCCAAGGATTATTCATACTATCGTTCCTATTAAAGGGAAAGGTAGTAGTAAGTGGGGATATAGCTGGGTTCCTATTCTAGGTCCTATTATAGGCGGGTTTATTGCTGCGCTTGTATATTACATATTACCCATATCTTAGGTCATTATATACCTTTTATAAAAGAAACAACTATAATAAAAAAGAGCTGACTTATAGAAAGCCAGCTCTTTTCATATATCATTATCAATACTTATTTCTCTTTATAATGATCCCAACCCTGAGCATTAAGAGGAATAGAAGTATTATCATTAGTAATAAGATTATAACCAAAGCTCTTATCGGTAAAGTGGCCGATAACAGAGATATCATCTAGTTTTGTAATCTTCTCATAATCTTCCTGCTTAATAGAAAATAGAAGTTCATAATCTTCACCTCCATTCAAAGCAGTGATACTAGGAACAAGCTTGAATTGTTCTGAAACATCAAATGTCATTGGATGAATAGGTATTTTATCCTCATAAATATTTACACCTAAACCAGAATCATTAGCTAAATGAAGAGCTTCTGAAGCTAATCCATCAGAAATATCAATCATCCCTGTTGGCATAATTCCGGCTTCTTTAAGCTTCTTTATAATATCTACTCTGGCTTCAGGTCTAAGCTGTCTGCCTAGCACATAATCGAAACCGGATAGATCTGGTTGAACACCAGGACTCTCTTGAAATACTTTCTTCTCTCTCTCAAGAAGCATAAGTCCCATATATGCACCGCCAAGATCTCCTGTTACACAAAGTAGATCTTTTTCATTTACAGTGCTTCTATATACTACTTCTTCTTTTGGTGCTTCACCAATAATTGTAATAGAAATAAACATTCCCGAATTTGATGAAGTAGTATCACCTCCAACCAAATCAACATTATATCGATCACATGCTGCCTGAATTCCTGAATATAGCTCTTTCAATGCTTCAAGAGAAAAGCGATTAGAAACAGCTAAACTCACTGTCATTTGCTTTGGTGTTCCATTCATCGCTGCAATATCAGAGAAGTTGACTATAGCAGCTTTATATCCAAGATGCTTTAAGGGCGTATACATAAGGTCAAAATGAACACCTTCAATCAATAGATCTGTAGATACTAATCGTTGATTGGATGTTTCACTCAACACTGCGGCATCATCTCCAATACCTTTAATTGTTGAGGAATGACGAATTGGGAAATTCTCAGTAAGTTTATCTATAAGACCAAATTCACCTAGCTCGGAAAGCTCTGTTCTTTTCATTATATATGTAATGTTTGTTATTCGTACGACAAATGTACAACAATTGATTATGATAAAGAGGGTAACGAATCTTTGATTATCAAATTGCTACTAAAGGAAATCTTAAAGAGAAAATAGAGGATCTTATGATAATGAATATTCAATTTCATAAACACTAATTTAGCTTCCTTTGTGATTATAGAAATAGAGAAAAGGTTTAATTTTACACACAATTATAATTTTATAATCATATACAAAATGAAAAAGATCATCCATACAGAAAAGGCTCCGGCAGCTATCGGTCCTTATAGTCAAGCAGTAGAAGTTAACGGCACTCTTTATATATCTGGTCAGGTTCCTGTAGATCCTGCTATTGGTAAAGTTGTTGAAGGTGGAATTAAAGAGCAAACAGAACAGGTGATGAAGAATATTGAGGCTATTCTTACTGAAGCTGGTTATACTTTTGCTGATGTTGTAAAGTCTACTTGTTTATTGAGTGATATGAGCAACTTTGCTGCAATGAATGAAATTTATGGAAGTAGATATTCTGAGAATCCTCCTGCAAGAGCTGCTTTTGCAGTAAAAGAACTTCCTTTAGGAGTACTAGTTGAGATCGAAACTATTGCTGTAAAATAAATAGTTAAGCTGTCCTTTTGGGCAGCTTTCTTACAGATGTTCTTCCTTTCAAACCTATTCACATGAAGCATATTCTCTTTACCTTTATTTTTATACTTATCACATCTTTGTCCTTTGGTCAGGTAACAGATACTCTTCAAGCCAATCTTAAGATCACCCAAATCAATAGTAATACATTTATTGTAACTCATTATTTTCCTTGGAACTCCAATTCAATGATAGTTCAGGCTTCTGATAAGGAAGTTGTATTAATTGATACTCCATATACCAATGAAGCCACAAAAAAAGTGATTGAATGGATAGATGATAAACTTCAGCCTAAAAAGATAATAGCCATAAACACAGGTTTTCATGTTGATAATCTTGGAGGAAATACATACTTACGCTCAAAGGGAATAGATATATATGGCGCAGAGATAACTGTTAGGATGCTAAAAGAGAGATCTGAGGCGACACGAAAACAATTGATATCATGGTTGCGCCCAGATCAAAAGGATATTATAAAAGCCTATAAAGAACTAATATTTACTGCTCCTAATAAGGTTTTTGACGAAAATAAAGGCTTAACTCTCAATGTTGGCAAGCTAACATTTGATATTTATTATCCGGGAGAAAGCCATTCTCCAGATAATCTAGTTGTATATATTCAAGAATCAAACTTGCTTTTTGGAGGATGTATGATAAAGAGCTTAGGATCTAAAGGGCTTGGTTTTACTGGTGATGCCAATATTGATCAATGGCCAAAATCTGTAAGACAAATAAAAGAACGCTATCCTAAGGTCAAAATAGTAATCCCACACCATGGGAAATGGGGCGATTCAAAGTTATTAGATCACACGCTATATTTGCTGAAGAAATAATACAGCTTAATAGTAACTTATACTAAAAAAGATTCTACTTTTTGAAAGTCTTTTAAAGATCCAACTACAATCAAAATATAAAACCATACTTCACCTTTTCATATCAAACTACTTTAAAATAAAAACACTCGTTTTTTCTTCATTTTATACAATCATTAACCTAAAGATCAAAAGCCCAAAATCTGCTTTCCCTTGTATTTTTACACATTTTAACAAACCTACAGAAGCGTCTTATAATCAATGCTTTTCAGGCACATAACAACAAGATATATCTTGTCACTACAGCGTGTTTTGTTGATAATCAAGATCAAAAGTTAAGCGAATAAATCTCGTAGGTCTACTTACTGAAGGTAAAAGTCTAGGA
>JBGRPZ010000103.1:0-13301 GCA_041725915.1 Hyphomicrobiales bacterium | reverse complement strand
TAAGTGATAAAGCTTATAGATAAGGAAATATAAGGATATGAAGCAAAAGCATTCCCAGCCTAAATCTTCAATAATAAGTAGATTATTAAGATGAATTAATTGTAAAAGTATATTATATCTGAATGAGCTGATTTAAAGAATCTGTTGCTTTTTGTACAAAACCTATTTATTATTTATCTGGTTTATTGATATTTCGTAGTGAATAAAGTGTTACATAAGAGAAAAAAAGGAAATCAATTTTATCCTCTTTTTCTCTTATTATAGAATTAAGTAGTTTTTAAATCACTTTTTTGAAATAATATTTCTTAGATCATCTTTATTTCCCAAAATCTACAACAATCTTAAATGTAAGGTTCTCTTCAAATTCAGGGAAAGCATATTCACCATATCTATACATTACTCCCACTCCTAATTTTATAGCTGACAGACTAAGTACTCTATGAACATTTAACCCTGACTCAAAATAGCCCTTGTCCATAGTCTTAAATTCATAATTTAAATGATTAGTCTTTTTACTAAGATTACCAATTCCGAAATTGCTTACTATTTCGAATTCAGGATGAAAGTTCTTTGTCTTCAATAAAAGTCCACCAAAATTATGAGAGAAATAAATTGCAGCATATTGATCTGATAAGAATTCGTTCAATCTCATCGTACCAAATGTATTTGATTCAAACAATGGAAGTTTATCATAAGAACTACCATTGCCATTAAATAAATCAGATGCAGGAATTGGATTATCTACATATCCTGCAGTTATGACAAAACTAGTAGTTCCAAATAGAGGAAACTCAAATGATTTTATCATCTTAAAGTCGTATCTATTATAATCAAAATCACCTTCTGAAAATCCCTTTATACCTTTGTCGTAACTAAAATAAAATATGGGACACTTAGTCCCCATAGATATTAACTTACCTTTTATTTTCCTGAACTTTTCACCAGGAGCAAATCTAAAAGCAGCCTTAATACCTGTAAAGCTATAATGCCTCAATGTATCATTACTACTTGTTATAAACCTGTAATCATCAAAGGTTGTTTTGTTATTTTGGTGAACATCAAAATAAAACTTAAAATTACGGAAAGCTCTAAACTGAAGATTTACATTTGTAGCCCTTGTATAGTTCATTCGGGATAAAATTAAGTCTCTAAAAGAGAAATCCTCAGTTAAAGGATAAATATTAAACACATTTATTCCCCCACTTTCTTCTACATCATATTTATGTTTTAATCCAACACTAACTTCGTTCCCTTTATTCAATATGAAATCTACACTCGTACCATATTTCCATGTATGATCTTTAAATCCATAAGCTCCATAAGTTCCCACCTTCAACCATGACGATAATTTATCATTTGTAGTAAAATTAGGACTCAAACGAATACCCTCAAAATTATTAAAACTCAACAAATCCCTCATACTTAGGTCTAAGAATGAAATAGGAATCTTACCATTAGTAAAAGTTGAATATGTTTTTATTGTTCTATCAAAATCATTAGCCTTACCAAGGCTATCCATTAAATCATATGCATATTTTTCCTTTAAAGATAATTTAGCATGTTTTCTCCAAAAGGATCCTTTAACAGAATTGGCTTTCTGATCTAACTCAAAAACTATATTTGAAAAATGCTTTTTGTTCAAAAGAGGATTAATCGCTACATTCTTTATATAAGATTTGGCTATTGCAACATATTTCATCTCTCTACCTTCAAAATCTTTATTTTTCATAAAAATATTTGTATTAATCTGAGAAGGAAACCAGATTGAATCATTTATGAGTTTATAATCTTGTTGAATTTTTACATCTAGATTTTGTTGCTCTTCAGGTTCTGCAATTACACTTTGTACAGCCCATTTAAAAGTATTAATATATAATAAGCCTTTTAAAGCTTTAAACTTTGTATTTTGCTTTGGGAAGAAAGAAATAACATATGTGGTATCTCCCATACTTGTAAATACTGTATCTTGAATTAAAAATACATATCCTTTATATGTTGATTTAGTAAGAGGGTTTAAATATTTTTCATCTGCAATATCAAATGCATTATCATAAAAAGAAGCAGACTGAATCTTAGAGAAAACAGGCGTAAACATAGGATCTCTAAGTCCAGAAACTCTATTACCTATTACAGTTTCTTTTACTTTAGAAGGAGCTAGAAACTCCTTTTTTATTACATTTTCAGTAACAAGTAAATGCGATGTATCCAAATGTTGCCGTATTCTTATTGAAGAAGTGTCATCAGAAAATGCAGAGTCATATTCAATAGTAAGGTAAGTCTTTTCATATGATTCATATGTATAAGAATTTAGTTTGTTAGGATCATTAATTTCCTTATTTGATATTACATTCTTTATTATACGTATAGCAGGATTTATATCAGGGAAAATCACGACTTCATCTAATACAAAAGCATCCTTTTGCATAAGTATTTCCATACCCTCAGCGTCAAAGTTTTTCACATTCAATGAATAGGGTTTATATCCTATAAAGCTAAAATTTAAAACATCTTCATTATAAGGATTTGAAATCTTAAACTCTCCATCTATATTTGTAATTACACCTCTTTTATGTTTGGCCCAATAAACATTCACAAAAGGCAAAGGAGATTTACTCTTTTTGTCAATTACAATTCCACTATATTCCATTTGTCCAAAAGAACACGGAGAGAATAAACTATTTAAAAATAAGGTAATTATAAAAGTTCCAAGAAATTTGAGTAATTTAGTTATAGTCATTATTTAGAAAGTTTAGGATTCGATTTATGTCTGTCTTTGTCTCTTTTTGTCTTCTTCTCTAAATTCTTATGTAGAGCCTCAGTTAGGTCTATACCTGTCTGATTTGCTATACAGATAAGAACAAAAAGAACATCAGCCATTTCATCACCTAAATCCTTTTCTTTATCAGAATCTTTGAATGATTGTTCACCATATTTCCTAGCTATAATACGAGCTACCTCACCTACTTCTTCAGTAAGGATAGCCATATTTGTAAGCTCATTAAAATATCTTACACCATTCTCTTTAATCCAACTATCTACTAGCTTTTGAGCTTCTTTAATAGTCATTTTTATTCATTTTTTGATTAGTAAATAAAATTATCGCAAAGTAATTTCTACAGTATGACAATCGAAAGCTTAAAAATAAGAAATATTGTAATCTTATTGCTTTTCTTCGTATTGGCTGTATACTGCTTGGTTCAAGCAAAAGCAATTCTTATCCCACTTTCATTAGGTATTATAATTGCTTATCTCTTATTTCCTCTTACATCATTTCTCGAAAAGAAAAGAGTACCAAGAATATTAGCAAATTTTATAGGTATCTTTCTAATCATATTCGTACTTACGGCTTTCTTTCTATTTATTTATCTCGAATTCAACAGATTTACTGACAACTTAAATGAACTGCAAGCACAAGCAAACTTGAATATCAATAAAATTGCACATTATATCCGTCAAAACACAGGGCTTCCTATAGATCAACAAAAGAAACTAATTCAGGACTTTATCAATAAAATATTTAGCGGGAACAATGGTATTACCAGAGATTTATTTAAAGCTACATCAGGCACATTATTTAAGTTGGGTATTTTACCTGTATTTATATTCTACTTATTATATTATAGGGAGCTATTCGAACGGTTTATAAAGTCAATAGTTTCTTCAGAGTTTAAAGAAAGAACAGAAAACATTCTTGCACAAGTAAGCTATATTACTCCTCGATATATATTAGGTATTATAACAGTTATCGTAATTCTGTCAATAATAAACAGCTTTGGTTTATGGATTATAGGAGTCAGATATCCTATCGTGTTTGGAGTAATATCGGCTGTATTCAATTTCATTCCTTATTTTGGAACATGGATAGGAGCTTCAATACCAATATTATTCACTGTTTTGACGGGAAGTTCACCGAAGTTGGCAATATTTGTTCTTTTATTTTATGCCTTTGTACAGTTTCTTGAAAATAATATACTCACTCCAAATATTACTGGAAGCTATGTAAACCTCAATCCTTTCATTACAATCCTAAGTATAATTGTAGGGGGGCTAATTTGGGGTATTGCAGGGATGTTTGTTATCATCCCATTTATGGCAATGTTTAAAATCCTATGTGAGCATTCTGAAAGTATGCAGCCTTTAGCAATTTTAATAGGGAAAAAGCAAATACCTGTAAGGGAAAAGCTAATTAAAAAAATAGAAAGGTGGTTTAAACTATAACATAGTATAAAATAGTTAATTCTATAGATTGATATTTTTTGCATCTTTGCGGCCTTTACCTTTTTAAATATATCATTTGATGGAGAATAAATCGAAAAGCAATAGTGAACCAGTAGAGTTTAAGCTTATTGCAAAGACTATGGCTGGGTTGGAAGAATTCCTTGCTAAAGAACTAGAAGACCTGGGAGCAACAAAAGTTAGCATTCTAAAAAGAGCTGTTGAGTTCTATGGAGATACTGCTTTGATGTATAAAGCTAATTATTTATGTAGAACAGCACTTAGAATCTTAAAACCTCTAAAAACATTCAATGTAAAGAATGAAAAAGATCTATATGTAGGTGTAGGCTCTATTAATTGGAGGAAGTTTATGACCTTAGAAGGGACTTTTGCTGTTGATTCCAATATTTTCAACTCTGCATTTAACAACTCTATGTTTGTTTCTCTAAAAACTAAAGATGCTATTGTTGATCAATTCAGAAGAATTTATAGTTCCAGACCTTCTATTGATACAAGACATCCTGACTTAAGAGTAAATATTCATATTGCTAATGATCTTTGTACTTTATCAATTGATAGTTCAGGAGAGTCATTACATCATAGAGGATATAGAGATCTTGCCGACAAAGCTCCGCTAAACGAAGTTCTTGCTGCAGGATTAATAAAGATGAGTGGCTATGATGGAAACTGTCATTTTGTAGATCCTATGTGTGGTTCAGCGACAATACCTATCGAAGCTGCTATGGTTGCTATGAACATGCCTGCTGGATATTATAGAAAAGAATTTGGCTTTGAGTTCTGGTCTGATCATGATGCAGATCTTTGGGAGAAAGTCAGAAATGAAGCTGATGAGAATATAATAGAATGTGAATATGATATCGTTGGCGGCGATCGATCAAAAAAAGCAATTGGTATCGCCCGTGATAATGTAAGAAATGCAAAACTTCACAAAGACATTGCCATACTTCATACTCCAATGGAAGAGATTAATCCTCCGGAAGGACCAGGTATTGTTGTTACAAATCCTCCTTATGGTGAAAGATTAGAAGAGGATGATATCATTGGTTTGTATAAAGCTTTAGGCGATTCTTTCAAAACTAACTTTGACAACTACAATGCATTTGTAATAAGTTCTAATTTTAGAGCTCTGAAAAGCGTAGGTCTTAAATCTACTAGAAGAATCCCTATCTATAATGGGCAATTAGAATGTAAAGTATTCCAATTCGAAATATATACAGGTAGTAAAAAGACAGATGATCAAGAGAATATAGAGAATATAGAGAATACAGAGAATATAGAGAATACAGACACAAAGGAGATTTAGCATCTCCTTTTTTATTAAAACCATAAAAGCTGACAAACACAATCTAAATTACATTTTAAGCTTTTAAAAGGCTCCTAAAAGCACTAAAGTGCTTTTAGGGATAAGCTATTCCTATCGTGAAACTCACCAATTCTTGAAATTGTAGTTTTAGAATTAGTGCAATTGTATTATATATTTGAGAGAAAAAGAAATTATTTCAACGACTTGAATGAATCATCTTTTTTATAGAATATAGTGAACCTCAACCAACATAATAAACAAGATTACCGTTATAAAACAAATTCTTCAAATCAGAAGAAGAAAGATTCAATCGCTTATTTTATACTTTTTTAGATATTTAAATTACATTTGTTTTCTATTTATCACACTGACAGGATGTCAGGAAAAGCTTTGTAAATAAAGCGGGAACAATTATTGATATTACATGCCTTTAAAATATAAATTGGCTATGCTGGACATTATAAAAAAACTTTTAGGGAATAAAGCAACCAGAGATCTTAAGGAATTAAGACCTATAGTTGAAGAAGTAAGAAACGCTTATGAAGTCATTAAGAATTTAAGTAATGATGAGTTAAGAGCAAAAACATTTGAGTTTAAAGAAAAAATCGCTGATAGTATAAGCGAAGAAAATCAAAAAATAGCGGAGATCAATGATAGGATAGATAATAATCCTGACATGGAAATCCAAGAAAAAGAAGAGCTTTACAATACTATTGATAAGCTTGAAGAAATCAGCTACGAAAAAACACAGGAAACTCTTAACTCATTTCTCCCTGAAGCTTTTGCTGTAATGAAAGATACAGCTCGCCGCTTTGCAGAAAACGAAGAAGTTATTGTTACTGCTACAGATATGGATCGTGAGCTTGCCTCTAAGAGATCTCATGTCGAGATAAAAGGAGACCAAGCGATATATAAGTCTACTTGGATGGCAGGAGGTAACCTTATAAAGTGGGATATGATCCACTATGATGTTCAGCTTATTGGAGGTAAAGTTCTTCATGATGGTAAGATCGCGGAGATGGCAACTGGTGAAGGTAAAACTCTTGTTGCTACAATTCCTGTATACCTAAATGCTCTTTCAGGTAAAGGAGTTCACGTTGTTACTGTGAATGATTATCTAGCCAATCGTGACTGTGATTGGATGGGTGCTCTTTATGAATTTCAGGGACTCAGTGTTGATTGTATAGACAGACATGAACCAAACTCTGAAGAAAGACGTCAAGCATATTTATCTGATATTACTTTTGGTACCAATAATGAATTTGGTTTTGACTACTTAAGGGATAATATGACAAGTGATCCTTCTGAGCTTGTACAAAGGAAACATAACTACGCTATTGTCGATGAGGTTGACTCTGTATTAATTGATGATGCTCGTACACCATTAATTATAAGTGGTCCTACTCCAAGAGGAGAACATCATGAGTTTGATGAGTTAAAGCCAGTTATTGAAAGACTGTATGAAGCTCAAAAGAAACTTATCAATACTACCTTAGTTGAAGCAAAAAAACTTCTTCAAAAAGAAAATCCTTCAAAAGAAGAGCGTAAACAAGGAGAAGAGCAACTATTAAGATCTTATAGAGGTTTACCTAAGAATACAGCCTTAATTAAATTCTTGAATACTGAAGGTATAAAGACTCTTCTACAAAGAGTAGAAGGACACTTTATGCAAGAACAAAGTAAGCATATGCACATTATTGATGATGAGCTTTACTTTGTAATTGATGAGAAAAACAATACTGTAGAGATTACAGAAAAAGGTATAGAGATGATGACTTCCAATCGTCAGGATCCAGACTTTTATATACTTCCTGATATCGGATCTCAAATAGCCGAAATAGAAAAAGAAGATATTGAGGATACTCAAAAAACAGAAAAGAAAGCAGACTTAATGCGTGATTATTCTGTTAAATCTGAGAGAATCCACTCCGTTAACCAGCTACTCAAAGCATACGCCTTATTTGAAAACGATGTTGAATATATCGTAATGGACAATAAAGTTAAGATTGTTGATGAGCAGACTGGCCGTATTATGGAAGGCCGTAGATATTCAGATGGTCTTCATCAAGCAATTGAGGCTAAAGAAAGTGTAAAAGTAGAAGCTGCTACGCAAACTTATGCAACCATTACACTTCAAAATTATTTCCGCATGTATAGAAAGTTATCTGGTATGACAGGTACTGCGGAAACTGAAGCAAAAGAGCTTTGGGATATCTACAAATTGGATGTTGTTGTAATTCCTACAAACAGACCTATTGTTAGAGACGATCAAAACGATTTAGTTTATAAAACAACAAGAGCTAAATTTAATGCTGTTGTTCAAGAAATTCAACAACTCCAAGAAAAAGGCAGACCTGTACTTGTTGGTACAACTTCAGTAGAAACTTCTGAAATTCTAAGTAGAATGCTTAAGCGTTTAAATATCAAACATAATGTATTGAATGCTAAGTATCACTCAAAAGAAGCTGATATTGTTGCCGAAGCAGGACAACCAGGAACTGTGACAATTGCAACTAACATGGCTGGTCGTGGTACTGATATTAAGCTTGGAGAAGGCGTTAAAGATGCTGGTGGTTTGGCTATTATTGGTACAGAAAGACATGAGTCAAGACGTGTAGATAGACAGCTTAGAGGTCGTGCTGGTCGTCAGGGAGATCCAGGTTCTTCTGTGTTCTTTGTTTCTCTTGATGATGACTTGATGAGACGCTTTAGCTCTGGTAGAGTATCTAAAGTAATGGATAGACTTGGTCTTAAAGAAGATGAAGTTATTCAGGCAGGTATGATCACCAAGTCTATTGAGAACGCTCAGAAAAAAGTTGAAGAGAACAACTTTGGAGTAAGAAAGAGACTTCTTGAGTTTGATGATGTAATGAACTCTCAGCGTGATGTAATTTATAAGAAAAGACGTCATGCTTTATATGGGGATCGTTTGATTGTTGATATCAACAATATGATGTATGATCTATGTGAGAACATTATTGATTCTAATCAACAATTTGGAGACTACGAGTCTTGTAAGTTAGATACTCTAACATCTCTTGCTTGTGAACTTCCATTTACAGAAGACGACTTCAACAAGAAAGATATCAATACACTTACTCAAAACTTATTTGATCAAGTGTATTCAAACTATGAAGCTAAGAACAAAAGACTTGCTGAAAGAGCTTATCCCGTAGTTAAGGATATCTTCGAGAATCAGCATCAATATGAAAATATTGCGATCCCTATTACTGATGGAGCTAAAGTAATGCAGGTTGTCATCAACCTAAAGAAAGCTTATGAGTCTCAAGGTAAAGAAATAGCATTAGGTGTTGAAAAGATGATTTCTCTTAGCTTTATTGATAATGCATGGAAAGAACATCTTCGTGAATTAGATGACTTAAAACAAGCTGTACATAACGCTTCTTACGAACAAAAAGATCCTTTATTGATCTATAAGTTAGAATCCTTCAACTTATTTAAGGATATGCTTACAAAGATCAATAAAGAAGTTATCTCTTTCTTAATTAAAGCTAATCTTCCTGATCATGATGCTGAACAAGTAAAAGAAACCAGAGAAGAAGAAGCAAAAGGAATCGATAATCGTAAGGTTCAAGAGCAAAGAGAAGATCTATTAACTCAAGCTCATAGTAACACTCAAACACCTCAAAAGTCTAAGCCAATTGTAAGACAAGAACAGAAAATTGGTCGTAACGACAAGGTGAAAGTACAATATAGTGATGGCAGAATACTTGAAAAGAAATACAAACAAGTAGAAGCTGATATTGCACATGGAGAGTGCCAAATTGTAAAATAACAAGACACACATTATATAATAATAAACTGCCCATGTGGCAGTCATGGTCGGAAGAAATTCCGACCTTTTTTTATGCCTTAAGGTTTGGACACCACTACAATGTTTGATAATTAAGATCATAATATCCATAGCAAATCTTCAATATCCTATCTATGTCTATTTGCTTTGCAGGCAATTCAAAATCATTCGATTCAAAGTACGAAAAATGATAAGTTATCAAAATCTGTACAAAAAACATAAATCCTTATTTAAGCTTTGTAAATCAAGAATATAAGTCGTGTTTTTTCTGTAGTTAATATTACTATTTATATGTTATTTATATGCTTTGAATATTTATCCGCGTTCTGCTAAAAAGAGGGCTATGAAATTTAGTATTTAGCTGGATTATATGGGGTTTAGCTATACTGTATTTCTGAATAACTGACATTATAAACTATTACTATCATGAAAACTAAACGCTTGTTGAAGGCAGGAAGGCTGACTTCTGTTCTTCTCGTATTATCTTTTTTTATGTTATTTGCAGGTTGCCAAAAAGATTTTAATGTTAAACCAGACTATAACACTCAAAAAGAAGCAACTGTTGCGACTACTTATGATTTTAACCTAAATTCTTCGTTTTTATCAACTACAAAAACGGGTATGCCAGCTGTGGCTATTAATAACAATGATCAGGTTGTACAAGTTGCTGACAATGGTGATGGAGGAATCTCTTATCAAACAGGAATTATAAATGCAGACGGTCTAGTCAATTGGAATGGTGCTATAAGTTATGACTCACAAGGAAACGATCCTTATGTTGCTATAAATGACAACAAGACTGTTGTTGAAATAAATTATGTTAGCGGGGGATTCCTAGGATCTGGAGATCATTTAATTTATCATGTTGGTAAACTTTCTGCTGATAATAAAACCATTAGCTTTGGTGAAGGACAGAATTTTGATCATGGTGTAAACCCAAAAATAGCCATAAATAATAACAACATTGTTATTGAAGTACACAAGTCTCAGAGTAATTTTGGCCTTTGGTATCATGTTGGTATTGTTGATCCTAATTCAGGCACAATTAAATGGGGTAAGGGTATGAGTTATGATAACGCAGGTGTTTTCCCTGCCATCGCTCTTAATAACAATAATAAGGTTATTGAAGTACACCAGTCTTCTATAGGTGGTAATCTTTATTATAGAGCAGGTTCTGTTGATCTAAATACAATGACTCTTAAATGGGGTGGTTGTTATAAATATCAAACTGGTACTGAGCCTGATATTACCTTAATGGATAATAATTGGTTTTTTGAGGTTCATAGAACTCAAAAACCATTTAGTAATGATTTATGGCATTTATCTGGAATGATCAGAGGTGAAGCTCCTCACACTTTGATGTATTTGATGGGTAATGGTAAAAAATTTAGTTCTGGTATATCACCTGTTATTGCGGGGAATAATAATAAGAAAATGGTTCTATCCTATGATGATGGCCAAGGAAAAATCTATGGTGGGAAAATAGTCATCGTACCTATGTAATCGTTTTGTAAGATGTTTTAATTACCATGAGTTCGGCATAAAATAAAAGGAATTTAGATTTTATTCCTTTTATTTTATTCTGAGCTCTTTTTTATAAAAAACACAATCCTCGATAGAAAGAAGTTTTATAGAAGTCAAATCACTATTTAGTAATCACTATTATTAAATATATCATTTTACATCTCTTCTTATTTTTCTATTACTATAAGTATTATATACTTATTAGCGTTTTCTGTTAAACTAACAAAGATTTAGCATAAACCTATGCTAAATAACTTTAGAACCTAATTATGTTGTTACAACAAGAATCTTAGCACAAACCTGTGCTAAACAACTCTAAAACCTATATTAATATGAATACTAAGTTTTTTCTAAAAACAGCAAGGCTTGCTCCTGCCATTTTATTTTTAGCTTTTTTTTCATTTCTAGCAAGCTGTAAGAAGGATATTGATGCTACTAAAACAACTGATGATAGCCAGAATAAAAGCATCAGTCAAAAATTTGAAGATATTCATTTTGGACCTTTCACGAAAACAATTGAAAGAAAATTTCCAGCATTAGCTATTACTAAAGATAATTTTGTCATACAAATTCATCAGAAAAAGATACCTAATTATAACCCATATATAGCTTACCAAATAGGAACTTTTGATGATAATTATCAAATAAACTGGAATGGTCCTGATGTTACATTTGATTCCGGAGAAAATCCTAGTATTGCTTTAAATGATAAGGTTGCTGTTGAAATGCATTATAACCCTGGAGGTGAAGGCGGTATTCATAGTGAATTATCTTATCGTATTGCTGATCTCTCTGAAGATATTAGCAATGGGATTCCATTTGGATTCAGTCAGAATTTGGGTGCTGGTGTAACTCCAAGAATATCCATAAATAACAGCAATGTTATTGTTGAAGTACATAAATCTACCACAAGCAATGATCTTTATTATCGTGTAGGTATTGTTAATCCTAACTCTGGTACTGTTTCATGGGGTAAGGAGATGAATTACGATAAGGGAACTATGCCATCCATTGCTATTAATAATAATAATCAGGTTATAGAAATCCATGAGACTCCTTTTATTGGACAGTTATGGTATAAGATAGGTCAAATTATTCCGGATACCAAGACCATCCTATGGAAAACTCATCTTGGTGTTTATTATCAAAGAGGATCTCAACCAAATGTCGCTTTATTGGATAATGGATATGTTATTGAACTTCATCGTTCTGAGGGTGGTGATAACAGTCTATGGAGTATGGTCGGAGAAATTAATGGTAATGGCTCTCATATA
Organism: Hyphomicrobiales bacterium; assembly: GCA_041725915.1. Lineage (GTDB taxonomy): Bacteria > Bacteroidota > Bacteroidia > Bacteroidales > JBGRPZ01 > JBGRPZ01. The sequence continues at coordinate 1,150 of JBGRPZ010000103.1, read as the reverse complement.
TTATGGCATCGTCAAGCTGAAAAATTTGGCAATGGTAACAACCCTGACATTTTCGTAAAAGATAAGAATTTCATCCTAGGTTATGGAGGTGAAGATTACGATGGAGTTAGTGTGAGTATAGGGCAAATATACTGAAAACCATAATATTGATAAAATCATAATTTATTATAAAAGGAATTGAGCATAGCTCAATTCCTTTTATTGGTTTTAGCACAATTGAAGTTTGAATTATGGATAAAATAATATGATTTCAAATCCTTTTTCTAAAGATTTATCTGAGGGGGTAATTTCATTCAATATAAGAAAAATGACAAATTATTAAGACCTGAAGAAAAAGTAAAAAATCTTGCTGAAGCCTTGTAAGTAAATAACATGAGTTGTGTTTTCATATAGTTAATATTACTATTTCTTTACTTTTTATATATTTTGAATATTCATCTGCGTTTTGCTAGAAAGAGGGCAAGGAAGTTCAGTATTTAGCTAATTTATATTTACATGGGGTTTAGCTATACTGTATTTCTGAATAACTGACATTATAAACTATTGCTATCATGAAAACAAGGCGTTTTTTGAAGACAGGAAGGCTGGCTTCTGTTCTTCTCGTATTATCTTTTTTTATGTTACTTGCAGGCTGCCAAAAAGATTTCGACGTTAAACCAGACTATAGTGCTCAAAAAGAAGCAACTACAGCATATACTTATGATTTTAACCTGAATTCTTCATTTTTATCAACTACAAAAACGGGTATGCCAAGTGTGGCTATTAATAACAATGATCAGGTTGTACAAGTCGCTGACAATAGTGATGGAGGCGTCTCTTACCAAACAGGAATTATAGACGCAAACGGTCTGATCAGTTGGAATGGTGCCGTAAATTATGACTCACAGGGAAACAATCCTTATGTTGCTATAAATGACAATAAGACTGTTGTTGAAATAAATTCTGTTAGCGGGGGATTCCTAGGATCTGGAGATCATTTGATTTATCATGTTGGTAAACTTTCTGCTGATAATAAAACCGTTAGTTTTGGCAAAGGACAGAACTTTGATCATGGTGTAAATCCCAAAATAGCTATAAATAATAACAACATTGTTATTGAAGTACACAAGTCTCAGAGTAATTTTGGCCTTTGGTATCATGTTGGTATTGT
>JBGRPZ010000102.1:0-13423 GCA_041725915.1 Hyphomicrobiales bacterium | reverse complement strand
CTCATCCCATCAGGATCCACTAAAACTATAGGATTATTCACCACATAATTATATGGCGAATATGAAGAGTACTTCTCTGCCAATAGATCTACACAATGCCATCTTCCCAGAGCTGCATCATACATCCTTGCGCCATAGTCATACCATTGTAGGTTTAGATCTTGTTGAAGCTCCTTGCCGTTGTAAAGATAGGCATTATCAGATATTTGACTACCTTCATGTAGAAGACCAAAAGGATGATAATCATAATGTGAAAGAACAGTGATCGTTGAATCCTTATGAGTAAAGGTTGAACGGATATTGCCCAGATGATCCTTTATATGACACTCCCTATAATAGCTGCCTGATGTGGAAATCAGCAAACAACCCTCAGGGTTTTTGATATAGTAAAACATATGTTCCATTTCTACTAAAATAATCACCATAATTCATTCCGTTCTCATCAATAAATCTAAGAGGATTATTTCCCGAAAAATGAAATGTAGAATAATAAGAATACTTCTCCGCCAACGAGTCAACATTCATAAAAAATCCCACTCCCTAAAAGGAAGTGGGAAAGTTTAATATCAAGCTATTCTTTTATTTCTATTACAAGATTACCTTCAGATAACCTTATATCTTTAAGTTCAGTCCATAATGAACGATCATCTGAATCTGAATCATCAATAATTCTAAATTCAGAAAAATCTGTTCCTGTAGGAGGAAGTTTATAAATATTCTTTACTCCTTTGAAATTAGGAAGAGAGTCAAAAGAATCTATAACTTTTAAAATAGATTTTAATTCAATTATTTTCCTGTGTCGTTCACTCATGTTTTGGTTTTGAATGACATCTTCTAACAGTTTTTCGATACTTTCTTTAATTATTAAGGGCATGGTTTTTACGGTATATATATAGTTGTTTTATTTCCTTTTGGAGTCTTCACATTGATATGGCGTATAGTTTTGTGGGGATGGCTATCAGGAAGGTTTTCATGTCCATAAAGAACTCCATTTTCATCTTTTTTAAAATCTTTATGATACTTTCCATCCTTATCAACACCTTTAAATTGTTTTTTCTGTGAAATTGCTTTTTGTATTGATTTATTTCCTGAACCAGCAACTTTCTTTGCGTTTGGATATGCTCCAAACAAAATATCGTCTGCTTCTTTAAATGTTTTAGCTGTTACTTCTTTACCTCCTTTGAGAGCATCAATAGCCTTATTAATACTTTTTAAATGTTTAGGAATTTTTCCAAGCTTTCCTAAATCTCCAACTAAAGGAACAACACCTGCTGCACTAAGTAAAGCACTTCCCCAATTTCCATTTTTGGCTTCAATACCTGCTGCAGCTACATCTGCAACTCCTGAAGAATCAACAATACCAACAATATCTAATCCTGCTACGACAATATCTTCACCTTCTAATTCATAATTACCTCCTAAGTCTCCAATAAGATCACCTGAATCAACCTCTACATCAATTAAATCCGTCTTTATCGTGACATTTGAATTATTTGTACCTGTTATTACAATATCAATACTCATCCCATCAGGATCAATAAACCGAATAGGATTATTCACCACATAATTATATGGTGAATAAGAAGAATACTTCTCTGCCAGCGGATCCACAGTAGCAAAACTATGTGCAGAAACCTCCCTTGTTTACACCGTCTTACCAAATCGTAAATACACCAAAGAGCGCATCTATCCTCGATTTCCAGAAAACGAAAGTACATTTTTTTATAAAAAAACTTGTCATTTAAGACAAAAGCTGTTAACATTAACAGCTTTTGTCTTATTAATTATAATTGGTTAATTTCTCCTGTATCTGAATTAATTTTAAACTTTCTTACTTCGGTAAGAGTTTTACCTTCTATATAAGATTCTTTTTTAATAGAAATTTCATAGTCTAGATTTAATTCCCAAAAAAGAGTTATTTCATTTCCATTTGTAAAATCAGAGGAACCGCCAATTACTAGGGAAGAAATGATTTTTCCCTTTTTATCAATACAGACAAAAATATATTCTTGTCTGTAATCATGTATTTGATCTGAATCAAAGATTCTAGAAAATATTAATCTGTTTTTGTACCAAAAATATTACGACATGGCAAGTTTCGGAAGTAAATTAAAAGAATGCAGGAGTGAAAAAGGATTTTCACAAACTGAACTGGCAAAACAAATTGATACATACCATTCTATTATTGGTAAGTATGAACGTGACGAAGTAAACCCAACTATTGATGTTGTAAAAAAACTGGCTGATGTTCTTGAGACCACCGTAGGCTATTTACTTGGAGAGACCGAAGACAGAGAGCTTTTAAAAGACCCAAGCATGTTAAGACGGTTAAACGATATTCCCAAGTTCCCGGAACAGGATAAAAATTGCATCCTTTACACTATTAACGCAATGATTAATAATGTAAAACTCAAAGGATTGAACGTATAAACAAAGCCCCAACTAAGGGGCTTTACTTTATTACAGAGGCTTAATCTTCAAGCTCTTCAAATATATGCAATTGCTTTTCTTTAGGTATGTATAAGGCTATCTTATAAAACCTTTTCTCTTTAGCATTTTTTTCAGACTTAAAATACCTATACCCTCCAGTAAAATACATTTCCGTGTCCGCTTTAATTTGTTTAAGCAAGTTTTCTGGCATAGTATCTTCATTATTGTTTTTCAAATCCCATTCAAAAGAATAACTGATTTGACTTTCCAACTTATTAAACGCAGTCCACTTTAGTAAATGACACTTTTTATCTGAACGACATTTAACATAGACATCACTAAATTCATGTAATGGATAAGTAAAAAATAACGAATCAACCTTTATCTCATTAACTGAATACATTTTCACATTATAAGGCCAACAATGATATTTTCCTATATATTTAACATTTGCATTAGGAAAAATATGATTGTCATCATCACAGCCAAATAATACTACTAAAGACAAAATCATTAAAAAGTTTTTCATCTGTTCACTTATTTATGTTGTAAATATCTATAGTTAACCTTTGGTTTTTCAGGAGCTTTAAATCGTATAAAACCTGTTCCTTTCCCATAAAAATCAAATGATTTTGGATTCCCATTTTTGTGCTTAGAATTTGCCAGCCATCCAAAGTATTTAAAATCATATGTATCAAATGAGCCGTTACTTCTAGTGACAACCCTTACTTCTCCAACTGATTTATTGACAAATGCAAGCCTTATTGTTCCATATACATGAGACAAGGTTTCATCATCAGCAGGTCTATATTTTACACTACTACTAAATTGATGAATATTAAGATATTTGAAAAAATTAACACTTAAAGAATTTTTATCTCCAAAATCTTCAATCGATAACATACTAGATTTGAAGTCAAATTTCGAAATATCAACATTCAAAGAATGTCCTCCCCCAAAATGATACCACTCTAGAGCTTCACCACTTGTTACTATACCATCAACATCGGATCTTTGCCTTTGACGAGAAGAAATTGTTTTGTCAGAATTATAATTTACATCATTAAAGGTTGTGTTTCCTATATCTTTAAATCGTCGATACTCTTCCCCTCTATAAGTTTCTCCTTCTGATAAATCTTTATCATTTGTACTGGTTACATCATCATTCCAATAAATAGAACCATCTTCTCTTTCAACCCAATCATCCAAAGCACCGTCTGGGTCTATTCTATTAATTGGATTTAGACTGCAGTAGTTGTACGGAGAGAGCCAGTTATGCTGCTCTGCCATCGGGTCTACACAATGCCATCTTCCCAGAGCTGCATCATACATCCTTGCGCCATAGTCATACCATTGCAGGTTTAGATCTTGTTGAAGCTCCTTGCCGTTGTAAAGATAGGGATTATCCAATAGCTAACCACCTTCACGTAACAGGCCGAAAAAATGGGAAGTTTTGGGAAAACAAGAGGCTATTTCAAATGAAACAACTTCCTGTTTTTAGTATCTTTACTTTGATGTTTCTTATATAGCTATTAATACATCTCAGTTTTGTTTTCTTCCTATACTAACTTTTAAATAAAACAGATTAGTTTTCCTTCTTTCTTCTACTATAGGAGTCAAAACTATATCATCTACATATTCTTTTATGAAAGGATAATAATATCTGACTTGATTTGGATAATCATTAATATTTAAAGGAGTTCTCTTTATTCCTGTATAAGAAAGAACTGTATCACAATCATTGATTAATCTTAAAAAAGATATATTAAAATCTTTTATAGATCCTTCTTTTGATACAAATAAGCTTAGAACAACAGATCCCCTTAAATCATCTATCTTTAAGTATTCCTTTTTGTTTTCAATATCAAACCCCATTGAAGGGGCTTCATTACCCGGATTTTCTGCTTCTTCTTTATCAACAGTCTGCGTGTTGCAATTATATAAGGATAAGGCAAAAAATATGATTAATATTTTATTCATAACTATTTAACTAAGGGTAGGAATTTAAAAATCAAAGGTTTATACTTTGGATCAATTTTATGATTTTTATAAATACCTTTTCCATTATTATTTACCCTTGATCCCTTACTAAAGTTTTTAATAGCACTATTATATGCATTTTGAGGATTTGCATCCCATTTATATATCAAATTAAGCATCGACATTTCATAAGTCTGACCTGCACTACTTTGGTTACTAAAGCCAGAAATTATTGACGAACCATATTTTGAACTAGCAGCTACACCTCTACCAAAAAGATATGCTCCAACTTCTCCATTGACAGTTGCAGGATTTTGACCATTCTCTCTTTGATAACCATGATACATCTCATGTGCAGCACTTTCTGCTTTCTGAACATCCTTAATATCGCTATTTAAAAAGGCTGCTGCATAAATCTGAGCACCACCATTCGTGTATCTATCATTCCCTTTATAACTTAGTTGAAAGCTTTTATTACCTGCAGCAGAAGGAGTATTTGTAAAGTCAAAAGAGTTTTTTGAACTACTCAATGAAGACAATACTTTTGCTCCAGCTTCCACACTATTCATAGCATTTAAAAACTTCACTGTCGATGTTGCAAAGTCATTTCCCCCTTCATATTTCATCCCGGCAGTATATTGCATTTTAGCAGCTTTTCCATCCTTGTTTTTGTAATGTATCCAGATTTCTTCTCCATCAGGATCAACAAAAATTATAGGATTATTCACCACATAATTATACGGCGAATAAGAAGAATATTTCTCTGCCATCGGGTCTACACAATGCCATCTTCCCAAAGCTGCATTATACATCCTTGTGCCATAGTCATACCATTGTAGGTTTAGATCTTGTTGAAGCTCCTTGCCGTTGTAAAGATAAGCATTATCAGAGATCTGACTACCTTCATGTAGTAGACCAAAAGGATGATAATCATAACGGGAAAGAGCAGTGACCTTTGAGCCCTTATGTGTAAAGGTTGAACGGATATTTCCTAAATGATCTTTAATATGATATTCTCTTTCATAATTCTCTTTTCCAGAAAAAACTAATCTTCCTTCAGGAGTCTTGATATAATCTAAATTACTATTAGAAAATACAAAGTTACCATAATATTCCTTTACATCTCCTCTTCTTCCCTGTCGTGTACTTTTTTTAAATTTGACTCCATTTGCATCATATTCAAAGTTAATAGTTGCATTATTATCAAATTTAACTGTTGAAGGTAAATTTAGACTATTATATTGAATATCATTGATCCCCTTGTTTGCATCTGCAATACAATTACCATTTTTATCATAGTTATATTCAACATCTTCTCCTATTGCCTTCTCTACAAACTCAAATTTTGCATCTGAAGAAGATGTTCGTCCATTATCACTAACATTAATCAATTGATTTCCCTTATACTTATATACTAGGAAATCTTTAACTAATGGTTTATTAATATTAAGATTATTAAATCTAAACAATGTAACTATATTGCCATTATAATCATACTCAAAACGACTATCAATCTTCTTTCTTTCACCATTAACAACAGAAATAGAAGCTTTTTCTAATCTATTCAAGCGATCATAACTATAATAAAACTGCCTTCCTTCTTTTGACTTGTGTTTCCACTCAATAGAGCTTATATTTCCATTAAAACATATATCAGATCCATTTACTTCTTTATCATAATTTAACTTCATGCCAAAAAGATCCGCATTTAACTTATCTGGATTATTAATTCCCGTAAGCCAACCTCTAATATTGTAGGAATAATCAATGCATTGCGCATATTCATGTCTTGTAGGAAGTTTAATTGAGTGGTTTATATCTCCTATTTCTATATTAGACGATTTGCCCACAGGTCTAAAATGATCAATTATTGCATATCTCCCTAAATCTAATCCAATTGACTGGCCTAAAGAATTATATCTATTTCTAGAAATTAATTCTTTACTCCCATTACCATATTTTTCCCATGTATAAGTTACTCTTCCTTCATGATCATAATCATAATATCTGGAATAATAGTAGCTATCATCTATCGTACAACTTAATACTTCTTGTAATATCTCACCAGCATAATTTAAATCTAAAGAGTTTATCAACATTGCTTTACTTCCATTACTGGCTAACCTAGGAATTTGCTTTACTGTTTGAACAAGACGACTATACTTATCATAGAAGAATTTTGTATATAGATATTCATTCTTTTCTAATAACAATACCTTTTCTCCAGTTTTCTGTCCTTTTAATAAATGATGACTTATACTAAAACCATGTGTAGATTCCGGCCTATCAGAAAAACCACTTACTCCCTTGGTAAAATCATATGTATCATAATATGACTCTGTTTCTATAAAGCCTTGCTTAAGCAATTCAGGGAAGTTAACATTTGTATATTCATTCTCCCTGCTATCATACTTTTCTACAATATTTAATGACTTACAATAATTAATTATATATGAATTAGAAAAGTTAGATAAGGCGTTAGTAACTCCTGTTTGAATCAATCTTGAATATATATCATACTTATTAAACTTCCATTGCCCCTTAGACCTCAAATTACCATCTTGATACAAAACCAATTGATCCAGATTATCATAAATCATATATTCTTTTTCACGTCCAGGTTGCTTTTTTTCAATTATTCGACTAAACTGATCATATTTATATCTAAAACAGTAAGCATCTTGATTCTCTTTGGTAATTTCTTTATTTAGATATAAGCTATAAGATAACTCCGGAGGAACTACTGTCTGTAATTGTGCCAGCTCATTATACACATAATAGGTATCTATAGATCCGCCATAAGGTATTTTTCTTTCTAACAATACATTCCCTTTACTATTGATAAAAAAGATTGTACATCTACCATTTTCATCTATAACCTCCTTGACATTTAAAGAGTTAGGAGGGTAATAACCTTCTACTCGCAACAAAAAACCATCTTGATCAACTTTTAATTGATATACTTCATTTTTCTTATTAGCTCTATATCTATTTCTTATAGTATGTTTTCCTGTTTGCCAACTTTCTCCTGGAGCAGATTGTTCTATAATTCTATTTAATGGTGAATCATCATAAACTTTTCTTGCAAATGGATAATCACTAGCCTCAACTCCTTTAGGTGGTGTATCAGAATAAAATTCTTTGACAACTTCTTCAGGATTTTGAATACATTTTCCTCTGCTTTTATTTGTAACTGGTAAATAAACAAACTCATCAATACGATCTAAATCCTTATACGGGTTTACAATTATAATATCCTCTTTATTACTCCCCGCCATTATTTGGGTCGTTTGTTTTAAACGACCCAATCCATCAAAATAAATTATCTTCTCTCTACAAACTTCGGGATCTAAATGTTTATTCGTATATGTTGACAAAGGCTCTTTAAAGACTCTCTCTATTCTATAATTTTCTTTATTATCATAATTCGGATCTTCAATTAAAACAACTTCTCCTACATTTGTAGTCACTTGAGAAAAGCCTATTGCCACCTGAAACAACAAACTTATCATTAAATATATCTTTTTCATATAATTAGCTTAACTAAAAATCAAAAACTCCAGTTTTTCTTAATTCAAACATTTTCACAGTAAATCCATCAGAAACATAGACAATATATTTCTCTGGCTCTTCTATCTCACCAAAATCACCATCTTCTATTGATGTTAAAATTGGTATAAAAAGTTTATCCTCTCTACCCCCTGAAAAACCATATCTTATGTCATCTGTATATCTAATCAAGTCATCAAAAGAATTAATTGATAAAAACCTATTTGCCAATAAGTCAGGAATTCCATCTCCATTAAGATCTTCATCTCTTAACTTCTTTATTGCCGAAAAAATCCAATAGCGACCTCCTCCAAAAAAAGGTTCAAAAATACCACCATCTTGACATCCCCTAGTATCTGACTCAACTGTTGAATTATATGTTTGAACTAAATAATTCAACTCCTGACTCTCTATCAAAGAATTTGTATTACGATTAAACTTTTTAATTAGAATTGATTTTGTTCCTAATTTTTTTAATTCCAACATACAATTAAGATCCAATATAGAAGATACACAAAGTCCATCATGAAAATCACAACTTCTCATTCTGTCCTTATGTAAAATTTTTAGATCATATAACCTTTTGTAAACTTGATTCCTTCTTTCCCACTTTTTATACCTCTCAGAATTAAGATTTGATGGCCTCTCAGAATAATGAACTCCATCAATATGGATAATCTCTTCTTTATTCTTTACTTCATTAAAGTATGACACTTCATAATAATAATCACAAGAAATATCCTTCAAGCCCAAATAAGTTTTATAAACACCTTTCTCCAAAATAGAAAAAGCATATTTGCTTAGATCCGAATTATAACCTCTCATTTGCTCTTCTGATGATCTCACTCCACAATTAATATGTACAGTGTTAACAGATAAGTCAGCGACATTTTCCTTTAATATAAATGATCTTTTCCGAATCTCTTTAGGTTCAACAGGAATGCCATTTTCTAATAAAACTATCTCACACTCTAAGCGTCCAAAAGTATTATACTTATGCTTAACCCTAAATAGTTCTTCTCTTTGCATCTCTACAGTTTCCTCAGAGCCATCACCGTATTTAACCAAATAAGAATAGCCACTTTCTTCTCCAAGAGATCTAAAATAAAGCCAAACTGGATCATTATAATCTTTATAATAAAGATCATCAATGAAATTGGAAAGTCTAACTTCAATATCAAATGTTCCCCTTCCAACTAATACATTATCTTTATACAACTGAAGCTCAACTTCTTTCTTCCCTGATTTTTTAAATTTCTTTTTAACCTTATTTTTATCTATCCCTTCGATTATTTCATTCTCCGAAAATATCCACTTATATTCCAATCCTTTATATAAAGGAGTATATATTTCGATATTCTCGTAGGAATAGCAAAAATTTCTAGGGTTTATTATGCTAATCCCTGTAGCTATCTTAAAATTAATAGGAGCATAAATACTATCTATTGCAACATTTTTTATACAATTCCCTACAACTTCACCTGACTTCTCCAGTGTTAAGCTTACTTCATAATTTCCTGGAAATTCAAATTGATATAATAATTCATTGGAATTGTTACTTATTAAAGTATTTTCGATCTTCCATTTATAGTCATATCCATTTTCTTCACTTCTAAATTTAACAGGTTCAAAAAAACCTTTATCACCTTGAAAAACACTAAATCCAGCAAAAGGCTTATTTCCATTCTGGAAATTATAATCAAAACTCTTTACAAGGTTATCTTCAAAAGAAAAAACTTCTTTAAGCTTCTTATCTTCATATTTAAATTTAGTTCTCTGGCCTTTATTATCTGTAATAGCAGTAACTCCAATCAAAGGTTTATAATCAAAAGTTTCAAACAAAGAATTTTTAGGACTTACTCTTATATTATCAAGGAAAAAAGATCCTACTGTAGAAATATCAATATGAATTATTGATCCAACTTCTATATTATCTAATTCAACTGACGAAATTTCTAGTGATTTTTTTACCCATGAGTGATTATTTTTAAGAGTAGTTTTATAGCTCTTAATTGGAGTTAAAGATTTTGAAACAGGAGATAAAGCATCAAGTGAAACACTAATACGACCTTTACCATTTATCCAAAACTCAAGAGATAATCCATTCTCCTTAATATTCTCAGAACATAATATTTCTCCTATTACATTTCCTGTCCCTCTCAATAAACAGCTATACTCCCCAGAATACGAATCTTTTGACTTCATCCTGTCAAAAGTACCACTCCAATTATCATCTTCAAGTTCAAAGCTTGTATATTCAATCTCATCTAATTTTGCATTAAAAGCTCTAGCTACTGGCAATTCTTGATCATATCCATAAATAAATGAGGTGTATATATTTGCATTATTTTTATAAGATAATAATTTTCCTTTTGAATTGTATTCAATATTACTATTCTTAAGCTTATAATGCGATGATACTTTAATCTTATCGCCTATTTTCTGAGCTCCAAAATTAGTAAATCTGTGTCCTGTAGGACTTTCATAGGTTTCAAACTTATAAGGAATCCCATTATAGTTCTTATAGGTTTGTACAATTCCATTTGTAATCAATTCATTTGAAGCCTTATCCAGTTGAAATGTAGATAATACTTCTATAGGAGCTCCTGTAATATGCCTTTTAGACAATTCTTTTATGGCAGACAGAAAAGACGCATCAGTTGAACTCCTTACTGAAGTCAACAAACCTTTATACTCTTTTTCAACATATTGCTGAGCAATGTCGGCTTGAATCTGAGCTCTGGAAGCAGTTCTATCGAGTGTAGAAACTCCAATATCTTCTCCTGCACCTAATCTTTCATAGGCCTCTTCATATAATAAATTATAACTCTTTGTGTAATCTGGATATATAAAATCAGAAACATAGCGAATATAAGTGTTATCTATTGTCCCATCATGATTTCGATTTATCCGTTTTTTAAGCAAACCTAATTCATTATAGATATTTTCTGAGGATGAACAAATTGAATCAACTTCACCTAAACTATAATAATAATTCGTTACTGATTGTTTTTCTTCTTTAATAAATGGGAATACCACACAACTTTCTTCAAGATAAATCTCAGCTGAAAAAAATTGACTAATAGGAGCAAATTTTTCTCCAGTTGGATGTGCATATTCACACGAAAATTCAGATCCAGTTCTATAAGACTTTAGCCCCAACCTACAAGAATCCTTATAAAATAGTTCTGGAGTTTTAGAAATATCAAATTCGAAAACAGATTCTTTTACCTTTCTATATTTCTTATTATTCCATTCATAATAGATTTCTTTTACTAAATAGTCATTGCTCAATTTCCATCCAGATAGATAATTGTATTTTTTCTTTTTAAGTTTTTTGATTTGGTTTTCAAAATCAGGAATCCCAAAATATCTTTCAATTCTTCCTTTTCTTCCTGCTTTATTATAATCAATAGTTATCTTTTTTACATGATTTCCATAACTATTCTCTTTAACAATTGGAGAGGTACAATAGTATGTTCCATAAAATCTTTCATAATTACCACATATAGTATTAAACTTATGATTTCCAAAATCAGACATCTGCTCTTTACAAGAGTTATCAATATCAGAACCACCTCCAATCACTTCATCTATAGAAAATGTAACTTCACCAAACCTACCAACATCACATTTTGACTCTCCATCGTAATGATACTTTCTACTTGATTTAATCTCTCCATTATTATCTATATCTGAAGTAGATTTCAAGAATATTCTTCCTGGTATACAATAATACTCATACTCACTTTTTCCTCCAGTTGGATACTCTACTCCAGTTATCATGCAAGATTGCATTAACTTATAATTTGGGCTTATCTCTCCTTGAAAAATTACATCAATTCCATTAGTTTTAAAGATATCTCTTTCTTTGGACGAGGATGAATAATAACCATAACTGTCAACTGGTGATTCGTATTTCAAAGGGCAATTTTCTTCGTTATAAAAGAATATTGTCGGTGGTTCATCATTTTTCTGTATAGAATCTAATTTTAACCATACATTCTTCCCAAAGTAGTTATTATTAAACAACTTATGTTCATCAACTAACTTACCATTATAAAACAATTCTACTTTTATTAACCTCTTTTTCCCTGTAACATCCAGCCTTTCATTATCAGAGTATATGAATTTTATTTCTCCAAGCCCAAACTTAATCGATTGCAAAATAGGCTCATCAACAATCTCAGATTTTTGAATTACAGTCCCAGATACTTTGTTTAAATTCTTTGCATAAGTTATATTATCATACCTTAAGAAACTTTTCTCAAGAACAGTAGGATATTCATATCTATTTTTCTTGTATAAAAACTCTACTACATTTCCTTTTGGACTAGTTATTTTTGATAAATATTGTGTTGAGGCATTCTTCTTAATACCTCCTCCTTTAACACTTCTACTTCCATACTCATTAAATTCATATATAAACCCTTGGTTACTTATCAACTTCTTGTCTGATACTGAATTAACCCTTGGATCAAAGGGTACTGTTGCAAACACACCTTTATCAATATTATAAAATGCTCCTGAGAGTCCTGGTGCATCATAAGTACATCGTGTATATTCACCTACAAAGTTTTTATAACAAAGACCATATAGATATAAATCATTTTCATCCCCACAAGGATCTGGATGCCAGTTATAAATATGCGTAGAATCAATTAGAGCTTGAGCCCTTTTATTTGGAAATTCAGACATCATCCCAGGAATTGATATAATACCTCCTGCATTTAAAATCCATCCTAATCCAATAATTGAAGCTTGTCTATCTACAAAACATCCTTCATTATAATAGCTTATTGAAATTGGTATATTTAAACCATCTAAATCAATTGTATGTATGGGAATATTTATTTCTGGCAAGCCATGATTTCCACTAATTACATTTGAATTATATTTAGAGAAAGAATATGCTTCTGCTGGCGGTAACGCCATTCTCTCCTGCTCAAATTTTTGATACAAGGACGATATATCAGCAACTCCCGATTGTCCATACACAAAAATAGACTGCATCAATGCAGCCTGTATTAAAAGTACATAAAAATATCTCATTATGATTTACTTGACTTTAGATTTTAATTTATTTACTTCTTTTTTAGCTTTATATAGTATTAATTCTTTCTCCTATTTTAAGAAAATCGTATTCATTTCTTTAAATTCATAACTCCCTCTCCTATTTGATAGGCAATGAAAATTTCTATTAAACATTTAAATACTCTAGTTTTATTAGTTCCATTGAAGCATAACCATTTTCAGACATATAATCGATAAATTAGCATTCTTTATAATTACACTATTTATACAGTATTTTTTCTTTAAAAGAAAAACAGAGATATTCTTAAATCTCTTAATTTATATTATGAAGTAATTTAAAAAGTCCTTTGAACATTGAAGAACTTTTGAAGAAATAGAATAAGAAAAGCTAGGTAATGGAATTGCAGCCAATTCTTGGCTTTTCTTTCAT
>JBGRPZ010000101.1:0-13436 GCA_041725915.1 Hyphomicrobiales bacterium | reverse complement strand
TGTATAGTGCGATAATTCGGCTTTCAATTTTAAAATTGTAGATTATCGCACATATAAGCCCAATGTTATGTTAAATAAAAAAAGCCTTCAGATTTCGATTATATATGACTCTAAAAAGATCTGTTTTCTGAGAAAATGAAAAGGTGAATTGACTCACAAAAGCTAATCAATTGATTTACAGTACATATCTAGCAGAGTTGCAAGATTTACCTTAAAGCCTACGAAATTTTACTCCTAGACTTTAAAATAAAACTCCTAGTTTTTGAAACAAAACTCCTAGACTTTAAAACAAAACTCCTAGACTTTGAAACAAAACTCCTAGACTTTAAAACAAAACTCCTAGACTTTGAAATAAAACTCCTAGACTTTTACCTTTAGTCAGTAGACCTATGAGATTTATTCGCTTAACTTTTGATGTCGATTATCAACAAAACATGCTGTAGTGACAAGATGTATTTTGTTACTATGTGCTTGAAAAGCATTGATTATAAGGTGTTTCTGTAGATTGGTGAAAATATGCAAAAATATAGGGGAAAGCAGATTTTAGGCATTTGATCTTTAGGTTAATGATTACATAAAATGAAGAAAAAACGAGTGTTTTTATTTTAAAGCATATTTAATGTTGAAAACATAGAAATTTTATGTAACAGATTTAAATTGGGAAGCATCATAAGGGTAAAATTTAAAATCTGTTATTATGAAAAAGATATTTATCTTACTAGTTTTAGTTGTAGCGAGCAACTTTGGCATTAATGCAGCAAATGATAATATTAAAGTGAATGTTATAGGCAAGGGTAAGGATATTATATTTCTACCTGGTTTTGCTTGTCCTGGTTCGGTTTGGTTTCAGGTTGTTGATTCATTAAAGCAAAATTATAAATGTCATGTAGTATCTTACCCTCAATATGGCAAAAGGATTCCGGGAGAAGATAATTGGTTTGAAGATTTGTGTGAGTATGTAAAATTATATGTAGAAGAAAATAATCTTTCAAACTTTACAATTGTAGGTCATAGTATGGGTGGTAATATTGCTATGAGACTTAACCTTGAAGATAGTGAGAGATTTAAGAATCTGATAATTGTCGAGTCTTTACCTTGCACAGGTGCATTAATGAATCCAAATTATAAATCTGAGGATATTGATATTACTAAACCTGCAAATATTGGAGTTTTGGAATCAGATGATAAGACTTATCATGCTATAGCTAATCAAATGGCTAATTTTATGGTAAAATCTCCTGAATATAAGGAAAAAATAGCGTCATATATTATAGATACAGACCGTAAAACTTATGTTTATGGTTATACAGAGTTGTTGAAGGGAGATTTAAGAGAAGATATAAAGGATATAAAAGGAGATATCTTAGTTTTAGGAGCTGGATTTCCATCAGTTGATCAGATAAAATGGGTTTATGAGAGTCAATATCAAGCGATGCCTGAAAAAACTATAGAATATGCTGAAGGATCTATGCATTTTATTATGTTTGACAAGCCCTTATGGTTAATAGATAAGATAAACCAGTATTTAAGTAAAAAGACGAACTAAATGATCAATGAAGAGTTTGATAAGTTGTATGAAGAATTTTATTCTAAAGTCTACCGCTTATGTTTGGGATATTCTAAAGGCGATGAAGATTTAGCTAAAGATTTATCACAAGAGGTTTTTATAGCTGTGCTGAATAAGATGCACAGCTTTCGTAGAGAATCAAAGATAAGTACATGGATTTATAGAATTACAGTGAATGTATGTCTTATGTATTTGAGAAAAGATAATACCCGATCTGAGCATATAGATGCATATTCTTTAATTGACAATCAAGAAGAGAAGACAGAAAATATCAAAGTAGTTTTGTTGAGGAAATGCATTAATGAGCTTACTGAACCTGATCAGATGATTGTAATGTTGATGTTAGAAGGAGAGACAAATGCGGATATTGCTGATATCATGGAAATAAAGGAAGGTTCTATAAGGGTAAGGATTCATCGATTTAAAGAGAAACTAAGAAACTGTATTGAACATTATGAAAGATCTACAAGAAATATGGAATACTCAGGATATTAAGAGTATTAACTTAAATAATAGAAGTACATATAACCATAATAAAGAAACATTGAGTTATAGTAAACATAAGCATAAAGGTACAGTAGTGGTTTTAAGTATTTGGACATTGATACTGCTTGTTTTTTGTAGTCTTTCTATAAGCTTCAATTATTATTCAATGAATACAAATATACTATTGGCAATAATGAGCCTGGCAATGATAGTAAGATTGATTGTAGAAGTATACAGTTTGAGAAAGTTAAATCAATGTGACTATATTGAATCGCCTAGAGGCTTCATTTCAAAGATGATCAGTTTCTATTCTTTGCGGAAGATTATTCATGGATTAGTAACATATTTTATTACTGTTATCTATATTATTCTTGCTATTGCTTTTGTGTATACTATTAAGGATTATCCATTTATTCAGAATTTTATAGAAGTGTTTGTTGGGCTATCATTACTTGCTGCAATAATAATTGTCTTTTTTGTAAATAAGATGATAAATAAAGAGTTAAATTCAATAAAGAAGTTAATTGATTACTACGAAGAGCTTATAAAAAAGATTTAGATGCAGTTTTATAATATTTACAGATAAAGTAAAAGGCAGCCCAAAATTTTTCTGGGCTGCCTTTTTAAATTAAAAGTAATAATTGGCTACTTTTTTATAAATCGCTTACTAATCACTGTGTTTTCTGTTTCTAATTGGATAATATATAATCCAGACTCTAAATTATTTATAGATATATTGATGTTATTACTGTTTACTGTTTTAGTATCAATAATAGCACCTTGCAGGTTCATTATTTTATATGAATTGATATTCTTTTCAGTAACAACATTTATATTGTCACTTGCAGGGTTTGGATAGATATCAGCTTGAATAGCTATTTCATTTACTCCTGACTTTATTTTTCCATTCCCAGAGATAGGAAGCTTAGCATCTTGATTAGAGAAGTTTCCAGAAAGAGTGATGTCTTGAGAATATTCTGTTTCTTCAGTAGGAGTAAAAGTGATATGTACTTCTTCCTCCCCACCAGCAGGAATAGAAGCTAAGTTCTGAATTTCTGTAGAAGAGAAAGGTTCAGAAATAGCAGCACTCATAATCATCATAGATGCATTACCAGTATTCTTTACCTTGACAACAAGCGTCTTTGTTTCCCCAATATTTACATCACCAAAGTCAAGAGAAGCAGGTTCAAATGCAAGAATTGACTTAGTAATGCCATTCCCAGAGATAGGAAGGTTTATATCTGTGTTTATATGATTGGTAGAGAGAGTCACATTCTGGCTAAACTCTTCTTCTTCAGTAGGAGTGAAAGTAATAGTAACCTCTTGCTCTTCTCCAGCACCAATAATACCTAAGCCTTGAAGTTCTGCGGATTCAAAAGGAGCAGTAATGGCAGCACTACCAGGGAATAATGATTTAGTACCAACATTTTTCACTTTAACAGTAAGCGACTTGCTATCTCCAACTTTAACATCACCAAAGTCAAGAGAAACAGGATCAAACTCAATAATAGCACCATCAAGACCTTTACCAGAAATAGGAAGGCTTATATCAGTATTAACATGATTCGTAGAAAGTGTAACATTCTGGCTAACCTCTCCATTTTCAGTAGGAGTGAAAGTAACAGTAACCTCTTGCTCTTCTCCAGCACCAATAATACCTAAATTTTGAAAGTCAGCAGATTCAAAAGGTGCAGTAATGGCAGCATTACCAGGAAATAAAGAGGCATTACCAACATTTTTCACTTTAACAGTAAGCGACTTGCTATCTCCAACTTTAACATCACCAAAGTCAAGAGAAACAGGATCAAACTCAATAATAGCACCGTCAGGAGTAGGTACAACACCATTTCCCGAGATAGGCAATCTAATATCCTCATTTGTCTGTGTAGAATTAATTTTTACATTTTGACTAAAGCTACCTTCTTCTGTTGGAGTAAAGGTTACTGTAGCTTCTATTGAAGCTCCAGCATTAAGCATTGTACTAGGTATTTCTAAGTTTGATGCTGAAAAAGGAGCCTTTACATCTGATGTACCTGAAAACAATACGGTTGTCCCAGTGTTTTTAATGGTTACATTCAATGTTTTTGATTCCCCAACATTCACATCACCAAAGTCAAGAGAAGTAGGTTCAAATTCAAGGACAGCTCCTCTTGTCTGAGGATTAGATTTATTCTCAAGCGTCATTGTATTGTCAGCTAAACAGTAGAAACTGACCATACATAATAAAAGAGTAAGTAGTTTTTTCATATTACCTAATTGTAGTTTAAAAAAGGAGGCTATATAATGCCCCATATAGCCTCCGGAAGTTATCTAGTTTTTAATTACTTTTCTTATGATATGAGTATTTTGTTCAACTTCTAGTTTTAAAATATATATACCTTTTTCCATATCTTCTAATGAGATAGAAGCTGCGTTTTGGTTATGTTTTACTTTTCTTCCGTCAATAGTATAAATAGAAGCAGAATAGCAAATTTTACCAAAGCTGATTATACTTTTTGTTGGATTAGGATATATGGTTACTCCATATTCTATCTCATCACAAACTCCCTCAGGATAAGAAACAGTCAACACAAATTCTTGCTTTGTCTCATTTAATCCATCAGTAAGAGATAAAGAAACAGGATATTCACCACCTCTCATAGGTGTTCCTGCTAATTTTATTCTGTTATCAGAAATTACTTCAGCAGTAAGCCAGTAAGGAAGTCTTTCCATATCAAGGTGAAGCAAGTCATTTTCATCATCAGAAAACTCAATAGTATATTCATATTTTTCTCTTACAGGAATAGCAGTAGTAGGAGTAGATTTAAACTTAGGAGCATTGTTAGCCGCGAATAAGTTATTATCATCCAATCCATTAACTACAACATTATCAATTTGTACATTATCTTTAGCACTACTATTTGCGTTATCCTTAGAGTATATCCATTCAAAAGTATGTGTGCCCGGTTGGATGTTATTATATGTATGACTTCTCCAATCATAAACACCAGACCATTTATCTATTTCTTTACCATCAACTTTGAAAGTCAATTTATCATAATCAACTTCACAAGAAGTTAAGAAATCAAAAGAAAGGCTTCCTATTGTGATAAATTTTTCTTCAAGTTTAAGTACTGAAGTTTGATTATGGCTGATTTCTCCTGAAGTAGCACTAAGCTGACCATCTATAGTTTCTATTTTCCAGTCCTGATCTCCTGAAAAGCTCCAGTTGAGTGTAGTAAAGTCATTTGTTTCAAAGTTGTCAGTAACATTTTTCATTTTACCCCATGTCAAAGGATAAACTTTACTTTCACAAGTATTATCAAGTTCATCAGTAATGTTAAATCTGATAGATCCTTGTGTAGGTGTTGCGTTTGCAGGAATCGAAGCTATATAAGTAGCAGTTTTTGAGCCAGGGATAGATCTTCTGCCAATATCATTGAATGTAATATCTTGAACATCATTTCCAATTTTATAAGTTCCTACAACAGTTTTTATGTTACTTAAATCTTCTATATCCAGAATAATATCTAGAGGTTTGCTGATTTCATTACTATTGCCAAGTATTCTAACTATCTTAGGAGCATCCTTATCAGACATTATTTCTGAATGATCAATTTTAATAAAGTCAATCCAAACAGCATCGCCCCATAAAGTACCAGACTCATCTTTTTTGTAAACCCACTTCAGTTCATGTACGCCTGCACCAATATCGAATGAAGCTTTCTCCCAATCATAGATTTCTGTAAAAGTGTTTATAAGTTCATCATCAATATAGAATTCCAGAACATCATAAACATCTTCACTTTCTTTTTTGAAGCTAAATTCTATTTTGCCAGGTTCATTAACTCTTACATAAGTGCTGACGGCAGTTGATTCATTGTTGTCTATTGCAGGTGACTTTATAGAATATTTACTTCCAGAGTAACCATCATTAACAGCAATGACCCATGGTTTTTCATTATCAGAGAAATACCAATCATTATAACTTAAGTCTCCGGATTCAAAATCTTCAAATACATTAATAGAGAAAAGGAATCTAACTTTAGACTCTACAAGGTTATCACCTTCAGTTGATAGTTCAGTATGAGATTTCTTATAACCTTCTACATTTCCTATTTCAACATCATATGTTAACTCAACAGTTTCACCAACTTCTAAAGCTTCAATGTTTTGAGACTTCTCTGTGATTGTTGCATTAAGGTTTTGATTAGCAGAGATACTTGCTTTAATGTTGTTTGCAATAGAGCTACCTATGTTTTCAACAGTAAATTTCACCTTTCTTTTTTGTCCACTTTGAGGTATTCCCTTAGATAGGAATTTATAACTTACTTGTAATTCAGGAGCATGTATCTTTTGATTTATAGTGTTTTCCCAATTGTTATCACCACTAGTCATCTTTATCTTTAATCGTGCAGAGCTAAGGTTTTTTACTTTAGCAGCAACAGCAATTTTTATCTTAGAAGTGGCTTTTACTGTTTCATCAGGGTTTATAGCATCTACTTTTGAAGTACTTTCAACAACACTGATAATATCGTCAAGTTTTTCGGCAGTAATGTTTATATCATTTCCTGCTGAATTACCATTGTTTATGATATAAAGCTCTAAATAGTATTCTTTTCCTGCCTCAAGAGAAGAGGTAAGATTATTATCTGTATCATAAATCTTGTAACTATCAAGCTGACAGAAAGCATCTGTAACACTAATAGCATCTACTTCAGAGATAATAGTGATCTTATTACGTGCAGAAGCAACAAACTTAACTTTTCCTTCTTCTTCTAGTGGAATTATAGGAAGTTCGATTTCTCCAACTGCTGATATCTTACCAGAACCAAGGAGATTTCCATTTTGAGAAAGTGCAACATATGTTCCCGGATCTCCGGTGATTTTTACTTTGCTTGCTCCAACAACGATCTGCTGACAGCTAGCAACAAGAGGAGAAGGAGTATTATTATAAGTAAATACAGAAGGATCACCTAGATAGTTATAAGCTTCCCAATAATAATGTGCAGATTTATTTGTAGGGAAACCTTGAGTATGAGCTTCCGTAACAGCAATATTACCATAGAACATAACTGCATTACCACATATATCATCTTTAGTAAGAAGAGCATCTATACCTCCGGTAGTTGTTTCTCCTGCAGTTGGGACATATCCGTCATTCTGGCCAACGATTTTAAAAGCTCCTACTTCCCAATAGAAATCTTCAAGCCAATATGATGTCGGAGCACTACCTATATATCCTATAGCACCTTTATTATCTGCTCTCAAGAATGCTTCACCTAAAGATTCAGAATATCCAAAGTCAGCACTTAAACAACAGTTTGCAGTTACAAAAGCAGGCATTCCTACATTTTGAATGCTCTTAGCATCTTCAACTTTATACTTAGGAATGATCCATTCGGTATTAAGTCCATGTCCTGTATAATGTAAATATCCTACACCTTTGTTGATATTATCTTTAAACCCGTCATAGTTTTCATAATAATTGTATACATTCTTATATTTAGAATTATTATAATAGTTATTAAGGGCATATTGAATGAAAGGCTTTCCTACTTTTGAATGCCAGTTATTTTCTTCATCTATACCAGCAATAAGCTCTACATTGTTGAGGTAGTCAGGTTTGTCAAGTTTGTATTGTTCATACTTTATGGTTTTATTTACTTGAGCTGTCATCTCAGCAGCATTTGATGCAGACATTCTACCATAAAACAATTCAGGGAACATATCACCATCAATAGAAGCATAGTAAAGGTCAGTAACAGCATTTGTCTGAGCTCCTCTTTCACATATAACATCTTCGACATCACCAGCAATTAAAAGAAATGAAGGAGCAGGAGAAGCTTCAGTAACATTATCAAATTGACTTTTTACCCAAGCCTTAATATTTTCTTCTGTATTTCCAATGTTATCAACATATTCAGTAATTACATTAAAACCTTTCTCAGTCTTCCATTGAATAAAAGGTTTTAAAGCTTCTTCATATTTCTTTGATGATAAGATTAGATATTTTACAGGATTCTTCCATAGAGTATTTGGATCTTCAAGATTTCTATTATTCAATAGTCTGCTGAAGATAGGATCAAAATATGGAGATGCAAGACCTCTATCATATGATTCAATAGGTCTATCAAAAGAGATATTAATTTCAGATTCTACAACTTGTTTAATATTACCTGTTGCAGCATCGTAAGATACAGGGCTATATGATAAAAGAGCTATAGTTTTACCTCTCATTGTTCCCAATACTTCAACTTTAGGTTGTTGAAAACTTCTTGTTGAAACATACTTCTCATAAAGTTCAGGCTTATAAGTAAAAGAAGACTTACTGCCCTTAGTTTTTGATGCCGATGCTTGTAATGGATAAACAATAGTAGAAGCGTCTTTATCTTTCAAAGAGACATTATACACTTTGTTAATATTTGCATCTACTTTTATTGTTGCTCCTTTAGGGACTTCAATTAGTTGATTGACTATAGGTAACTCAGGCCCTCCAATTTCTCCTGTAGAATATGTCTGAGGTATAGAAATCTCAGTAAAAGAATATCCTTCATTGTTAACCTTGTTTATTACAAGATTATCAAGTTTGACTTTAATCCTAAGGCTTGTAGAACTTTCTTTCTCTAAAGAAATAGTTCTTTCATTTTCTCCTAGAGCGACCCCAGAGATGAATAAGCCCACTATCAGTATATATATATATTTTAGATTCATTATTTATCCCCAATTAATGTTTTATAATCAATTTTCTTACTGAAGTATTTTCCCCATTTCTCATCTTTACTAGATATATACCTTCAGCAAGATTTTGTGTATTAATAGTTAAATTAGTAGTAGTATTATTTTTATCTTCTTTTATCACTCTACCTTTTATATCTGTTACTAGGATATGAGTACCTGCTTCACATGTGATATTTACATAATTATCTGCAGGATTTGGGAATACTTCAATACCATCTTCAAAAGTGGCAATAGGTCTTGTTCCTGTAGGGCTTATGATTTCAATATCATCAATCATTAGCATAAAAGCATAAGAAGATACACATTGTACAGCAATGTAAATATCCTTATTTATATATGGAGAAAGGTTAAAGTCAAATGGAGCCCATGCAATATCTGGAGCTTCAAGATAATCTCCTTCAGATATCTTCTTGTAAGCAGTTAAATCTCTAGGATTATCAGATGTAGAAACAAGCACTTTGAATCTTTCATATCCATAAGCATCAGTAACAGATTTAGCCCATAGACGTAGGAAGTCTCCATTCTTGATCTTTGTTCTTGGACATATCAACCAGTCATCATTATCTATAATGTTATTGGGATCCTGATCAGCTATAGAATAAGAGGCTGCAAATTTATCTCCTGAGTGAGCCAAATACTCTTTCTCACTACTTAAAGGAGGAAATGTTTGATGAGGGTTGAAGATAAAGAAACCTCTTTTATCATTTTGGCCTTTGAAATAATGATCTCTAATATATCCAATATTCTTTTTATCATTATCAATAGAGATAAATGGGCTCATAACAGAAGCAAAGCTTATAGCTTCTTCAAAACCACCCTTAACAACAGTGTTTGTATAATCGATAGCATTTGCAGAAAGCTCTACCTTGATTTCTTTATCATTAGTAGTTGTTATAGTTGAAGTAGCTTTATGTTCACCTTTAGTAGGAGCAGTAACATAAATGATAAAGTTATAGTTCTTCCAATAATCAAGATTTACACTTCCCTTATCAAAATCAGTAGAAAATGCAGTTCCTTCAAGTCCAGAAATGCTTTTTACCTTTAATTTCCCTGGGCCATCATTATAAAGAGAGAAGTAGGTAGGTGCATTTTCTTTTATGTTTACAGCAACATCACCAAAGCTCCATTCTCTATAATTCATTTCAGGTATTGGTTCTGTAGGAGCTTCTTCAATAAGGAAGTCATCAACAGAAACACCATAAGAATTTGCTGATTGCCAGTTTACATCTCTAAATCTGAAGGTAACAGTTTTGTTTTTGTATTTAGACAAATCTACTTGAGACTTTGTAAAGGTTCTTTCTTCAGCTGATTGTTGTCCTGCTTTTAAATCAAGTATCTCCCATGTTTCACCATTGTCGGCAGATACTTCAAAATAAGTTGTATCTAAACCAATAATTCTTGATCTTAGGTCAATCTGATCAATCATTTCATTATAACCTGCATCTTTCCAATGGAAGCTACATCTAAGACCTTGGTTTCCAATTTTTACTTTTGGTGTTTCAAGGATTGCAGCTCCTTTATGTGATTTGCTTGTACCAGCAGAATAATTGCCAGATCTCTTCAGTCCACTTCTATACCACATTCCGTCTTTGTTTAACCATCCAATAGGAGGGAATGCCTTTTCAAAATCTTGTGTATATGGGAAATCAGTAATTATAGGATCATTATAAGTAGTAAATGTATGCACTTTAATATTTGAAGGAGTTCCATTTTCATTATAAGGAACAACTGCCCATCTATAAGTTTTACCATATTCAAGGTTTACTTTTCTTGTAGTTGCTTTTTCTGCATCTACCCATCCTTCAGGTAAAGCTTCACCATATGTTGGCATTGTTGGGGTTTTGTTTGTTCCCAAGTAAAAATATGTACCACGTGCTTTTGGGTTTCTCTCCCATTTAACATCAATCTCTATAGGAAGATCAGATTTATAATCTTTTGGGAAAACTATTTTTGTAGGCTTTGGTACTTCAGTACCTACATAAGCCTGAGGATACCTAATGCCATCAAGAGCTATTCCAGAATATTCATCACCTGTTTCTGCATAGAATGCCAATTTTGCACTATTTACAGGTATATCATCAAGGGAGAAAGCATATAAAGAAGGATATGCTCCTAAAGGTATGTTTTGTAAAGTGACATATTCCTGACTTTCTTCATTATAATATTCAAGTTTGAATACAGGGTTTTCAAGTCTTCCTGTTCTATATGCATAGAAAGCTATGATATTACCATCAGTAGTTTCTATTTCAGGTAGAATTATTCTTGATGTTGAATTGTGATATTCTGCAGCTTGGAATTTAGAACCTATCTCTAAGCACTGATCACCTTCAATACCACCATAAGTATTTATTTCCCAAGTTTGATTTGATATAGTTTGGATTTCCCAGCCTTCTATTAATTCTTCTTCAAATCCTTCATAAGAATAAGTCTTTGGAATACCTACACCATTAACGATAAAATCATCATCTCCTGTAGCACCTTCATTGTACTTTAACTTAAGCGTTTTCTGATAAGCACCAGCTACTGTAGGAGCAAAGAGTAAATTTATGGTTGTGCTTTCTCCTTTAGCAAGAGTTATAGGGAAAGAGTTACTAATAGTAAAAGGATCTTCTGTATCAATGGAATTGATAATTAAGTTTTCTGATCCTATATTTCTTACATCAAAACTTGATGTTGCTTGAGTATTTAGATCTAAAACATCAAAAGAAGTTCCTATCTTTTCTATATATGCTACCGGATTAGTTGGGGCTTCTGTTATCTTGATATTATCAAGAAACATATTATGAGAACCATAATCACTTGTAGCCTCAAATTTGATAACAGCATTGCTTAGTGTATTATCAATAAATAGCTTTTCAGTTCTCCATGAATTAGTTCTATAACTAGCAGATTCTTCAAACAAGGTCTCTGTAAATGTAGTACCTCCATCTGTAGAGATTAATACCTTTAACTTTGGTTGAGGATCAACATCATGTTTTATCTGCCAGTCAAATTCAAGAATAGGATTGTTTAGAGTGCTAAAATCCAGAGCAGGACTAATAAGGTCTGCTTTGACATTAGCATTTAATCCATACATATCAGCCATAGCAACATAGCTACCATCATTAGCTCCAGGTCCGCTTTGGGTAGTACCATCATCTTTAGACCATCCATCTTTGTTAGCTGTTCCGCATTTTACTTGCCACCCACTAGGAGGGAAGTCTCCTTCGAAGCTTTCTTTAAACCCTTTTGCATCTGTTTGTGCCTTCACCACTCCTGAGAAAGAACATAATATTAATGCAAGAAATAGATTGTAAATAGTAGAATATTTATACATTGTTCTTTGTTTAGTTTACGTCTTTTTTTATCCGTAGTTTAAATTCATTTATAGTCTCTGCTTTTTCCCAATACAGATCATATATTTCCATTAGTGTTAAAGCTAAATCCCCATGTTCAATTGACATTGCTGTTAACTGATTGTTTATAGCTTTCTTTAGTGTTATTAGTACATCATTTTTATCAAAAATGAAGAATTTCAAAGGAAGCTTGTCTATTACCTTAACTTCTTCCCCCATTCTTTCGAAGAATTCTATCATCTTGATAAAGTTGCCTAGGTCATTATACTCGATTTCATATAAGCCTTTGTATGTTATCCCTTTTAATGTTTGTGTCTCTTGACTAGGGTTAGTCTCTTCAAGATTTGTTACATTCATTATGTAAGGTTTTTTCACAAAAGCATGAACTGTTGATTTTGCATTTAACTGCTTTTTCTCCAGATTATCGAGGATACTTTTCTTACTTGTCAGAATGTTTACAAACTCTGAGTTGTCAGTTTCATCTTTATGAGCTTTAAATAATTGCTCATATGATTTGTAAAGCTTTTTAGTATTTCTCTCTTGTTGCTCGATCTCCTTTATAAGTTTTGGGAATACTAATTTTGGATCTACAGCAATATATTTCTTTACTTTACCCATGATCTCCTCACACATCCCCTTGGTTTTTAGAGATTCTAATACCTGGTAAGTCTTTATTCGAGGTATCTCTGCGAACTTTGATAGCTCTGTAGCAGTAAAGAATTTTTTGTGTATTAATCCATTATAAGCTCTTGCTTCATAATCAGTAAGCCCTGACTTTTTTAGGATTTCAACTTCTTTATTCATTTAGTAAAATTTGTTGCTACCAAAGTAACAACATTTTTTCTTTAGTTAGTATGGATGAAATCACTTATTCTTTTATCTGTTTTTTACTATATATAGTTCAGTTTCTACCTAGTTATAAGAAGTAGAAGCTGGATTTAGATGATTTTAGATAGGTAAATGAGATTTTGTTTAGATTTTGAAAAGGAGAGTTATTGGATTTAGAGCAATGTTATTTACTAACACACTGTGTATTCAGCTCTATAGAGTCTTATCCTATAAGAAATCATATTTTTTTATGCTATTGTAGCAACTTAAAAGTTACTATTTTAAAAGTGGATATTCAACTCTTTATTTATAATCTACCTTTAAAGTTAACTTTCTTTGTTGATTTAATTATTATAGGAAGTTTACTAAAGGAATGCTTTTGCTTCAGATCCTTGTGTTTTCTTATTTATAAGCTTTATTGCTTATTTTTAACTGCTGTATAGTGCGATAATTCGGCTTTCAATTTTAAAATTGTAGATTATCGCACATATAAGCCCAAT
>JBGRPZ010000100.1:0-13436 GCA_041725915.1 Hyphomicrobiales bacterium | reverse complement strand
ATTTTATCCTTTTTCACCCATATAATAGAATTAGATGCCAGATATTTAGGTTAGGATGAGTGGAGTAGTTTTTAAATCACTTCTATAATAAAAGAGCTGCTCTTTATGAACAGCTCCCTATAATATTATATAATGTATATTATTATATCTTACTCAAGAATGAAATAAGTTTTTCTGTGGCTTTACCTCTATGACTTATCTTATTCTTTTCTTCAGATTTCATTTCAGCGAAGGTGATATCATATCCTTTTGGTTGAAAAATTGGATCATATCCAAAGCCATCATGTCCTTTTTCTGCTTGAATGATTTCACCATCTACTTGTCCTGTGAATAGATATTCTTTTCCATTTAGAATAAGAGCAATAACAGTTTGAAAGCAGGCTTTACGATCAGTTATTCCATTCAGTTCTTTGAGTAGTTTAACTATATTATCCTTTGAAGAGCATTGTTCACCTGCATATCTTGCGGAATAAACACCAGGAGCACCATTAAGAGCATCAACAAGTAAGCCTGTATCATCAGAAAAAACATCTAAGCCAAACTTTTCATTTATATACCTTGCTTTTAGCAATGCATTTCCTTCAAGAGTATTTTCTGTTTCTTCAATTTCATCAAAACAGTTAATATCCTTAAGGCTTAGTATTTCGAACTTATCACCAATTATAGCTTTTATCTCATTTAGCTTATTGACATTATTTGTTGCAAAAACCAGCTTTTTCATGATTATTTTCTTTTTATAGCATCCATTACTATATAATTGAAGAAGTCTTCTAACTTTATGCCTTTGTATTGAAGTTGTTGAGGCAAGATACTTTCTTCTGATAATCCCGGGATAGAGTTAACCTCAATAAAATAAGGAATACTTTCTTTTGTGATGATATAATCAACTCTGGCAAACCCTTTACAGTTAAAAGCATTAAATAAAAGTATAGAAAGCGCTTCTATGCTCTTTTTTTCTGTTTCTGTAACATTTGCAGGAGTGATTTCTTCAGCAAATCCTTCATATTTTGCTTGATAATCGAAGAAATCGTTTTGAGGTATGATGTCAGTAAGAGGCAAGGTTCTGACTTTTCCATCAAGTTCATATACACTACAAGCGACTTCTTTTCCAATTACAGCTTCTTCAACCATAATTTGATTATCAGCTTTAAATGCTTTTTCGATAGCTTGTTTTAGATCATCCTTACTTTTGACCTTTGAAACTCCAATGCTTGATCCATTACAACATGGTTTTACAAATAAAGGAAAGTTAAAGTCATTACTTATATGATCTATATCATACTGCTCGTCTTTTTTTAAGCTGCAAGACTTAGCAATAGGAACATCTAAAGAATCAGCTATTGTTTTTGAATAGTCTTTATGGAAAGTGATACATGATGAAATGCTTCCTGATGATGTAAATGGAACATCAAGCATCTCTAAATACCCTGCAAGCCTACCATTTTCTCCGGGATCACCATGTATAGCATTAAATACGCAATCGAATTTTATTTTCTCTCCTTCTATATTTAAAGAAAAGTCATTTTTATCTATATGATATTTTTTATTCTCAGGAGAATTATAAGTCCAAGTAATATGGTCAATATGTATGAGGTATGTGTTGTGATTCTTCTTTTTAAGATTGCAATCTACAACTTTAGCACTGTTGAATGAAACGTCTTGTTCTCCACCATTGCCCCCGTGTAATATAGCTATGTTCATTCTTTATTAATGTTTTTATCAGTGATAATTGTATTTGATTTCGACAAAAATACCTGAAGGAATTTGTGCTTGTAAATATAATCACTATGAGCCAATTTGAAAACTACTAAATGAAGGAGTTTAATAATTGCTTATAATCTGAAAACTGAAAAGTTTGTGTTTTATGGGTTAAATAAGCATTTAAGTGTTTAAAGAAAAGTGCAAAGTGCTATCTGTTTAAGATATCTTATAACTTCTGTGCTTTTGAAAAGATAACACTAATTCATATTCTTAATATGTTAATGCAGGTTTTGATTTGCAAATAACAATAATAGTTTTCATTACAATCAGTGAGAAAAAAAATATTTGATAATTATACGGGGACTCAAATTATTTGTTGTAATTCTCACTTGAAATCCTGTTATTTCGCATATTATCCCCTAATATTTCATGATTTACTTTATATATTTCGCCCAAGGTAAGCACTGAATCAAAAGTATATACTGATCCCTTTGAATACATCAGGCTATGGTAGTGGTGTCTTATACTGATTCTTTTGAAAGTATTAGGCTATGATCATGATGTCTATAGTACTGCGATTATGTATAATAATTTGATAAATAATGATCTAATGGTTTTGATATAAAATTGCTACTAAAAGCATTTTCAAAAAAGAGTATTTTATATGTATGATATAAAAAGAAGAAAAATTGAGAACGAATAGCTTTGTTTTCTAAATTCAGATAAATAGTTTATAACTTTTGGTAGCAATGCGTTGATTTTTGGATAAAAAAGAGCTTCAGAATGGCTTATAAGATCTTTTTCGAGTAAAATAAGGCTGATATATGCCCTGAAAAGCTCCCAGAAGTATGATTTCATACAAAATGCATTAATACGATCAAAAAGTAGATTTATATTAATAACGGTAAGGGAATACAGAAAAAAGCAGATAAAAATCCTTTTGTTTAATTTTAGCTATAAAGTAGTTTTTATATTGAATCAATATTAAATCAGATGACTTGAAGTGGATTGCATTGCTTTTTCATTTATAAATCTATATTTATATCTTTGCTCACTTAAGACATAATTATTGAGCTTTATATCTTCATATACACATAGGTTTTAATTAAAGAGAATTAATATATCTAACATGAATTTTTTCCGAATTTTTCTACATAAGAAACTCTATATCCATATAGGAGTTTTAGTATTGGTCACAATTTTATTATTCTTTGGTATCTTTAAAGTATTAGATGTTTACACACGACATGGTGATGTTTATTTAGTACCGAATTTAACAGATCTTACTCTTGAGGAGGCTGAAGAAAAAGGATATACAGAATTCTTTGACTTTGTTGTTACCGATTCAGTATATTCCAGAAACCGACCTGCGCAGTCTATTGTAATGCAGAGTCCATCGCCTGATGCAAAAGTTAAGAAAGGAAGAAAAATATATGTTACTATTGTAGCTTCTGGTCCGGAAAAAGTAGCAATGCCTAATTTGGTGGATTTATCATTAAGGCAGGCTCTTGTTCAGCTTGATGCTGCTGGATTAACAGTAAAGAAGTTAGATTATGTTCCTGATTTTGCCAAGAATGCAGTACTTGAACAGTATTATAATGGGGAAAAAATAGCTCCAGGAGATGAGATAATAAAGGGTGAACCTATAACTTTGGTTCTTGGTGAAGGTACAACTCTTGTGAGGGTCAGAGTTCCTCTTGTTGTTGGAATGGATGCCAAAGAGGCGATGAATACAATAAATCAGAGTTCGTTGAATGTTGGAACAAAAATATATCTTGACGGTGATACCTTGAATGCAAAGGTTTATAAGCAATCTCCAATGAAGAATGGTCGATTATATTTGGGAGATAATGTACGTTTGTGGTTTAAATCGTCAAAGAATTTTAATTTTGATAAATATATTGAAAAATTTGAAAATGATTCTATTAATGTAATAGAAAAGGACTCTCTTTCTAATCAACATGAGAGTGATGGTTCTATTAACTCTGATGACTACTTTTAACTTAATCCGAAAATCTACATTAAATATAGCTTAATATGAGGAAGTTTATAGTAATATTCATTCTTGCTGTTATTATCCCTTCATTTGTTATTGGTCAGGAATTCCTGATTGATTTGGGAGAAAACCCTATCCTGAAAAAAAATGCTATCGAAAACAGTAAACATCCTAGAAGATCTCTCAAAGAAGCAAGGAAAGTAGATCCTTTATTTTTACCTTTTTTTGAAAACTTTCGTCAGGAAGATGTATATCCAAATCCAGAAAGATTCTGTGATAGTAATGTTTTTATAAATAATACATGGAGTGTTGCCCCACTTGATAGAGGTGTGGCGACATTTGACGTATTGAATAAAAATGGTGAAGTTTATTCTCATGCTATAAGCAATCCTTTTATAGCAGACTATTTAACTTCTCAACCTATAAGAACTGATGAACTGTCTGATACTAAGGCAATAGATTCTTTAACATTTTATTTCTTTTATCAACCTCAAGGTAGGGGAAATGCTCCGGAAGCTGGTGACTCTTTAGTATTACAATTCCTTGCTGACTCTACTGTTGTTGGTGGGCAGTCAGATAGTACATGGGTGAATGTATGGAGTACTGCCGGACTTACTCTTGAAGAGTTTAAAGCAGAAAACCCTAATGGTTGGGGAACTGTAAGAATAGATAAGGTTAAGCTGAATACAGACAATAATAAAGATGCTATATTTTTCCATAAGAAGTTTAGATTTAGGTTTTATAATTATGGTAGCCTTGAAGATGATCAGGATCCTACCTCAAGATCAAATGTAGATCAATGGCATGTAGATTTGATTAGACTATCTACTTATGATTATAATGATAAGTTTTCTGTCGATGAAGTATCGTTTTCAGAAGCCCCTCAGTCGTTCTTGAGAGGAGGATATCAATCAGTGCCTTATTTACAATATGTTGAAAATCCAAACTTATTTTATACTAATGAGTTTGAAAATTATATAGCTAATCTTAGCAGAGATGAAATAGGAACAAATTATACTTATGAGGTATCCAGATGGGATGACCCAACTATAATCTTTAGTTATGATGGCTTATTCTGTAATCTTAGAAACGTTTATGATTTTGGCTTTCAGGATGCCGCCTATTGTAGAAAGCATGTTAAGCCAAGCATAGAACAGCCATTTCCTTATATACCTTCATTGGATTCTGCTACTTTTTTGATTAAGCACAATATAAAACAAGCAACATCAACCTCAAGAACAGGTATAATACAATCTGATGAGGTTATTTATAAGCAACATTTCTACAATTATTATGCTTTTGACAAGGGTGTCCCAGAGAAAGGTTACCAATTGATAGGAACAGGAGCTAAATTAGGCATTAAGTTTGATGTTCCAAAGGCAGATTCTATTAGAGGTATTTATATGTATTTCAATCATACAGTAAATGATGCTCAACAAGATATCAATTTTGATATTGCTATTTGGAGAGAAGGTGTTAATAAGCCGGGAGAAGAAATTATATTAATGGAAAATCAAAGACCTAAATGGGATAAAGATAATATCTACAACTTTGTAAGGTATGACTTTGATAAGCCTGTCTACTTAACTGCTGGAACATATTATGTCGGTTGGGTACAGCCAACTACAGCAGTAGGAGGCCTGAATGTCGGTTTTGATACTTACATTAATAATAAAGATAGAATTTTCTATAATGTTGATGGAAGCTGGGTAAAGACATCTTTTGAAGGTACTGTTATGATTAGACCTATTGTTGGTATGGATTTGAAATTATCGACACCTAATACACCTAATCTGATTAGTTATACAAAGATTTATCCTAATCCAACTAAGGATATCCTGAATATAGAATTGAATGAAAATTTAAGAAATAGAAAGCAGGATATTAAAATTATTATATCTAATGTTGTTGGGCAACGTATGATAGAGCAGCAGTTCAGAGATAATATAAATGTATCAATGCTGGATAAAGGCATGTATTTGGTTACTTTTATTGATGAATCAAATAATACTTCTTCTACAAAGAAGTTAATTATTACTGATTAATTTGTACAAAATTGACATGTCAGAAAATAAAGAAGTAAAAGAGATACTAGAGGAACAGGCGGAGTTATATGAACATTTTCGCTTTGTTGTTGATAAGGGGCAAGCACCATTACGCATCGATAAGTTTTTAATGAATCGTATGGAGAATGCTTCCCGCAATAAGATTCAACAAGCAGCCAAAGCAGAGAATATTCTTGTAAATGGTAAGATAATAAAACAGAATTATAAGGTAAAGCCTGAGGATGTTATTGCAATTGTATTGGCATATCCTCCTACAGAAGTAGATATTACCCCTGAGAATATTCCGCTATCTATAGTATATGAAGATGAGGATGTTCTATTGGTAAATAAACCAGCTGGTTTAGTTGTTCATCCTGGACATGGAAACTATTCTGGTACTCTTCTGAATGCTTTATGCTACCATTTTGAACAGAATGGTTCGAATGTAGAAAATAGATTTGGCTATTTATGCCATCGTATTGATAAAGATACTACAGGTTTATTGTTGGTTGCGAAGAATGAAATTGCTCAGACTAAGTTAGCAAAGCAGTTCTTTGACCATACTATTGACAGAACTTATAATGCTCTTGTATGGGGTGATTTTGATGAAGATGAAGGTACCATCGAAGGGCATATAGGAAGAGATCCAAAACATAGGAAAAGAATGACAGTCTTTCCTGATGGAGATTATGGAAAGGAAGCAACTACTCACTATAATGTGATAAAGAGGTTTGGATATATTACCTTGGTTGAATGCCGGTTAGAAACTGGTAGAACTCACCAAATCAGGGTTCACTTTAAATGGAAGAAACATCCTTTATTTAATGATCCTACTTATGGTGGTGACTTAATCCTTAAAGGAACGACATTTACAAAATATAAACAGTTTGTAAATAATTGTTTCAAGACCATTCCTCGTCAGAGTCTTCATGCTAAGTCATTAGGCTTTGTTCATCCAACTACAGGTGAACATATGGTGTTTGAATCTGATTTGCCTAATGATATGCAAGAGGTGATTGATAAGTGGGAAAAATATGTTCAAACTCGTTAATTATATTAATTAATAGTTTTTAACTCTAATTGGAGTTGATATTTAAACTCAAGATTATTAATGTCTCTTATGAAAAAGATTTTATTTGCATTATGTGTCTTTTTGGGAACTGTATCAGTTTCTAAGGCACAGGTATTCGTTAAAACTGATCATGTACTTAGCGTGGGGCTAGGAGTTGGTGGAACAAACTTATATAGCGGCTCTAATTATTCCATGCGAATCCCTCCATTAAATGCTTCTTATGAAGTAGCTTTAACTAATCAATGGAGTTTAGGTGCTACTTTAGGTATTGCCGGATCAAGGTATCAGTATTTTAGTAATAATAATGGAATTCATTATGATTATGATTATAACTATACCTACATCCTTGTAGGCGCTCGTGGAGCTTATCACTTTTACACAGACTATACATGGGATGTGTATGCAGGTGCTTCTTTAGGATTAAATATAGTTTCCGGAAACTGGAATAGTACTGTTCCAGGATATGTAAATTATTCTACAGATCAAACAGGAGTATATTTTGGGCTTTTTGCAGGTGCCAGATATTTCTTCAGTCGTAATGTTGCTGCTTTTGCAGAGTTAGGATATAATATTGGAACATTGAACTTAGGTGTGAGTTTCAGATTATAAGACATAAAAAAAGGGCTGCATTTGCAGCCCTTTTTTATTTTATATGTAATATTTTTATTCCTGAATTTTCTATTCCCCTTGGCTGTAAAAGATATACTCCCGCTGCCTTGTTATAAATATTGATGTCAATACTATTATTTCCTGACTGATTATATTTAAGAGTTTCTTTTTTCCCATCTACTGAAATTAAAACAATGTCAAGATCTTCAGGTATCATATTTCCAAATACGATTTTATATTTCCCATTGCCTTCAGATATATAGTCAGGGGTAACGATGATATCTTTCTCTTTAGTTACATCTTCTCCATTAAGAGTTACTGTTAGACTAACCTTAAATTTACCAGCTTGTTTATATTGAACGACTGGTGGGTTATTCGCTATATTACTATTGTAAGAAGACGGAGAACCTCCTTCGAAAGTCCATCTGTAGTTGCTAAGTTCATCCTGTCCGGAAGAGATGTTTTCAAACTGAATTCTTGAATTCAGAAGAACATCATATGAGTTTGCAGTAAAATCAGGGCCAGGAGGAAGTCCTAATGCAGGAAATCGAAGCACACCAACATTATCAGGATCTAACCATTTATCTAGTCTTAGGTTGTTGGCGCTACCATTTTTATCCCAATGAGAAGAGAATTTACCATAATAATCAGGGCTATTAGGAGAACTACAACTCGAGTATCCTCCGGTCAAAGTACCAACGATAAGCTTTTCGTTATTGAATATAGGTGCACCCGATGAACCACCTTCAGTAGCACCATGTCCGTTTTTAGTAGCAGACCAATAAACTCTCCAAAAATCTGCATTAGGATTTGAGGAGTTTAAATCTTCATAATCTGAAGATATTAAAGAAGAGGTATAAAAAGATATCTTTTTTGTGTCACCAGCAGGATGGTGAATAGTAGCACCAACATTGGATGCTTGTCCATTTCTATTCCAGCCATTAAATACAGGCATATAACTTTCAGGGATATCACCAGCTAGCTTTATCAATTTAAAATCAGAACCTACAGGAGCTTCACCTGTTTCTCCATTAGCAGAAGAATAAGCAATTAGTTCAGCACCAGTCATAGTTTTTTCTACAGGCCTTGTGTTTGTAGTACATTGATCAGATTGGTATCTGAAATAGAACATCCACAGATTATATTCTTCCATGCTTGAGTTGATACCACAATGATTAGCAGTAAGTATATAGGGAGTTCTGTCGTTTCTTGTGTTGTTGATAAGAGAGCCAGTACACCAGTAGCTATCAAATTGTTGGACAAGTAATATTCTTACAACACCAAGACCTTGTTCAAAGTAAGGAAGTCCTTCATCACATGCGATATTAACTTCACAACTTCCACTATCATCAAAATCTTTAGTTGTACGGACAGGTTCAGGCATATCGCGATATAGAAATAGCACTTTATCGAGGACAAGAGAAGGCTCTTCTTTTTGTTCGTTAGGTTGGAAATACTCTACAATAAGTTGATCTCCATACATTGGCTGTATTCCAAAGATACCTGAAGAAGTATTATTCTTTTCATTGAATGCACCATATATAATATCTTTTTGAGGGTTATAGACAAATAACTCGCCTCCATCAGGAATGTAGAAATCGTTAAAATAAAGAGCTAAGCCTTTTGCCTTTTGAGAGTAGATATTAAGTCTGTATAGCTTTCCGTCTGGTAATTGAGTGACAGAGGCTTCTTCAATGATATTAATGTTTTTGGGTATGATGACACCATTTCTTCGGGGTTGGTCATCCATATCACTGATACTATCTTCTTTATAAATCTCTGTTAGGTTTGGAGTAGGAACAATGACTTGTTTGTCATTTCGGGAAGCATCAATATAAAATCTGGGCTCTCCTTTATAGCTAATTTGGCCATGAGTAGTTGTTGTCCCCAAAAAAAAGATAAAAAAGCTTATCAATAGTTGGTATTTAGTTTTATAGTGCATTATATATCTATTTTAAAGTGATTATCTGTTTTACAAAGTTAGTTAATCCATATAAAAAGACAGGTAATGAAGCCTTGAATACATCAATAAATTTAATTAGGATTTACTTTAAGTCATTATAAGAAACAGAGCTAAAAGATTTGATTATTATAATATAATAGTTCAAAAACTATTTGAAGGCAAAAGATATAAGGCTTTTGGAGTGTGATTTAATGTTTTTGTGTATAGGTTATTATGAGTTAAGGTAATAAGAAAAGAGGCTAAAAATAGCCTCTTGATATTTGTTTTATATTTATTTTTTCCTGTCTTTAGGAATAGGTAGTTTCAAAAGTCTACACATCTTATAGAATAGATCTGTATTTTCTTGTATTCCTTGGAATCTTCTTGCTCCAGGACCAAAAGCAAATACAGGCACCATTACACCAGAATGATAATATGTAGTGTATTTACCTTTTACTTCTCCTTTTTCTATATCACCATCCTTAATAGCCATACCACCAGTTTCGTGATCAGCAGTAATCAATACTAATGTGTTTCCCTCTTTTTCAGCCCAGTCAACAACTTTGCCTATAGTATTGTCAAAATCAACAGCTTCTTCAACAATATAATCAGTATTATTATCATGTCCACCCCAATCAATCTGAGAACCTTCAATCATAAGAAAGAAACCATCATCATTCTTTGATAGAACTTCTATAGCTTTCATTGAAGCTTTTTCCAGCATATCACCTCTACCATCAGCTAACTTTGGAGGATGCTTTTCATATAGAAGACCTGCAATCTTTGAAGCCTCAGAGTTCTGTAGATCATCGATACTTGTAACTACAGAATAATTTCTGGCTTTAAGGCTGTCGACAAGGTTTTGCTTATCATCTCTTTTGGAGAAATGCTTTAGACCACCACCAATAAAGACATCGATATCGGTTTTAAGGAAATCTGAAGCTATTTCTTCATAGTTCTTTCTGCTTTTGTTATGAGCAATGAAAGAAGCAGGAGTAGCATGAGTAATTGCGGCTGTAGCTACCAAACCTGTAGAAAGCCCGTTTTCTTCAGCAATTTCCAGAATACTTTTTCTTGGTTTGTAATCCTTATCAACACCTACAGACTTGTTGTTTGCTTTCATACCTATAGCAATAGCAGTACCACCAGCACCAGAATCAGTAACAAAGTCACTAGCAGAATATGTTTTGCTAAAGCCCATATGTTTAGTTTTGGTCATGTTGAGGTCTCCTTTTTTAGCAACCATAGCTGCATATACTTGAGAAGTTCCCATTCCATCCCCAATCATAAGGATAATATTTTTTACTTTCTTAGGCTTATTCTTATTGTCTTGAGCTTGTACTTCTGAAATATTGAGAGCAATGAAAATACTTAGCCCTAGTAGTATTATCTTTTTCATAAATGAATAATTTAATAATGTGTTTTATGTCTTTTACTGATTTTTAACGATAAATACCGTTGATTATTCAGTAAGTATTTGCCTAAATTATGGTGTTATTTCTAATTTCTTCTATTTTAATGTCTTTTATTTATTGTATCTTTGAAATTACACTACATAAAGCACTGATAGGTAATTGATTATTGCTTAAGTGCTTTTAAGATCCCTCCTGATTACTAACTCTACTAAAGCTATCAATCATGAAAAAGTTTTGCTTTCTATTCATTGTTATACTAATGATTACATCATGTAAAAAAGAATCTTCAAAGAGTACTCCTTCTACAAAAACAGATTATGAAAAGCTTATAGATGGCCTTGAATATAAAGGGGTTTATAATCTTTTTCTTAGAGGTATGGATATGATTTCAGCAGAAACTAAGCTTGTTGAAGAGGGATACACATTATTGATTCCTGATGATGATCAGCTCCAAAGAATGTTTGAATCTAAAGGTTATAGTAATATAAATGAGATTCCTCATAATGAGCTAAAGAAAATGCTGTTGAATCATTTTATATTCAAGAAGTATACTATAGATGAGTTGAAAAAGATTGAAGAAGAAGGTTACCATGCTAAGACTATGGCTCAAAAGCGTACTTCTTCAGGTGCTACTCATAATCTAACAGCAATACTTGACAGAAATGATAATGATATAACTGTTAATGATGCTGTAGTAGGAGATGAAGTATATAACAATAATCAGTTTCGTGCTTATAGTGTGAATAAAGCAGTTGCAGGTTCTGTATTAGGGAATCTAATTAAGAAGTATGATTTTTATAGTAACTTTTTAAAAGGGAAATCCGACTTTGACATACTGTATTCTGTAAATAAGAGTGAAAGTTCTACTATTATAGGACTTACTAATGATGGGCTTAGAAGTTTTATAGATACTGTTGGTACAAAGAATATAGATAATAAATTTATTACACGCTTCGCCAGAAATATTTACATGCCAAATGTCACCATAAATATTGATGATGTTTTTCAGGATACAGCATTTAAGCAATACGAAAATTTGTTAGGATACTATAATAAGATCTCTTCTCTTTATATGTATGATCAGGTAAATGTAATGAGAAGGTTTAGTGTGAAGTTTACAGATTCTTTCTTCCCTTATGAATTCTTTACAGTTTATTATACACCTACTGCTGCTGATGGATATTATTCTATAGGCAATGAGTTTCATGTTACTGAAAATGGCTCATTGATTTTATATCTAGGCTCAAAAAAGAGGGAAAAGTAATTGTCATCTGTTCCATATATACTTGAAATATGAAAAGAAGTATATCTATGATTTTGTGTTTTATCATTCTTATTTCCTGCAAAAAGAAGGATGATGATATAGATTTTAACAAGACTGACTATGATGAGTTTGTAGAATTCTTTTCTGTGAATGAAGAGTATTCTAATTTTATAAATGGTTTAGAGACCATTGGAGCTAAACAGGTATTGGGTGATGGTAGTTACACCATACTATTGCCTCAAAATACAAGTCAAAATGAATTTAAGTCCAGTTCTCTGCTGGATTCAGAGACTTTTTATCTAAATCATATCATACATGGTAAATATAGTTTGGCAGACTTAAAGTATCGAGCAGTTAATCATCTTGATGCTTTATCCATGGCAAAATTGGAAACCAATAATGGTATCAAAGATTATATTACTATAGATTTGGATGAGGATAAAGACCTGCTTAAGAGCAATGATGTAATAGTAGGAGAGAAGTTATTTTCGAATAGTCATTATGTAGTATATTCTATATCTAATTCATTATCACCATCCAGATTAGAGGATATTATTGTTGATCTTGACTTCTATAAACAAGTCATTGCTTCAAATACAAGTTTTAACTTTCTGAATTTACTGGATAATTATACTGAAGTTACTCTGATATCATTATCAAATGATGCAATCAAGCGATTTTTATCAGTGAATGATAATTCTAGTATTCAGGGTTTTGTTGATAAATGGATACAGAATAGTTTTATACCTTCTTTTTCATTCAGCCCTTCGGTTTTTTATCCAGATGAACAGCTTATTACTTTGGAAAACTTAATAAATCAGAACACTATTATAAACATCCATACAAAAGCTATGGGGAACGATCCTTATAAAGGGATAGCCGTTGATTTTGAAGATTCAAGTTTACCTTTTACCTGCTTTACCAATTACTTGATATTCGATTTTGATTCTCCTTTAAAGACAGTCCATTCTGATATAAAAGTGACTAGTACAGGAACATTAATTGTAGTGCATGACTTTGTGATAAGAGAATGATTGTGATTACTAAATGCAACAGATTTCAATAAAAAGAATCTTGTTTTAAGGATTTAATGCAACACTTCATTCATTACAAAATATCAATAAGTCAAGTAAGTAATAAATAGATCTTGTAAAAAAGCAACAGATTCTTTAAATCAATTCATTCAGATATAATATACTTTTACGATTAATACATCTTAATAATCTACTTATTATTGAATATTTAGGCTGGGAATGCTTTTGCTTCAGATCCTTACATTTCCTTATTTATAAGCTTTATCACTTATTTTTAACTATTGTATAGTGCGATAATTCGGCTTTCAATTTTAAAATTGTAGATTATCGCACATATAAGCCCAATGTTATGTTAAAT
>JBGRPZ010000099.1:0-13693 GCA_041725915.1 Hyphomicrobiales bacterium | reverse complement strand
TGATATTGATGTAACAGATGATTTTGATGGTGCATGGAGTAGTTTAACAGGTATGCCAGCAAACCTTGATACAGATGCAACAGATGATTTTAATGGCGCATGGAGTAGTTTGACAGGTATTCCAGTAAATCTTGATATTGATGTAACAGATGATTTTGATGGTGCATGGAGTAGTTTAACAGGTATGCCAGCAAACCTTGATACAGATGTAACAGATGATTTTGATGGTGCATGGAGTAGCTTAACAGGTATGCCAACAAATCTTGATACAGATGCAACAGATGATTTTGATGGTGCATGGAGTAGTTTAACAGGTATGCCAGCAAATATTGATACAGATGTAACAGATGATTTTGTTTTACCAACTCAGACAGGTAATTCAGGTAAAGCATTAATGACAGATGGAACAAATGCAACATGGACAGCCATTCCAACAGAACTTCCTGCGCAAGCAAGTCATGCAGGTAAAGCATTGATGACAGATGGAACAGATGCAACATGGACAGTAATTCCAGCAGAACTTCCTGATGTTACAAGTCATGGAGGTAAGTATCTAACAACTGATGGAACAAATATTAGTTGGGATAATATCTCTATATCAGGAAATGATATAGCAATGGGATCAGATGCACAAGGTGACATTATGTACTATGATGGAACAAAGTATGATCGTCTTGCTGCTGGAACAAACGGGCAGGTATTGATGATGGGTGTTACAAGTCCAGAGTGGGGTGATCATAGTGCTTATCATCCTGTAGAAAGTCTTTCTGGAACAGCAACTATCGCTTCCACTACAGAGACAGTGATTATTACTGGTAATGCAGTACTTACTTTGCCTGATGATACTCCTGTTGGAACAACAATTACATTAGCAAGAGGAAATTTAGAATGTACAATAGATGCTAGTGGATCATTAATGAGAAATGATGCTGCATTAGGTCTTCCTTATGATCTAAATAGTGTTAATATTAATGTAGCAGTTTTCGTTCATTTAGGTTTTAACAACTGGGTTATGAGATAATCAAATTAACATATAAATATTTTCAAAACCACCTCAAATGAGGTGGTTTTTTTGGTTTAAAATACTAGTACATAGTATTATATTAATATTGTTGTGTGAATTTATTATATTTGTATTACATATTCCTATAGTCG
Source organism: Hyphomicrobiales bacterium (assembly GCA_041725915.1). Lineage (GTDB taxonomy): Bacteria > Bacteroidota > Bacteroidia > Bacteroidales > JBGRPZ01 > JBGRPZ01. Next base: position 12,538 of record JBGRPZ010000099.1, on the reverse strand, counting down.
ATAAACTAACTTGAAAACTATCATTTTATAACTAATAATATTCTAAATAAGGATAATCCATTAAAGACTTAGAATATTTCTCTTTCCTATTCAGCTTTAAATTGTTGTGATAATCTATAAAGGATAAGACTTCCTGCTTTTATATAAAAATAGTTTTAGAATTATTTTAATAAGATATTCTCCTAAAAACTATAAGTTATGAAACGAAATTACCTACTATTTCTCATAGCCTTTCTTGCTAATATATCATTTGCTCAAATGCCAGAAAAAATATCTTATCAGGCAGTTTTACGTGATGCTGATGGTAAGATTATAGGAGAAAAAGAGATTGGACTTGAATTTTCTATTTTTAAAGACTCTCATGATGGAGTATTAGTTTATAAGGAGACCCAAGTTATTTCAACTAACAAGAATGGGATGTTGACTGCAGAAATAGGTAAAGGAGTAACTTCTTATAATTTTGAAACAATTGAATGGCATTCAGGAAGATTTTTTATTAATACTAAAATTGATTTAAAAGGAGGAGCTAATTATACTTTGCAGCTTACAAGTGAAATAATGGCTGTTCCTTTTGCTTTTCATGCTAAACATGCAAAAATAGCAGAAACTGTAGAAGAAGTACCGGCTGAACTACCAGACCAGACCAATAATAGCGGAAAAGTATTAGGTACAGATGGCTCAAGTCCTTCATGGGTGGATGTAAGTTTTACAAATCTGACCAATATTCCCACAGGATTGAGTGATGGAGATGATAACACTCAATTAAGCAATTCAGAAGTACTGACTATAGTAGCTAATGATGGTTATATCAAGTCAGCTCCTGATGAATTGCCAACTCAGACTGGTAATGCAGGTAAGTTCTTAACAACAGATGGTAGTGGAACTGTGAGTTGGTCGACGCCAACAGATACAAAGCTAAGTGACTCAGAAGTACTGACTATAGTAGCTAATGATGGTTATATCAAATCAGCTCCTGATGAATTGCCGACTCAGACTGGTAATGCAGGTAAGTTCTTGACAACAGATGGCAGTGGAACAGTAAGTTGGTCGACTGTAGCTGATGAACTACCCGACCAGACCAGTAATAGTGGAAAAGTATTAGGTACAGATGGTTCAAGTGCTTCATGGGTGGATGTAAGCTTTGCGAATCTGACCAATATCCCCACAGGATTGAGTGATGGAGATGATAACACTCAATTAAGCAATTCAGAAGTACTGACTATAGTAGCTAATGATGGTTATATCAAGTCAGCTCCTGATGAACTGCCGACTCAGACTGGTCATTCAGGTAAGTTCTTGACAACAGATGGTAGTGGAACTGTGAGTTGGTCGACGCCAACAGATACAAAGCTAAGTGACTCAGAAGTACTGACTATAGTAGCTAATGATGGTTATATCAAGTCAGCTCCTGATGAACTACCGACTCAGACTGGTCATTCAGGTAAGTTCTTAACAACAGATGGCAGTGGAACAGTAAGTTGGTCGACACCAACAGATACAAAGCTAAGTGACTCAGAAGTACTGACTATAGTAGCTAATGATGGTTATATCAAGTCAGCTCCTGATGAACTACCAACTCAGACTGGTCATTCAGGTAAGTTTTTAACAACAGATGGCAGTGGAACAGTAAGCTGGTCGACTGTAGCCGATGAACTACCAGACCAGACTACTAGCTCAGGTAAAATATTATCCACAGATGGAACTAATGCATTATGGATTGATAATAATGATAATGATTCCACAAATGAACTTGAACTTCCTGCAAGTCCTAGTTCTGGAGATATAATATATTATAATGGAACATCATGGGTTAGTTTACCTAAAGGTCAAGATGGACAGGTTCTTATGCTTGATAGTAGTGTGCCAAGCTGGAAAGATTCTGAAGATATTAGTACTGTTACAGGATCTTCGATGACAATAACTAATAGTAATAATATAGTTTTTGTTATACCAACCACTAACAATGCAACTTTGACATTACCTAATTCTCCTCCTAATGGTAAAAAAATAGTACTTATAAAGGCAGAAGAACATCAAAATACGGTTGTTATCACTGCAGGTTCAGGACAAGTTCTTAGAGAGAATGGATCTGAGTCATCTACAATAGATTGGACAGGAGAAACAGCAACTCTTATTTATTATTCAAGTAAAGATACTTGGTTTGTTTATTAAGAATGTATAGTATTATCATTAAAATTACAGCAACTAGTTTTTGTGATAACTAGTTGCATGGCATGTGTTTATGATTTTTTTAAAATAGCTTCTTCTGACTGTTAGAAAAGAACACTTTTTAAATAACGTAAGGAGCTTACAATATTTTTGCCATATAATATTCACTTACAAATCTTTTTTTATAACATATAGATTCTTTTCTTATTCCTTCAATTTCAAAGCCTACACTTTTATAAAGTTGAATAGTCCTTTCATTATATATAATTACAGATAATTCCAAACGCTTAATAGAATTGTTTTTAGCCCATTTCTCTAATTCAGAAAAGAGTTTCTTACCTATGTTTTTTCCGTGATACTCCTTTAGTATTCCTATAGTTATATAAAGGACATGTTTGTTTCTATTAAACTCTCCTTTTTCTCCAGAGAGATATCCAACAAGTTTAGTATCAATTTCACATCCAAGAATTATAGAGTTATTTCTGTTTAAAGTTACTATTTCATTCTCTGTTTCAATAATGCAATCTTTTCTTTCTCCTGCTTCGTACATCATAAAAATAGTTTCTGAGTCAAGAGTTTTCTTTAGTGTAATTAGTTTTCTTGCATCATTTCTTCTTAATATTCGAATGATCATGTTTAGATATTTTATTTTGCATTATTGTAAACTAACAAACCTCATATTACTTTTATATTATGACTTTTAAATATAATGTTAGTATTTCAAGTTAAGTGTACTATTTACATATAAAATAGTTTATAAAGTAATAAATATTATTTTTATAACAAGATGTTACAATCGCTTTATAACTAGATTATCACCTGTTAAAAGGCTTTATGTAATGTTCAGTCTGCAATATTAATATTAATTATGTGTTTGTAAAATAGTATTACCTCTTATTTTTTAATGATTTTTAATTATCCATTTATATATCAATAATTTTATTTATATGATATATCCATCTAATATATATTAGTTCTTCTAAAATGGATATTTATAGTGCATTATACTCTGAGTTTATAGTCCTTTATCTATAGTAAATAACAATGTTTAGGGTTTGGTTTAAATTTTTAATAATTAATACAGATAGTTATACCCTTTGATTCTCATATTATTATTTATACTTATAGTTCTATAGTTATTAAGCTATACTTGAGATATTGGTCTGAATCTTTATTTAGGCATATAATTTGCTATGTAAGATATCATGTTCCAATTTTGGGATAGATGAATTATATGTAAATCTAATTGAACCTTTATCACTAGAGGTAGAACAATCATTGAATCAAGAGCTTTTTTAGCTGGTTCATACTTAAGTAAAATAAAATACGATTAAAATTTTCAATAAAAAGAATTATTATGAAAAAGATTTTTATTCTAGCAATAACATTAAGTGTATTATTTACAGCTTGTAAAAGTTCTCAGGAGCGTCAAACACAAAAGAATAAACAAGATTATGAAGCAGAATATGCAAAAAGAGAGCATGAGTTAAAAATGCAACAACTTGAGTTGGAGCATAAGGCTAAGCTGCAAGAAGCAGAACGCAAGGCGAATGTAGTTTTTCTTCCATGTAAAGAAGCAGGTTATGATGGAGATGATTATATGGGAGCATTAGGTATGATGAATGGACAGGCTAATGAAAGAATTGCTATTAGTGGAGCATTAAAAGCTGCAAAAGCTATGATAATGAACCGTTATATGGGAGCATTTAAAACAGGATTACAAGAATATACAAAGAGTAGCACTATTGCAGATGGGTCTGATGTAAATATGGCAAAGATAGAAGGTGGTGTAAAGGCTGCAGGAGAAGATGCTATTAATAAGTATTGTAAAATAGTATGCCAAGAAGTTGTGAAGAACAAAAAAGGTGGTTATAATGCGTATATAGCTATAAATGTTTCTACTAAAGAGACAGAAAAAGAAATTAACACTAAATTAGAATCACTAGAAGTAGATTATAATGCAGATAAATTATTTGACTTTATAGATAAAGAGTTGAATGCTCAGAAAGAGAAAGCAAAGTCAGACATGTAGTTATATCAAATTTATGAAAAGATATATAATTGTGCTTATAATTCTTTTTTCTTGTGTTTCTGTAAATGCTCAATTGTGGATATATAGTCTGCCTAAACCAACAAAGACATATACATATGAGATAGCTGAAGCTGTGGGCAAGACAGAAGAAGAGGCTTTGCAAAAGTCTTTAGCAAAAGTTATATACAATAAGTCTATTTCTATGGGAATAAACATTCAAACAGATTCTGTATTGAGTGTATTGAAAAAAGGAGGTAATCTTGTTTTCGACAATATTACTTTTGGAATACCAATAAAAAGAGTATGTTATAAATCTTCAAGAGCAATTTCAGTACGAGGATATAAGGTTAAAGCATTATATCAAGTAGCCAGAGAGGCACATAAAGATCCGAAGTTTAAGGATTTTGATTGTGCCAGAGGGAAAGAAATTAGATGGAAGAAAAAAGACTGATAATAAAAAGGATGTGTGTATGCACATCCTTTTTTAAATTTATAAATTATTGATGATATGAGTAAAGTTTACTATAAAATTATATTTAATTATATATTGTTAATGTGTTTTGTTTTCACTATTTCAGCATGTAGCAGTAGTAGTAATCAAACACCCAATTGGATATCGAAATTACCAAAGACTGATAATAAGACTTTTGTTTATAGATGTGAGTCTGGTCGTGGTTTTGATAGGGAAGAGGCTTATAATAAGGCTATGGTTAGGATATTTGAATCTGCGGCAAATTCTTTAGGGGTAAGATTCGATAGTAAATCGATAAAAGAAGCAATAGAGAATGGAGAAAGTTTAGATCTTATTTCTGAAAGCTTTAGTATCCCTGTAAATAAAGTTTGTGAATATGAGCAATTAGAGGCAAATGGAGACAGTAGAGTCTATGTTTTATGTCAGGTTGCAAATGCTGGTAATATTGATGTAGAGTTTGATTCATATAATGATTGTGGAAACTTCACAGGTGGATTAGATAATAGGAAAGTTGTTAATGAATTCAGGCCTATCAATTTTAGAGATCCTAACTATAAAGAGCTACGATTCTCTTTTTCTTCATGTTATAGTAAAAATAATGAAGTGGTCATAAATGGATTTGTAGAAAATACAGGCAAAGATGCATTGAAAGTAATGCTAAATAACTTTAATATAAAGGCATACACGGATGGAGGCCTTGAATTGCAAAACCCACATTTGATATTTGGAGATAACCTTAAGCAGAAATATCCTGTTGAACGTAATGTGTTCTCAGGAGAGAGATTACCATTTTCATTGATATTTAAAAGTTATGAGAGGCATATAAAGAATATTAGAGATTTAACATTTAATAAGACTATTAATCCTGGCAATTATTCCAGCTCTCATACTATTCCGGTTATATTTGTGACGGAAAAATAAAAAATAATTGATATGACAAGATGGCTTACTTATACGAATAGTTTTTTCACAAAAGATACAAGGATCAAATGCCAACATGAAGATTTAATACTTTTACATAGAGGTATGCTTAGTCGCAATACTAGTTTTTGTATCAATAATCAAGACTATTGGATTAAAGAGGAGGGAATTTTTTCAAAGAATTCATACGTTTATGATTCTTATGGAGACCCTATTGCACATATTCGGTTTAGTGCATTAAATAGAGCAGCTCAAGTAACCTACAGAGAGAATAAGTTTTTCTGGAAACTAGATAGTCCTATTGGGTCAAAATGGATATTGCATAATAATTACAGAAAGATAGAGTGTGTAGAATCTTTTTCTAAAGGATCTATATATACTGATTTAGATGATGATATTCTTATATCATTAGGAGTTTACATGGGGAGACAATACTATGATATGTCTAATATCTTTTTGATGATTATAGTCATTTTTTTATTTCTTTTACAATAATAATGGTCGGAAGAAATTCCGACCATTATTTCGTTCTTTTTATTGAACTATTAATTTTGTTGTTATTCTTTTATTGTTTATTGATATCACACAGTGATAAATGCCACTTGCTAGATCTTGACTATTGAATTGAATACTATGATTTCCTTGATTGATTATTTTGTTTTCCAGAATTTTTACTACTTGGCTGAAGCTATTAATTAAGGTAATCTTTACATTTCCGCTTTCAAGTGCATTATAAGAAATCTTCACCCAGTTTTTTGGTGATGGATTAGGGAATATATTTACACTTGAAATAGGTATAGCTGTTTTTTGTGTTCCTAAACTTTTCAATGGAGGAAAAGTAATATGATCAATAAAGACTCTATCTTCTCTTCCACTATCTTCAATATCTTTAATGTATGACCATTTTAAGATATGACTACCTTTAGTTATAGGGAAAGAAACTTTAGTCCAATCATTCTTGCCTGCCCAAAATTCTTTCTCTTCATTATCTATAAAAAATTTCAATCCATCATATTTATCCTCTGCTGAAGTTTTAAGATAAAAGCTAATTTCTCCATCACTTTTCACAAGGATATTTCGTATAAGATCAGAAGTTTGATTATTTGATATCCTTCCTGATACAGCTGAGAATTGTTCTGAGTGACTATATTCCTTTGTGATTTTCCAATTAGCACTACCTTCAAATTCCCAAGCGGGGTCAAAGCCATTCTTAAAAGTTTCTGTAAATATTCCAATAATGAATTCTTTTTTATACTTTGCTATATAAGACTTAGCTTTAGCATTAAATATTAGTTTTTCATTGTCTTTAATTTTAGCATTATGGGAAAGTTCTACATTGAAAGAGAGAGTCTTTGATTCGTTAGGTTCAAGTTGATTGGTTTTTATAGAGAACTTTGGAATTATAACTAGATTATTTTCACTTGATATAGATGTTGTAATATCTTTCGCAGAAGCTCCACCTTTGTTTAAAAGTTTAATATTGACAATAGCTCTTTCTCCAGGATCCCAAGATTTATTATAGTTAGATTCTTTTATTTCTATCTCACTTAGTTCTAGTTTTGGTGCATTTAGTTTTATAACATGTTTGTTTTCCCAAGATTGATCAGCGTCTTTTATATTGATTTTTATTACTGCCCCAGAGCCATTTTCAACACCATCTTTCACTTTAAATTCGAAAGCACTAAGCTTGGTGTTTGATGCACCTATATTAATCTGACCCCAATTTTGAGAAGCTTTGTTTATAGTTATATTATCATCTTCTGATTGGATTTGTACATTTAGATTTCCTGATGCCAGATTTCCATAGTTTTTCAATGTCATGTTTAGCCTTATAACTTCGCCATAGTCTACTTTACCATTGTTGTTTCCCTGACTATCATCTATTGTTATTTCTTTAAGAGAAATAAAAGGACCAGGAGGAGCAGACACATCTACTTCACTGATATAAGGCTTTCGATTCTGAGCTGTTACAACAACTTTCGCTTTGCCTAATTTGATATTGTCAATATTTAGCTTTCCACGACCACTTTTAGCAGCTAAACAACTACTGATAAGCTTTCCATCTTGCGATAATGCAATATATGCATATGGTTCTGTAATGACTTCATATTCTATTTGACCTTCAGGAATAATATTATTATGAGAGACATTGATATCTGTAGGAATTCCCATATGTATCATTAATGATGGATCTCCAATAACATTATATATGTTCCAATAATATCTTTTCTTTTGAGTCTCTGAAGTGCTTACAGATAAATTACCCGCAAATATAATTTGTGATGTTGTAATATACCAATCACTGAACTCTTCGCCATGATCATGAAACAATCGATCATAAAAACCGAAACCACTTCCTTCATATGTAGGAGGAGGTTCTGCAGAAGGAGTTGATAAACCTACAGAAAAATGAAAATCCTCTTCCCAATAAGAAAGATCGGAAGCTCCAATATAAGCAACTGCACCTTTATCTTTTGTTCTGGTAATTTTTTCTGAGAATGATTCATTAATATCAAATTTTGATGATTTACAACAATTACCAATGATAACGCAGTATTTATCTTTATTTGTTAATGAAAAAACATCATTATTTTGAAACTTTGGATCGTTCCATCCTTCAGGTTTGCAATGTGCTGTATAATTACTATAAGAAACACCATTAGATATGATATCTATAATTTCACCTGCTACATTGTCTTCTCCTGAGCTAGGATATAGATATGTAGTAGCATTAATTCCATGTTCTTTGTTAACATAATTTCTCGCAGCATATTTAATTTGACCATTACATTCGATAATAGCATTAGTTTCATCAACACCAGAAACAAGAAGTGCATTTTCTAAATAAGAAGGATCAGGCATACTGCATTTTTCATACATGATTGTTTTTTCTACATAAGTTTGACAGTGTTCAATGTTTTGTGCACTGAATCTGCCAAAGAACATATCAGGAATCATATCTCCGGTAAATTCTACATACTCTTTATCTGAAGGATGTTTTAGTTCAATGTATTGCTCTTCATATGTAGGAATTAAATTAATATCGCCAACAAATAGAACAAAAGAAGGAGCAGGGTCTTTTGCAGTACTATTTATATATAAAGATTGCAGATAACTTTTTATAGACTCTTTACTTGTGCCTACTTCTGGCATATCAGTATAGCCAGTAATTACATTAAATCCTTTTTCTGTTTTCCACTGGATGAAAGGTTTTAATGTCTCTTCAAAAATTCTGGGACTAATTATAACATATTTGACAGGATAGTTAGTTATATTCTCAGTTCTGGTCTTGTTTATAATCATGTTTCCTGTTAGTCCTGAAAAATAAGGAGATGCTGTTTGTGCCTTTAATTCTTTTTCTTTTTTGAAATCACAATTGCTGTTAATGATTTCAAATTCTATCTTGCTGAATACTTTTATTGTATTACTAGATGGGTTGTATTGAATTGGAGATATTTTGATTACAGCTAAGTGAGTACTTCTCATATATCCTAAATCTTCTATTTCCACTAATTCATTAAAGATATAATCTTCACTCTTATATATATCCTCATTAATTATAAATTTCGCAAAATCTTCTTGTTTTGATAATGATGGTTGTGTGGGTATTAAAGGCAGATCACTTCCGTAGTCAGATAGTGAAAATTCTTCAAATTCAAAGCTTTTGATTTTAATAGAAGAGATGGCTCCATATGGAATTTCTATTAATTGTTTTTTTACAGGCACTGCTGGATATCCAACTTTCCCATTTTTTATGTATCCATTTATAATTAATTCAGAAAAACCCCTTCTTGTTGTAGATATAGAATTAACTTTAATAGAACCAACTGTGTTAACAAAAGAAAGCTTAGTTCTGGAATCATTAACTAATGAAAGCTTAGTTCCTTTATTACCTATAACTATACCTTTTGAATATGCTTGACTGCATGTCAAAAGTGTAATAAATAGAGTAATAATACAGATAGAAAACTGTAAATATCTATTCATATCTATATGATATTAATTTTTAATGTCCTTTATACCGCCTAAATTACATAATTATTTTATAGTAATCAGTCGCATATGAAGTGACATTGTAACAAAAATAATATACTATTAATACAAATATTGATATATCAGCATTGATGATAATGATGTTTATTTCTATAAACTTACAAGTTACAAGCAGATTTGTGATATAGGTAGTGATTGAAAGGAGTTATGAAACTAATATAGAAAGAGTGTTATTTGTATTTAATTTAAAATGAGCTTTTTTATAATAAAAGGGGATTGTGTTGATATAGTTTTATAAAGGAGATGTAAAACAGGAAGAAGCAAAAGCTTCTTCCTGTAAAAGTTATCTAGATGTATATTTTTGATATCCTGATCCTGATTTACCTATAATTTGTATTGATCCATTTCCATAGGTTAAATTCTTTTCATTTTCCATATCATTTATATGTAAATCGCCAGATCTTGATGTAAGCAAAAATCTTAGGTCTTGAGGACTATTATTCAAACTAATCCTTGTATCTCCGGAATTTGTAGTGAATTTATTACTTTTCAGAAGTGTAATATCTTTTCCATTGATATTACCTGATCCTGCTTCGGCATTAATTGTGCCTGATAATGAAGTAAGATCTATATTTCCACTTGAAGTATTTAATTTAAAGTATCCATTACTATCATTAATATTGACTCTTCCACTTGAAGCTCTAGCTTCTATGTTTCCAGAAATATCTGTATATCTATGATCTCCTGAACTTGAGTAACCAGAGATATTTCCATTTATATTCATTGCTAGAATGTTACCAGAAGACGTTTTTATTTTAACATCATGATCACATTTTTTGATTTCTATATCGCCAGAACTTGCTTTGGCCATTACTACTCCTGATATATCTTCGGCAGTTATCTCTCCTGATGAAGCTTTTACATTTAAAGAGCTTTGTATATTATGTGCTTCTATATCGCCAGAACTTGCCTTTATTGTTACAGTCTTACTGCATTTTATATTATCAACAGTTATCTCTCCTGAAGAGGAGTTAATTGAACTGAAATTATTGTCAAAGCCTTCAATATATATATCACCTGATGAACTGTCTATGAGGAAATCAGTAGATTTATTGGTGACAATATATATTTCCGCTTTAGAGAAATTCATAGATATACTTCTTGAAGGATATATAACTTCAATATCTAAAGTATTTCCGTTTTTATTGAATTTTATGTCAATATCGTTTCCTCTTAGAATAGAACCTTTGATTTCAGCTTTTATAGTTGTGTTTTTATCTTCTGAACCAATTAATTTAACATCAATAGATTTGTTTTTACAAGTAATGTTGCTAATTCCTGTGTAATTCTTAGTTATCTTCTTGTCTATATTTCTTTTAGAAAAGGCAATAAGACTTAAGAATAGCAGAGGAAGGATTATAAATTTTTTCATAATAGCATTATTTTAAAAGTTATTAATAAATTGATAATTTTGAACTCCTGATACAGAGTGACCGATAATAATAGTATTTCCTTCTCCTCTTTTTATGCGTTTTCCTTTAAAAGAACCTACCTGAACAGAACCAAAATCAGATTTAGCATCTAAGCTTACATTTTCTATATTGTTCTTTAACTTGACATTAGTGTTTCCTGAATGTGTGGAAAAACTATTTTCACCATTTAGGAATAACTCATTTCCAATTATTGAACCTGAAATAGTTTCTATATTAACCTGACCATGAAAGTTTGTAAGTTTTATTCTTCCTGAACTGCTTTCTATATCGCAGTTTCCATTATGATTCGAAAGATAGATATCGCCAGAAATACTGTTTGTATTTGCAAATTTACAGTCTATATTGTTTAGTTTGATTCTTCCTGAAATAGAATTACATTGTATATCACCTTCAGCTTCTGATATACTAATATTACCAGATGATGATTCTGAATCTATTGATCCTTTTGAGTTTTGAATGTTTATTCTGCCTGAAATAGATGTAGCACTAATGTCATTATTTATATCATTACAATAAATATCCCCACTTATGGAATTTAAATAAAGTATTTTATTACTATTATTTACTTTAACTCTTCCTGATGAGGTTTCTACATCCAAACTTCCTTTCCCATTAATGTCTTTACAGTATATATTTCCAGATATACTATTTGCACGTGATTTTTCGCCCACAGTGTTGATTATGCTAATATCTCTATTTATATTATTTAGACTATATTCTATATCCTGAGGGCAATTAATTATTATTTCTGCTTTTTCAAACCTCGTATTTATCCATTGTTTTGGACCTTCCAGAGTGATGCTTAACAGGCCTGAATTCGTGTTGAATTTTATATCAATTTCCTGATGTCTACCTCTTGAGGTCTTATAAGAGCCAACTATTGTTGCATTTATATTGACATCTTTGGTAGTTTCATCACCAACTAATTTTATATTTAGAAAAGGAAGGTCACAATTAATACTTGTTATTCCTGAAAAGCTTTTTCTATATTGTTTATCGACTTCAATAGCTAAACCTGATAGATTAATGCCGTAAAGTATAAGAATGAGAGTAATTAATCTTTTCATCTACTTATTGTTTTTAGTTTTATATATTACGCATGTTTGGCAAAATAGTTACGATAAGAAGAGAAAGAAATATATAATATCTGCATAAAAGCTAAATATGAAGGATAAGTACAGACAACCAAAGAGAATAGTGAAGTGATTCAAAAAGTCTGATAAAATAAAACAAAAGATGTCTGAAGTATTCTATATCTGATTTACGACAAAAAACATACAGAATAAATAGATAGGCACTAGGAAAAAGTATTATAAATAAGCTCTTTGATAAACCATACTTCATCTTTTTCATATCAAACTACTTTAAAATAAAAACACTCGTTTTTTCTTCATTTCATACAATCATTAACCTAAAGATCAAAAGCCTAAAATCTGCTTTCCCCTGTATTTTTGTACA
>JBGRPZ010000098.1:0-14152 GCA_041725915.1 Hyphomicrobiales bacterium | reverse complement strand
GATTTTACCTTAAAGCCTACCGATTTTACCTTAAAGCCTACCGATTTTACCTTAAAGCCTACCGATTTTACCTTAAAGCCTACCGATTTTACCTTAAACCTTTTTGGATTAGGATAGTAGACCTACGAGATTTACTTTCAGAGCTTTGTAATTTTGTCCTTAAATTTTAAAAATAGATCAACTGACTGAGTCTGTTTAGTCAGATAATCTGTGGAATTTTGTAAACTGAAGGATAAGATTTAGTCAGGTGAGTCATAAAATCAGGCTTGAAAACCTGAAAATCTCCGTTCTTCTCTTCTAAAATCTATGCTTTTTGTAACGTTATATGATAAAGCTGGCTGGATCTATAAGTAGATTATCGACTTACAAATTTACTATTATAGGAACAACTATAGTGGAACTCATTCGCAGTAAATTACATAAAAAAAATGCTGCCTAGTTTAGGCAGCATTTATAAAAACAGAGAAGTATCTTATTATTTAACATCAATAACAGTATTCCAGTTGTGAGTATCTTCTACTTCACCATTCTGGATAGCTTGTAATTGATGATATAGCTTAGTAGACCATTCACCAGGGTTACCATCTTTAGAATAAACATATTCTTTTTTAGTCTCTCTTTCTACGACTTTTCCAATAGGAGAGATAATAGCAGCAGTACCACAAGCACCAGCTTCAGAGAAAGTCTCCAATTCAGAAACATGAATCTTTCTTCTTTCAACATTAAGTCCCATATCACCAGCAATTTGCTCAAGACTCATATTAGTAATAGAAGGAAGAATAGTTTCAGACTTTGGAGTTACATAAGTATTCCCATTAATACCAAAGAAGTTAGCAGGACCAGCCTCATCAATATAAGCTTTTTCCTTAGCGTCAAGGAAAAGAACAGAAGCAAAACCTTCATCATGAGCTCTTTCTGAAGCTCTAAGGCTAGCGGCATAGTTACCACCAACTTTCACATGTCCAGTACCCTGAGGAGCAGCTCTATCAAAGTCATCAATTAGCTGAATATTTACAGGTTTAAAGCCTTCTTTGAAATAAGGTCCTACAGGACAAACGAAAACCATAAACATATACTCTTCAGCAGGCTTAACACCAACTTGAGGACCAGAACCAAAAAGAAGAGGTCTTAAGTATAAAGTTGCGCCAGTTCCATAAGGAGGAATGAATCTAGCATTAAGTTGTATAGCTTTTTCTATAGCAGAAAAGAATACTTCATCTGGAACCTGAGCCATTAATACAGCCTCGGCTGAATTGCGCAGACGCTTTGCATTTTCTTGCCAACGAAAGACACGAACTTTACCATCTTGTCCGCGATAGGCCTTAAGACCTTCAAAAGCTTCCTGGCCATAATGCAAAGTAGTAGCAGCCATATGAATATCGATATGTTCAGAAGAGCTTACTTCAAGTTCTCCCCATTTACCATCACGATAATAACAACGAATATTATAATCTGTCTTATAATAACCAAATGGCAAGCTACTCCAGTTTATATTTTCCATATCTGATTTATTTAATGTGTTATTAAAAAACCCTTCGAGAGTTATCGAAAAGTGGCTAATTTATAAAATAATTTATAACAAGATTATCATTTATCTAATTTAGAATCAAACCCATCAAAAGTTATAACTAGCTCAATATTAACAGAAGTAGCAAACTTTATAAAAAGTCATCAAAAACGCAATATTCAAGCCTTATTCAATAATTCAGGTTTCTAAATTTAAAATCAGGTCAGTTCTCTCATAATTTCAGAAAAATACATTAATCCATAATAATGTATATCATGAATCAATAAATATCATATCACTCCATAAATAAGAACATCTCAAAATAAAAAATGTTGATTTCTCACAAATACGAACCCTTATTATCTATTCATTTTCATCCAAATACGATATACATAGATTCAATAGGAATATTTAATCTATAAAATACACACACTACGGTATGATATTTGAATAAAACGCCATGTCTATTATTACTCCTAAAGGTATAGTAGATTTATTACATAATTCAGTAATATTACTATATAATAATCAAAATAATGAGCTAGATTTTATATTAATTAAATAAAACATATAGCGAAATCATACTTTAAATAAAATACACATTAACCAATAAAGCTATATTTTCGTAAAAATTTTAATATCAGGCTCAACAATCTAAATTTTAAAGAATATGAAAAAGATTTTACTTGTTTTAATTACAGTTTCATTATTAACAGGATGTGGTTCTCATAAAAAGGATACAGCAACAGGTATAGCTTCGACAAAAACTCCTACAGGAAAGACAAGAGTAAAAGTTGAAAGAGACGAATGCGAGTTAGAAACTATGAACGCAAAAGAGCTCATAAGGGGATATGGTGTTGGAACATCTGCAGACCAGATGACATCAAGAGATATAGCATCTATATCCGCAAGAAATGAAATTGTAAATCAGGTTAATGTTGTTGCAAGTAATATGGCAGAGAAATTTGGTCAACAACATATGACATCAGGTAAAGGTCTAACCCGAGAAGATCAAGGTCGATTCAAGCAAACAATAAGAAATATTGCAGAGGAATCTCTAAAGGGAGCTAGAGTAATTTGTTCAAATACTTATATGGTAGGAGATAATTACGAAACACATGTTTGTATTGAGCTTACAAATCAGGATTTTGCAGGTAAAACTTACAATAGACTTGCTAATGAAGAAAAGCTTCTAATCGATTATAATGCAGATAAGTTCAAAGAAGAAATGAATAAAGAACTTGAAAGATATCGTAAACAAAGAGGACTTTAAAATTATCATTAAATAGTTCATAATGTATCTTAATATGAAGCATTTTATGTTTCTGACAATTGGAATGATTCTTATGATTCATTCCAATTGTGCTTTATCGCAAACACATTATAATAAACATCAACTTCCTGATTGCATATATACATTTACATCTATTGACAATGAATATTATTATGCTTTGGGCATGTCTGATCATCAGACAGATAAAACTAAAGCATTTTTACAGGCTAAATATAGAGCATATAGTTTGTTGTCATTAACAAAAGGATTTAATTACTCAAAAATGTTTGAGCAATACAGACTACAAAAACAGTCTGATTATAATTCAAAGAATGCTGCTCTATTACAAATCAACAGTGGATTAGACACCAATGCTATTCTTATAGAGGAATGTCATTTCACCAAAGAAGGAGTATGCTTCTTGTTATTAAAACAAAAGAAAAAGCAACAAGATACATTACATTATAATCTGAATAATAAAGCATCTCTTTTTTACTCAGGAGGTAAAAACAACAATATTGATAAGTATGGACTTCTCAAAATGAACTTATATGATTCTTCCCAAATTCCAATCTTAAGGTATAAAAAGTACTATTTAGAATCTTCTGAAGAAATATTGTCATATACTTTAGATCATAAAACAACACATAAAACCTCTTTCTTGAAATATTCCGATTTCAATACTGAGGAAATACAAAACTGCCCTCCATATTATTCCAAAGCAATAAAAAACTCTTTCTGGGATACTTACATCAGCCTAATATTCGAATCTATAAGTAATTATTACAATGAAAAAGCTATAACCAGTGCCTTTTCAGACTTATCAACAAAAAAGAAACAGATTTTCGACAGGTTCATCTTTGATGGTAATTTCAGTATAAATTTAAATACCATTGCCATTAGAAATGATAGCCTATTTATACAAGCATTAATCCAAGAACAAAAACAATAACCTCATGATCAAATATATACTAACAACAGCCTTATCTTTTATTCTGCTTTGTTCCTACTCTCAGTCATTAGAAGAGATGATAAAGAAAAGAGAAGAAGCACAAAAAGCCATGCTAAAAAAACAGCAGAAAGGCATTCAGAAAATGGAAGAAGATTTCAACAAATATGTTGAAGAAAGAGATAAAGACTTTGCAAACTTCCTGAAACAAAACTGGGAAGAGTTTGACAAATTTACCGGAACCACTCTACCAAAAATACCAGAGCCTGTAATCCCTCCTTCCTATGACGAAAAACAAGAAAAGGACAGAAGAAAGGATATCCAAAATATTAATCCTGTAAAGGCAAAAACAATTATAGGCCAAGGATCTCAACAGAACAAACTTGCTAATTACAAACCTCCTTTGAATGATTATAAGAAGGAAGAAAATACAGAACATGACTATTTCTCCAATTTTATAGATGTTGAATTCAATTATTTTGGAGAATTGATAACTATAAAAACAGATCAGAGTCTTATTCAGAAAGTCAAAGTCCCCTTAAAGCCAAAATCCTTTTCAAAACTATGGCTAAAGCTTGCAAATTCAAATTATGCAAATTCACTTAGGCAAATCAAACAACATTCTGACAGACTACAACTAAATGACTGGGCTTTCTATATGCTTATTGATGCCTATTCAAAAACTATACACCAGAATGATGATAATAACAGAGAAGCTTTATGCTGGTTTCTAATGATAAAATCCGGATATAAAGTTAAACTCGCTTACTCAAATCTTGAAATAGCAATCCTTCTACCTACCAACAGACAATTGTTTGAATGTTCTTATTTTACAATCAATGACACCTATTATTATTTATCTCACGAACTAAGCAGTTCAAAAGCCCGCACTTATAAAAAAGATTATGAAGGTTCCAACAGGATTCTGGACATGTCATTATATAGAGAAGTTAAACTCCCTGTTGAACTAGGTGCTAGAGAGTTAAGTTTTAATTATAATGACCAACAACATTCTCTTTCTTTTAACTTCAACAGAAACCTTATCGATTTTTTCAGTAGCTATCCTATCTTAGATCTGGGTTTTTATCTTAACACTGCTATATCAAGTACAACCGCAGAAAGCATAAAAAAGCAGCTTAAGCCTTTCATTCAAGGTATGGACGAAATGGAGATGTCTCAATTTCTATTGACTTTTATCCATGATGCTATGCCCTACAAAACTGATGAAGAACAATTCGGAAGAGAAAAATATTTCTTCCCTGAGGAAGTCTTTATTTATCCTTATAGTGATTGTGAAGACAGATCTGCATTATACTCTTATCTCATAAAAGACCTTGTAGGGCTTGAAACAATTGGAATACAATCACCTCAACACTTATTTACAGCTGTTAAGTTCAATCAGCCTATTGGAGATAAAATTATATTCGAAGAAAAAGTATATTCTGTCTGTGATCCTACGTATATTGGAGCAAAAATAGGTGATGGCATGCCTGACGCAATGAATAGTGAGCTTATAATCTATCCTATTCATAACATGTTCATGAAAGCCAAATCAGATTTTAGATAAAGGGTTATGAAGAAAAATTTATTGTTATTTATTATCTTTTTATTGTGCCTTGACAATACAACCAAGGCACAAATCTCTTTCTCAGAGATAAAAAACAGTTCAGAATATATTTGGGGCGAAGGGAAAGGCAAAACAATAGAAAAAGCAGACAACGAAGCATTAGGACAGTTAAGCTCTCAAATATCAATACAAGTAGAAAAGAAATTCAGTCTCATCAAAAATGAGCTGAGAAAAAACGGCAAAGAAGGGGAATTCAAGCAAGTATTTGAATCTGTAATTAACACTTATTCAAATACACGAATGACTAATGTAGAGAGAATCATCATTAGTGACGAACCCGAAGCTATTATCTTTAGATACATAAAAAAATCTGATGTTGAAAAGATCTTTTCAAACAGAAAAGAAAAAGTATATGGGTTTATTAGAAATGCAAAGCACGCCCTTCACAAATATCAAATATCTGATGCCCTCAGATATTATTATTGGGCACTATGCTTATTGAAGAGTATTCCTGATGGCGATGTCTTGTCTATAGACATCAATAATGACAATGTAAAGCTGCTTTCATTTATCCCATATAAGATGAATGAAATATTCTCAGGACTTGATTTCTCTATTTCTGAACTCAACAAAACAGAATCAGATCTTGAAGCCACTCTAAACATTACTTACAATGGTACTCCTGTAGAAAACCTTGAATATTGCTTTTGGGAAGGTGATGACTATAGTAATAAGATAAGTGCAAGAGCTGGAATTGGATATATTGAACTTGATGGTCTTTTCATTGACACTAAATTCTTTAAAGTCAAAATTGAATACTTGTTTGCCAATCAAACAAAGATTGACAATGAATTAAAGAGTGTTATCGACATACTTGACGTTGTTCCATTCAAGAATAGTATAATAAAGTTCCCTGCCAAAAAGGCTACAGAAAAAGAGCTTATAAATTCTCATAAGGTAGCTAAAATAGAATCTGTTTCTTCCATTAAATCGGTCAGTTATCCAGATATTGAATATAAAAGGCCTATTGATGATATCATCACTTCAATAAAAGCAAATAAGTTTGAAAGAATACGACATAACTTCTCTGATAATGGATGGGATGTATTCAATAAACTGATAAGGTATGGTAATGCAAAGATCACAGGTAAATACAAATTAAGTTATATAAAAACTGAAGATGGGATTGCTTGCAGAGGACTGCCGATAAGATTTAGTTTTAAAAACAATCACAAACAGTTTATAGAGCACGTTGTTTTTCATGTCAATAAAAAGAACAAGGTTCATAATGTCACTTTTGCCTTATCTGATAATGCATTAAATGATATCCTGAATAAAGAAAGCTGGAAAGAACAAGACAGATTATTACTTATCAACTTTTTGGAGAATTATAAAACCGCTTATGCTCTAAAGCGTATTGATTATCTGGACACTATCTTTTCTGACAACGCTCTTATCATCACTGGCACTATCGTAAAGCTTAAATCATCTAAGGAAAATGCCTATAAAAACAACTCCATAATTAGATATAACAAGCAAACAAAAGATCAATACATCAATAACCTTAGACATTCATTTTTAAGTAAAGAGTATATAAATATAAAATTCGAAGATAATCACATCAGAAAAGCCGGAAATGGTCAAAACATTTATGGTGTTCAAATTAAACAGCATTATTATTCATCAAACTATGGTGATACAGGCTATCTATTTCTTATTGTCGATTTAAACAACTCTGAAAAGCCAATTATACATGTGAGGACATGGCAACCAAAAATATTTGACGATAACAAGCTTATTGATTTATCAGATTTCTCATAACAAAGCTTATTCAATCAAAAACAGATCTTAAAACTTATTATTAAAGAATTAAAAGGTAATGAATAAAATATACTTAACCGCATTATTTATATTCGCGTTCTTATCAGTAAATGCCCAAAATCTTCATGTAGATAAATTTAAAGCTGCTCTTGAAGACCTCGAAGCAAGAATAAATCCTGTTATGGATCAAAATGGCGATAAAGCAGCTCTAATTAAGGTAAGGACTACTCAAAAAGATTTCGTGTTTGAAGGAGGATTGCTTGGAATAACTAAAGTCGATAGAAGCAAGGTTGGAGAAATATGGGTGTATATTCCTTTAAAATCAAGGAAGCTTACCATAAAACATGAATATCTTGGTGTGTTGGACTATAAATTCCCTATTTCTATAGAAAGTGAAACCGTATATATACTCAATCTTATATCTGCAAAAGTAGAAACAAAAGTACAAACCATAGATAATACAGAATTTGTAATTTTCAAAACAGAACCTAAAGGAGCTAATGTTTATATTGATGATAATTATATAGGCAATACCAGCACTGACTTAATAAAGAAGATCCCTATAGGTAGACATAGCTATAGGATAGAAAAGCCATTACACAAAAGTGAGGTTGGGATATTTGAGTTGTTTTTAGACAAAAAAGTTACTATCAATCACAAATTGTCCCCTAACTATTGTAATGTATTTATCAACTCAAGCCCTGAAGGAGCTGTAGTCTATTTAAATGACATCCCCCAAAACAAGACAACTCCTTGTACTTTAGAGAAAGTCCCTATTGGAGACCACACCCTTTCTCTTATGAAAGATTGGTATAAACCAAAGAAGATGACTCTTTCTATACAGAATAATGAAAATCAAGATTTGAATATCGACTTAGATCCTAACTTTGGAATCGTTCCTATAAAGACAAATCCAAATGCTAAGATCTATGTCAATGGAATTTACAATTGTACAGGCTCTAATGAAATCAATCTTAATTTAGGCAACCAAATAATCAAGGTTGAGGAAGAAAACCATCAAAGTATTGAGAAAACCATAATTGTTACAGAAGGCCAGAACCATCAAATAGACATATTACCTAAGCCTATACTAAGTAGTATAACTATTACCTCAAATCCTATTGAAGCAGATATCTATATAGATCATAAACTAGTTGGTACAACTCCTAAAACAGTAAGAAATATTATTGTTGGAAAGCACACCATAACAATAAAGAAAACAGGTTATAAATCAAAATCCAGCAATATTGAAATAGAAGAAAATAATACTGCTGAAAAACATTTTACTCTCAATAATTATAAAACATTTATAATTGAAAGTATACCTAATAATAGCTTTGTGTATATTGATGGTATATATAAAGGAGAATCCCCTGTAACTATTGAACTTTCCCTAGCTCCTCATACTATAGAGCTTAGGAAAAACGGCTATATCAATAGAAAAAAAACTATAAATCTCAATAATATTGAAGGTAAAGCAATTGTCCTTGATCTGAAATTTGATCAAAAAGCTCAAGATCAAAAAACAAAAAAAGCTCAAAAGAAAAAAAGAAGGGAACACAGACAACATAAAAAAGAAAAGAAATTCATAAGATCTCAATGGAGAAAAAATGGGCTAATGAGCTCGTTAGGGATTATGGGTGTTGGAGGTACAAGCATAGAGATATCCAATATAAATGACATTTATACCATTGAAACTCCTCTATTCTTAAATTATCAACACTTACCTAAGCATGGCATTTACTTTTCTGCAGGATTATTAGATAGATTAATATTTGATAGTAAAGGAGAACTATCTGCTAATCTCGCTACATTAGGCTTAGGGCTCGGTGTTCATTCCAAATACTTAGGAACAATATTTTATGTTAAAGCTGAAACTTCTATATATGCTTTCCTTATGTCTAATTCTATTGAAGCAATAGATCCATCAGAAAAATTAGATGAATCCGGATTTATCGGATATTTTGGTACTCTTGAGGCATCTGCCAATTTTGAATTAAGACTTGGATATTCTACTTATATCGCTTTCAAAGGAGGTATTAAAACAATAAAATATCATATGCCCGATAACAATAAGTTAAAACCAGATAAAACTCCATATGGACTAATTCCTGATGAATTTTCTCCTTTTGGAAGCATCGGACTTAAATTTAGGTTCTGAACATTGAGAGAAAATAAAAAGAACTATGCAATACTTTTGTATAGTTCTTTTTTTCAAACTCTCTTCTCTATGTGAAATCATTATAAATATCCTCGCTTTCTCTTTATGAACAATCCTTTCAGTAAGACGTCCTTAATTTGCCGCATTAATTAATATTTGAAACTATGAAAAAGAATAGACTTAGCTTAAGAAAAGAAACTGTTGCCAATCTAAACAACAACCAAATGAAAAGTATAAATGGTGGAATAAATACTATAAATATTGATAGCACTCCACTATTATGTCAAACAGGTGAATCTATCTGTTCTCCTTGTATTCCTGCTACTGAAGATGGTTGTATGACATCTGAGGCATGCTCTCCAACACATATAGAATGCTTGATAGAAACTATAATAAAATAGCAAAAAAAATACAAAACAAAAAAGGTTGTCTGAAATTCAGACGACCTTTTTTTATTAGGTAGCGGAGGCCAGACTAGAACTGGTGACCTTTAGGTTATAAGCCCAATGAACTACCACTGTTCCATCCCCCACTATAATAATTAAATATCAGGCTTGATTCAATTATAAACACACATACTTTCTCTACATCACTTCTTTAATTATGCACAATTCTTTCAGTACAATCATTTTTATTTGTAGGATTAATTTAACATCTAAAACTATGAAAAATAACAAATTCAACTTAAAGTTTAAAAAGGAAACTGTTGCTAATTTGAATAGCAACCAGATGGAAGGTATTAATGGTGGAATAGATACTATAGAAATCAATAGTAATATATTATGCTTAACAAGGAAATCTATTTGTACTCCTTGTATTCCTTTCTCTGAGGACTGTACTACATCTCAATTATGCGAGCCAACATATCATTGTTTAACAATGACTTTGTGCAAGTAATGCTGAGATTATAAAAAACAAAAAAGGTCATCTGAAATTCAGACGACCTTTTTTATTAGGTAGCGGAGGCCAGATTCGAACTGACGACCTTTGGGTTATGAGCCCAACGAGCTACCACTGCTCCACCCCGCACTTTTATAACTGAGGTTTAACCCTCAATTCGAATGCAAATATAAATCATTTTTTTAACATAGCAAGTATTTTCTTAACTTTCTGACAAAGATCTAATAATACTAAATAAAGAAAGCCATCCATTTCATGGATAGCTTTCATATATATTCTAGTCAGAAATCTTATTATTCTTTTCTAATTTCTTCAATGCCAATTTTGATAACTTGTAACTTACATAGATCAAAACAGGCCAGCTAATAAGCCATATAATTTCTTTCCAATACATATCTCTGATATTTTAATAAGTGTGAGATTCATTATCAAGCTCTTGTTCTGTAAGCTTTTTCCTGTTCATTACATTCCAAGCCCAATAAATATAGGCAATAACAAAAGGAACCATCAACGAAACATAGCTCATAGCAGTCAGTGTAAAATGACTAGAAGAAGCATTACGTATTGTTAATGAACTTTGCAAATCAAAGTATGAAGGATAAAAAGCAGTATCATTAAATCCAACTACCATAAACAAAGCAAGCACAGTTAATATAGTACCAGCTCCAGAAAACCAAATGCCTTTTGTGCTCTCTTTAAGAATAGAACTACCAATTCCATAAAGAACTAAAACAACTCCTATCAATAGAATTATCAATACTAAAGGCATTTCAAGAAGATTATGTAAATACTTATAACTTTCTATAAAAACAGTGTTGTTATCAGGATTTACAGCATAACCTTTGAGAACAAGAACATTTACAAGGAAGAATAAGAAAAATACAAGAAAAGGAACTGTGTTCACAATCAATTGCTTTTTAGCTCTTTTGAATATCCCTGCATGATCAATATTATTCATGAAATATAAAGATGCCAGAACTCTTGACAAGAAGAAAACAGCCAAACCAAGAGATAGGTTGATATAAGTGGCATATCTTCCAAAGTTAAACGCTAACTCTAAACCATGAAAAGGACTTTCCCATCTTGAGAAGTTCATTTCATTTACAGAGAATAATGAGCCTGTAAAGAAAGTCGCAACAGCTGTTCCCAGTAAGATAGTTCCTACAAGTCCATTAATAAACAAGAACGCCTCAAAAGTCTTTTTACCATAAACATTCTTTGGCTTTGTACGGAACTCATAAGATACGGCCTGAATGATAAAAGCAAACAAGATGATCATCCATACCCAGTATGCACCTCCAAAGCTTGTTGAGTAAAACAAAGGGAAAGATGCAAAGAAAGCACCTCCAAATGTTACCAAGGTAGTAAATGTAAATTCCCATTTCCTTCCAAGAGAATTCACCAACATTGTTCTTTCTTTTTCACTCTTACCAATAGAGTATATCATTGTCTGACCACCTTGTACAAATAACAGAAAAACAAGTATAGCACCCAATAAAGATACTATTACCCACCAATAGTCCTGTAGTGCGGCATGTGATAAATTTCCAAACATATTATTGTCCTCCTACTTTAGGTCCTTTTTTAATTTGATGAAGCATAATTCTTATTTCTGCTATTAATAAGGTAGTAAAAGTAACAGCAAATAAGATAAAGGTAATAAGCACAGATGACTTATCAATATTTGATACTGCCGATACTGTAGGCATTAAATCCTGGATTACCCAAGGTTGTCTTCCTACCTCAGCAACTATCCATCCTGCTTGAGAAGCAATATATGCCAGTGGGATCGACCAAATTCCAACATATAAAAACCACTTCCTCTTTTCTATGTTATCTCTCAGTACGAAAACTAAGGATACTATAAACAGTAGAATAAAGAATCCTCCCAGAATAACCATTACATGGAAAGAATAAAAGGTTAATGGAACATGAGGAACTAAGTCCATTGGATCTTTAAAGTATCCATAACCAAAGTAGTTATAATTAGCTTCAAATTGCTTCAATGCAACTTGAGCCTTATCTACATCTCCTTCTCTTTTATATCTTTTATAATCTTTCAAGCCGGAAATTGCCAATTTCCCTTTTTCCATCTTCTCTATAGCACTCTCAATATTCTGTTCTTTATTTCCATAGAGTATGTCATTCACTCCCGGAACAAAAGCATTTACATCAAGAAAGGCCATGTATGACAAAGCATTGGGAATTTCAAATTTATACGCAAACTCAGGCTTAACTTCTTCTTCCTTACTCTGCTCATCTCTAAAGAATCCTACAGCAACTAAAGGAGCATTTGTTCTTCCATTATAAAGAGCTTCCATAGAAGCAAATTTCATTGGTTGAACATGTGCGACCTGACGTGCTGATTCATCTCCCGTTGCAGCTGTGAAAATAGACCATATCAATCCAAAGGTAGCAGCAACAGTAATACTTCTTTTTGCAAATAGCTGGTTTCTTTTCTTGATCAGAAACCATGAACTAACACCTATTACAAATACAGCACCTAATATATAAGAAGATGAAATGGTGTGAAGGAACTTATTTATCGCTGTAGGAGAAAATAAGATATCCCAAAAATTCATCATCTCATTACGAGCAGTATCAGGATTAAATCGCATTCCTATAGGATTCTGCATCCAGCCATTGGCTACTAATATCCATAAAGCTGATAAGTTAGCGCCAAATGCTACAAGCCATGTAGAAACAAGGTGTGTGCGCTTGCTCACTTTATTCCAACCAAAGAACATGATTGCAATAAATGTTGACTCCATAAAAAAGGCCATTATACCTTCAATAGCTAATGGAGCTCCAAAAATATCTCCAACAAACCATGAGTAGTTACTCCAGTTTGTTCCAAATTCAAATTCAAGGATAATACCTGTTGCAACTCCAATAGCGAAGTTGATCCCAAACAATGTCATCCAGAATTTGGTAATTCTTTTCCACTCAGGATTCCCTGTCTTATAATATATTGTCTCCATAATTGCGATAATGAAGGCAATACCTAATGTAAGAGGAACAAAAATCCAGTGGTACATAGCCGTAAGAGCAAATTGCGCCCTCGACCAGTCAACTAATCCAATGTCAATATTCTCCATATTGTTATAACTTAATCGGTGTTTGTTAATCGATCCAAAACATAAGAACTACGATCTGAATCATTATCAAATTTCGTCTTTAACACATTAGGGAAAAAGAATAGCTTTAAGACTAAAAACATAATGGCCAACTTTATCAATATTATCAACCATAAAGTTTTGCCAACCGTCATGCTTCTAAATCCCTCATAATAAAAGCGAAATATTCGGACAAATATATTTTTACTCATTTAAGTTGTTCCTTTTTTAGATTGTCAGCAAAGTTAATATTATATAATTAAGTATTGGGGTGCTTCAATAAGCCAGCTGTTATTTAAACTAAATCTAACCTAAGATCAACAAAAACCATATTCTCAAAAGCTTTGTTATTCCTCAATGACATTGTATCCTTTTACTTCATATCCTTTGTATTCTATAGCTGCCTTTATCTCTTTAAAGCTCGTTTTATTTCTTTTCAGTTTCACAACAACAACAGAATCCTTAGCACTAGCGTCAGCACTTACAACACCATCTTCTTGAGTCAAGGCTCGTTCTACAGTATTTTCACAACCTTCACATGTCATCCCTGACACATGTACTTGAATCATATCAGCAGAGATCTTAGATACTGATTCAGTATCTGTTTGAGATGAATTTGAGCAAGAAAAGCTCGTAGCAACTCCAATAAGAACAAGCAAAAACAGGTAATACTTTTTCATAGACTTATGGTTTTTATGTTGATTCTATAACAAAATACAGGATGGATGGTTTAACAAAAATTAACAAAACCGTTATTTAATTTCTATATAAGCACATATTAATTTAAAAACTACTCCACTCATCCTAACCTAAATATCTGGCATCTAATTCTATTATATGGGTGAAAAAGGATAAAAT
>JBGRPZ010000097.1:0-14247 GCA_041725915.1 Hyphomicrobiales bacterium | reverse complement strand
AATTATCGCACTATACAGCAATTAAAAATAAGCGATAAAGCTTATAAATAGGTAAATATAGAGATCTATAGCAAACTCATTCCTAGTCTAAATCTTCAATAATAAGTAGATTATTAAGATGAATTAATCGTAAAAGTATATTAAATCACTTTATTGATAATGCCAGTTAGATTACAGTCTAAACAACATTTAGTATATACATGGAGATATTCACACATCTTCACAACAAACAAAAGGCAGCCCGTTATACGAGCAGCCTTTTGAGTAATATTGGGAATAAAAAGCAAAACAAATTAATATTCTTCAATAGACAACTACTTATAAACTACCAGTTTCTTTGTTCTTGAAGTATAACTATTCTGTAATTGAATCATATATACACCAGGGGTTAGTGACTTTGTATCTAAAGAGACCATTGATCTTCCACCTGGATATTTCTTTGACTCTATCACCTGCATTTGTCTTCCATAGTTATCAGTAACAACTATTTTGACAGACTGAGGAGTAGGTAAAGAAAAATGAACATCAACATAATCCTGAGCAGGATTTGGGCTAAGTCCATCTATCTTAAATGAGCCTATAGCCTCTGGAGTATCCTCTAATCCTAAAGGTTTTGTACAATCAGGTACTTGACCATCAGCAGGAAAATTATTTCCATACCATTCTACAATACCTTTAGTTGGGTCATCAACAGGTAGAGATAACATCATCTCATCTATTACCTGCCCTAATTCAAACCTAAATGATACAGGTTCACCATTATTGATACCATCAAAAACCTTTTTGATTCTACTAGTAACCTGTGCTTTATCTACCTCAGGATATAGAGGAAAGATCTTATTCAAGTAGTCAGACATATCATTCCAACTTATTTTTTCATCATAATAACCTTTGAAGAAATTATAAGGTTGTCTGGTTTCTGGATTTACAGCTAACAACTCAGGTTTCAATCTATAAGCTTGGTCAGTCATTACATTTACATACTGTGTAATCTGAGCAGCATGATCTTTTGCAACACCTTCGCTACCAAAGAAATCTAGTATATCATTAGACTTTATAGCTTCTGATCTTTTGTTCACAAAGATGTCAGTCAGTAATTGAGACCACCATCCACGGTTATATGCTGCAGAAATTACTTTCACTGCTGCTAATTCATCAGGGCATTCATTCAGAAATTCATATATCTTATATCCTTTATTTACTTCCATAAATCTGAATGCACCTATATCATAGTATGCTTTCGCAATTGCTGAAGTCTCAAAATTGGCTTTTGATATATACTTATCATGCTGCCCATCAGGGAAACGAGTAGCATATAATCGAGATAATTCTTTATAAGCAGAGTTATAACCTTCAATCTGGTAACAACCATCACGATCATCAATTTCATAATATTTAATTGGGTAAGGTAAACTTGGGTCATTTTCAATATCAGGATCACACCCACAAGCTGATTCTTTTGTTGGAGTAGCGAACCAACCTGAAAGCGGATATTCATCCCAACATAATACATTTCTGAATATCTGATGCGCATGAATCATAGCTATTGCCCATGTCTTTCTATTCTCTGGAATATTAGCATCATAACTAACTCCCCACACTGGATAAAGTCTAGCTTCTCCTAACCTCAACTCTCCTGCACTGTAAAGATTTGATGGAGTTAAATAATAAGTCTCTTTTCTATCTGGCAGGCCACTATTCATTCCTGCCTTCTTGCTACTATTCTGTGCATTAAGAGAAATGGCAAATATCCCTGATAAAAATACAGATAATATTAGTCTCTTATGGATAGATGTACCTCTTCCATTAGATGTATTAATCTTCCTCATACTTCTAGGATTTATATCAAAAAATAAATTTTATTTCGTGCTCACAATAAACACCTACTGAAAATGTAAAGTGTATTTAGATTTGGTTTGCAGCTTCATAAACGCCACATATTTTTTGGTATTGCTGTAAAATATTGACTGAAATCTTAAATAATCTTAAAATACTGAATCGCAACATATATACTGTCTCGATAACAGCACCTAACTCATACAAAATCAAACTATAACAAAATCAATTTATAGTAAAATATCGCGCTTAATCCTCCTTTGTTCAAAGTGTTAATTTTTCATAATTGATGAATGTGTATACTGTAGAATTTATTCTATTTTTGCGCCTTTAAATTTTTTGAAAACGATGAACTATACAAAAACATTACTATCAGTACTATCTATTCTCATATCTATTCATTTAATGGGGCAAAATGAGGATAATAAGGTAAAAGTAAAATTCTCAGGTTTTATTAAATCTGATATATATCATGATTCCCGAGAGGTTGTTGCTGCCAGAGACGGACAGTTCCTTCTATATCCAAAGAACGAACTCTTTGATGATATGGGTAATGATATCAATAAGGTTTCAAACTTCAACATGCTTTCTATCCAAACAAGATTGAAAACTGTAGTTACAGGGCCTGAAGTTCTTGGAGCTATGCCTACAGGTGTTATTGAAGCTGCATTCCTTGGAAACAAGAATACAGATATCAATAGCTTGAGACTTAGGCATGCTTATATTAATCTCAACTGGACAAATTCTTCTCTTCTTGTTGGTCAGACATGGCATACATTTATGATTACAGAGTGTTATCCGGGTACTGTTTCTTTCAATACGGGTGCGCCTTTTATGTCTGCTCTAAGAAATCCACAAATAAAATATACACATAGATTTGGAAGTATAAGTTTAGTTGCTGCTGCAATGAGTCAGTTGGATTTTACTGATGCAGGCCCTAACCCTAATAACGGAGAACCAGAAAGCTCTTCTGTATTCCTCCGCAGAGCTGGCATACCTGAACTTAGTATAGGCGTTCAGTATAAAAAGGAGTTTGGCGCATCTAATGCATTTCATGCAGGGGCTTTCCTATCATACAAACAACTTCTTCCAAGACAATCAATAACAAGAAACAATACCACCATAAAGCTTACAGAGAAAGTAAAAGCAACTTCTTTCATGGTATATGCAAAAGCTTTCACAAAACCCGTAACAGTGAAAACACAGCTTACCTATGGCCAAGCACTCCAAAGTAATCTTATGCTTGGTGGATATGGAGAAAGAGTAATCTTTGATCCTAATAACCATAGTAGACCTATAGGCATTCAATATGCTCCTACCAATACATTATCTTATTGGTTAGATGCACATACAAATGGCAAGACTATTCAGGCAGGTTTATTTGCTGGATACACAGAAAATTGCGGTTCAGATAAAGAACTTGACACTTATTATATGAGAGGTTATGATATAAAATATGTATACCGAGTATCTCCAAGAGTTATATATAATGTCAACAAATTCAGACTAAGTTTCGAAATGGAATATACAGCTGCTGGATATAACAATGATGTTATTGACAAAAGAGACAGAATAAATACTACTAAAGAAGTTGGTAATATCAGATTCCTTGGTGGCGTTTATTACTTCTTCTAAAAGAAAGCTATCAGATAATAAATAAGTATGATAGTCATACTTATTTATTATCTTTTCTCTCCTATTACCCATTCCACAACCTTCTATAACATAGGCCATACAATCAATACATAAGGTAAAAGATTTGTTATATTAGTATATATTTATCTTTTCTTATCTCTATTTTTAATAATTTTGCCAATAAGAAAAAAGGACGACCTCTGTATGGCAAAATTTTTAACTACAAAGAAGACTTCTTCTGAGATTGAAGATTTGATGATAAGAGCCAGGAAGTTTCTAATATTGATTTCTCCATATCTTAAGTTGTCAAATACATATGTCCAAAGATTAAAAGAAGCAGCATCACGTGGTGTAAGAATAATCTTTGTATATGGTAAAGAAGAAATAAAAGAAAAACAACGTAATAATCTGGCTGAAGTTAGGGGACTTGAGCTTCGATTCTTCAAGAATCTACATGCAAAATGTTATGTCAATGAAGAGAACCTTATTATTTCTTCAATGAACTTATATGACTATTCTGAATATAATAATAGGGAAATGGGAGTATTGGCAAACCTTCATCAAGACATAGATCTTTACACTGAGGCTTTTCGTGAAGCCCGATCTATAATCGAATTTGCAGAACTTGAAGAAATTATGGGTGAAAATCAAATCCTTGAGAAGAAAACTTCAGACTTAAATAAAACTAGACGAAATACTATAAAGAAGAAATTCGATACAAAAAAAGAAGTCAACAAACATGATCATGCTTATTGTATAAAATGCAAAACTAACATCCCCTTTGATCCTACAAATCCTTATTGCAACAATTGCTTTAAGGTATGGACTCAAAAGAGTGATATCAATGAGACAGAGAATTTCTGCCATAGTTGCGGAAAAGCTAATAAAGGTACTATGACAAAACCAGTTTGTTACTCATGTTATAAAACTGATCCAACAGAATATGAAGGAGTTCAAAGAACTATATGGCTATAAAAAAAGAGACTTAAAGTCTCTTTTTTTATATAGATCATCTTATCTTTAATCCAGATCAATATCAATATCTATCTTGAAAAAATCAAAGTCTGAGGTTCTCAAAAGTCTATTCTTTTGTAAATGCCCAATGATAATACCAGGGTGTGTATTCAGTTGATTTGAATACGCAAGTATATTTTCATCAGAGAATCCTTGACGCTTCAGCTCTTTCATTTGCTCCATAGAAACTAGATATTCCTCTGCAAATTCAACAGCCTCTTGTTCTTTCTTCGGATCTATCTCACCTCCTTTATACTTCTTCAAGAATATATCAGTCTTATCATGTAAGAATATATGTCCTGCAAGAATAAAGAATGCAGTCCATAACTGATCATTTGTACTGAATAAGTTTGAAAGCTGTATACATGGGGTTCCATTAATCCATCTACACGAACCTTCAATTGTTATATCATTGATAATCGGAGTAAATACTAGATTAATACCAGCTTCAGCACATAATCTGGTTAATTGTGCTTTATAATCTATTGGATGATTAAATGCAAGAAACTTAATTACTGCCAATTTAGACTTAAAAACATTCTTTTTGAATGGAGGTAGATCATGATCTTTACCTTGAATATACCCTTGCCTTAACCAAGCAAAAACAGAGCCCGTATTGGTAGTAGGTGATAGTCTTAGTTTTGAATAATAGGATTTTCCTTCCTCGAAATAAACATTTTCCCATTGATCATGGCTAGCTACACCAAAAAACTTAAGTAGATATTCCAATAATCTAGGCTTAAAGCTTTCATCAGGTAACCATCCAAGTTTTCGCATTTCTTTCACTGGAAAACTCTTTAGCCAATCAGTATTTGCCTTCAGATAGTTTTCTTCGTGATTCATAGCTATATGAAGGCGATACTGGTATTCTCTTTCAAGCCAAAAACTAACAGGAATCCCAAGTACCCTTTCTAAAACTACAGCATCATGAACATCAATGTTCCTATTTCCCTTCATGATACTTTCTACTTTATCCTTATCCCATCCTGATCTAGAAGAGAATTCCTCATAAGAAATTCCCATCGCTTCTAATGTCTCGACTAATGTATCTCCAGGTGGAGATACAAAAACTTTATCGTGTTGTTCTTTTGTAGATCTCATACCACAAGTAAAATTAAGATTCCCTTATACCAAGAATTCGGATTGATGTGATATTATCCCAATCAATATCTCCATTCTCAGTTTTTGTTAATTTCTTTTTCTTTGAATCAAAAATAAGCTTAATATTTTCAGATACCATAGCTGTAAATTTCATTTCATCAGACCGGTTTATCACTTTACACTTTGGAGTCGGCAAGCATTTAAATGAATTTAAATTATCCGATGATCTTAGTTCAGAAATTCTTTGAACAATCTTGTAAGCATTAATTCCATACAGATCTGATAAACGCTGAGTATCTTCTAAAAAATTCTGTAAAGTTTTTGATTTGTATAAAACTTCCATAGAAATTTCTTTTAATTAACGATTAGTTATAAAAATTGATATACTTGTTTTTAAATTTTGCTTATTTGAAATGGTGTCAGATAATACTTTTTTTCACTATGTGTGATTTACAATACTTTCCAGTATTATCTAGATCTATTTTCATAGAATATTTAAGAAAACTTTTACATAGTATAAATAAAAACATCTAGTTAAGCTTTAATAAATAAATGGGTAGGAAGAGGCAACTCTGAACAAATTTAACTAATGTAAGAATATATATTTCTAACAAATAAAGCTACTAAGTTGCCATCATCTATGTAAAGATAATAATATTTTATTCCTTTTTTATAAGAAAAAAATACTTTTAGTAAAATAATATTCAGCATATAATATAAAACTACCAGATAATAAATGATAATATTTATAATACTTTATTCATAAAAACAAAAGTAAAAAGAGCAAAAAGCATACTTGATAATTTTTTATCATGTTATATATTTAAATAAACCAAGGGATACAGTCAATTATTATTAACAATAACATTCTAATATAATATTAAATGGTCTTTTTAGTTATTGCTTGAAACCTAAACTAAAAATCAACATTTCAAATGAATGGAAACCATAACATAAAAGGCTTTACTTATGCATTCGTTTCTTCTATTGGATTTGGAATAATGCCAATATTTGTAAAGGATGCTCTTGACCAAGGTGTCGATGTATTCAATATTCTTTTATTAAGAGTATTAATTGCCTCAATAGTGCTATATGCTTTTATCAAGATAAAAAAGCTATCATTAAAGATTTCAAAAAGGCAATTACTTGATGTTATTATGCTAGGCTTTATAGGTTATTTTATGACAACATTTCTGTTATTTATATCCTACACTTATATTTCAATAGGGCTAGCTACAACTCTACATTTCACCTATGCTGCTTTTGTATCTTTAATAATGGTGATAATATTTAAAGAGAAATTCTCAACACAAAAGATTATTGCAGTAGTCTTATCTCTTCTTGGAGTTTGTGTTTTAGTGTTAGATTCTCATATCCATATCAATTTTTTAGGGGCTTTTTTAGCTTTAGTGACAGGATTAACTTACGCTATATATATGGTAGGAATTGCAAAATCAAAAGCAAATACATTAAATAGTATTGTTTTTATATTTTATGTTCTGTTAGTATCATCAGTACTTTTATTAATTCATGGGTTAATTTCTGATAAGATAGTTATCCCAAGTTCTACAAGAAGTATAATTGATATATTCGGATTAACATTCCTATCTACATTGATGGCATGTATATTACTATTCAAAGCTGTAAAAATAATTGGGGCTAGTAGTGCTGCAATACTGTCAACTTTAGAGCCATTAGTTTCTATATGTGCAGGAAGTTTATTGCTAGGCGAAGAGCTCCATATGTCAATTATAATTGGAGCATTAATGATAATTACTTCTGTAATATTAGTAAGTATTCAAAAGAAACAAAAATATATGAAATAAAAAAAGGAGTGGTATCACTCCTTTTACTTTCTAGTCATAGTGAAGACGCCACAAATTCCATCTTCATCATAACTGCTACCGACAATCTGACCATGTTTATTAACGATACCTTCCCAACTGTCCAGACAATACTCTACAGGTTCTTTTGATTCAATGATTGAATATGACTTAGCTGAGAAAAACACATGAACGCCTTCTACCTCTCCTTCTATCTGCAATCTTACTTTAAACGATTCTCTTTCATTGATACATTCTGTAAATTCAACTATACCAGAGATCACATTCTCATTTTGCTTCCATTCAGCAAATCCAAAATCCTTTCCAAAGTAAAAATCTTCTTCAAAGATCCAATTGCCACTTAGATCAATAATAGTATTTATTTTTTCCATAAGCTCTAATAATAATGAATGTATCTATAAAGATAATAATACTAAGAAAGAAAAACCTTAGAATTTACTCTTAAATAATATATGAATAAAAGAATGCATCTAATTTAGAAAGGAACATCATCTCCCATATCATTCATTCTTGAAGGTATAGTTCTAAATTCATCAAATTCAGTATTTGGTTGCATTACATTATTATCAGTCATATCATACTCTGTACTCTCCAGATCTGTAAACTTAGCATACTTATCTATAAACCTAAGAGGAACATCTCTTAATGCACCATTACGGTGTTTAGAGATACAGATTTCTGCAATACCTTGAGTAGAATTTCCATCTTCATCCTGTTCGATACCATAATATTCAGGTCTATAAATGAACATAACCATATCCGCATCCTGCTCAATAGCACCTGATTCCCTCAAATCTGAAAGCATAGGTTTCTTAGACCCTCCTCTTGTTTCAACAGCACGACTCAGCTGTGAAAGAGCAAGAATGGGAACATTTAATTCCTTTGCCAAACTTTTAAGACCTCTTGAGATAGCAGATATTTCCTGTTCACGATTACCTTTATCAGAGCTACCTGACATTAATTGAAGATAATCAATGAACACCATCTCTATATTATGTTGAGCTTTAAGTCTTCTACATTTTGCTCTAAGTTCAAATATTGTCAATGCGGGGGTATCATCAATAAACAACTTTGCATTCACTAATGGAGCAATCTTAGTATTAAGCTGTTGCCATTCATGATCAGCAAGGTTTCCTTTTTTGAGCTTATCAGCAGAAAGTTGAGTTTCAGCAGAAATCAAACGAGTCACCAACTGCACTGAAGACATCTCAAGAGAGAATACAGCCACTGCTCTACTAAAATCTACTGCAATATTCCTTGCCATTGTAAGTGTAAAAGCAGTTTTACCCATACCAGGTCTTGCAGCAAGAATAATAAGATCTGACTTTTGCCATCCGGCAGTCAATCTATCCAGCTCTGTAAAACCTGAAGGAATACCTTTAAGGTGTCCCTCATCATTTCGTGAAGATTCTATTTCACTTACTGCCTCTTGCACAAGAGAAGGCATATCTGCGAAACTACGTCTAAGGTTATTTTCACTTATGCTGAATAGATTTTGTTCAGCCTTATCAAGAAGTTCAAAGACATCATTTGTATCCTCATAAGCATCCTTTACAATTTCAGAACCTATTCTTATCAACTCTCGTTTTAGGTGATTCTGTAATATAATACGAGCATGAAACTCTATATGAGCAGAAGAAGAAACTCTTGTAGTTAGCTGAGTAATATAATAAGGACCACCAACTAATTCTAAATCACCATTAGATTTAAGCTCATTAGTTACAGTAAGAATATCTATAGGCTCTGATCTTGCAAACAAACTTTGTATAGCAAAATAAATAGCTTGATTAGCCTGTTTATAGAAAACTTCAGGCTTCAAGATATCAATAACAGTTGTAACAGCATCCTTTTCTATCATCAGAGCTCCAAGTACGGCTTCCTCTAGCTCAGTGCTTTGAGGAGGTATCTTGCTATGCTCGCCAGAGTCTGCATTATACAACTTTTTATGTCCTTTTAAACGTGCAGTACTATATGTAGTTTCTCGAGGTTCTTCCATGGCGCAAAAGTAAAAAATAATCTATCTGCCTAATAAAAATAATCAAGAGTTATTTAATGACAAAATACATTTTGAAACAGAAAACGTATATACTTTATTTTAGAAAAGAAGGAGGAAGTATTATAATATTTTCCGATAAAGATTACTTAGAACTTGAGTTAAAGCATAAACATGCCATATAGAATTATTTATTAATTCTTCTTTGGAACTATCTTTCTCGGTAGGGTCATTAGATCTGTAAGATTTAAAGAATAATTCACTCAATAGAACTTCACTTCTTGTTTCCGGTTTTTTAAATCTTCTTGATTTAGCTAGTTGCTTAGTTATAGAATAAATATCTATATCTTTCCTAAAGGAATAATGATAATAATATGCATTCTCAAAAAGAAACTTTAAATCTATCATTCTACTAGAAAGCCGATCTACCATTTCAGAATGCTCAGGAGAAAACAATTTCAGAGCTTCAAAAATAGATTTAAAGTTTGTTGAATCGTACACTATAATAGACTCATCAGATTCTACTAATTCTTTATATTCTTCTAAAAGGGTAACAATTTCTTTACGATAATCTAAATCAGGGTTTCCATAAAAGAAGCTTTTACTCTCTACATTCAATTTCCCTATCTGCCATTGACAGAGAATCCTTTCATATGGAGTTTGACCCTGATACTTTGGTATTGGTTGTTTATATGTGTGCATACACATATAAAAAGGATTAGCACTTATCTTATTCAAGAATTCCTTTATTGCATCCTTATCAATAACTTCACCTTTATTGTGAAAAGCCTGAATAGCAACCTTCGATTTATCATTCACAGATTCTTCTTCTATTGAAAGATCTTCTATTCTGGATTTCTCCTGATTATAAAGATGTAAAGATTCTTCTAAATCAGCACCAAACAAATCAAAAACAGATCCTGTTTTTATTTCCTTCCAACACAAGCCCTTAAAATCACAAACATAAGGATTGTAACATTGAGCACCAATAGGCACATCCGGAATCTCACCTAATTTTAGAGTCCTCTTAGCTTCTCTAATTTTATGTTTTATAAAAGATTGCTGTTTCTTAACTTCTTTAAAAACACTTTGAATTTTAAAGTATGAATTTAAATCTAATTCGTCTTTAAATTGGTAATCTGCATTTACATATATAATAGAGAAGTCTATCAGATTAATACCTGAATTATAGATCACATAACTCTGAAGAGCTGCATCATATATATAAGTTGAAGAGATAGATAAAGAAGATTTTACTTCATAAGCGTGCCAACCATCATCTTGTTTCACTAATATATCCAAAAGAACAAGAACACCATCTGTCATAAATCCTGCTTCATAGATTACTTCCTGTCCTCTGCTAATTGCATCCAAGGTATTCTCAATGCATTTGAAATATTGAGAAGGTGACTTAGGTTTTAAGTCTATTCCATTGGGAAATAATTGTTGTGCTATTATACCTATCTCTGTGCCCCTTTTATATTTTGCTAAAGTTTCTTTAGAGATTCGGTCACGTAAATATGGCCTCTTTTTATGTAAGTACAGAGATTTCTGACATTGAACACTTCTGATAAAAGTTGATTTAGAGAGCTGATGTTTTTCCATTTGAAAAGATAGTAATTAATTTTAGTCAAAAGAGGAGAATATTTTCAATAGTAACTACAAATATATCTGAAATATGTTTCTCCTACTTATAAAACAAAAAAAATAATACATTTGCTATAAAGAGATTAAAAAAACCTTGAATAAGAGTTAAGTCAATGCTTAAATCTTTAAAAAACTCTAAAAAGTATTAACAACACTTTTCTGAATAAGCCACTATTACTCTGAAACTTATTTACTTTTGAAGTGATAGTTTTTGAATTAGTTCTATTCCCGATAAATACATATGTTAATAAACCTTAAAAAAAAAGGCTATTTATAAAAGCTGAAGAAAACTTTATTTTCGAAAGAAAAAACAATAGATTCATTACTTATAAAGCACTGTAGTTCATTATAATAAATATCTATATCCATCACTCAAAAATCTATTTGACAAACCTATTCTCATAAAATACATTTGTCTCAGCTAGCACGTTGTTAGCTATTTAAAACCCAATTTAAGATGAAAAAGTCAAATTTCAAATTTAATAGAAACGATGCATTAACAGATGCAATAGGCTTAGGTTTAGGTGATGCTATAGGTTTAGGTATAGGCGATGCTATAGGTGATGGTGACGCAGTAAACGATGCCGACGCATAACATAACAAAGATTATGATAACTATTAATTAGGAGAGATATAAAAAAGGGGGCTATTTATAGTCCCCTTTTCTTATTTATTCTTTTTATTTACAGGAATGTCATATTCACTTGATGAAAACTTGATTCCTTTAGGCACTTCATCTTCACAAGTAACAATCAAAGCACCCTGATCTTTCCAGAACTGCTTTAATGTTTGTCCTTTTATATGATCATCACTGAGAACTTCCCTATCATTTGGGTTTACGATCATCTTCATTCCTATTGATGTAAGCATCATTTCAAGATCTCCCC
This sequence comes from Hyphomicrobiales bacterium, assembly GCA_041725915.1. GTDB lineage: Bacteria > Bacteroidota > Bacteroidia > Bacteroidales > JBGRPZ01 > JBGRPZ01. Next base: position 2,290 of record JBGRPZ010000097.1, on the reverse strand, counting down.
TACTATTTCCTGCAACAAATAATGGCTTTACTTTAATTTGAGTTTCTATAGCGTCTGCTTTTCCCAGTCGATAAGGTAAAGGAGGAACAACTTTATCAGTAATAATTCCCTGAGATCTTAGAGTTTTACTTCCTAATACTCTTTGAGCAGGTATTCCAAACAACTCATATATTGTTTCTTCGTATACAATCTCTGGAGAGCCTGTAATTATCCATACTTCAAACCCATACATATACATATTATTAATAAGCTGTCTCATCTGAGAATATGCTTTACCCAGATACTTCTTCGTATAAATACTGGAAGCAAAATCATTGACTTGCTCAGAGCTTAGACCAGCAAAGAACTTCACTCTATCTTGTCGATATGCCGGATTTGATGCACGGACTTTTCTATTGGCAACTTGGTCATTCAATATTCTCATCCTCATTTTAGCATCTTTGGTATCAACATCTTTATAATATTTATTTGCAAAGTCACATACCACTTCATCAACAAAATAGAAAGGTACTTGCCCTATAAGAGTTCCATCACAATCAAAAACAGCAACTTTTCTTCCTGGTACACTTAGGGTTTCTTCAAAAAACCTTTCAATTCTTAAGTTTACAGAATCTGACCATCCAATTATTCTCTGATATGTTTGTGCAGAAACAGATAAAGCAGAAAACAGAATAATTAGAGAGCAAAAGATAGTATATATAGCTTTCTTAGTCATAACACATATTTTTATATTGATATCTTAAAATCAAAGGAGGCTTCTCAAGGTTTTACCAGAGTTTACAGGAAGGCTCTTTAGGTTTGGATTCTGAAAAAGTATTAGTTAGTAAGATGTAATATAAAGTAAACTAAACCTATTCCTATAAAAAAAGGAGCATTATTCATGCTCCTTCAAAATTAAGTAAAATATCTTAATTAACTCTATTTCTGAGTCATCGTCATTTCCATTTCTACATCAACAGGAATTTCCATACCCGCCTGCTTTACTATAGCTTCATATTGCCAGTTAGTTTTAGATGTTTTAATCATACCTGTATTTCTGTCAACAGAAAGCTTATTATTCATAATTCCTGCTTTCTTTTCTGAATCATCAGTATATGTGTCAGCTTTAAATAATAAATCAACATCCTTAGAGCCTATTTTTTCTACTGTATATTCACCTTTTATAAGTAGTTCAATCTGATTACTTTCTGTATAATCAACCTTGTATGTATCTCCCTTTTTCACTTCTTTAGCAGTAAGGTAATTGAATAATCCTTCTAATTGACTCTTTGACTGGAAAGGCATTCCCATTGCTCCATTTGAATCATCACTATCAATAGAAATTACTTTTCCCTCTGGAGAAATAACAAATTCAACTGGTTTTCCTAAAAACTTGTCTATCATAGGTTTCATTTGTGCAGCCATAGGAGATAATTCTTCAGCCTTTAATTTTGAAGAATAATTAATTGATTGGCCATTTGCATCCATTTCCATATCAATATCATTGATAATAACAGACATAACAAAGTTACCATCAGCATTTTTCTCCTTACAATTCATTTCCATATCAAGAGTCAAATTCTGATCCATAGCAGATACTTGTCCATTAACAGTAGATAAAGTACCTACAACCATTTTCAATTCGTATTTAACAGCCTTGTTAATCTCAGGATTCAGTAACAATTTTGTTTTTTTTCCTGCAAATGCAGAAGAAGACACTATAAGGGTGAAAATAAATAAAACACTTAATACTTTCGCTATCTTGTTTAGTTTCATAACTATAATTATTTATTGTAATAAAAAAATAAGTTTCTAATTTTAAATATATGCGATTTTAGACGTAGAAAAAATGCAATGGTTACGTGCTTTAGATAATAAAATAAAGATATAGCAATTTCTTGATTAAGAAATAAGCTTTTTGGATAAAGCTCTAAATTCATAATTTCATCACACTTTTTATCTTAAGCTACTTATAAAATAAAAACACTCGTTTTTTCTTCATTTCATGCAATCATTAACCTAAAGATCAAAAGCCAAAAATCTGCTTTCCCCTGTATTTCTGCACATTTTCACTAATCTACATAAACGTCTTGTAATCAATGCTTTTTCAGATATACAGCAACAGAATGTATCTTGTCACTACAACATGTTTTATCAATAATCAAGATCAAAAGTTAAGCGAATAAATCTCGTAAGTCTACTGATTAAAGGTAAAAGTCTAGGAGTTTTGTTTCAAAGTCTAGGAGTTTTGTTTCAAAGTCTAGGAGTTTTGTTTCAAAGTCTAGGAGTTTTGTTTTAAAGTCTAGGAGTT
>JBGRPZ010000096.1:0-14482 GCA_041725915.1 Hyphomicrobiales bacterium | reverse complement strand
CGAAATCTGAAGCTTTTGCTATTTAACATAACATTGGGCTTATATGTGCGATAATCTACAATTTTAAAATTGAAAGCCGAATTATCGCACTATACAGCAGTTAAAAATAAGTGATAAAGCTTATAAATAAGAAAATGCAAAGATCTATAGTAAACTTACTCCTAGCCTAAATCTTCAATAATAATTAGATTACAAAAATGAGTTAACTCTAATAGTAAATTCTAAATATAGAAAAAGGAAAAAGCCTACTCATCATCAATTCAATTCATGCTTTTATAAAAAACAAAGGCATCAAGTTAATTTGATGCCCTTGCTACTTATTTAGATTTATGGATGATCTTTAAAAATAAAGTAATAGATAGACCACAGGAATTAACAAACCAACAACAAAAAGGATAACACCCCTCCATACAAAACCCTTTTTACCTCTGACCATAAATAAGCCTGACACGGCCAATACAATCAATGCCACTGCAAAGATGTCAGAAAACCATGTCCATGATCTGATAGGATTATAATGTAGATAATTTACTTGTCGAAAGAAAGGTCTTCTGCTGGTATTTTCAATTAATGCCGTTTTACTTTGTGTATTGATAAATACAGTACCATTCTTGAGGAATACTTTTATATTCTTACCTTTTCTTGAATAATGGCTTTTATAATCATCTTGGAGTTCATATTCCTGAAGAAATGTTAAAATCTCATTCTTATCAGCCTTTGCATTGATATTCGTCTTTACTTCTTTGGAGTGGATTATATAGTTTGGATTCCAATCATCTAAATGATTGATAGCAATACCAGAAAGTGCGTAAATAAGAGTCATTGCAGCAAAGAAGTATCCCAAATCTCTATGAGTGACCCTAAGAATCTTTCTCCATTTTAACTTTTTCATAAAAAATAAGGTCTAATATTATTATAAATATTAGACCAAATTACAGTAATTTTTTTTAGAGTGTCAAGATCTTACTCTTCAATCTTCTTTTGTTCTTCAACAACAGCAGATTCAGGTTCAACAGTAGTTTCATCCATATTTTCTACCTCATCAGCAAGGATAAAATAAACTTTATCTTCCTTATTTTCTTTTGCTTGAGTTTCTACAGCAGCTTTTTCACTTTCACAATGTTCCTTTGGATTTTCTTCATCATGATTATGGCCGTGAGTTTCAGCTTCAAGTTTATTCATATAGTTGGCATCAACAACCATCCCCTGAACTTTGATTTTACTCCCCTCAAGTTCAGATTGAAAAGCTTCCATATTTTTATTTTTGAAAACCATAATAATGTTTTCAGTGCCATCATCAACAAGAGCAAGCTTTCCACCTCCATGTTTACAAACATGGCTAACCATACCTGTCAAAACAACTGGCTTTTGATATAAAGAAGCAGCCTTTTCAGGAAATTCAGCAACAGAACTAACAGAAATAACTGTAGGTTTTTCAGTATCTGCAGGTTCTACCTCTATAATTTTCTCATGTTTCGCATCGTCTTTAGCTTCTGTATTCTTTGTCTCGTTGGCACAAGAAGTAATCAATAAAGCAGCAACTGGTAACAGTAAAAGTTTTCTAATCATGTCTATTATTTTAATTTGATTATATATTATACCAAATATATGTTTAAAATATTAATACTCCTAAACAAAAGAGATACATATAAATCATAAATACTAAAATCCATCGATCTTTATTCCATCATATTTAATCTCTTTACCATTTTCATACGTGATAAATATCAACAGAGAACCATCGTCATTATATATACTCCATGTACCATCTTTTCTGCCCATAATAAACTTTCCTCTTTCAACAACAATGCCTTTTGCATTATACCATGTATGTATGCCATGAGGAATACCTTTTGCAAACTTCCCTTGAAAGCTTAGTTTATTATCATTGTAAAAATATTTCCACTTCCCATGAGGTTTACCTTTATAAAAACTACCTTCTTCGATATGATCACCATAAACTAGCCGCCAAGCTCCTTCTTTCTTTCCATCAACATATTTACCAAAGGTTATTGGTTTTCCATTGATATCATATTCTTTATACTCACCATGTAGGTTTCCTTGATTATAGTATTCCGTTCTGTGGATCTTTCCATTTGGATAAAACCACACCCATTTACCATGAGGTAGTCCATTAGCTCCATATCGCCCCCTTTGTTCTGTTTTTCCTCCAGAGAAATAATATACCCACTCACCAAATTTGTTATCATCAAGGAAGCTGCCTTTAGCTTTCAATGTACTATCAGGATAAAACTCTTCCCACTCGCCTTGTCTCAGTCCATTCTTTGACACAATGCCTTCAGAGATTTTTTGCCCCTTCTTATACATTTCAGCTTTTATGATATTCCCTTGTTCATTATACAGCTTATTGATACCATGTTTTTCCTTTCCGCTGTATACCGTTTCTGCCTTTAACCTTCCACTGGGGAAATACTCTTTTTCAATACGAATGGCTCCAAATATCTCTTCTTCATTCTGGATCTCTCCATTTATATATTTTATGCTATTCTTTACACTTCCATCCAAATTAAACTCAACGAAGAAACCATCTTCAATACCATGTTTATATTTTCCCATCTTACTGACATTCCCATTATGGAAAAACCATTTCCATTTGCCATGTCTTTTTTCATTAGAGTCATATCTATTGATTCTTTCCCTCTCTACGACATAAGCTCTATCATAGGTTATCAATTCGATAATATTGCCTTTAAGATCATAAACCTTCGATACTCCATCTTCAAGTCCACGGTAATAAGGTATAAGTTGCTTAAGTTTTCCTGATTTATAAAAGATCTTTGAATCGCCTTCTTTTCTGTCATTAATAAAATTCTCTTTTCGAATTTCATTCTTTAACCATGTCGTTCGGATTCCATTCTTGATCCCTTTTTCATAATATACCTGCATTACAATTTTACCAGTATCATTATAAAAAGACCATAGACTATCCAGCAGATGATTTTTGCGGTTTCCTTCAGATATTAGCACCTCTTTTTCATTATAGGTCTTCCAATAGCCTTCAGGCTGACCATTAACAAGATTTCCTTCAGAGGATTTTACACCATTAGGGTAATAGAAAACATTATATCCATTGTTATTCACATTCTGTTGTGAATAAATGTTAATAACTATAAGAAAAGATAAAAAAGAAAGTATATAATTTTTCATAAAATCAGGTTTATTCACACACTTGTTAATAACTATACTAATTGTTAATAACTATGTTAATAACTTTATCAACAATTGTTAATTTCTGCTGAAATTACAAAATAATAAACATACCAAACCTACTGTAACTACAAAAAAACCTGGTTATTAACAAAACAACCAGGTTTTCCACATATATAAATTAGAATTGTTAATAACTTATCAACAATTTACTTAAATCAGCTTTAGTTTTTTTGAAATTTCAAGCATTCTTTCAATTGAAATCTTCGCACTGTTAATAACTTCATCGTCCATTTCAATCGCAGGAGTTTCATTCTTCATACAGCTGTATAACTTCTCCATTGTATTCAACTTCATATATGGACAATCATTACAAGCACAAGTTTCATCAGAAGGAACAATAAGGAACTCTTTATCAGGAGAATCCTTCTTCATCTGGTGCAGAATACCACTTTCAGTAGCTACAATAAACTTCTTCTTATCACTTCCTTTTACATATTTGAGCATGGCAGAAGTAGAACCGACGAAATCGGCAAGCTCAAGGACTATAGCCTTACATTCGGGGTGAGCTACCATTTCAGCATCAGGATGGTCAGATTTTAGCTGTATGATGGCTTCAGTGGACAAAATATCATGAACCTCACAAGTGCCATCCCAAAGTATCATATCACGACCAGTAATTTTGTTGATATATCCACCTAAGTTCTTATCAGGTGCAAAGATGATTTTCTGATCTTTAGGGAAAGATTCAACAAGTTGAACAGCATTACCACTTGTACAAACCACATCAGAGAGTGTCTTTATAGCCGCGGAACAATTGATATAAGAAATCACCATATGATCCGGATATTGCTCTTTAAACTTCCTGAATGGCTCTGCAGGGCAACTATCAGCCAAAGAACATCCTGCTTCCATATCAGGTAGCACTACAGTCTTTGTAGGGTTCAGAATCTTTGCTGTCTCAGCCATAAAATGAACTCCAGCAAAAACAATCATATCTGCATCAGTCTCCGTTGCCTTTTGAGCCAACCCAAGACTATCACCCACATAGTCCGCAATATCCTGAATTTCGGGAATTTGATAGAAGTGAGCCAATATAATGGCATTCTTCTCTTTTTTTAATTTCAGGATCTCCTCTTTCAAAGAAAGTTTATTGTCAGATTTCATTTCCATTTTTTTCTGTTCAGATGACAAGTTAAAATTAGCTTCAGCAAATAAAATAAATAATAATTAAAATTTAAACTTTCCTATTATTATTATATAGCCTGTTGATAACTTGGATAACTTTTTGCCTTTTTACTTGACTTTTTCGTTATTCACAAGTTATTAACAATTTACCATCATATATATTTTATGCTACCCTTTGATTAATAGTGTTTTCTTAAAGTTATTAACAAGTTGTTGATAACTTTGTTGTTAATAAATAATGCTGTTAACAATGTGGAAAAATTGTTAATTACTTCTTAATAACTTTGGAAAAATAGTACTTGACTTAATGGATAATTTTTAGGGTGTAATAAAATGTGGAAAACTCCTCAAAGTTATTAACAGATATTAACAGTAATTAACAATAGTTTTCAACTATGATGTTAATAAGTATACTAAATGCTGATAGATGAAGGTTTTTTATGTTGATAAGTATGTTAATAACCCATATTTTCCTTTTTTTCTTCTGTTTTTGACCTTCAAAAAAATCTAATTTTGCACCACTAAAAAATTATTCAGAATGTACGATAAAAATAAAGTGTTAGCCATAGGATGTGATCATGGTGGCTATGAGATGAAAGAAGCTGTAAAGAGCTATTTAGTTGGTAAAGGCTATAATATCAAAGACTTTGGTGTTAATTCTATTGAGAGTGTAGACTATCCAGACATTATACATCCATTAGCAAAAGCGATAAATGATGGAAGTATAGAAATGGGAATTATACTATGTGGTAGTGGTAATGGAGTTCAAATGACTGCCAATAAATACCCAAATGTAAGAGCAGGTTTATGTTGGGAAAAGCAACAAGCAGAATTAATAAGACAACATAACAATGCAAATATTATTTCTTTACCAGGAAGGTTTGTTTCTATTGAGTCAGCACAAGAGATGGTAGATGCTTTCTTGACAACAGATTTTGAAGGTGGTCGTCATCAAACAAGAGTTGATAAGATCAATAAGATATCATAAATACAACACTCAATAGATATTAACATGTCTTTAGCATCAGCGAAGTTTAAGAAGAAATCTGAGCAAATAGCATTTGATCTAAATCATAGGAAAGTAATAAAGTTTAATATCAATAAATATAAAGAAGCCTTCACTGAAGGGAAGAAGATATTTACAGATATTGAATTGGCTAAGGAAAGAGCTGCAAATATCAGAACAAAGGTATTAAACAACTTAGATCATTATTTGATAGAGTTTGAATCCAATTTTGAGAGAAATGGAGGGAAAGTTCTTTGGGCTTCTGATGCTAAAGATGCTGTTAAACATGTGCTGGAAATTATTCAAGAACATAAAGTAGAGAAGATAGTAAAATCTAAATCTATGGTCTCTGAAGAGATCCAATTGAATAGTGTATTAAAGAGCAAAAAGATCGAATGCCTGGAGACTGACTTGGGTGAGTATATTGTACAACTATCTGGTGAAAAGCCATATCATATAGTGACTCCAGCAATGCATAAGACAAAAGAAGACATAGCAAGCCTGTTGAATAAGAAATTTGGTTCTGATCTTAATGGAGATCCAAAGAAGATCACTTCTTTTGTAAGGGGTATTCTCAGAGAGAAGTTTGAGAATGCAGATATGGGTATAACCGGAGCTAATTTCTTACTACCAGATATCGGAGGTATAGCCATTACAGAGAATGAAGGTAATGCCTTTCTGTCTTATTCATTACCAAAGGTTCATGTTATCATAACAGGAATAGAAAAGTTATTAACATCATATAAAGACTTGTCTCTCTTTTGGCCTCTCTTATCTTCTCATGGTACGGGACAAGCTTTGACTACATATAATTCAGTTATTACAGGTCCGAAGAAGAAAGAAGAGAAAGATGGATCTGAGTTTACTTATATCATCCTTCTGGATAATGGTCGTACAGATTTATTGGGAACTCATCCACAAAGTAAAGCTCTTAGCTGTATTCATTGTGGTGCTTGTCTAAATGTATGTCCTGTATTCCATAATATCGGAGGACATACTTATGATACTCCTTATGGAGGACCTATAGGAGCTGTTATATCTCCTTTCTTGAGTGGATTCAAAGAGACTATACACTTATCTTTTGCATCATCTCTTTGTGGAAGCTGTACGGATATATGTCCTGTAAAGATTCCCTTACATCAACTATTATTGCATAATAGAAATCTTTCTGTAAAGAAAGGAATTCCGCGATCAAAGGAGAAAACGATAATGAAACTATCCTCTTACTTCTTATCGAAGAGGTCGAATATGGATAGTATAAGCGGAGGGCTTAAGACCTTTTTATTGAAAAAAATGTTAAAATCAAGTTGGGGAAGTAAACGAGTCTTTCCTGTTTTCTCGAAAAGATCTTTTGCCCAGCAATGGAAGAAAAGAGGAGCCGAAGACACTAAATAGCCAATCAATAAATATTCCTATATATTTTCATACTCTAACTATAAGTTGCTGTGCATAAACTCAAAATATGAGTTTAATAATATATTTGCGTATAACTTAAATATACCAAATAACTATGAAGAAAGTACTACTTATTATCTTTGGGGTACTGTTATGCGCTAACATTAAAGCTCAGGTAAACTTTACAGATGCTATAGATTTTGACACCAAAGATATCGACGGAAAAGAAGTAAACTTATTTAAGATTCTTGAAGAAGGTAAATATGTGTTAATAGACTTCTTCTTTACTACTTGTGGGCCTTGCCAGTATATGGCTCCCAGAGTGAATGCAGCATATGAAGCTTATGGATGCAATACAGGTGATCTATATGTTGTAGGTATTGATCATGGAAATACTGATGCACAATGCAGGCTTTTTGATGAGCAGTTTGGTGCTCATTACCCTACAGTCAGTGGTGTTCAGGGTGGAGGAACAGGAATCTGCATGAATTATGGAATTATGGCTTACCCAACCATAATCTTAATAGCTCCCAATAAGAAGATTGTAGAAACCAGTTTAAATCCATTCCCTACAGGACATGGTCTGAAAGCTCTTTTCGATAAATACAATATTGAAGAGAAAGATTGCACAACTACAGGAGTAGAGAATTTAGGTTCTGAAGATGTATCTTTTTCAGCAACTCCAAATCCATCAACAGGAAATATAACAATGCACTTTCCTACACAGAAAAATGGAAAAGTAGATATGGATGTAATAGATATAAATGGTAAGATTGTAAAAAGCTACAAAAACCTGACACTTTCAAATGCAGGAATAAAAACATTTGACTTTAGTGAATTGAATAAAGGTCTATATTTTGTAAAAGCTCTTATCAATGATCAAGAAGTAAAGACAACTAAGTTTTTGCTTTCTGAATAAAATCATATTTGAAGATATTCCAAAAGAGAGGTTCATTAGTGAGTCTCTCTTTTGTTTTTTTATAAGATTCCATAAAATGGTGGCTGCTTAAATTTCTTTCCTCAAAATTTATGACACTTTGATTTCATCCTATACTCCTTTGTAATGAGTCGTTTATGGCTGTAATAATACGATTTATTCTCTCGTATATTCGGATCTATTATAGAAAGTAGATAAAAGGTATGTTTAGATAGGATTCTAGAGGCTATTATTATGTTAAATTCTGTTGAAACTTATAAAAATGGAAAAAGCTGCCATTATTGACAGCTTTAATTCCTGCAGATCTCAATTTGTAAATTTTAGTCGCTTTAGTGTTTGTAGTAAATATAGAACGAATAACACATATTTCACCTAGTGGTTAACTGAATGTTCAGTTTGATTATATAAAGGAGACATAAAGGAATTGTAAATGGTTGCTTGGGAAATGAAAAAAAAGTAAAAAAAAGTAGAAAACTTTTCTCTTCATCATTTTCAATGTTAATAATCAGCTTAGAATGATGTAATTAAATAATAGTCTAAATAAGACGACAAACTTTTAATTCTTATCATATTTTATAACTTTGACTTCTTAATAACGCATTAACAAGACGCGATAAAAAGTAATATTATGTACGATAGAGTAAAAGAGCATTTAGCAAAAGAGCTTAAAGAGATAGAAGAAGCAGGCCTTTATAAGAAAGAACGTATCATTGTTTCTCCTCAAGGAGCAGAAATCGAAGTTAACTCAGGTCAGAAAGTACTTAATTTCTGTGCTAACAACTACCTTGGTCTTTCAAATAATCAAGAGTTGATCGATGCTGCTAAGAAAGCATTAGATACTCATGGTTATGGTATGTCTTCTGTACGTTTTATTTGTGGTACAGGTGATCTTCATAAAGAACTTGAAAAGAAAATTGCTGATTTCTTCGGAACAGAAGATACTATCCTTTATGCTGCATGTTTTGATGCTAACGGAGGAGTGTTTGAACCACTATTGACAGCAGAAGATGCAATTATCTCTGACTCTTTGAACCATGCTTCTATTATTGACGGTGTACGTCTATGTAAGGCTAAGCGTTATCGCTATGCTAATGCTAACATGGAAGAGTTGGAAGAACGCTTAAAGCAAGCTCAAGAGCAACGTTTCCGTGTAGTAGTAACTGATGGTGTATTCTCTATGGACGGTAATGTAGCTCCAATGGATAAGATTATTGCTCTTGCAAACAAGTATGATGCAATGGTAATGATCGATGAGTCTCACTCTGCTGGTGTTGTTGGTAAGACTGGTCGTGGTGTTACTGAGTTATATGACTGCAAAGGTAAAGCTGAAATTATCACTGGTACTTTAGGTAAAGCTTTTGGTGGTGCTATAGGTGGATTCACAACAGGTAAGAAAGAGATTATCGACATGCTTCGTCAGAGATCACGCCCATACTTGTTCTCTAACTCTATCCCTCCAATGGTTGCTGCTGCTGGTATTGCAATGGTTGATATGATGAACCGTACAAATGAGCTTCAAGACAAACTTCATGGTAATACAGAATATTTCATGAAAAAGATGACTGAAGTTGGATTTGATATCAAGCCTACTCAATCAGCTATTTGTGCAGTTATGCTTTATGATGCAAAACTATCTCAGGACTTTGCTGCTAAGTTATTAGAAGAAGGTATCTATGTAACAGGATTCTACTATCCAGTTGTTCCTCAAGGACAAGCAAGAATTCGTGTACAGCTTTCTGCTGCTCATGAGCAAGAGCATTTAGATAAGGCTATTGCTGCATTTACAAAGATTGGTAAAGAACTTAATGTTATAAAGTAAGATTCTATACTTAAATATAATTCAAGCCTGAAAGCTATGCTTTCGGGCTTTTTCTTTAATTATTTGTTTATAATTAGTTTTTAAGCCATCTTTAACATAAAAATAGACCATAGTTTAAGCTTTAAAGGGAGTTAGGAAAGCTCTGAACAAATTATCCTTATCTTAACCCTTATTAATTATCGAAATTACAGTTTTTAAATTAAGTCAATATGATAATAGGAATAGGAACAGACATTATAGATACAATGAGAATCAAAAAGTATCTTGATGATAATAGTTTACTGAAAGACAAATTGTTTTCAAAAGCAGAGCAGGAATATTGCGATCCAAAGGTAAATGCTCATGAGCATTATGCTGCTCGTTTTGCTGCTAAAGAAGCTTTCTTCAAAGCCTTGGGCACAGGTTATAGATATGGTATGGCTTTTCATGAGATAGAAGTTACTAAAGATGAGCTAGGGAAGCCTTATATTGTTTTGCATGGTAAGTCAAAAGAATTTGCTGAAGAAAGAGGAGTAGTAAATATACATCTATCATTATCTCACCTTAAAGATATTGCATCAGCATATATCATCCTTGAAGGATAAATTTATATAACATGATACAATGCCCTTAATTGAAGTTGAGGTGATTAACTATTTGGTTGAATTATAATTATCTTTATAATACAATTACAATTTCTCACCTCAATCAATAATTGTATTATGAAGATCCATCAAGTTTTTCTTCAGAAGATAGTTTATCTCCTTTGTTTATTTCTGCTGTTTTCGTGTAAATTAACCACAAAGCAAAGTATAGATGAGCAGACCATTCATCTTGATCCGGGGTGGAATACAATTTCATTCTATGTATGCCCTGTCAATGATTCTATAAATGATGTTTTCAAACCTGTAAGGTCTGATCTTATACAGGTAGAAGGGTATAGAGGGTTTCGGGATGGTTTTTATAATCCTCAAAAGGGAGTTGACTTACTCACTTCCCTTATTCCAAACTATGCGTACTTGGTATGTATGAAGGATAGTGGTATTATAAACATATCAGGAGATAGCTATCTTAGGGATACTATTGTTCTGAAAAGCCGTATACTGACAACCAGAAACCACAGAGTTGGTTATTTTACTATCCCCGGATCTGATACAATTAGCTTTCATGAACTCGAATTCAAACCCAAAGGGAAGATACACCTTATCCATGATATGAAAGGGGGCTTATATTGGGACAGCTTGAATATTAATACTATCGACAAATTTATTCCGGGGAAATCTTATTTCTTTATGTTTCATGAAGATAATATCATTCTTACGAAAAGCCGAAAGGCTAGGTCTTCCAAACTAATTCACAGCATTTCCACTAAAGATAATAATACAAATGATCTTCCTGATAGCTGGAAGCAAAAGGAAGCCAACCCATTCTTTATGGTTCTTGCTATTCCCAATCATATGGATGAGGTTGTTGATAAGTCTTATATAGGTGCATTTACCAGTGATGGATTTTGCTCAGGTTTTGTAAAAGTGGATAAGGAAACACCTTATTCCATATTATATGTCTATGCTGATGATTTTCTGGAAGACCAACAGATGGGATTTAGAAGTAGCGATTCTATTTTCTTGAAAAGATATGACCCTAAAGATAGTAGCACCATAGACCTAGAGTATCAAACTCTATATTCTCTCAATGATATCTTGCTTTTTGATGATTGGGAAACAGATTTTATAAACTATCTGGAAGCAAAGTGATTATGATGGTAATAATAATTATGGCTATTCTTTTATAACATCTTTAACCACGGAAAAAAAACTTCCCCCGAGAAATACAATCCCGCCTAGGGATGAATCTCAATCCTTCGGTTGAAGAACGACCATCTTCCTGCCTAAGTTGGGTCATCTTCCTGCCTAATTTTGATATTTTTAAGGGAGGAAAAAAATCAGTCTATTTTGTAGTAGAAGAAAAAGCTCCGGGATTTAGCAAGCATTATCTTATGGGATAGTATGTTTTTCTTTCTTATAGATGTATACGAAGATAAATTCGTCAGAGGCTTCACCTTTGTCTCCATCAAAACCCATATTGATAAAGTGATTAATTACTTCGGATGCTACATCAAATGTCTTGGCATTATATACCTGATACCAGTTTTCGATAAGAAGATTATGCTTTTCGTATAATACAGGCACTAAATCATTAGCACAACTTATAAAGAAATCAGAGTATTTGAATTTCGTAAAGCTGTCATTAAGATCTGCCTCAATTTCATTAATAATATTGTTTGCTTTAGGTGAAAGCATGATTAGTAAGGTTTGTAGATGAGTGTTTTATAATTCCAGAATAGGTCTTATAAATATAATAATATTAATAGTAATTTATTATTTGAGGGGGGAAGAATATGTGGAATCGAGGAGTGATATAATAGGGGATACCCATTAAGTTATTCTTTTAATGGGTATTAATCGGACCTATTATTTAGCTTTTACCATTAAGAAATCCATCAGTTTTCTTTGTAAATCAACATGATGTACTTTTATAATGACTTTGTCACCTAGTTTATATTCATTGCCAAACTTCTGACCTACGACTCTGTAATTCTCTTCATCAAGATAGTAGAAATCATCATCAAGATCACGCAAGCGGATCATACCTTCACATTTATTGTTTTCAAGTTCAACATAAATGCCATACTTACTTACACCAGAGATAGTACCTTCAAACATCTGCCCGATCTTATCAGCTAGATACTCAGCTTGTTTATACTTAACAGAATCCCTTTCTGCTTCAGCAGCTTTACGTTCCATATCCGAAGAATGGCGACAAGCATCAGCAACAGCCTCAAGATTTGCAGAAGGCTTACCATGAAGATAATCCCAAAGCAGACGATGAACCATAACATCAGGATAACGACGGATAGGAGAGGTGAAATGCGTATAATATTTAAAGCTCAAACCATAGTGGCCAATATTATCAGGAGAATACTCCGCCTTAGCCATAGTTCTTACAGCAATAGTTTCGATCATATTCTGCTCACCTTTACCTCTAACCTTATCAAAAAGATTGTTGTAAGAGTTGATCAGGTTCTTTCTGCTATTGATCATCATAGAATAACCCAAGCGAGACAAGAACTGTACGAAAGTATTTAACTTTTCAGGGTTAGGCTCATCATGAATACGGTATACAAAAGTCTTTGCTGTTTGGTCATCCTTTGTTTTACCTATATACTCAGCAACCTCACGGTTGGCTAACAGCATAAAGTCCTCGATCAATGTGTTGGCTTCTTTTTGCTCTTTGATATAAGTATCAATAGGCTTGCCTTTCTCATCAAGGATGAACTTTACTTCAGTAGAATGGAAGTTGATAGCACCCTTGCTAAATCTATGGACACGAAGCTTTTCGGCCAGATCATTAAGTGTGAGGATATCATCAACAAATTCACCTTCCTTAGTATCAAGGATCATCTGCGCCTCATCATAAGTAAACCTTCTGTCAGAATGTATAACAGTACGGCCAAACCAACGGTGAAGAACATTAGCGTCTTTATCCATCTCGAAGATAGCAGAGAAAGCAAGCTTATCCTCATGAGGTCGCAGCGAACAAACACCATTCGACAACTTCTCTGGCAGCATAGGGATCACTCTATCTACAAGATAAACAGAAGTAGCACGACTATATGCTTCCTGATCCAAAGCAGTACCAGGGCGAACATAGTGAGCAACATCAGCGATATGCACACCAACTTCATAGTTGCCATTATCAAGAACCTTTAGAGAGAGAGCATCATCAAAATCTTTAGCATCAGAAGGGTCAATAGTAATTGTCCAGACATCTCTATAATCTTTTCTTTCTTTGATTTCCTTGGCAGGAATAGTATCAGGGATCTTTTCAGCTTCTTTAAGCACAGCTTTAGGGAAAGCCAAAGGGAACTCATGATCAGCAAGAATAGCTTCCATTTCCACATTGTTATCACCAGGCCATCCCAAGACATGAGAGACTTTACCGATAGGGTTTTTCATGGACTCAGGCCAATCGACAATCTCACCAACTACCTTCATCCCATTTTCTGCATCACTGGGGATAGTTTCCTTAGGAACAAACAGATCATAAGGCATATCAGCAGCATCAGTAACAAGGAAAGCAAACTTTTCGAATATCTGTAGAGTGCCAACAAAAGAGTTCTTACCTCTTTCAAGAACCTCAACGATTTGGCCTTCTGTCTTTTTGTCTCCTCTCTTAGGGAAGAGATAAACATTCACTTTATCCCCATTAAGTGCGTGGCCGGTTTTGTTGGCAGCAACAAGAATATCCTCACCACCATTATCAGGGATGATATAAGCTTTTCCAGTACTCTTCATATCAACAGTACCAGTTAGATATCTTTTCTTATTCAGGAATTTGGAAGCAGATTTTATATTGATTTGGTATTTACCTTTACGAGCCTCTTGTAGATCGCCAGTTTCCAGTAGGTATTGAATGGCATTGAGAACAAGGTTTCTACTTACTTTATCGGTGATGCCAAGTTGTCTGGAAATTTGTTTATAGTTTAGAGCTTTGAAGGGATGATCCCCGAATGCGCTAAGTACAGTCTGTATAAATGAATTCTTAGCTTTATTTTTATTCTTTTTCTTCTTTGTCATTATTTAGTTTTCACATTATCTCACTCACACAAAAAGAATCTTCTTTGCAAGTATATTTATCTAGTTGAAACCGGAATAATTATAAAGATATTATAATGATATAACAAATACTTTATTATAAAGTATTAAGAATATGAATAAAAAAATCCTGATGCGTCTGCATCAGGATCGTAGGAAACTCTGAGTATTATGTATATTATTACTGAATAACCAGCTTTCTGATACCAGCTTTATCTTTATTGATAAGCTTTACAAAGTAGATACCCGCATTAAGGTCTAAGTTCACTTTCTGGTTTGCAGCAGATACCTTTGCTGTATATAGAACCTCGCCACTTACATTCATTACTTGTAGC
>JBGRPZ010000095.1:0-14720 GCA_041725915.1 Hyphomicrobiales bacterium | reverse complement strand
CTCGAACACAAAATAAAGGTTTTTCAAGGTGCTTTTTTGTTTTTATGCCTTTTCTAAATTATTTTTTGTCGTGTACTGAGAACATATTTATTAATTTTAATTCAATATTTATGAAGTATACACTTTATAAAAACCGTTTAACAAAGGACGAAAATGATTGTATAGCCCGCCCCGTTAACGTTAGAAGCCGTGATATCGATAGCTTAATTGAAAGAGTGAGAGGAATTACTTCTACATTAGGATCAAATGAAATCAAAGCCGTTATTGATGCCTATTGGAGCACCATCGAAAACTTTGTTGCTGATGGTGACGAGTATAAAGATGATCATATTGGCATACGTCTAGGTATCTCCGGAGCTTTTGACGACAAGTGGGATCGCTTCGACAAAAACAGACATAAGGTCACTATCAATGCCAATGTAGGTAATAAAATCAAGGGTGCTGTCGACAAAATATCAATGGAATATGAAAATACTGATGCTGATGCTCCAAAAATTTTATCTATATTTGACTGGAATTCTAAAACAGAGGATCAAACATTGACTCCTGATGGTGTGATAGAGATTAAAGGCGAACACCTCAAGTTTATGGAAGATGAAGAAAAACAAGGTGTATTCTTTGTCAATAAGGCCAATCTTGAAGAAGCTGTTAAGTCCGATTACATAAGAATCAATCACCCTAAACAGATTCAATGTACAGTGCCTAAGTTGACTCCCGGCATTTATTATATCGAAGTTAGAAGCGCATCTTCTTCTTCCGCTAATATAAAGGTCAACAAGAAAGATATTGAACTTAGTGTCTCTTAATCAAGAGACCTTCCATAATATTTGGAATTTTGGTTAATTTAAAATGAAAGCCTACCTGAAGAGGTAGGCTTTTTTGTGTCCATTCCTATCATCTTACATCCGACTAGAGTCGATACGACAAACCGACTAGAGTCGGCACGGCGTAAGTACGTAATCGGAATGACAATCCGACTAGAGTCGGCACGACAATTTCACGCAGTCGGAATGACAATCCGACTATAGTCAACACGACAATCCGACTATAGTCAACACGGCAATCCGACTAGGTCAATTTGATAATCCGACTATAGTCATTATGACAAGTCGACTATAGTCGGTTTAATAAACCGACTATAGTCAGGACGATGGATACACGATGAATAGGCCTTTCCAAGAGCAGTATACTTATATTGATATATATACAAGTGTAAACAGAAAAACATTATCCCCAACACCTATTGCCTTTAATCATAAAGATGTAGGTATTGGCGTTAAATTTTATACTTTTGCGAATTAAAACTTTAATACTGAATATCAATGAAGATTTCTTATAACTGGCTAAAAGAATATATCCAATTAGACCTGAATCCAGAGGCTGCAGAAGAGTTACTTACCGGATGTGGTCTTGAAGTAGAAGGTATAGAGAAATACCAATCTGTAAAAGGAGGCCTGGAAGGAGTTGTAATTGGTGAGGTTCTTACTTGTGAAAAGCACCCTGGTGCTGATCGATTGAGCAAGACAACTGTGAAAGTTGCTGAAGACAAGGTGCTGCCTATAGTATGTGGTGCGCCTAATGTTGCTGCTGGTCAGAAAGTTGCTGTTGCTACAGTAGGAACAACACTTTACGCTGACGACGAAGCATTTAAAATCAAAAAATCAAAGATCCGTGGCGAAGCGTCCGAAGGTATGATATGTGCCGAAGATGAACTTGGTCTTGGTCATGGCCATGATGGTATTATGGTGCTTGATGCTGATGCTGTTGTTGGAACACCTGCCGGCAAGTATTTTGATATTCAGGAAGACTTTGTTTTTGAAATTGGACTTACCCCTAACAGGGCTGATGCTACATCACATATAGGTACTGCCAGAGATCTTGTGGCTGTACAGAACTTCTTGGCTCAAGAGATGAAATACTCTTTGAAGATGCCTGAGTTCAAAACTCCTGTTGCAAAGAACAATGATTTAGATATAAAATTAGAGGTTGAAAACAGCGAGCTTTGCCCTAGATATTGTGGTATCACCATGACAAATATCGAAGTTAAAGACTCTCCTGACTGGTTGAAAGCAAGACTTGAAGCCGTTGGTATCCGTTCTATCAACAATATTGTTGATATCACCAACTACGTGATGATGGAAACCGGCCAACCTATGCATGCTTTTGATGCAGCAGAGATCAAAGGAAACAAAGTTGTTGTAAAAACTTTACCGCAGGATACAAAATTCGTTACTCTTGATGATGAAGAGCGCAAGCTTAATGCAAGAGACCTTATGATATGTAATGCTGAAGAAGGTATGTGTATTGCTGGTGTATTCGGTGGTGCTCATAGTGGAGTAAAAGAAACTACAAATGCGATTTTCCTTGAATCTGCATACTTCAACCCTACTTCAGTAAGAAAAACTGCCAGAAGGTTTGGTTTGAATACTGATTCTTCTTTCCGTTTTGAGAGAGGTGCCGATGTTAATATGGCTCCTAAAGCTCTTGCAAGAGCTGTTGAGCTTATCGAAGAACTTGCAGGCGGCGTGGTAAGCTCAGAAATGCAAGACTTCTATCCAAATGCTATTCCTGATTTCGATGTTGAAATCAGCTTTGCAAACGTAAACAGACTTATCGGTAAAGAGATCAGCCCTGCTGATGTTCGTATCATCCTTGAAAGCCTTAACATTACAATCAATGAAGAGACTGAAGAAGGTATGAAACTTACTGTTCCTTCATTCAAGGTTGATGTAACCAGAGAAGCTGATATTATTGAAGAGATTATCCGTGTTTATGGATTCAATAACATTGAGCTTAAACTTGATGTTAATGCTTGTTTGACTGATTCACCTAAGCCTGACCATGATAAAATACAGAACACTGTTTCTGATATGTTGGTTTCTATGGGCTTCAATGAGATCATGAACAACTCTCTTACAAGCTCAACATATACAGAACAACTTGAAGGTTTCAATCCTGATAACAATGTCAAGATGTTGAACCCATTGAGTAGTGAACTGAATGTAATGCGTCAGAGTCTTCTTTTCGGAATTATGGAAACTGTGAACTACAACCAAAACAGGCAGATCACAGATATTATGGCTTTCGAATTTGGTAAGACATATGCCTTCTTCAATGAGAAAGAAGATGATAATGAACTGACTTCTTATCAAGAAGACTTTGTTCTTGCTCTTTCTATGACTGGCAGACGCGAACCTGAATCATGGAATACCTCCAATGAAGCCAATGACTTCTTCAGACTTAAAGGTACTGTTCTTAGAGTGCTTCAGCGTATGAATATCAATATCGAGAAGCTGAAAGTTTCTGAAGACGTAAGTTCAAAGTTCAAAGAAGGCCTTGTTCTTAAGTTCAAGAAAGAGACGATTGCCGAACTTGGTGCCGTTTCTGGTAAGGTATTGAAGCATTTTGATATCAAACAAGATGTATATTATGCTGAAATCAACTGGAAGCTTATCGCTGAGATCACAAGCAGACAAACAATCTCTGCTCAACCAATATCCAAGTTCCCTGAAGTAAGAAGAGACCTTGCGTTACTTGTTGACAAGAGCATTGAGTTTGGAGAAATCAAGCGTATTGCTTTCGAGATGGAAAGAAATATATTGAAGTCTGTTGACATGTTTGATGTTTATGAAGGCGAAAAGTTAGGCAATGATAAAAAGTCTTACGCTGTTAAGTTTATCCTTCAAGACACAAACAAAACGCTTACAGATAAAGTTATTGACAAGACAATGAACAAGCTTATCAAAGCTTATCAAGATAAATTAAATGCTGAATTGAGATAGCATTTCCAAAATATTACTGATAAAAGACTACTCTGTTTAGGGGTAGTCTTTTTTATTTTATTCTCACCCTATTGCCCACCATTAGCCCAACACAAAAGGACTTTACATATTTTTCCTACCTGCCTAAAACAGCTTAAGTAAAATCGTGTTATAATTAAAGATGTCATTTTGACATGCAAGTTTAGGTTATTTACATTATTTTTGGAATGTTTTAACCAGCATTCTGGTAGAACCTTAATCTAACTATAAGATTAACCTCAAAGCATTGATTATTTATCACTAATTAATATGGAAATTCAAGCTATTAAGCAAAGATTTGGAATTATTGGGCACTCTGCCATACTAGACAGAACTATTGATATCGTCAGACAAGTTGCTCCTACAGATCTTACTGTCTTAATTACTGGTGAAAGTGGAAGTGGGAAAGAAGTATTTCCGAAAATCATTCATCATCTAAGTAGTAGAAAGCATGGTCAATATATAGCCGTAAACTGTGGTGCTATACCTGAAGGTACTATCGATTCAGAACTCTTTGGACATGAAAAGGGCTCTTTCACTGGTGCCCACGAATCGAGGAAAGGATATTTCGAGGTGTCCAATGGCGGTACTATCTTCCTTGATGAGGTTGCAGAACTGCCACTATCAACACAGGTAAGACTACTACGCGTATTAGAGACAGGCGAGTTCTTTCGTGTTGGCTCTTCTAAGGTCATCAAAACTGATGTTAGAGTCGTTGCAGCAACGAATGTCAACATCCCCGAAGCCATAAAAGACGGAAAGTTTCGTCAGGATCTATACTACAGATTGAATACTGTCCCTGTTTCTGTTCCTTCACTCCGCCAACGTAAAGAAGATATTCACCTACTATTCAGAAAATTTGCTACCGACTTTGCAGAAAAGTATCATATGCCTGTGCTCAGGCTTGAACCTGATGCCGTAAGGATTCTGGAGAACTACAGATGGGAAGGGAATGTACGTCAGCTGAAGAATATCACTGAACAAGTTTCTATTATCGAACAAGATAAAAATATTAATGGAGAGACATTAAAGAATTATCTCCCTAATTCATCTTATACTGAATTACCTGTACTTGTTGGCAATAAAGACAGCTCAGAAGAAAACATCTCTGAAAGAGATCTTTTATATAAGGTGCTCTTTGATATGAAAAGAGATATTAATGACCTGAAAAGAGCCATTGTAGAAATTATGCAGGATGGTGATAGCTCAAGTTCTGACTTCTCTGAAGAAAGTAATGCCAAGATCATCAAAAAGTTTTCTCAGGAATTTGATGAGAACTTCGGTGATATAAAAATACAGAAACCTGCTGAAGTGGCAATAGATGAGCCCATAGCACACTCAGAAGTTGTCGAAGAAAGCTTGTCAATTCAAAAAAAAGAGATAGATTTAATACGTAGAGCTCTTCAAAAGCATAATGGTAAAAGAAAAAATGCTGCTAAAGAGTTAGGTATATCTGAAAGAACTCTATATAGGAAAATAAAAGAATACGACATTAAATAAAAGAATCACAATGATAAAAAAAGGATTGGGGTATACTCTTCTTATATTTATGCTGCTTGCTGCTAAGAGCTGTGGCGTTTATTCTTTCTCAGGAGCCAGCATTCCCCCTGAGGCAAAAACAATTTCAATTCAGTTCTTCCCTAATAGAGCTCCTCTTGTTGTCCCTACATTGAGTCAGGAATTTACTGATGCATTAAAGGATATTTTCTCGCAAAGAACTCAGCTTGTGTTAGTAGAACAAAATGGAGATCTTCAGCTTGAAGGTGAAATAACTCAGTATTCTATTACTCCTGTTTCTGTATCTTCAGGAAATTCTTCATCAGGACAAGTAGGACAGCTGAATAGAATCAATATTGGTATTAATGTAAGATTTACCAATAAATATGATCCTTCCAGTGATTTCGAAAGTACCTTCTCTCAATATGTTGATGTCAAAAATGATGTAGATTTATCAAATCCTACTAATCAAATTCAAGAAATAAATGAAAGACTTGTTGAGGATATCTTCAATAAATCTGTTGTAAATTGGTAGTAAAACCTGATAATAAATGAATCGAAAGCGCTTTTATGAGTTAATCGAAAATCCTCATCTAATTACACCTACAGATATAAATAATCTTGAGGTACTTATTTCTAATTATCCGTATTTTCAAACTGCCATTGTATTGCATGCTATTGGCTTGAGAAAAAATGATAGTGCGCATTATAAAACTGTCCTTCGTAAGGCCGCAGTATACGCCAGAAGTAGGAAAAAGTTAAAATATCTGGTTGAAAAGGTCGCTGATATCGATAATCAAACAACTGATCACCCTGAAGATCATAGCAGTTCTTTTAGTGTTTCAAAACATAATGTCACAACTATTAATAGGAAAAAGGATATTGTAAAAGATTACTCTCTCCTTTTACCCTATGAAATTGAAGAACTAATCAAGGAAGGTAAGATCCCTGCAAACTATCAGGCCAATAATTCATCAAATAGTATCCTTACAAAGGATAAATCCGATAAAAATCAGCTAATTGAAAATTTTATCAAAAGCCATTCGTTTGTTAATCAACTAGAAAAAGATTTCTGCAATGTTGATAAAATAGCAGATGAAAGCAGCAAGGATAGCAGAGATATTGTAAGCGAGACATTGGCGAAAATACATTTAAATCAAGGTAATTATTTGAAAGCAATAGAGATTTACGAAACTTTAATGTTGAAATTACCAGAAAAAAATGCTTACTTTGCATCCCAAATTAGAGAAATAAAAGAGCGCTTTAAAAAATAAATAAAAGAAAAGAGAAGATGTATACATTTTTTTTAATACTCATAGGCATTGCATGTTTGCTCATGATATTGGTAGTTCTTGTTCAGAATTCTAAAGGTGGCGGTCTTGCTTCTAATTTTGCTGGATCTAACCAAATCATGGGAGTAAGAAAAACTACTGATTTTATTGAAAAATTCACTTGGGGATTAGCTGTTGCTATCGTTGTCTTTAGCCTTGTTGCTTCTGTTAGTCTTCCTAAAGCAAGCAGTAACGCTGCTGGAGTTGAAACAGAACTTACTAAGCAAGTTAAAGAGAAGCAAGCTCAACCTATTGCTCCTATTGCTGCTCCTGTACAAGAAGCTCCAACTGCTACTCCTGAGCAAAAATAAAAAAGATATAAAGACTTTTTTTCAATGTCAGAATGTCATAACATTCTGACATTTTTTTTTGTATTCCCTTTTGGCATAAAATATGACAGTATTCTTTGCAAATGTTGAATTCTAATTTTAAAAATCATATTGAACAATGGCACAGTTAAATATTAAACCATTAGCTGACAGAGTTGTCATCGAACCTGCTCCAGCAGAAGAAAAAACTGCTTCTGGAATCATCCTTCCTGACACAGCAAAAGAAAAACCTCTAAAAGGTACTATCGTTGCTGCTGGTCCTGGTAAAAAAGACGAACCTCTTACAGTAGCTATTGGAGATACAGTATTATACACAAAATATGCTGGTCAAGAAATCAATATTGACGGTATGGATTATCTAATAATGCGTGAGTCAGATATTATAGCAATTGTTTAATTCTCCTCTTTTATATTTCCATATATATAGTATAGTATAAGAATTTTAAAGAAATAAGTAAAATGGCTAAAGATATTATATTCAACCTAGAAGCAAGAGACAAACTGAAAAAAGGTGTTGATGCTCTTGCTGATGCAGTAAAAGTAACATTAGGCCCTAAAGGTAGAAATGTTATTATTGATAAGTCTTTTGGTGCTCCTCATATAACTAAAGATGGTGTTTCTGTTGCCAGAGAAGTAGAACTTAAGGATAATGTAGAAAACATGGGTGCTCAGATGGTTAAGGAAGTTGCTTCTAAGACTAATGATGTTGCTGGTGATGGAACTACTACTGCTACTGTTCTTGCTCAGGCTATCGTTAATACTGGTCTGAAAAACGTTACTGCTGGTGCTAATCCTATGGATCTAAAAAGAGGTATCGAGCTTGCTGTAGCTAAGGTTGTTGAGTCATTAAAAGGACAAACCCAACAAGTTGGTGATAGTCTTGAAATGATCCAACAAGTTGCTGCAATCTCTGCTAATAACGACAATGTTATTGGTAAAATGATTGCTGAAGCAATGGGTAAGGTGAAAAAAGAAGGTGTTATCACTATCGAAGAAGCTAAAGGTATCGATACTGAAGTAAATGTTGTTGAAGGTATGCAGTTTGATCGTGGATACATCTCTCCTTACTTCGTTACTGATACTGAGAAAATGGAAGTTGCTTACGAAGCTCCATATATCCTTATCTATGACAAAAAAATTAGCAATCTAAGAGAGTTCTTACCTGTTCTTGAGAAAGTTGCTCAGTCTGGTAAAGCTTTGATCATTGTTGCTGAAGACGTAGAAAGTGAAGCTCTTACTGCTCTTGTAGTAAACAGACTTAAGGGTGGCCTTAAGGTTGCTGCTGTAAAAGCTCCTGGTTTCGGTGACCGCAGAAAAGAAATGCTTGAAGATATCGCTGTTCTTACTGGTGGTACTGTTATCAGTGAAGAAAAAGGCTTCAAGCTTGAAGATGCAACTATCGACCTTCTTGGTTCTGCTGAGAAAGTTACTATCGATAAAGAAAATACTACTATCGTTAGTGGTAAAGGAAACAAAGAAAGCATTGATGCTAGAGTAGCTCAAATCAAATCTCAAATGGAAGTTTCTACTTCTGATTATGATAAAGAGAAACTTCAAGAGCGTCTTGCTAAACTTGCTGGTGGTGTGGCTGTAATTTATGTTGGTGCTGCTAGTGAAGTTGAAATGAAAGAAAAGAAAGACCGCTTCGAGGATGCTCTTAATTCTACTCGTGCTGCTATCGAAGAAGGTATTATCCCTGGTGGTGGTGTTGCTCTTATCAGAGCTATCGAGTCTCTTGACGGTATTGAAGGTGAAAATGAAGATCAAAACACTGGTGTTGCTATCGTGAAAAGATCTCTTGAGGAACCTCTACGTCAAATCGTTGAGAATGCTGGTCTTGAAGGATCTGTTATCGTTCAGAAAGTAAAAGAAGGTGAAAAAGACTACGGGTTCAATGCTAGAACTGAAGTTTATGAACCACTATTAGAAGCTGGTGTTATCGATCCTACAAAAGTTACTCGTGTAGCTCTTGAAAACGCTGCTTCTATTGCTGGTATGCTTCTAACTACTGAATGTGTTTTAGCTGAACATATAGATGAAAATGCTGCTCCTGCTGCTCCTGCTATGCCTCCAATGGGTGGTATGCCAGGTATGATGTAGATTTAACATTTTTTATGAAAATATAGGGAGTCCAACAGGGCTCCCTCTTTTTTTGAGCTAACATTTTTATGTATCTTGCACGTTTTCAACTATAAATAACTAGATAACATGAAGAACTATTTGTTAGCAATTATTATTTCAATTACTACTTTATGTGCAAAAGCTCAAGTGCCCGTCGATCGTGACACAGAGAAGGTCACTTATACTGATGTTGTAACTGTTGATGGTGATAAAGATGATTTGTTCAAAAGATGTGTATATTGGCTCAACGAAACCTACAGCAATCCTGCTAGTGTTACTTCAATTAGGGATTATGAAACTGGTAAAATCAAGGGGTCTCACCGATTTAAGTTATACGTTGATAATGATGGATTCAAGAAAGCTTCTGGAATGGTAGTATATAACTTTACCATAGAATTCAAAGATGGTAAGTACAGATATACATTGACAGACTTTTATGTGAAAAAAGGCTCTAAATTCTACATTGAACAATGGTTGAATAAATCTGATCCTCAATATTCTCCTGTATGGGATAATTATCTTTCTCAGATTGACACCTTTGCCAAAGATTGGATCAGTGGACTGAAAGAAATGATGCTTCCTCCTAAACCTAAAGTCGATAAATCACAATGGTAAAAACATAAATCATAAGCTGTCATTATTTGGCAGCTTTATTTTTATCCCAATTTCTTACCGCTGACTAATGCCCTTAAACTTAGGCTTATAAATGTCTCTACCTATAAAAGCAAAATTCTGAGGGGAAAGAATTTCAAATTTAGCCTTATGAATCTAAACCTTCCCCCCCGAAGATCGACCATTTTCCTCCCTATGATGGGGTATCTTCCTACTGGAAGATTTACTTTCATCGCCCGAGATTTGAATATTTTTCGCCCCGAAGATTTTATTTCTTCACTCCTTGTAAATAAAAGTTAGGTATACAGCTGTCGATTCTAGGACTTTTCATTGTTTAATTGTTTACTATTCATAAAACAAATAACTAGAGATGAGTAAAGAATCATTTGTAAACGGATTTTCTAAGCTAAGTAAGAGAGAGAAGATAGAGTTAATATCAAACTTAGACTATATTGAAGAAGATGCAAAAGATGAGCTGAAAACGTTTTGGCATCCACATATAAAAATACAGACATTACTCGATGAGTTTAGTGAGAATTCATTGTCGAACTTTCCCCTTCCCTACGGAGTTATCCCACACATAAAGATCAATGAGCGAGACTATATCGTTCCGATGGTTATCGAAGAGAGTTCTGTAGTCGCTGCGGCCTCTAGTAGTGCAAAGTTTTGGAGTAAAAACGGTGGCTTTCATGCAGAGATTACTGAAACTGACAAGGTTGGACAAATTCATTTTACCATAGATAAAAGTGGATATCAAACATTGAAATCAAAAATCAATGAGCTCAAAAAATTAATTCTTTCTGAATGTAGGGAGATCATTGAAAGCATGGAAAAAAGAGGTGGAGGTATAAAAGACATCAGTCTTCTGGATAAAAATGATGACTTGAAAGACTATTATCAGCTGTTTTTCACCTTCGAAACCTGCAATTCTATGGGTGCTAATTTTATCAATACAGTATTGGAAAAGGCAGCTAAAACCTTGAATGATTTTGTTGAAAACGGTTATGAGTTCAAACAACATAACAATGAATTCCAGATCATAATGTCTATACTATCCAATTACACACCCAACTGTTTATGTAAAGTTTGGATAGAAGCTTCTTACGATCAACTCGAGAATATAGACCCTAATCTTTCTGGAAAAGAATTTGCAGAGAAATTTGAAAAAGCTGTTATCATAGCTAATAATGATGTCTATAGAGCAACTACCCATAACAAAGGAATTTTCAATGGCATCGACGCCGTAACAATAGCTACAGGTAACGATTTTAGAGCTGTCGAAGCATGTGGCCATGCCTATGCTGCAAGAGATGGTAAATATAGAGGATTAACTTCTGTAGAATTGAAGGACAATAAATTCAAATATATTCTCGAAATACCTTTATCCGTTGGAACTATAGGAGGCTTAACCAACCTTCACCCTCTCTCTCGTTTCTCGATGAAATTACTCAAAAATCCTGATGCTAAAGAATTGATGAAGATATGCGCTTCTGTCGGTCTTGCCAATAACTTTTCTGCTATAAAGTCACTGATTACAAATGGTATACAGAACGGACATATGAAGATGCACTTAATCAACTTGCTTAATGCTAATGATGCTACAGAATCAGAAAAGAACAAAGCTGTTGATCATTTCAAAAAACATAATGTGTCAGCTACTTCAGTAAAAAAATTCCTTCGGGAAATTCGATAAATCATGGAAAGAATGAAATTTTATGGTCATGGTAAGCTAATGCTCACGGGCGAATATCTTGTGTTATTCGGAGCAAGTGCAATAGCTCTACCTACAAAATTGGGACAAGAATTTGAATACACGCCAAAGGCAAATGGCATTTTGTCATGGAACGGCACCACCGTGAAAGGCAAGTGGATCAATGCAAAATTTAATCCCGCAGATCTATCAATCATTGATGATAAATCTGATGCCACAGAGAAATTACATCATTTACTTTTGTCTGTAAGAAAACTAAATCCTAATTTCTTGATTGAAGGGGGGAAAGTAAGTTCATACCTTGAGTTTTCACCTGAATGGGGACTAGGCAGTAGTGCCTCGCTCATTGCCTTTCTTTCTCAGCTTGGAAATGTAGATCCCTATGAGCTGCTCAATATCTCTACTGATGGCTCTGGATATGATATCGCTTGCTCGATGTCCGACTCTCCAATATATTATAAAATCAAAAGTAGTGGAAGACCTGAATATTATCCGTTGGTCTATCGCCCCGCCTTTAAGGATAATTTATACTTTGTTTATTCAGGGAAAAAACAAACGACCCATAGCGAAATAAAAAGATTCAGGAAGATGTGGACCGTCGATTATTCTCTTATACAGAACATAACTGAGATAAGTGAGAATATCGTCCATTGTAATAATCAGAAACACTTCAATGAGCTATTAACTCAGCATGAAGATGCAATCTCTAATGTATTGAATCTACCATCTATCCAAAAAGCAGAATTCAATGATTTTCATGGTACAGTAAAATCACTTGGTGCATGGGGTGGAGACTTCTTGCTTTTCTCATCTCTAATGGAAAGGAAAGATACGATAGCGTATTTGCATAATAAGGGTTTCAATGTGATTAAGCCCTATGATGATATTATATTATAAACCAATAATCTTAAGTCCTTTATTATAAATTTACACTAAATGAATATCACAAATAAAGAATACAAATGGAGAAGTCCCTCTAATATCGCATTGATTAAATACTGGGGAAAATTTGAATTGCAAAAGCCATGTAATCCTTCATTGAGTTTCTCTCTCTCCAATTGCCATACAACCACTTCTGTTTCACTTAAAGAGAAATATAAGGGTAATAATCTTTCTATTGACTTCCTTTTTCATGGAATGAGTAATAAGCCTTTTGAAAACAGAATTCTCAATTTCCTCAATCAAATTAACTCTGAATTGCCATGGATGAAACATTTCCATATGTCTATAAATAGCGAGAATTCATTCCCTCACTCTAGTGGTATAGCCTCGAGTGCATCCGCTATGGCAGCACTTTCGTTATGTCTGGCAGAAATTGATGCGGCAACTAATCAGACACAAGTCAATAAACAATTCGCATCTTATATTGCAAGAATTGGATCTGGTAGTGCTTCAAGGTCGATTTATGGAGGCTACAACTTGTGGGGAGAACATCCTGAAGTGAATAATAGTAGCAATGACTATGCTATTACTATTGATGATAGTAAATTCAATGAACTCTATCAGAATATTTGTGACTGCATCCTGATTGTAAGTTCAGGGGAAAAAGAAAAATCAAGTAGCTCAGGTCATCGCTTGATGACAAATCACCCTTATGCTGAATCGCGATTCTCTTATGCCAGAAAGAATTTATCGGTATTACTTGAAACCCTAAAGTTTGATGATTGGCACAAATTCGCAGAAATCGTAGAACATGAAGCCCTAAACCTTCACGCACTTATGATGAGCTCAAAGCCTTCATATCTTCTATTGAAACCTAATACTATTGAAATTATAGAGAAAATAAGAGCAAAAAGAGAACAAAGCGATTTGAAAGTTTGTTTTACACTGGACGCAGGTTCTAATGTGCACCTATTATTTCCCGGAAATCAAATGGAAAAGGTGAAACTGTTTATCATAAATGAATTATCATGCTTTTGTGAAAACAATTGCTTCATTAATGATCATATTGGCTGCGGTTCTGAAAATTTAAATCAATAGTAATGATCAGTTTAAACAACAAAGATACTTTTTATAGTAAAATATTATTATTTGGTGAATATAGTGTAATACTAAATTCAATGGGATTGTCAATTCCTTATGCGCACTTTAAGGGAGAATTGTCTTTTATCAATGATTATAAATATACAGATCTGGACTTTGCTCAGGAATCCAATAGACAATTGACCCTATTCTATGATTACTTACAGATACTAAAAACAAACAACAAGCTACTTGTAGACATAAATCTGGAGGAATTTAAAGCAGATATTGATACTGGCATATACTTTGAATCATCAATACCACAAGGTTATGGCATTGGTAGCTCTGGAGCTCTTGTTGCTGCCATATACAACAAATACACTGGCCACAAAATTGATCATAAGAGAAATCCTTCACAAAATCAGACAAATATACTGAAATCACATTTCGCACAAATGGAATCTTTCTTTCATGGCACTAGCTCTGGGCTAGACCCCTTGAACTCCTATTTACAATATCCTATACTTACTCTTGAAGATAACCGTATTGAAACCATAGGAATACCAAGAAACAAACACCTGAAAGATGCAGCTATATTCCTTCTAAATACAAGAAGAACAAGCAAAACATCTCCTCTTGTCAACATCTTTATGGATAAATGCAAAGATCTACAATTCAAAGAACAAGTTGAACAAGAAATGATCAAGTATAATAATGCTTGTATCCACCATCTTCTCAATGGAAAAACAGAAGATTTTTTCAGTAACTTACACTTACTATCAACATTTGAATTCAACAATTTGAAAGAGATGATCCCTTCAGACTTCTATAAAATTTGGGAATCTGGACTAGAAACAAATGAATTTATATTAAAACTATGTGGATCAGGAGGAGGAGGTTTTCTTTTAGGCTTTACAAAAGACTATCGCTCAACAAAAGAAACCATGAACAAACACCAATATGAGACTATATTGGTCTATAAAAACGATTGACATTGTTATTATTATATTATACAAAAAAAGGTTAGTCACATAAAGCAACTAACCTTCTTTAAAAAACGGCGACGACTTACTTTCCCACCTGGTATGGCAGTATCATCAGCGCTGGTAGGCTTAACTTCTCTGTTCGGAATGGGAAGAGGTGGACACTACCGCTATAATCACCATAAAATCTTGAATATCTTTTTAACTATCATTATAGTTCTTGCGTATTGACGCTCATTGAGAAAAAACAAAACATATTACTTATCGTATAATAAACAAAACCTTTCTTTAGTACATAAAGGAAAGTTACGGGCAATTAGTACTGCTCAGCTTTGATGTTACCATCTTTACACTTGCAGCCTATCAACGTCCTA
>JBGRPZ010000094.1:0-14909 GCA_041725915.1 Hyphomicrobiales bacterium | reverse complement strand
TTTACTCATTTTTATGTT
Source organism: Hyphomicrobiales bacterium (assembly GCA_041725915.1). Classification (GTDB taxonomy): domain Bacteria; phylum Bacteroidota; class Bacteroidia; order Bacteroidales; family JBGRPZ01; genus JBGRPZ01. The sequence continues at coordinate 14,891 of JBGRPZ010000094.1, read as the reverse complement.
TTTTGTGTGGTAACTCAAGTATTGAGTATTTCAGGAATTTTTTGTTTTATTTTATCAGACTTTTTGAATCACTTCATTTTATAGAAATGAAAACATAAGCCCAGCTCTCTGTAATATTTTCACAAATAACAAGCTATAAAATGTAATGTAAACCTTTTAATGCCTGCTATTAGATATCTTTATTTTTTCTTTAATCGGATTAGATTCATCAGACATCAGATAATTTTTTGTCGGCTCAGGGAGAAACTCCAGAATATATTCTAACTTTTCGTCTTGAATAGCCTTTCTCACTTTAGATGCACTAATAAAATTAGGAGAGCCTTCTTCATCTTTTCCTATAGCCTTTCTATTAATCTCAATAACTTCAACACCAGCATGAGGAAGAATTTTTTTCATCGCTTTGTTATAAGCAGCAGTAGTTTTGCAATAAACCTCAGTTCCTACATATCTCCTTTTTATTTCCAATATAGGTACCAAATATTTTGCAAAAATGGTTATATCTAACTCAGCTTGTTTTATTAAAATCTCGTCAGCAGATTCTTTTTTCAGAAAATATGAAGGAAAGATATTTCCAGAAACAACATAATCTCCCCCTTTTATCATAATCACATTGTTGAGATGCTTAATGCCTTCCTTTACCAAATTCCATCTTAAATGAAATGGGAAAATTGATTTATCTTCTTCAACAAGAAATAAATAGACAATCTCATTTTCAGATGCTGCTTTCTCAATTAGAAATTTATGCCCATTTGTAAAAGGGTTACAGTTAACGACTATTGAAGCAACTTCATTCACATTATTTTGCTTCAACTTACTTAAATAATTACAGTAAGTTTTAATACTCTCATATCCAAATTCTAAAGCTGTAAATAAAGGCTCAGCAGTAGCAATGTGATTAAATCCAAGACTTTCGAACAGAATAGATGTCTCTGGACGGGTAAAAACAAAGATATGTTTGTATTCACGTAGAACTATATCCATGAGGTGTGTTACAATCTGAGCAAAAGCAGTAGTCCCCTTAAATTTTTCTGCTACTACTACATACTTTAATGTTTGTTTCTTGAAAGAACCTGTACCAATGATTTTATCATTCAAATTATAAATAATCATGGTGTAATCTACATCAGATGGCACATAATCAAATTCTCTTTGAGCTAAAAATTCTTTTACCATCTTCACATCATAAGGATTATCTAAATCCAATGCTTCCTCCCTAAAATCAGTGTTCTCAATGCTCATGATAATACACTTGTTTTGTATCAAAAACCAAATTTATGAGTTTTTTGCCCTCAATACGAAATTAAACAACAAATTTCTAAAAAAATAGTCCAATTAGATTCCCCAATAATAACTATAAAACGACAAATAAAGAGATATTATATAATGAAATAAATTAAATAAACCATATTACTTGTTATAACCCTTCTTTTTTATATCAAATTTACTCTTATCTGAAGTCTGACATTTTTATTTGAAAATACAATTATTATAAATAGTTTAGCTTAATGTTATATTTTTTTATAACATAAGATTAAACAACAACTAAACTATATTACGAATTATGAAAAAAAACGCTTTACTATTGATAGTATTGGTATTATCAATTGGTTTTTCATGTCAAAAAAAGACGAAAATCAATAATACTACTGAAACTGAAGCCTTTTCAAGGAAGAAAATGTTCACAAAGAACTTTTCAATTGAATATAGCGTCGATAATGAGATTAATGTTCTATCAGGTATGGATCCTGAAGAAGGCCTTAATTGGGTAAAAACTATAAATGGAGAAGAATTTCGTGTTGGTGAAGTTGCATTAAGCTTAGACGATATATTTCCAATAAAAGTTCATAGAAAATCTGCAGATAAAATTTCTTTTGAGAGCAATGGAAGAACTTTTACCATATGTGATATTGAATTTGCTGATAGACATACAAGTCTTATTTTGACAGGAGAGGATAATCGCACTACTCATTTTGACTTAGAGAACCTTAGACGTGAAATTGTCTATTTAGAGCAAAATTCAATAAAAGGGAAACCTCTAATTATTAATAAACCAAAGGCACCTGATGAGTATCTTGCTGTTAAATCTAACTTAGGTGCTTTAGTTCTTATTGCATACATAATTGACGTGCAATGTGACAAGAAAGTATACAGAGACATCATGAGATGTGTAGGACTAGGAAAAAAATACAAAGTAGGATTATGCTGGGCGACTTGTATAGACTAAATTTAGATTGAACAGATTTGTAGGTTTATTTAGAAGTGGTATAACAACCACTTCTTTAAAAATAGTTTGTTCTTAATATTTCTATGTTGATAACAACATATGTAAGTAAATTCTAAAATGACTTATATAAAAAAAGAAAGAGGCTATCTTCTTATTAAAGAAAGCCTCTTACCTAGAAAAACAAAATTCTGAGGTATAAAAATTCATTTTATAAGAATTTATTAAAATCTTCATAATATGAAACAACTTACTTCAGAACAAATTACTAAGAAATCTACTACTTATGATTGATCATCTAACCAATTAATAAAAAAACTAATCATTCTTTGTAGAACAATCAAATGTAAACCAAATTTATCACTATTTACAATCTATTACTTTTATGATACTTGTTTATGCATATTTAACCTAAAAGGTGACCATACAATTAAAGTATTTTTTAAACTAATTTCAGGTATGAATTATATAATCGTGAAATTCAACCTAGTATAGATGAAAATAATTTCATACTTAATGCATCTTTAATTAATTTTTGTATTAATTCATAGTGAATAATATGATATATTATCTAAACAATGCATTATGTTATTGCTCTTTCAATATCCTTATACTTTCAATAAGTTTAGGTATTACTTTATTTACATCTCCAACTATTCCATAATCTGCAACTTTGAATATAGGGGCTTCAGAATCTTTATTTACAGCTACAATACATTTCGATGAACTAATTCCACCAACATGTTGAATTGCACCACTTATACCAAAAGCAAAATACAAGTTTGGAGAAATAACTTTACCTGTTTGTCCTACATGTTCTTCTTCTGGTCTCCAATTATCATCGGCTACAGGTCTTGAACAAGCTAGGCCAGCATCAAGGACATCAGCTAATTCTTCTAATTGTCCCCAGTTCTCAGCACTTTTCATACCTCTACCTCCTGAAACAACAATTTCTGCTTCAGTAAGAATAGTCTTACCATCTTGTTTTGCCCTGTCTTTTATATAAGTTTGCTTTTGGGATTGTTCTAATTGAGGTTCAAACTTATTTAATGTGATTTCTTTTTTATTTTCATTAACCTTATAAATGTTTGGAGGAAGAGTTACCACTGCCTTTTCTGAGTTTATCTTGACATTAGAAAAAGCTTTTCCTGTAAATGTCTTTTTAGGGAATATTAAAGGATTAATACCTACAGGCATTTCCAAAACCCCTAATACAAGTCCTGCATTTAAAATAATTGATAATCGTGGGGCTAAAGCTTTACCAAAGTGTGAGTCTGAGAACAATATAACTTTTGCTCCTACCTTTTCGGCAAGTTGGCTTATTGCAATTGCAGAGACTTTATTATCAAATTCTCCTAATAAAGAGTGATTTATAGCAAAACCTTGAGTAGCTCCATATCCACCAAATGTAGATAGTTGGTCTGGCTCGATATTAAAACTAGCAACTACTACTTCACAAGTAAGAATACTTCCCAAGCTAGCACCATAGCTAACAAGCTCTAACGCTGACTTATTTATTTTCGGATTTATGTTTTCGACAACAACTAATATTGACATTTCTGACGCTCCTTTCTATGGTTATAATACTTTAGCTTTGTTATGTAAGGTCTCAACCAGTTGGTTTACCTCGTCTTCTTTAAATAGCTTACAAGCAGCTTTTGATGGTGGTAGTTCAAAGTCTATATATTCTATCAGGCAATTCGTATCCATAGGTTCTATAATTTTAAGAGACTTCTTTCTTGCCATCATAATACCTCTAATAGCAGCAATTTTAGGAGCATGAGCAATCCCTTTTTGTATAATAGCTACAAAAGGTAATGAAACAGAAAGTATTTCATTACCTCTTTTCACTTCTCTTGTTACAAGGGGTTGATTATCCACAATGTCAACATGAGACACACCTGAAATAGAAGGTAAATTACAAATTTCTGCTAACATTTCTCCTGTGGCTCCTCCTTGATAATCACTAGATTCAATACCACATAAAATCATATCAAAGTCTAGTGCGAATTTGGCAAGTTGATGTGCTACATAAAATGAATCTTTGGGCTCAGTGTTAATACGGATAGCGTCATCAGCACCAATAGCAAGTGCTTTTCGAATTGTAGGCTCAGTTTCTTTACTTCCTACATTGATAACAGTAATACTCTCTATCAGATCGGGATGAGTTTCTTTGAGTTCAATAGCTCGAGTCAATGCTAGTTCATCCCATGGGTTGATTATCCATTGAATATTATCCTTAATTAACTCGGTATTATTTGTAAACTTTACCTTTGCTGTGGTATCTGGAACATTACTAATACAAACTAATATTTTCATATCAAAAGGGTTTCTTCTCATGAAAACAAGATATTTGTATTGAATGTTCAAGATTTAAAACCAGCTATTCATTTTGTTTTGATTATGATATACTATACTATATACAAGGCTCATAAAATGGGTGATTTGCTTTTAATTGCTAATCATGGAGGGCTTATAGCTCTCAATTTTATGACGGGAAATATAAAGATTGATATTTCTCATGAATGGAAAGAAGATTCTAATTTCATGTGTGAATACACTAAACAGTTAGATCTTTATTTCAAAGGAAAGTTAAAAGCTTTTAGTCTAAAGTTGAATCTTACAGGAACAGAATTCCAGATGAAAGTATGGAATGAGCTTTTAAAGATAAAGCTTGGTGAATTAATGACATATCAAGATATTGCAAATAATATTGGTCTTCCTAACGCTCAGCAAGCTGTAGGCAATGCTGTAGGCAAAAATCCTATAGGTATAATTGTCCCATGTCACCGGGTTGTTGGCTCTGATAACAAACTTGTTGGTTTCGCTGGAGGTATTAAGAACAAGAAACAATTATTATTACTAGAAGGTATTTATAGCTTAAAAACAGGAAATAACTTATTCAATTCTATATAAAAATATAGGTGAAGACAGCAACAGAGGATTGTTACAAGCCTTCACCCATGAACTTGTTTTCGATAGCTTAATCTTAAAATATCTTTAATATAAAAACCTCTTTTTTAAGGGAAAAGTATTCTAATACCTTTTAATTATTTCTAAAAACAGATGAAGACTAATATTATAAAATATTAACCTTCACCTGAGTCTAATTGACTAATCTTCTACACTAAAATTATCTTTATTCTAATTCTCAAACAACTTATAGAATAGTTGTTAAGAATGTTAATAAAGTCATTAATGGAGTATATTCCCCTGGATCAGCTTTTGCATTATTTTTTTTACCGTCTAAAGATGCAATTTGCTGTTTTCTTAATTCAAGTTTTGTTTTCATAACTTGCCTTATTTTTATAGTTATTAACTAACTATGTTTATCCCATATATCATTCGCTATATAGCATCAAGTTATAAGCAATAAACCATAGCTCTAATGTTATTCTCAATATTATTATTTGTTATTTGCGTTGCTGTATGTAAAACATTTGTTTCCAACTAACTATTTTACATTACATTACTATTTATCAGCAACATAGTTAATGATTTATTTCAAAATCCTTTTATATCAATAAATGTAGATTTCTTATGATTTTATAAGTTTAATAATCTTTAACATTTGCACTTCTGATTTTCAAGTTAAAACAGCTTCTTCTATGGGGCATCTTTTAGTATAGAAACCAACAGTAGCAACAAGCCTATACAAACACATCTAATAAGAATATTTTTGCATTCTTATCTTTTCATTAAAAGAGTTCCTACACACTGAATAAGTCATTAAATTAGCTCAAAATTATAAGTGCATGGCAAAAGTTAAAAAAGCATATTTCTGCTCTTCTTGTGGAGCACAGTCTCCTAAATGGATAGGTAAATGTCCGACTTGTAATGAATGGAACACCTATGAAGAGGAAGTAATACAGACCAAAACTCCTACATATTCTAAAGGAAACGAAAAGACTCTTAGAACCGCGAAAGCAAAACGCTTCTCTGAGATAAATGCAGAAAAAGAAGAACGATTTGATCTTCTCGATATGGAGTTAAACAGAGTCCTTGGTGGTGGTTTGGTGAAAGGTTCTGTTTCCTTGGTGGGTGGTGAGCCAGGAATAGGGAAATCTACCTTACTTCTTCAGATGGCTTTGAAGTGTAAGCAATATAAGATCTTATATGTCTCTGGTGAGGAAAGCGAAACTCAAATAAAAATGAGAGCTGATAGAATTGGTATTACTCATGACAACTGCTTTTTACTTTCGGAAACAAATACAAGTTCAATATTCCAACAGGTCAATGAAGTTCAGCCTCAGATTATAATCATTGATTCTATCCAAACTCTACAGACTGATCATATCGATTCTTCTGCGGGAAGTATATCACAGATTCGTGAAACTGCTTCAGAATTCCAGAAGTATGCAAAGTTGAATAATGTACCTGTAATCCTAATTGGACATATAAATAAAGATGGAAATATTGCAGGCCCTAAAATTCTTGAACACATGGTTGATACTGTAGTTCAGTTTGAGGGAGATAGGCATTATGGTTATCGAATCCTTAGGTCTATAAAGAATAGGTTTGGTTCTACTTCTGAGCTGGGAATATATGAAATGTTCTCCGGAGGCTTGCGTGAAGTAAGCAATCCTTCTGAAATTCTATTATCTAAACGTGAAGGAGATGTTGTGGGTGTCGCCATTGCTGCTACTGTGGAAGGTCTCCGCCCTCTATTGATTGAGGTTCAGGCTTTGGTCACTACTACTGCATATGGTAATCCTCAAAGATCTGCTACAGGCTTTGACCTTAGACGACTTAATATGTTGATTGCAATTATAGAAAAAAAATGTGGTATTAGATTAGGTAATAAAGATGTCTTTATAAATATTGCTGGCGGATTTAAAGTTGATGATCCTGCTATCGATATGGCTGTAATTGCTGCTATTCTTTCTTCTTCCGAAGAGATTCCTATTGCCAAGACAGTATGCCTTTCTAGCGAAGTTGGTCTTACTGGTGAGATCCGTGCTATAAATAGAATTGAACAACGTATTTCTGAGGCTGAAAAACTAGGCTTTGAGGAGATTATTATTTCCCATCATAATTATCAAGGTCTTGAGTCAAAATATAAAAAGATAAAAGTTGTTCCTACTGAAAAAATAGAGAATGTTCTTAGACATTTATTTGCTTAATATAAAGCAATTCAAAACTCAGACAGATACACAATAAATATATGAAGTATCATTCATAAATCCTTTAATAAAAGTTTTCTAAAGTTAATTTTATAAAACAAGACTCCAAAAACCAGATCTGATTTTTGGAGTCTTCTTCAATTAAACAGCGTTTCTTATATTATTCTACTGTAACGGATTTTGCTAAATTTCTAGGCTGATCAACATTACATCCTCTCATCACTGCAATATGATAAGATAATTGTTGTAATGGGATTGTGGCCAATAGAGGATATAACATCTCTTCTGTTTCTGGTATCTCTATAACATGATCAGCAAGTTCTTTCACTACAGTATCTCCCTCTGTGACTATAGCAATAATAATACCCTTACGAGCCTTTACCTCTTGAATGTTGCTGATAACTTTTTCATATGTACCCTTATTAGTAGCAATAAATACAACAGGCATCTCTTCGTCAATCAATGCAATAGGGCCGTGTTTCATCTCAGCAGCAGGATATCCTTCTGCATGAATATAAGATATTTCTTTTAACTTTAAAGCACCTTCCAAAGCTACAGGGAAGTTATACCCTCTACCTAGATACAAGAAGTTACTAGCATTTTTGTATTGTTCTGATATCTTTTTTATAAGCTCTTTGTTTGCGCCAAGAGTCTCTTCAACCTTCTTTGGAATAGCCTCTAGTTCTACAAGGGTTTGCTGAAACTTGCTTTTTGTAAGAGCCCCTTTCATTTGAGCCATACGTAATGCCATCAAGCAAAGAATAGTTACCTGAGCAGTAAAAGCTTTTGTAGAAGCAACTCCAATCTCAGGACCAGCATGAGTATAACTTCCAGCATGAGTAGCACGTGCAATAGAAGAACCTACTACATTACATATACCTAATATTGTTGCTCCTTTGGACTTTGCAAGTTCTATAGCAGCAAGAGTATCAGCAGTCTCCCCAGATTGAGAGATGGCTATAACTACATCGTCCTCTGTAATTACAGGATTTCTGTATCTAAACTCTGATGCATATTCTACTTCTACAGGTATTCTGGCAAGATCCTCAAATAAATATTCTCCTACCAAACCAGCATGCCAGCTAGTTCCACATGCAACAATAATTATACGTTTCGCATTCGCTAACTTAGGCTCATAATCAACTATTCCACCTAAAGATACAATTCCCTCATTAGCATTTAATCTACCTCTAAGGCTATCGCTAATTGAACGAGGTTGTTCATAGATCTCTTTAAGCATGAAATGTTCAAAACCACTCTTCTCAAGCATGCTTAAATTCATCTCCAATTTCTGTATATATGGAGTCTTTTCATGGTTCTTGATGGTTTTGATTTTAATATCTTTACCTGGCTCAATAACAGCTACTTCTTCATCATCAAGGTAGATAACGTTTTTAGTATACTCTATAATTGGAGTTGCATCAGAAGCTATATAGTAATCTCCCTCACCGACACCAATAACCAGAGGACTCCCTTTGCGTGCAGCAATTAATCTTGAAGGTTCATCTTTAGAAACCACTACTATAGCATATGCACCAATAACCTGATTCAATGCTATTCTTACAGCTTCTGCAAGATCTACTTTTTCATTAGTTTGAATATCTTCAATTAGATGTATCAGAACTTCAGTGTCAGTATCACTCTTAAACTCATAACCCCTATTCTTGAGTTCCTTTCTTAAGGAAGCATAGTTCTCAATAATTCCGTTATGAATTATAGCTAACTTTTTAGACTGGCTATAATGAGGATGTGCATTAATATCATTGGGTTCGCCATGGGTAGCCCATCTTGTATGAGCAATACCAATTTTACCAGAAATATCTTTCCCTTTAACAAATTCTTCTAATTCAGAAACCTTTCCTTTTGTCTTATATAAACTAAGCTCATTATCAAGCAAAGCTATGCCAGCACTGTCATAACCTCTGTATTCGAGTCTTTGAAGCCCCTTTATAAGTATTGGATAGGCATCTTTATCACCTATATAACCAACTATTCCACACATAAATATCTTTATTATTTAAAGCACTTATTAATTGCATATACATTAAGTGCAATTAAAAGCTAAAAATATGCCATTTAAGATATAAATGGCATATTCTTGCCAAAAATATTTTATTTGATAATAGTATATGTAATCTCTAACCTTAAGTTTCGATCAGGATCAATACTATTGATTCCATTAATTACTGAGCGAGAAGGGTCTTTAGTCAGATCACTACTTAGTATAGCTAATCCGTCTCTATATCTAAATTCAACACCAGTATCTTTATTAACATCTGTTTTATCATTTAGCCATCCTTGGATATAATGATTTAGGCGGAATCTGTATTCTTTAGTATCACTATCATATGTTCCCCCATAATAATCTCCACCAAGGAAAGCATCTCTAGGAGGGGTTAAGTTATTCCCTTTAATATTATAAATAAGAGTTAATTTATTCACAGGATCAAATTTATCCTTGTCTGCTTCAGCAAAATCAACAGGAATAATAAGTTCTGCCTTATTTATAGCTAGCTTACCTTCAATTTTATCTGACCAATCAGCAAGTCCATCAAAGTTAATAATAGATCTTACTCCGGAATTCCCTTGAATATAGATCTTCTTTACTCCTTCTTCTTTGTTTCCACCTACAATTTGATCAACAAAAGTCTGATCAGTGCTTACTGTATAGTCATGAGAATAGAAAGCTCTTCTGTCAGCATCCTTAGAATCAAAGATGTAATTCTTCATTGTTGGACTTGAATCATCACTATCATGATAGAATAGCTCCAATCTTGTATAAGTATTGTTTGAGCCTAGGTTTATGATAGGAAGAACACCAACTCCTCCTTGAATGCCTTTAGACTCAATATATATACCTTTCAACCATTTCTGGAACTCACTATTTTCATCAATCAAACCATCTTTGGCAGCATTTATGATCTCATTACCAAAGTTATCATTTAAACGGATTCTAATATGTGGAGCTACTCGATATGATTCCCCTGGTTTTCCAATATTCGCTATAGAAACAGAATCGTTAGGTTTTGGTTTAAGGTAAATAATCTCTGAAAGAGCTTCTGCCTTTACAGGATCTACATTAGAAAGAATTGTATCATTAAGCTTTTCTGCAAGTCTAAAAGCCTGAAACCCTATTGTAGAAGTGGTGTCTCCATAATAACCAGCTGTTTTGTCTCTTGCTTCACCAGTTACTGCATTGGCATATTTGTATTGAAGAGTTAAAACAATAGAATCTAAGATAGGAGAATCTCCAAAATTAATCTTTGATTTACTGTTAAATTGTTGAAGCAACCCATTACTTGTTAGCCCAAACACAGGGTCCTTAAGGCTACCAATTGCTACTTGGGTGATGTTTGCTGTTTTTGTTGCTGAATCTTTTTTAGCATATGCCACTAAACCATTGCTAGATTCAAAAACAACCTTCAGAAATTCTTCTGAAGGCTGTAGGTTTTCACCAACATTGCTAAATTCTTTTTTACAAGAATAGTTTAAAAGAGCAATTATTAGTAAAAAAAAACCGAAAAGTGTCTTTGCAAAGCTTTTCAATGTCTTTTGTTTTAATTAATAAATTTATGACTCTGAGAGAATTTGATCATACAAATCATTATAAGCCGAAATATATGACTCTTCATCTTGATATCCAAGATAAGGTTTACCGGAATTTTCTACAAAAGATTTTATATCTTCATTAACATTCTCATTACCAATAATTGCAGCATCAGAGAAAGATATAGCTCCTTTTAAAATGCTTTGATAATCTCCTTCTTTATAAAGATCAATATCTTCACCGTCAATTCCATCTAAAGATAGTTTATTCACAAAGTTTGGATTAAACTTTTCTTCAAACTGGTCATCATAAGCAGAAAATACAATCTTTGATTCTGAAAAGATAGGATTATCCTTAAACAATTTCTTTACATAAAGAGGCACAAGTCCAGTAAACCAGCCATGGCAATGGATAATATCAGGAGCCCATCCCAGTTTCTTTACAGTTTCAAGAACTCCTCTTGCGAAGAAGATTGCTCTCTCATCATTATCTTCACAAAACTTTCCACTTTTCTCTCTAAAAGTTATTTTCTTATGGAAGTATTCTTCATTGTCGATGAAATAAACTTGCATTCTAGCTTGTTGGATAGAAGCAACTTTGATAATCAACGGATGGTCTGAGTCATTGATTATAAGATTCATACCTGAAAGACGAATAACTTCATGAAGCTGGTTCCTTCTTTCATTGATGTGTCCAAACCTTGGCATAAAAGTCCTTATCTCTTTTCCTTTCTCTTGTATCCCCTGGGGTAGATAACGACCAATTCGACTCATAGAAGTTTCTTCAAGATAGGGTGTGATTTCCTGCGCAACAAATAAAACCCTGGCTTTTTTCATGATTTTTATATCTAATTATGTTCCTCAAAAACGAATTGCAAAATTACTAAAATATTAACACTTAAACAATTCATTATCTGCTTATAACTCTTAGATGAATGTTTAAATGATAATATTATTGTTATGCTAAACCAATAAAAAATAAATAAACAATGTATTAATGCTAATATGTTTATCATTTAGGCATAACAAAACAAGACAGCAAAATAACGTGCTTTGTATATAGAAATATATAATAGGTGATAAGTATTTAGAAGGTAAAATATTGTAATAGAATTAAAATAAATTATTTTATTTAACCTTAGCTTATCATTGATAAACATTGATAAGAGAACATATATTGAACTTACTTTATGATTATAACACTATAATTCAATAATGTAGCAGTGTGCTAACAGACATACCACTACATTATATTATTATACATTAGATAAAAAAGATTCCAGATTCTCAAACTTTGTAGTATAATCCTCCATTGAGCGTCGGATTACCTCATGTGCTTCTTCTATAGAATAAGTGTGAGTTATTTCTACAGCACTATCCTGCCCTGGAAGATCTTTATAAGTAAGAAAGTAATGTTTCAATCGTTCGATGATCACATCAGGGCAATCTTCAAGATCTTTATAACCTCCATAAACAGCATCGTTGTTAAGGACAGCAACAATCTTATCATCAGATTCATTTCCGTCAATCATTCTAAAACCACCTATAGGCCTTGCTTTAACAAGAATATCCCCGTGAGTAATAGTTTTTTCTGTAAGAACACAGATATCGATAGGGTCTCTATCTCCTTTTATGTCTTCTCTACCTGTCTTTTCCCTACAAAACTCAGCTACTTTATTAGCACTGAAGGTTTGAGGGATAAAACCATAAAGAGCAGGAACTAAGTTCGAATACTTTTGAGGTCTGTCAAGTTTCAAGTATCCTGATACCTTATCAACTTCATACTTTACAGTATCAGTAGGTACCATCTCAATAAAACAGGTTACAATTTCCGGAGCCTCTTTCCCAATTTCCACCCCATGCCAAGGATGAGATTTATACCTTAATCCCATCAACTTTCCAATTGGATCCATCAATCTATTACTCATATAATATATAGATATAGTGTATAATGAATTACATAGTACAAATATATAAAGAAATAGAGCTGTACTTAGTCACAAATTAACAAACATATATATTTAATGTTTGATTGGAATAAAAATAAAGCTGCTAGTATTAGCAGCCTCATTCTATATAATATTATAATTGAGCATAATACTATTCAAAACTCCAGCTAGTACCTTCTTTAGAATCTTTTAGTACAATTCCTTTAGTAGCCAGCTCGTCTCTGATTTTATCTGAAGTAGCCCAATCCTTATTTGTTCTTGCATTCATTCTGATATCCATAATAAAGTTCATCAGATAATCAACAAGTTCATCATTATCATTGCCATTGCCAGATTCATCAACCAAGCCAAGTATATCAAAGATAAAAGTATGATACAGTTCTGAAAGTGTGTTTATATCTTCCTTTGTAAGCTTAATCTTCGATTCTTTTGCTGAATTGATTGCCTTTAGGCCATCAAAAAGATGAGCAATAAGAATAGGTGTGTTGAAGTCATCATTCATTGCTGCATAACACTTATCCTTAAGTTCATTCACATTATATTCTGATGAATCAGAAGCTTTTATGTCTTTCAATGCACTTATTGAAGTCATCAACCTCTTCATACCTCTTTCGGCGGATTGTAAAGCCTCATTACTGAAATCCACAGTAGAACGATAATGAGCCTGAAGGATAAAGAAACGAATAGTCATTGGTGAATAAGCTTGTTCCAATGCGTCATGTTCACCTACAAAGAATTCATTCAAGGTAATAAAATTACCTAATGACTTGCCCATCTTCTTACCATTGATAGTGATCATATTATTATGCATCCAGTATCTAACAGGAGCCTTACCATTGGCAATGGTAGATTGTGCAATCTCTGATTCATGATGAGGGAACATTAGATCAAGACCACCTCCATGAATATCAAACTCTTCTCCTAAATACTTACATCCCATCGCTGAACATTCAAGATGCCAACCTGGGAATCCATCACTCCATGGTGAAGGCCATCTCATGATATGTTCAGGAGAAGCTTTCTTCCACAATGCAAAATCAAAGCTTTGCTTTTTCTCTGTCTGTCCGGCCAACTCTCTGGTATTCTGAATCAACTCTTCTATCTTTCTGCCAGAAAGTTTACCGTAATTATAATCTTTATTATACTTTTCAACATCAAAATATACAGAACCTCCACTGATATAACCGTAACCAGCATCGATAATCTTCTTGATCATCTCTATTTGCTCGATAATATGTCCTGAGGCTCTTGGCTCTATAGAAGGCTTCTTGACATTAAGCTGATCCATATTATTATGATAGCGATCAGTAAAATACTGAACTACTTCCATAGGCTCCAGCTCTTCAAGTCTTGCTTTCTTCGCGATTTTATCTTCACCTTCATCAGCATCATTCTCAAGGTGACCTACATCAGTTATGTTTCTTACATATCTAACCTTATAGCCTAAATGCTCGAAATATCTGTATACAACATCAAAAGTTATGGCAGGTCTGGCATGCCCTAAGTGACCATCACCATAAACAGTAGGCCCACATACATATAAACCAAGATGGTTAGGGTTTAAAGGCTTAAATAACTCTTTCTTTCGCGTTAGTGTATTATATATCTGCAATTGCTTATCCATGATAATTGTATTTCAAAATAATCTAAATGAACCAGTATGCAGGCTGGCTATGTTTTTAATTTTACATAAGTTGCGCAAAGGTACAAAGAAAATTATGTCATGAAAAAGAACGCTTATGTATTTGCATTAATTATAGAACTGACTTAGAAGCCTCACGGCAAATAATTGAATTATCATGTTCCACAACTTTCTAAACTCAATAGTCCCCAATTCAAAAACTGGCAGGATTGAGTTGAAGAACTCACCCTTATCAATGAAGTAATTTAAAACTACTTCACTTATCTTAATCTAAAGATCTGGTATCAAATTTTGTGATATGGGTGAAAAAGGATAAATTTGGTCTCCTTTTTATCTTTCATACAACACTCCATTCACTATGAAATATCAATAAGTCAAATAAGTAATAAATAGATCTTGTAAAAAAGTGA
>JBGRPZ010000093.1:0-14970 GCA_041725915.1 Hyphomicrobiales bacterium | reverse complement strand
AGCAGATACCTTTGCTGTATATAGAACCTCGCCACTTACATTCATTACTTGTAGCATAGTTTCATTACTGATATCAGCACAGTTGATGCTGAATGATGAAGTTGTTGGGTTAGGGCTTAATGTGAAGTTAAGGCTGTTAGGGGTTTCTTCGAGGCCATCAATTATTTCCACAGTAAATATCATATTATATGCTTTACTGAATACATGTCCATCATAAACGTGAAAGTGAAATTCGTTTTCTGACAAACTTGAAGGAGATAGATATTTTAACTTACCTGATTCAATATCTGAAAGATGTACAATAGCTGGAAGCGATATTGATTCATTCAGATTTAAGATGGTATCATTATTTTCATCAATAAATAGCCTGCCTTTTGCATAATTATAGGGTTTTGATATTCTGATAAATTCAAGTTTATCGTTATCACTGTCAGAGTAGCTCAAGTCAGAATACTTGATAGTATATGCATTGCTGGACTTTAGATTATCCATTTCAATATTTTTTGCAATAGGGGCACTATTATCTTTCATGCCAGCATCTATAATAAACCAACCATGCTCTTCAATCAATTTCTGTTTAGCTTCTTTGGCTTCTTCAGAATCATATGTAGAAGAACCAGCATGAAAAGCGACCCCTGTTTGTACTTTCTGCTTACTCCATTCTATAAGAAGCTTATTATAGTTTTCAGTGTTCATTGCAGTGCCTTTGAACATATCTTCCATATCAGTAACCTTCGAGACATCCCAGCCACTTATATCAGAATTAAATGCTTCAGCTTTATAAAACATACCACACATATTAGTAACATTGGATACGTTCCAAGAACTAATATCACCATTGAAGTTAGTAGCACCAGAGAACATATAACTCATGTCAGTAACTTTAGCCACATCCCAGTCACTTATATCAGAATTAAATGCTTTAGCTTTATAGAACATAGCTGACATGTCAGTAACTTTAGCCACATCCCAATTACTTATATCAGAATTAAAAATTGTATCTCCACCAAACATTGCATACATATCTCTCACACTGGAAACATCCCAGTTACTTATATCATCATTGAAATTAGATACCGAATGAAACATCTTTGACATATTTTTCACTTTGCTAACATCCCAATCTGATACACCTAGCACTTGGGGTTCTTCCAGACTATATATTATTTGGCTTCCTGCAAATAAATTTGACATATTGGTAACATTACTTACATCCCAATCAGAAACATTAACTTTTAAGTTATTAAACTCACCAAACATACAGCTCATGTCCTCTACCTTAGAAAGATCAGGGGCATCAGTAGCACTTATTATCAAAGTGTCAGATCGATTATGTCCATATGATCTAAAAGCTTCTTTTAAGGAAGTCCATTCAATATTTCCCCATTGAAGTATTTCATGCATTACATATCCATAAACCGAACAGTGTGGGTTAGTATCATCCTGTTCATCAGAACTTGCAGAAGGTCCCATTTGAGGATATTTTCCTCTTATCCTAATTACTCTTGGTCCAACATAGCCGTCTTCACTTCGTTCAGTTATATTTTTCTCATCGAAAACCCCGTCATTATCCCAGTCTATGTCAAATAAGTAAGTTTCCTCTGGTTGGGTTGTTATAACAATTGGCCAAGATTCTATATTTCTACCAACCTCCATTTGACCATTTACTTTAATGATAAAAGAAGTTTTGTCTTGCTCGTTACTTTGAGCATTAATATTAGAGTTAATAGCTGTAGATAATAATATCACAGCTAGTGTGAATATTAGTTTTTTCATGTTTATTATGATTAATTATATCTAGTGTACCTTATTATAAGAAGGTAAATGTAATGAGTTTTTACTTATTATTAAATTTATTCTAATCTTTATTGGAGTTCAGGAATTCAACATAACTATTGAAGAGAAAAGGAATCAAAAAGCCCGTAATATCACATATCTTATAGTGGGATAAAAAGAATTATCTTAGCGGCTTTGAAAATAAATTGACTATTATGCTTAAAAAGAAGAAGATTCCACATACTTATGTGATTATATTTTACATTATCGTTTTTGCAGCTATAATGACATGGGTTATTCCTGGGGGTAAATATGTAGATGATACAGTTGTAAAGAATGGTACAGAAACAGTAGAAAAGGTATTTAAATATACTGACAATGCTCCACAGACATGGGAAATATTTGCAGCTTTATTCAAGGGATTTGCGAAACAATCAGAGATTATAGTATTCATTCTTATGATTGGAGGAGCATTCTGGATTATGAATCATAGTAAGGCTATTGATGTTGGTATATTTTCTTTTCTAAAGGCAAGCAAGAAACTAGAGAAAAACTCTTTCTTCAATAAGATAGGGGTGAATAATCTTATCATCACAATGGTGATGTTATTGTTTTCTGTATTTGGGGCTGTGTTTGGGATGAGTGAGGAAACCATTGCCTTTATAATTATTATAGTTCCTCTGTCAATATCCATGGGATACGACTCAATAACAGGTGTTGCTATGGTCTTTGTGGCGGCAGGACTAGGGTTTGCAGGAGCGATATTGAATCCATTTACAATAGGCATTGCACAAGGTATTGCAGAGTTGCCTTTGTTTTCAGGTATAGAGTACAGGTTATTTTGTTGGGTAGTTATTAACCTCATAGGTATTTCATATGTCCTTTGGTATGCAAATAAGATTAAGAAGAACCCTAAAGCTTCATATGTATATGATGAAGATCAGTATTGGAGAGATAGAGAGAAAGAGTCAAGTAAAGAAAGCATAGAGTATCAAACTCCAATAAGTGCGTGGGTAGTTTATGTTGTCCTTATAGGAATTCTTGTTGTTTGTTCTTTCTTGTTTCCAATGACAGACCTGAAGATAGGGAATAGTTCATATGGATTCCCTGCATTGATGGTAGCTACAGTTTTGTTTGTTATTGCGGGTTTTGCATCCTTAAGGAAGAGCGTACATTTCTTTGTTCTTACTCTATTGATGCTTACAATTTACTTTCTGGTTGTAGGAGTAATGGGATATGATTGGTATGTAGAAGAGATAGCAAGTTTGTTCTTTGCCATGGGAATCTTTGCAGGAGCAGCAATGAACTACAATCCGGATAAGATTACAAAGCTTTTCCTTGAAGGAGTGAAGGATATTCTATCAGCGGCCTTGATAGTAGGTCTTGCAGCAGGGATTATTGTTATCCTTGAAGATGGTCAGGTTATAGATACAATATTATATACTCTAAGTAAGTCAATGAACAACTTAGGTGAAGTTTCAGCAGTGGGGATTATGTATATCATACAAACTGCTATCAACATTGTTATTCCTTCGGGTTCTGCGAAAGCAGCGATTACAATGCCAATTATGGCACCTTTCTCAGATCTGATAGGTATATCACGACAAGCAACGGTAATGGCATTTCAATTTGGTGATGGTTTTACAAATATGATAACTCCAACTTCGGGTATACTTATAGGTGTTCTTGGAGTAGCGAAGATCCCATATGAGAAATGGGTAAAGTGGATTACACCAATAATGATCATCCTTGTGATTATAGGATTCTTATTACTTATACCAACAGTGACTATGGATCTCAATGGATTTAAATAAGATGATTCTTACAATATATATATAATAATAAAGGCTCCTCAGAATTGAGGAGCCTTTATTATATCTATTCAATTACTTGTTCACTAATTATTGGATAATTAGCTTTTGAGTGATTGACTTTGAAGTTTCAGCGTTCATAACATTGATCATATAAACACCAGAGTTAAGATCTGAAACATTGATTTTATCATTAATCTGAGTACTATTTATTTCTTTAACAGCATTTCCGTTGAGGTCATAAATAGTAGCAGAGAAGTTTCCTTCAGCAGGAAGTTCTATATTGATAAATGCCTTAGCAGGTTGAGGATATAGACCTACGCTGTTTGAATTAAGCTCAGCAATACCATCTTTAGTGTCAACCTTGAAGCTAATCTCTTTTGTAACTACAGTTTCTCCTATAGTACACTCAACAGATACGGTTTTGTCACCAGCATTCTTGAAAGAAACAGTGATCTTTGACTTATCATCTTTAGATATAGTTCCATCTTCGCCAACTGTCCATTTATAAGCTACTTCAGTCTCAGCAGGAACGTTTGCTAAAGTTGCAGTAATGACAACTTCTTCATCAGTAACAACCTTAGTTTTATTTAGAGAAAGATCTACGGTAGGAGTTTGTTCAACAACAGAGAATACAGCATCACTTATATCAGAATTTGTACCACAAGTGATTCTAATTCTATAGTTTTCTCCTTTATCAGCATTTACATTCCATTTGTATGTCCCAAGAGCGACATCTACATTTTCTGCAATAACGATAGGAGCACTAGCTGGTTTTATAAGTTGAATAGAAGTATTGCCTTCAAGATGTCTGGAAGTCCATGTAATATCATAATCTTTATTTTTCTCTATTGATTCACCACCATTAGGAGCAGTAACTACAATTCTAGGATCGTCAGGGTTAAGAATATTAATAACTGCAAGTGGTGCAGGAGGAGAAACCCAATTGCCGATCTTGATTGTCATCATAACGAATTTTGGACCAGCACTTTTATAAGCAACATTTAAAGAAGCTTTCTTATCACCAGACTTGATTTCATAATCATTTTCATCTACACCAAAAGCATAGATTACCTCATACTCAAAACCTTCAACAACAGAGGTATTAATGAAAGTAATTTCTTCATCAATATCTGCTTCAGTTTTAGAAGCAATAAAGTCTGCTACAACATCAGCATAAGGATCATTGATAGTAAAAACAGCATCACTTTCGTCAAAAACAGTTGCATCAGTCATAGAAGAAACTTTGATCTTATAATCTTCACCAGCATCAGTCATAGGAAGGATTCTCCATTTGTATGTACCAGCACTAGCATCTATATCAGTTGCTATAGTATAAGGGTCTTCTTCTCCTTTTATATATTGAATTTGCACCTTCTCTCCATCAGCGAAGTTAGCAACATCCCATGTGATATCAACATCTTCAACAACATCATAAGCCTCACCACCATTAGGAGCAGTAACAGTAATCTTAGGAGTAGCATTAGGATCAACGATAGTGATGGTTTTAGGGAATGTAGGACCAGAAACCCAATTACCTATTTTCACTGTCATTGCAATCGTTTTTGAACCAGCAGTCTTAAAGGCAATATTTTGAGTAGTCTTACTATCACCAGACTTAACTTCACAATCTTCTTCGTCAAGAAGATAATTTACTTCATACTCAAAACCATCAACAACAGAAGTATTTGTAAGAGTAATTTCTTCATCAATATTAGCTGTTTCTTTAGAAACGGTAAAGCTAGGAATAGCTTTAGAAGCATAAGGGTTATTGATAGTGAAAGCAGCATCACTAACATCAGAAACAGTTTCATCATTCATAGAAGAAACTTTGATTTTATAATCTTCGCCAACAGGAAACATAGGAGAAGTTCTCCATGTAAAAGTACCAGCACTAGCTTCTGCAATATCAGATATTAGGAAAGGATCATTCTCTCCTTTAATATATTCAATTTTAACTTTAGCATCATCAGCAAAGTTTTCTGCTGTCCATGTAATTTTAATATCATCACAAACATTATAAACCTCACTACCATTAGGTGCTGTAAGAGTAACTTTCTCTTTGATAATAATATTTTTAAATACAGTAGCTGAAGTCCAAAGGCCTCTTTGTAAAGCCATAGATACTCTTTTTGTACCAGGCTTTTTCCAAGCTATAACTAAATCTGTTTTACTATCACCAGAGATGGTTTCATATTCATCATTATTCTTGTTATCAGGGAAAAATGAATAAGTAACCAAATGCTCATCAGTGGTGCCTGTACTAGTATTAGTAAGAGTGATTTCTTCATTTATAAAAGCCTCTTCTTTACTTGTTATAAAGCTAGGAGTTGCTTCTGCAGCCTTTTTAGCTACAGTAAAATTGGCATCAGAAACATCGAATATAGTTTCATCACTCTGAAGAGAGATCTTGATTGTATAATTATCTTTTGGAAAGATATAAGGAGCAAGAAACCATGAGTATGTACCATCAGCAGCATTGATATTGTCTGCTAGAGGAGTAGCAGCACCACCTTTTAGATATTCAATTTTAACTTTGTCATCATCATCAAAGTTTTCAACACTCCATTGTATTTCAACATCGGTTTTTGAGATATAAGTTTCTCCACCATTAGGTGCAATAACAGTAATAGATTTGCTGTCTTGCCCAGTTGAACTATAACTAATCCCCAAAGTTATAGCTAATAGAAGAACTAAGAATTTTGTAAATTTTGTCATGTTTATTTCTTTTATTTAGTAAAATATTATACTGATCCCCATAAGTGTCAATATAATATTGATTAGTTTAAGGCAGTAAATATAAGGAAATGTATTATTTATAGGAGGTAAAATGAATAGAATTCTATTCATTCAGAATGATAAATGGAGGGGTTGAAAGGAAAAATCAATCAATTAACATCTTTTAACAGTTTTTATAAAGCTTATGTAAAAGTTTTGCTATAATATTGCAGCAATAAAGAGCTGATAATGTACTAAGTATATTTTCTGTTTTTGGTTTGCTTTTGTATTTATTCCCATTTTGCTCCTGGTGAACCAGTACTTCTGGAATACCGGGCAGCAAAAGTGAGGGAGACTGAAATTAATGTTGAACAAAACAATATAGAGTTGAAGAAATACATACTTTTTGCAATAACTATTTTCAAAGCAGTAACCTTGCTTAGCCAAGATGACCAAACATTCAGAATTCAGGGAAGAGTAAAGAGTTTAAAAGATAACAACCCAATAAGTTTTACTCATATTATCACTTCCAAGACCAAAAAGGGGACGATATCAGATTCCAGAGGGTTCTTCTCATTAGCCCTCCCCCTTCCTGATTCTGTTTTATTCTCCTCCATAGGCTATAAGAATTACGTTTTTTATGTAGGAGATAGCTTATTGAAGACTGAACCTAAGTCTTTGATGATTTATCTTATTCCTGATACAACTATCTTACAAGAAGTAACTGTCTATCCCCATGACTCATATGATGAGTTTAAAAGAAAGCTTATCAATAATAGTGTACCCCCTCCAATGCCAATGCACCCCTCTATACAAATCTGGATAAACAATGCAACTGATAACCTATCTGAGTTTTCTTCTGATGGAATGGGAGGGATATCAAATTTTATATACAACACATTTTTTAACTCTAATGCTATCCTTGAAAGAAAGCTGTTGAGGAATAGAAGAAGAATAAACAAGATCAACAAGAAATTAGGATTGGAGTTGATACCCGAACTGCCTGAACATCTTTCCAGCCCAAAGACCTTTAAGAACGATTATGACCGCATTATCTATGACCAACAGGAGGCAAAGAAGAAAAATCTCTTTCAATAATATTTGAACAATATACCGAACGTTTTATTTATATGTTGGACTTTCTATTAAAGAGACTTGACATTTCTATGAAAAGCATATAGATGCTATTGGATTATATAGTTTCATCTGATTTATCTACCCTGTTTGTATAACACTCTATGATAAATTAAAATGAGTTCAAACAACTAAATTTGAACAAGTTTAGCTTGCTAAATATGTTAGGTTTTCTATATTTGCCCGCAGATATTTTAGAATAATAAGCTTAGGCTTACTAGGTCAAAATTAATTACAACAATAATAAAAAGGAGGAATACAACAATGGCTATAACCAAACTTGAGCAGGCTTTTGATGTTTTAAGAAATAAAGAAAAAAAACGTCTTGTTGCAGCATATGCTAATGATGCTCATACTATTGAAGCTGTTGGTAAAGCTGTGGAATTGGGAATCGTCGATGCTACATTGGTAGGTGATGAACAAACCATCCGCGAAGTATGTGCAAAAGAAAATATCAATCCTGATATCTTCGAGATTGTTCAGGAAGCTGATGAAAATAAGGCTGCCTTAAAAGCTGTATCTATCGTTAGAGAAGGTAAAGGCGATATCATCATGAAAGGCCTTGTTAGCACAGATAAATATATGAGAGCAATTCTTAACAAAGAAACTGGTCTTATGCCAAAGAAGGCGATCTTAAGTCATGTTACTGTAATGGAAGTTCCTTCTTATCATAAGCTTCTTTTTGTTAGTGATGCTGCGATTATCCCAAACCCTGAGTTTAAGGAAAAGGTAGCTATTACAAACTATTTGATCAAAACGGCTCTTTCTTTTGGTATCGAAAAGCCTAAGGTTGCTTTGATTGCTGCTACTGAGCAGGTTTCTCCGGCAATGACTGCTTGTACTGAGGCTGCAATCATCTCTAAGATGGCTGATAGAGGTCAGATTAAAGGTGCGTCAGTAGATGGCCCTCTTGCTCTTGATGTTGCTATTGACAAAGAGAGTGCAGAGATCAAAAAACTTACTGGTGATGTTGCTGGTGATGCTGATTGCCTGTTGTTTCCTAATATCGAATCAGGAAATGTATTCTATAAGTGTAATACAAAGTTTGTAGGTAGTAAGCTTGGTGCTATGGTTGTAGGTGCTAAAGTGCCTGCTGTATTATCAAGTAGAGGCGATAGTACAGAAACAAAGCTTAATTCTATAGCACTTGCTGCTTTATCTGTAAAATAAAAAATATGTCGCTCAGCTTTTGCTGAGCTTTTTTATATATAGCTCAATACATAGTTTATATCAGAAATGGAAGATATTCACATTTTAGCGATTAATCCAGGTTCAACGTCAACCAAGATAGCAGTATTTAATGGTGACGAGCCTACTTTTATTAAAACTTTACGTCATTCTAATGAAGAACTTGAAGGTTATGAGAAGATAGCTGATCAGTTCCAATTCCGTAAAGAAATTATCCTTCAACAACTAAAAGAAGCTGATATTGATATTAGTACTATCAATGCTGTTGTTGGTAGAGGTGGACTTTTGAAGCCGATTGAATCCGGAGTATATGAAGTGAATGACGCTATGAAGGCTGATCTTGTTGATAGCCCTCTTGGTGAGCACGCTAGTAACCTTGGTGGTTTAATTGCTGATGATATTGCAAAGTCATTACCAAACACAAGAGCATTTATTGCTGATCCTGTTGTTGTTGATGAGTTTGATGATATTGCAAGAGTTACAGGCCATAAATTATTTGAAAGAGTTTCTATTTTCCATGCTTTGAACCAGAAAGCTGTTGCTCGTCAACATGCTACTTCTGTAGGTAGAGAGTATGAGGAAATGAATACGATTGTTGTTCACCTTGGCGGTGGTGTTTCTGTTGGTGCTCACAGAAAAGGTAAAGTTGTTGATGTGAATCAGGCACTTGATGGTGAAGGTCCTTTCTCTCCTGAGAGAAGTGGTACATTGCCTGTTGGACAGCTTGTGAAGCTTTGCTTTAGCGGTAAACACACTGAAAAAGAGATCAAAAAGATGATCAAAGGTGAAGGTGGTCTTGTTTCTCTACTTGGCACAAACAGTGCTTATGATGTAGAAAAAAGAGTACTTGCTGGCGATAAAGAAGCTAAGCTTATTTATGATGCTATGGCTTATCAAGTGGCTAAGGAAATTGGAGGAATGTTTACAGTACTTAAAGGTGAGGTGGATGCTATCATTATCACTGGTGGTATTGCATATGATAAGTACTTCACAAATGAAATCATTGAGAGAGTATTTAAAATTGCTCCCGTTCATGTTTATCCTGGTGAGGATGAAATGAAAGCTCTTGCCCTTAATGGACTTAGAGTTCTTAAGAACGAAACTACTCCAAGAGAATATAAATAAGATATTCTATTGAAAATAATACTTGTTCTAAGTCATCTTCGGTGAGTGCATACTCACTGGAGGTGGCTTTTTTTGTTGTTGGGATTTTGTTGTCTTTATGGTGTAGAAAGATCTTCCCCCCAGAAGAATCAAAATCCTTCCCCTTGGAATTTTGGAATCTTCCCCTCGATGAATCTCAATCCTTCGGTTGAAAATCGACCATCTTCCCCCCCAAAGAGGGGTCATCTTCCTGCCTAAGTTTGGTCATCCTTCGGGCTAATTTTTGAAATTATCTAGGCAAGGAAAAAAAGAGCCTTTTTCAAGGCTGAAAAGATAAGTCTGGATAGATGGAATTTTTGTTGTTGAAATTATGCTTCCTTTCTCAAAATGATTTTGTGTAATTTTAGCATGGAAAAGAATTATCTATTTTCAAATTATCAAATTTCCAAACTTCTTATGAAAAGAAAAGAGTTTTTAAAAATGGTAGGAGTCACGGCGGCTGCAACGGCTGTGCTTCCTTCTATCCCTTTGTCATCATTTGCAAAGAGATCTGCTATTCCCAGTAAACGACCTCCTGCTGATGAACGAAGATTCAGATCTGAAGTTATAGATAACTATATTCAGGATATGCAAGGCAAGATTGCCGATGAGACACTTGCATGGATGTTTGGCAACTGCTTTCCGAATACACTTGACACAACAGTTTTTCAGGGAACATATAAAGATAAACCTGACACTTTTGTGATTACAGGAGATATTCATGCTTGTTGGCTTAGAGACTCATCGGCTCAGGTTTGGCCTTATATGGATTTCTTGACACAGGATGAGAATCTGGCAGCAATGGTGAAAGGACTGATAAACAGACATTCAAACTCTGTAAATCTCGATCCATATGCAAATGCTTTTTGTATGGATGAAGAGTCTTTTTGTGCTGCTTTTCCTGATGATATGCCAAGAGCAAAGAATGGTGTTTTTGAAAGAAAATGGGAGGTCGATTCATTATGTTATGTGATAAGATTGTCGCATCGCTATTGGAAAGAGACGAAAGACACATCATTTATGGACAATGATTGGTTGTTGGCTATGGATACAATAGTTGAAACCTTCAAGACAGAACAGCGCAAAGACGGGAAAACTCCATATTCTTACAGTAGATGTTCGGATAGAATGACTGATACTTCTTTTGCCTCTGGTCTTGGTCGTCCATTCCATCCAACAGGAGCAATATGTTCAAGCTTCAGACCTTCTGATGATAGTACTATGTGGAATTTCCTTGTTCCATCAAATCTATTTGCAATAAGTATGCTGAAGAAGCTTGAAGAGATGCTGAAGTCTGCTGGTAAAGGTGATGACATCATCCCCAAAGCACGTACTTTACGTGAAGAAGTGGAGAAGGCGATGAAGGAATATGCTGTTGTCAAGCATAGACATTTCGGTAAGATCTATTGTTATGAGTTTGATGGACTGGGCAATCATAACTTTATGGATGATGCCAATGTGCCAAGTTTATTATCTGCAAGCTATTTGGATGCTTTAGATCATAATGATCATTTATATAAAAATACCAGAAAATTTGCGCTTAGCGATAAGAACGGCTGGTTCTTCAAAGGGACAGCTGCTGAAGGTATCGGTGGCCCACATACAGGATACAACAAGATATGGCCGATGTCTATTGCTATGCGTGGTATTACCTCTGACAGTGAGAAGGAAGTAGAGCAATGTATAAAGTATTTGTTGACTACACACGACAATACGGGTTTTATGCATGAATCCTTCAATATGGATGACCCAAGTGACTATACTAGAGAGTGGTTTGCATGGGCAAACGGGCTGTTTGGTGAATTTATCATTCATATAAGTAGGAAATATCCTCATTTATTGAAAAAGAAGTACGTCTAATCTCAATGAGCATGAAGCATAAAATACTTTATACATAGAAGTAGGCTATACATACCTATAAATAAAGAAAGGCAGTGTAAGTAATAATACACTGCCTTTAAAATTAGAAAACTGGTTTATAACTATCTAACGATAACTTTTTCTTTTGTAGATAAACTTTCGGACTTAATGTGGATATAATAAATCCCTTTAGGGACATCACTTAAGTTATATTGAAGTTATTATATTTTTTCAAATTGACCTTATCAGATTGTATTACCTGACCAACTTCATTATAGATATAAATATAAGCATTTTCTTTATTATTTTCACTGAATTTAATACTTATATATCCTGTTGTTGGGTTAGAAGATATCGTCAAATTCCGGATATTAACATTATCAATACCTGTATGTTTTCTTTCACGTCTTTTAGGTTTGAATTATCTGTTTAAAGAGGCTCTTTTATCTTAAATAACTGAAATAAAAAAGCATCTGATTAGATTCTTTTTTAATTTTGCGACATTAAATAAATCATCAATATATTATGAATCAGAGAGAAGTAAGAGTCAGATTTGCTCCAAGCCCGACAGGTCCTTTACATATAGGAGGTGTCAGAACAGCATTATATAATTATCTATTTGCCAAGAAACATGGCGGTAAGATGATCCTTAGAATAGAAGATACTGATCAGACAAGATTTGTAGAAGGAGCAGAGGACTATATAGTTAAATCTCTTGAATGGTGTGGGATAGAGTTCGATGAGAGCGTGAATAAAGGAGGAGAGTTTGGACCCTATCGTCAATCAGAAAGGAAAGATACCTATAAGAAATATGCCGAACAGCTAGTTGCAGACGGTTGGGCATACTATGCTTTTGATACTGCTGAAGACTTAGATCAGCTGAGAAAAGAGTATGAAAGCGATAAGAAAACATTTGTCTATAACGGCGAAACAAGGAAGACCCTACACAACTCAATAGCCCTTGCTGCTGAAGAAGTAGAGCGACTTAAGAACGAAGGTCACGCGTTTGTGATAAGATTCAAAACACCAGAAGATGAGATCTTGATGATGAATGATATTATCAGAGGAGAAGTGAAAGTAAATACTTCGACTCTTGATGATAAGATCCTGTTCAAGTCTGACGGAATGCCTACCTACCATCTGGCGAATATCGTTGATGACCATATGATGAATATCTCACATGTGATTCGTGGTGAAGAGTGGCTGCCTTCATTGCCTCTTCATACAATGTTATATACTGCATTTGGATGGGAAGCTCCTGAGTTTGCTCACCTTCCATTGTTGCTAAAACCTGATGGCCCTGGCAAGTTGAGTAAACGTGATGGTGATCGTTTAGGTTTCCCTGTTTTCCCTATGGAGTGGAAAGATCCTAAGACCGGAGATATAAGCAGCGGTTACAGAGAATCAGGATATTTCCATGATGCATTTATCAATATGTTGGCTTTCCTTGGTTGGAACCCAGGAACAGAACAAGAGATCTTCTCGATGGAAGAGCTTATAGATACTTTCTCTTTGGAGAGAGTAGGTAAGTCTGGTTCTCGTTTTGATCCTGACAAAGCAAAGTGGTTCAACCATCAGTATATGCAGAAGAAAGCTGTAGAGGAAATTGCTGTAGAATTTGACCTTGTGCTTAAGGCTAAAGGAATTGAAATATCTCTTGATATCGTGAAGCGAGTAGTAGAGATGGTAAGAGAAAGAGCCAACTTTGTGAAAGATATCTGGGAACAGTCTGCTTTCTTCTTCGAAGCTCCTACAGAATTTGATGCCAAGTTTGTAAAGAAAAGATGGAAAGAAAACAGCCCTGAACTTCTTAAGGGAGTAAGAGAAATTATAACCAATATCGATGATTTCTCTGCTGCAATAATAAAACCACAGCTTGAGGTATATGTTGAGCAACAAGGTTGTGGCTTTGGTCCTATAATGAATATCTTCAGACTTGCCCTTGTTGGAGCAGGTAAAGGTCCTGATCTATTCGAGATTGCTGAGATTATAGGAAAAGAGCAAGTTCTTTCAAGAATTGATTATGCTTTAGAGAACATTAAAAAATAATCTCCTTTCACATAACATTATTTTATAAACCGAGTTGTGTAAAGAACTCGGTTTATATTTAACTACAGTAGACTATGGCGACAATATCAATTGAAGGAATGGATTTTTATGCCTATCACGGATGTTTTAAAGAAGAACAAGTAATAGGAACTAAATTTAGAGTGGATTTATGGATGGAGGCAGATACTTCCAAATCTGAAGTTACAGATAGTCTTGAAGACACCGTAAATTACCAGGCTGTTTATGCTGTTGTGAAGGAACAAATGGAGATTAATTCCAAGCTTCTTGAGCACGTAGGCAGACGCATATTGAATGCGATAAAAGAAAACTTTCCATCTGTTGTTGATGCAAAAGTAAAGATCCAAAAACTAAATCCTCCTTTGGGCGGTAAGATGGATGCTGTTTGCCTTACAATAAACCTTTAGTAAGGGATACCGCAGGTTTTCTGGTAGTTTTTTTGATGTTTTTATGAAAAAACTGCTTCCTGCTATTGACTCGTATAAATATTTATTTACCTTTGCAACGCAAATGGTCTCGTGGCCGAGCGGTCAGGCAGTGGTCTGCAAAACCATCTACAGCGGTTCGAATCCGCTCGAGACCTCAAAAAAATAATAAACCCCTTGTGAACATTGAGTTTGCAAGGGGCTTTTTTATTTTGTTGCCGAATTTGTTGCCGAATGATTTTAGTTTGGTGAGTTTTTAGATGAACTAATTTAAAAAGTCCTTTCAACATTGAAGTTCTTTTGAAGAAAGATAATAATAAAGGCTAGGTAATGGAACAGCAACCAACTCTTGGCTTTCCTTTCATGCCTAATGAGCAGCGTTCTAAAATTATCTATCCAAACACTGGTTCTCTCCACGACAAATCTTTTTCTATACGTTTTATTATAAAAGGTATAAGGTCTATTTCATGTGCTTTATGCCATTTCTTTTGTTAAAGTCAACATTAGGAACAATACCTTTTGATTTACATAACGAAATGAATTCTTTTGTTTCAAAATCTGCATCTGCATTCAAAAAAACTTTTGTCAAAGAACTTATTTATGATACTTTTGCCTAGTGCCTGTTTACTCATTTTATATGTTTTTGTGTCGTAAATCAAACATAGAGTATTTCAGGCATTTTTTATATCATTTCTTCAGACTTTTTAAATTACTTCATAGCTATCTTTTTCTAATTCTAATATAAACCCCAATATTAGTACCTATCATCTCAGTACACGACAAAAAATAATTTAGAAAAGGCATAAAAACAAAAAAGCACCTTGAAAAACCTTTATTTTGTGTTCGAG
>JBGRPZ010000092.1:0-15213 GCA_041725915.1 Hyphomicrobiales bacterium | reverse complement strand
CGCACTATACAGCAATTAAAAATAAGTGATAAAGCTTATAAATGGATAAATATAGAGATCTGAAGCAAAAGCATTCCCAGCCTAAATATTCAATAATAACTGAATTATTAAGATGAATTAATTGTAAAAGTATATTATATCTAAATGAGTAGATTTAAAGAATCTGTCGCTTTCTGTCAAAATCTATTTATTACTTATTTAGCTTATTCATATTTCGCAGTGAATGGAGTGTTACATGAAAGAAAAAAAGGAGTCCAATTTTATCTTTTCTTACCCATATCATAGAATTTGATACTAGACACTTAGGTTAGGATGAGTGAAGTGGTTTTCAAATCACTTCAAATTACAGTTTGTTAGTATATTAGGAAATGGTTTTAAATCACCTGCCACTTTTTCATAATTCAGTAATTAAACGCAAATAATATGCAAGCATAAGCACTAGGTTTTCAAGATAAAGTATAAGCAAAAAGCTAATTGTGTATATTATTCTATTTCAACAAAAGAAGACTTCAAACACCTAATACATAGATATTAAAAACATGCATATAATAATCAGACATATTCATATAATTGATGTTATTAAAATTGATATTCACAGAAAAAAGGTGTAAATTGAATAATGAAAATAATAGTAAAGAACTGTTATATATATCATTCTATTTTCTTGTTTTAATCTGGCGCAATGATTGGTATTATTGAATAAGACTTTAAATTGATATGCTTTAATGCTTCATTTTATTTCGTATTTTTGCCGGTTCTAAAAATGAGGAGACAAGATGACATTCTTAGTATTTGCAATTATTTTTTCTACAAGTATATTTGTTACTTTTAGATTATTTAAAACATACTCTATTGATAACCATCAAGCTATAACAATAAATTATCTTGTAGCTGCTTTGATTGGTTATATTATATCACCAGTAAAACCTTCTTTTGAGAATATATTTCAAGCCGCATGGTTACCTTTCTCAATAATTGTAGGACTACTATTTATCATTGGCTTTTATTTATTTGCTGTGTCAAGTCAAAAGGCAGGAGTATCTTTAACAGCAGTAGCAAGTAAAATGTCTATTATTATTCCTATAACAGTAGGTATTTTATTATATGAAGAAAGTATATCTGCATTAAAATTACTAGGGATTGTTACTGCAATTTTATCTCTATACCTTACATTGAAAGGAGATAGAAAAGAAAAGCTAGTGAATAAATCAGTAATAATTCTGCCTATATTATTGTTTTTTACCAGTGGCACTATAGATACTTCACTTAAATATGCTGTAAATATCCATATTGAGGATGATTATATGTTATATTTATCCACAGTTTTCTTATTCTCTTTACTATTTGGTTTGTTAATATCAGCCTTCCAAAAGAAAAGGATAAAGAAAATAAATTTACAAACCATTTTAGGAGGAGTTATTTTAGGATTGATAAACTTTGGAACAGTTTATTATATGCTAAGAGCCATGGATCAGTTTGAAAGTACAACACAATTTCCAATACAAAATATAAGTATTGTAGTTCTTTCTGCATTAGTTGGTTTCATTGGTTTCAAAGAACGACTGAAGATGATAAATCTGTTCGGGATTGCATTATCAATTGTATCAATAATTCTTGTTTCAATCTTTTAGATAATATGGAAGAAGATGTTTATAGAAGTATTGTAAAGTCTTCAGAAGGTCTGTATAAGGAAAAAGGAAGTAAGTTTATAAGCATAGCTATTCCTGTCCTTTCTGAAGAAGATATACGAATTCATTTAGAAAAAATAAAAAAGCAATACTATGATGCACGTCATCACTGTTATGCTTATCGCTTAGGTGAATATCACGATAAATTCAGAGCAAATGATGATGGAGAGCCTTCAGGAACTGCCGGCAAACCAATACTTGGTCAGATACAGAGCTTTGAGTTGACAAATATATTGATAGTTGTTGTCAGATATTTTGGAGGCACCAAACTAGGAGCTTCCGGATTAATAACAGCTTACAAAACCGCTGCTCGTGAAGCAATAGAGAGTGCTGAGTTTATTGAAAAGACTATCGATGACAGATATGTCATTCATTTTGACTACCCTATGATGAATGAAGTAATGAGGGTATTTAAAGAAGAAAATATTGTAAATTTAGAGCAGGATTTTCAATTAGATTGTAAGATTCATTTTAATATCAGAAAGACTGACTCCAAGAGAGTATTTGACAGATTCAAGAAGATTCATCAAATCTCAATAAAAAATACAGAAGATGCTTGATGATATATATATTAAAATAATTAAACCCTTCGAATGAGGGATTTGTTAATATGGATACTTTTCTCTTATAGAAAAGCATACTCTATTTTAGTGTATGAGAACTAAAAAGATGTTGACAGAATAATTTACAGTAGACAGTTTAATAAAGGATCTTATAAAAAGTAGCCAAAGTTAATTTATTCAATGAAAAAAGATCATAACGAGGTCTGGAATAATTGTCTTAGAATTATCAAAGACAATATACATTACCAAAGTTACAAAACTTGGTTTGCTCCTATTGTACCTATTAAATTAGATGGAGGTATTCTTACTATTCAAGTGCCAAGTCAGTTTTTTTATGAGTGGTTAGAAGAACATTACATTGGGCTACTAAAGAAAACTATTCGTAAAGAGCTAGGCATAGATGGAAGATTAGAGTATAGTATCATTATGGATACTTCTAAATCTAAAAAAACTCCATATTCAGTAAAAGTACCCGGAGCAGACAAGAAAGCAACAAGAAATCCGGCAATGAATATTCCTGTGAATATGAGTAACAAAGAACCAAAGGATATCCCAAATCCTTTTGTTATTCCAGGATTAAGAAAGATAAAAGTACATTCTCAGCTTGTCGAAGGCTATTCTTTTGAGAACTTTATTGAGGGTGATTGCAACAGATTAGCAAGAAGTGCTGGAGTTGCTGTTGCTTCAAATCCGGGAAAGACATCTTTCAACCCATTACTTATATACAGTCCTGTAGGATTAGGAAAGACCCATTTAAGTCATGCTATTGGTCTTCAGGTTAAGAATAATTTCCCTGAAAAGACTGTATTATATGTATCTACTGAACAATTTATTGCTCAATATATAGACTCTGTAAGGAATAACAACCAAAATGATTTTGTCCATTTTTATCAGATGATTGATGTACTAATAATGGATGATATTCAGTTCCTTGCAGGAAAAGAAAAGACTCAGGATGTGTTTTTTCATATCTTCAACCACTTGCATCAAAAGAGCAAACAGTTGATCATTACTTCTGATAAGCCTCCTGTAGAAATGAAAGGCATGGAACCCCGATTATTATCAAGGTTTAAGTGGGGGCTTGCTGCAGATCTTCAAGTTCCTGATCTCGAAACCAGAATAGCTATTTTGCAGAAAAGATTATATAAAGACGGGCTTGATATCCCCAATGATGTAATTGAATTCTTAGCTCATAATATCACTACCAATATTCGTGAAATGGAAGGGGCTTTAATCTCTATATTAGCACAATCTTCCTTGAATAAAAGAGCTATTTCAGTAGATTTAGCAAAAAGTATGTTATCGAACTTTGTCAAAGGTGCTAAGAAAGAATTTACAATAGATGCTATTCAAAAGGTAATATCAGAATATTTCAATATTTCCAAAGAGTTGATCTGTTCTAAAACTCGCCGTAGAGAAATCGTTCAAGCAAGACAACTGTCAATGTACTTTTCAAAGAAGAATACTAAAGCTAGCCTTGCAAACATTGGGTTGAATCATGGAAATAGAGACCATGCTACTGTACTTCATGCTTGCCGTACAGTGAAAAACCTTATAGAAACCGATAAAAAATTCAGAACTTACGTTGAAGATATCGACAAAATGCTACAATAATCACATTTTCTTGACTTAAGTCCAACTTTTGTTGGACTTTTATGTTGTATTTCTCCCTTATTTTCGTTATATTCTTTTACTAACATTTAAAAAGTAGTAATATGAATATATTGTTTGTATGTTTTCAAAATACCAGCCGATCGCCTATCGCTGAGGGAGTACTCAAGAAATTAGCTCAATATGGGGGAATAGATATTAATGTAGAGTCCGCAGGTTGTGAGCCTTATCTTATAAATCATGCACCTGTAAGTAATGCTATTGAAATAGCTGCCAAGCATGATATTGATATCTCTAATAAAAAAGCCCGACTATTCTCCAAAGATGACTTTGAGAAGTTTGATCTTATCTATGCTATGGATACCAGAGGTTATAGAGAAGTGAAAAACAGAATCAGAAACTCTGCTGATCTTCATAAGCTAGACTACTTCATGAACATCATGTATCCCGGACAGAACAGAGTTCTTCATAATCCTGAAGAATTTGGTACTGAATCTTATGAAGATTTATTCAACAATATTAAAGCCTGTTGTGAAAAGCTTTTAGATACTGCATCTAAAAAAAAAATGTAATTGAACAGAAATACTCTATTACCCTTTCTGAACTTAAAGCTGTATCCACTAGAATAGAACCTTATATCAATAAAACTCCTGTCTTGACATCATCCTCTTTAGATGAAATATTTGGATGTAAACTTTACTTTAAATGTGAAAACTTTCAAAAGGCAGGAGCTTTTAAATCCAGAGGAGCTGTTAATGCGATCTTTTCCTTACCTAAAGTCCAATTAATGAGCGGTGTTGCCACTCATTCTTCAGGCAATCATGCTCAGGCATTAGCAAGAGCTGCAATGATCAGGAATATTAAATCTTATATTGTGATGCCTAAATCCTCGCCAAAAGTTAAGGTCAAAGCTGTCGAGGAATATGGTGGAGAAATTACCTTTTGTGATAATAATCTACAATCCAGAGAAGACACATTATTTTCCATATTAGAGAAAACCAACGCTATAGAGGTGCATCCTTATAATAATTCCCTTATTATAGCTGGTCAAGCTACTACTGCCAAAGAATTATATGAAGAGCATAAAAAGCTTGATTGTATACTGGCTCCTGTTGGTGGTGGTGGCCTTCTAAGCGGTACTGCTCTTACAACACGATTGATCTCCCCTAAGACAACCGTTATTGGTTGTGAACCTAAGCAAGCTGATGATGCTTATAGATCTTTTATCAAAAGAAAATTAATCCCTCAAACTAATCCGAAAACTATTGCTGACGGCCTGCGTACTTCTTTGGGAGATATTAATTTTTCTATTATCATTAATAACGTTGATTATATACTAACTGCTTCTGAGAAAAGTATCACTATGGCTATGAGAATGATATGGGAAAGAATGAAGATCATTATTGAGCCTAGTTCAGCATTACCTATTGCGGTCTTATTAGAAAACAAGGAATATTTCAAAGATAAATCCGTTGGAGTAATTATTTCAGGTGGAAATATAGACCTGGACAACTTTAAATGGTAGTTTAATAATGAGTAAAAAAGGAAAGTTATACCTAATACCTACAACTATAGGTGATTGTGAGCCAGAAAAGGTTCTCCCAAATTATACAATTGAAATAGCAAGAAAGCTGAATGTGTTTATTGTCGAACAAGTTAGAACAGCAAGAAGGTTCTTGAGTAAACTAAATCCTGTTTCTAATATTGAGGATATGACTTTCTATCCTTTAAATAAACACACTAAAGAGAACGAGATATTCAGCTATTTCGATGAAGTTCTTGAAGGTAAAGACATCGGTCTTCTTTCTGAAGCCGGTACTCCATGTGTTGCCGATCCAGGTTCTGTTATTGTTGAAATTGCTCAAAGAAAAGGAATAGAGGTCGTGCCTCTTGTTGGTCCTAATTCTATACTTATGGCTTTAATGGCTTCCGGATTTAATGGACAGGCCTTTACTTTTCATGGATATCTACCTATTGATTCCAACCAAAGAGCGAAAAAGCTCAAAGAGCTGGAACTTGATATCAAAACAAAAGACCAAACTCAGATCTTTATTGAAGCTCCATATAGGAACCATCAACTTGTAGATGCTATTTGCAAAAGCTGCTCACCTTCAACAATGTTATGTGTTGCCACTGATATTACACTAGACACAGAAAATATAAAAACTTTTCCTGTATCAATCTGGAAAAAGAAGAAATTAGATTTCCATAAGAAACCTTCTTTATTCCTACTATATAAATAATCAATTCATAGTTGAGCTAATTTAAAAGCTATCATGATAATGATAGTATACCCAAATTATAATATCTTATCCTAAAAGTACTTGAGTACTTTTAGGAATTCCCACAAAGGCCTAAAGCACTGTCTTATAGCTATTGATTTATATACATTCTCTAGCATAATATTCCCCTAGTCTTGGTTCTTTATATTTAAAACCAAAAAGGGCATACATGTTCTTGTGAAGTTTTCTTATTTTTGCTATGAATTATCTAAAATTGGCTTTATGGAAAACAATGAACGTATCCAAAAACAATATGAGTTAATCGAAAAGATTGGAGTCCTTTTTGAACAAGAAGGAATGCAACCTGTCGCTGCTCGTATTCTTGGATTATTAATGGTATCAGATAATGAAGAACAAACTTTTGATGAAATAAGGGAAACCTTGAAAATAAGTAAAAGTGCTGCTAGTAATGGTATAAACTTACTATTAAATGTACACGCTATAGAATATATTACAAGATTAGGAGATAGGAAAAGATATTTCAGGCTAAAAGACCGGGATGTAACAAGTATGATTAAGGAGCGATTGGAGTTTTCTTTAAAATTAGCAGGCTGCTTTAAAGAGGTAGTTACATTAAAAAAAGACAAAAATGCACCATCCTGTGAACGCTTTAATGAATATTGTAGTTTCAGTAATTACTTATATAAGAATTTCTCTAAGTTTATTAAAGACTGGGAAGAAATAAAAAAGAAATAACTAAAGAAGCTGGCTTTGCCAGCCTCTTTAGTTATATATCTAAGGTTGATTCTCAACGATAGCTTCTGATACATTTATAACATGATCACCAACTTTCTCACAATTGCTGAACAAGCTTGAATAAAATGTACCCTTCTTATATGAATATTTTTCTTGTTTTATGTCTTCGACATGCTGAACTCTAAGATTATCTCTTAATTCATTTATCTTTGCTTCTATATCACTTGCTTTACTTAAAAGAACATCCTTATATTCCAGATTCAAGTTACCTTCCATATTTAACAAGGCTTCTTTTGTAAGCAAAAACATTTCATCAAGATTATCCCTTAGATCCTGAGTAAAATACAGCTTTTGTTCATTTTTACTCTTTATTGTCATAATCATATTATAACAAACATCTCCAATAGACTCTATATCATCAATGATCTTTAGCATTGCTCTGATCTGCATAGTTCCTCGTCTTGATATCTTACTTTCAGAGATCTTTGTAAGATAATTTGCAATTTCAACTTCCATGCGATCTATAATATCTTCATAGTTTTTGGCTTTCTTCAGAAGCTTATTGTATTTCTTCTCATTCTTCTCTACTAATAACTTCGGAATAAGCTCAAACATCTTACTTGTTCTTTTTGCAAGGAAAGCAATCTCTTTTCTAGCTTGAACAATAGAAAGCTCTGAAGTAGAAAGAAGACCTACACGTATATATTGTAATCTAAATTGCTCGTCATCATCTTCTTTTGATTTAACAAGATATGTGGCTACTTTGGCAATAGTCCTTGCAAACCATAACATACCAAAGGTGTTGATTATATTAAATGCTGTGTGGAATGAAGCTAATGCTATTGGTATAGCAGCTATAGCAGCAACAGTAGGTTTATTTGCCATTATTGAAGACACCCCTTCTGTATCCTGAATAAACCAGTCAATTAGATTCAGGAATGGATAAAATATTATCAGCATCCATATGACACCAAATAAATTGAATAGTAAGTGAGCACGGGCAGCTCTCTTTGCTGAAGTATTAGCTACCATCGCAGCCATATTTGCTGTTATTGTAGTACCTATATTTTCGCCTAATACCATTGCCGCAGCCATCTCAAAAGGAATCCAACCACTATTACACATTACAAGGGTTAGTGCCATTGTAGCAGAAGACGATTGAATAACAACAGTTAATATAGTACCAAGACCAACAAATAAAATTACAGACAAGTATCCTAAATCTGTGTATTGCTCTAGAAACTGAAATATTTGAGGAGAATCAGCTACATTTGGTATAGCGTCTTTCAGAAAATCTAAACCTATAAATAATATAGAAAATCCTATGATTAATTCTCCCCAGGCTTTCTTTCTACTGATCTTTGAGAATAATAAAGGAAAAGAAATACCTACCAAAGGCAATGCTATCAGGTTCATTTTTACTTTAAATCCTAGAATAGAGATAATCCATGCTGTGACGGTAGTACCAATATTAGCACCCATTATCACCCCAATAGATTGAATTAAAGATAAAAGACCTGCATTAACAAAGCTGACAAGCATTACTGTAGTAGCAGATGATGATTGAATGACGGTTGTAACAAGAAACCCTGTAAATACCCCTTTTAATCTGTTAGAAGTCATTGCTGCAAGAATATTCCTCATCTTACTTCCAGCAACTTTTTGCAGAGATTCACTCATTAACTTCATCCCGTAAAGAAAGAACCCCAAAGACCCTATAAGGGTCAAAATCTGAGCAACAATACTAAATGTCTCCATATTTTGCTAGTAATACATTCGATATTTAAGATATTATATCTTCAAGTTTAAGTTTGCAATAATAAAAAATTATCTTTTGTGAACTAAGCCTTATTATCTTATTTTCACTATTATATTTATTGCAATAATTTCCGTTAAATTAATTTGTGATCTGAAATAATTACTTATCTCTTCCTGTTTGCTTGTGATAGTATATATTCTTATTGCATAATATCTGTTTTTGTGATTATGCTTTAGTAACGCACCTTTCACTTTTTATTTCTTAATTGTCAAATTTGTATTCGATACAAATATTAATGTTAATTTAATATTGGAAATATATTGACTTTAAACCATTGTATTAATGATTATTCAGGATCTTTCACCTTGTGCAAGATATTATAATTTGAGTATTATTTTAGTTCGGTATAAAAATTGTATTAATTAGTTTAACTATCAAATGATTATAGGTTTCCAGATATTATTTTACTATCTTTATTAAAGTTAACTACTTATAACCCTGTATATAAATAATGGATATGAGAAATGTAATAGTAGTATCAGCTGTATTTTCGTTTTTAATCATTGCCTGCAATCCATCTTCAAAGAAAACTAATCAGAACTCGAATAATCCTAATCTACAAGAATACACCTCCAATTCATACTGTTATATTAAAGATGGAAACACAAAATTATATGCAGAATCTTCTATTAATAGCATAGTATTATGGTATTTCACTGTAGGTGATGTCGTTCAGATTTTAGACCACAAGACAGGTGAAGATAATTGGGTGAAAGTAAAATTTACAGGTAATGTCAAAGCAGGATACGAAGGCCTACGCTCAATTGGAGGTATGCCTAATGACTCTATAGGTTGGATAGAGATAAACAAAGTAGATATTCTTAATTGTAAATAGAATTGAAAGATTAATTCTTACTCTCCCAATATTTTTCTATTTCTTCTAAACTTTTCCCCTTTGTTTCTGGTGAGAATACTAATACAATAACAGTTGGTATTATGATCAATAGAGCATAAAGCCAAAATGGAAAAGCATATCTAAATGTCTTGACAAGACTTGGTGAGTTTGCTATAACAGGAAAGGTCCACGCTATCAGATAATTTACAAGCCATTGCCCAGCTATTCCTAAGGAAAGAGCTTTAGCACTAATTTTACTTGGAAAGATTTCAGATGCCATTACCCAGGTTATAGGCCCCCATGTAATAGCAAAAGCTATAATAAATAGGAATAGGAATCCTAAAATCAACACAGGTGAAGCTCCTAAGAAAAACAAGAAGCCAACAATAATCAAACATACAAACATGCCTATTCCACCATTAAAGTAAAATTTCTTCCTGCCAGCTCTTTCAATTATAAATATAGCAACTATTGTGGTAATGAAATTGATTAGCCCAACAAGTGTTGATTGAAAAAAAGCAGTTGTAATATCTCCAACGGCTCTTTTCAATATCTCAGGAGTATAAAATAAGATTGCATTTATACCTGTAAGTGGCTGAAGCATTGCTATTGACAATCCAACAAACAACACTCTCTTGCCATAAGAATTCAATGGAACCCCCTTCTTACTCTGCCGGCTCACAGTTTCTAGTGATTTTAGGGTTTCATATAACTCACTAGTAGAAAGGTATTTTGAAAATATCCTCTTGGCTTCTTCTACTTGTCCTATATTATATAAATATCTAGGGCTTTCCGGAATACGGATAAACAAGAATATTGTAATTATAGAAGGTATAGCTTCACTTACAAACATTAATCGCCATCCCCATGAATATAAGAATTTTGTGTCTCCTGAAGATTCAATAAGGTAATTTATTATAAAAGCTACTAATATACCTGTAACCACACCCATTTGAGAAAGAGCCACCAATCTACCTCTAATCTTTGCCGGAGAAATTTCTGATATATAAAGAGGTATAATAGTAGAAATTATACCTAATGCACATCCACTAATAAATCGACTTCCAGAAAACGAAATAATAGAAAAGATAATCCAGCTAACAGGCTGAATTTTGAATAGCACGCCAAAGTCAGGAAATGCATTAATTATAGAAGTAATTATAAATAAAGTAACGGCAGTATTCATTGCCAATTTTCTTCCAAACCTATCAGCAAGTCTACCTGCGACAATACTTCCAATAACAGCACCTAATAAAGATATTGAGACAAGAAATCCAATCAGAATATTCTGTCCTGTAATAGTTAAATCCAGATGATTAGCAAAGTTAGCTCTTAACGCTTCTACTGTCCCACTAATACCAGAGATATGAAATCCAAATAAAATATTCCCAAAAGCTACAGCAATAGCAGTTCTCAAAACACTACGGTTGAGTCTTATGTCTGGTCTTAGGCTCATATGATTGATTTAGAGATGGCTAATAATAAGTTGTTCATATAATTCCTGTTTACTGCTTATCTGATTTGGCTCACCATGTTCCAAAGCATAGTCTTTAAGGTCTTCTAAAGATAGCTTCCCTTTAGAAAAGTCTAATCCTATCCCTGATTTAAATGTCCTATATCTAAAGTTTATCCATTCCTTGAATTTTGAGTTATTATATATTTTATGAGCAGCAATAGCAGCTCTGGCATATGTATCCATTGACATTATATGTGCTATTATAATATCATTTAAGTCTGTTGAATTTCTAACTGTAGAAGCTTCAAAATTAACACCTCGATTATGAATGCTATTATTTCTTAATAAGATCAACATCGTTTTTGTTGCTTCTATTAAGTCTATAGGAAATAATTCTGTGTGTAAATCATCAAATTCATTGCCTCGATTGGCATTAATTCCTGATAACATATCACATTCTAAGGCTGCTTGAATTTCATCAGAAAGAGCGTGCCCAGCTAAGAATGCTTTATGAGAATTAACTATAATCTTAAAGTCTTTCTCCAATTTATTTTTTAACAAGAACCCTATTACTGTTTTTACATCAGCAGCATACTGATGCCTGCAAGGAGTATGTGCAGAAGGCTCTATTACTAAGTTTCCTTCGAATCCATTTTTGCGTGCATAATCTCTACAGTATTTCAAAAACTTAGCAGTATTGCTCTTTTCAATAGAGTTATTTGTATTTAGAATGCTAGAATAGCCTTCTCTCCCTCCCCAGAATACATAATTCTTTGCATTAAGTTTTATTGCTATATCTAATGCATTCTGAACTTGTGCACCTGCATAAGCAACAGCACCAAAATCAGGATTTGTAACTGCTCCATTCATATACCTTGGATTAGTATATAAATTTGCACTAGCCCATAAGGGTTGAATATGTGTTAAATCTTGCTTTTCTTTTATATAATCACTGATTATCTGTAGCTTTATTTCACTATCTGTAAGGTCTGTACCTTCATTTATCAGATCAAAATCGTGAAAGCTATAGTAATCAATATTCAATTTGCTCATCAACTCAAAAGCAGCATCAGCTTTTAAATGAGCTGATTTTACAGAGTCATTTATCAATAGCCATGGATAAACCTTTGT
The DNA here is from genome assembly GCA_041725915.1 of Hyphomicrobiales bacterium. Lineage (GTDB taxonomy): Bacteria > Bacteroidota > Bacteroidia > Bacteroidales > JBGRPZ01 > JBGRPZ01. The sequence goes on along the minus strand of JBGRPZ010000092.1, from coordinate 3,132 downwards.
ACTAGAGCCATAAAAATCATTCCCTTTATTGCCAAAAGAATTCCAATAAGAAATAGAAAATTGCAAAAAATCACCTAAAGAATAATCTCCAAAGGTTTTATCTTTATCATACCATTTAAAAGAATACAAGTCATTTGAGTCGGATCCCTTGTATTGTATGCTGCCAACGTCAGGAAAGAATTCTTTAATCATTTTAATATAACTTTTAGTTTGTAAAATGAAGTTAATGTAATTGGCTCTTATGAAGTTACTAAAAAACTAGTAATTTACGACATTGTAATTATGCTTTTTAATAATGAATGTATTTTATCCTCAGATTGCGTTATAATTTCAATAATATTATCCAAAGATTTAGGGTCAGGTTTCTCTGGATCACAGTTTTCTACTATAAGATTCAGGTTGATAAAATCCACTCCCATTTGTTTAGCTGCTATTGCCTCAAAGATTCCTGTCATACCTATCACATCAGCACCTATGTGGCTATAAAACTTATATTCTGCAGGTGATGGGAAAGATGGACCAGAGATTGCCAGATAAGTACCTTCATGAATCTTTATTGATAACTTCTTACCATAATTTATCACTTTATATGCAAGGTCTAAGTTGTAAGGCGGTACCATATCCAGAAATCGCGAACCAGGATTATCACTATTTTGTCCTATAAATGGATTATCTGGTATGAGGTTAATATGGTCTGTGTTAACCATAAATTCACCTTTTGCTATATTTGGGCTTACACTTCCTGCAAAGTTAACCATAATGATAAGCTTAACTCCGGCTAACATCATCAGCCGAACAGGGTATATTATCTCCTCTGCTGAAAAACCTCTATAGTAATGAAGTGCTCTATCCATAAAGTATATATCTTCTCCGAACCAATTACCATAAATAAGCTCTCCTTTTGCCTTAAGAGATTTATCTCTAGGGAAATCAGGGATAGATTCATAAGGTTCTGTTTGATATATAGAAATATCATCTATAGTATTCTTTAAAATATGATTTGAGATAATGCCAATTTTAGCTTTACCAAAACCTCGCTTTAGTAGATAGTCATAGCTTTTGCTTTGCTTATTTATCATAATAAATTTGTGTTAAGTAGTTTAGAGCTTTCAGAAGTAATATAAAATACCAGTAGTTACATTAGAGAAACTACTGGATTATGATATTGTTTAAAGGACTATTATATACAATTAATATTTTCTAGTAAATGGGGAAATCTTCTGTATAAAATTTCAATATTATCCTTTATCATCGAATTTTTATTGGATAGAGTAATATAAGGATTCGTAAGATTTTTAATAGAAATGATATTATTAAGAATCTTTGACTTTTCAGTTCGCATTGCGTACACTGATGAATTTGAAGTTGAAAAGTATATGATTATTCTTTCATCTTCATCTAATATCCAATTTATTGAACTTATTATTTGTCCATAATTTAAATCTTCTTCTCTATTTGGAATAACAACTTTAAATTTCACACTTGTACTTGATATTTCCCAAGGCTTATCTATGCTTGTTAGATAGAACTCTACTATCTGGCAATATCCTTTCAATGTTTTTTCGGTTTTGCTATTAAGGTGCAACCACCCTCTGCTTGTTTCTATAGGAGCTATTACAGGAGAGTAATTCTTATCTTTCTTCAGATTATTATTATTATTCCGTATTATCTTACGTATATCACCATTTTGAAGAATCTCTTTATCAATGGTATTGTAATTAAAGTCCTTTGTCTTAGGCTTCCAATCATTAAGATTTTGAGAAAAGAAACAATATTGATTATTTATATACTTAGGATGAATTATACATTCCAATGGATCTTTTGTCCTTATGTTTGTTTCATTTAATCTTTCCCAACTAATTAAATCTTTTGACCTTGATAAAATGAAAGTGGTACTCTTAATTCTTCCAATATCATCTCTAATTGGGCTATTAAACAAACAATAGATATAACCATTTTCATGTAAAACAACTTTTACATCATTTTCTGATTCTTTATATATTTCATCTATTCCAAAATCAATAGGGCTATCCAAATACCTCCAGTTATCAATACCTGTATCGCTCTCAGCTAAGGCATATAAAGTATTTGTATTCTTCCCTTCTAACTTACTAATTATATAATATTTGTTGTTAAGCCTAAATGCTCCTACTATTAAGCTAGAATTAAAAATAATCTTCTCTTGTAACCATGGATTTGTTTGTTGATTTAAATCATATCTCCAATGTATAGGAATATGTTCATGACTAATTACTGGGTTTTCGTAAATAGAAAATGGATCTTTTTGGATGAGTAGTAACTTGTTTTTGTTTTCTATTATTCTCTTTTGACTCACAAAAAGGTCTTCCACATTCTGGTCGAAGAGCGTTTTGTTCATAAGTGTATTGTATTGTATTGTTAAAGGGTCAATATTTTATAGGGTTGGAATTACTTATACATGAGCAAATGTAAAAAATATTGTTAATATCTAAAAATGATATTATTATGTTTTTTTGAATTTTATTCGATATCATGTATTAATTCAAAGATTATAATAATAATCTAATTTAGAAATTATAATTCTAAAACCAAATGAGTTGCAAAATAATAACAATTTACCCTTGAGAATACTTCAGAACCTAAACACCTCAATCTCTACACCATAGACTGCCATAGAATTAATTCCATAATAATATATCATAAGCTTTTTTTTATTTTATCTATCAATTTTCAATAGTAAAAACTTGCTCAAATCTATAAAGTATCATAACTTTGGTTTTAGATAAAAAATAAATTCTTCTTTATTAACAATGAGATTAAAATTAACATATAAGTCTTTTGTTTCTTCTTTAAAGAAAGTAATCCTTAAACTTAAGGAGAAAGTGACCCTATGTGCAAAGCAGATTAAGCCAACTACTCAAGCTTATAATGAAATCACTGAGAAACTAACAGATAAAACAGAAACTGATAATACCGCTTCTTCTAATTTTATAGACCTTATTTTAATAATCAACAAAAGTATTAAACACAAAAAGACTATTGCTATAAGATGGATTTACTCTGCAAGTGTTGTATATAGAGCTACAGAAATTGACTTTGTTTTTAATACTTCTCCTTTTAGACTCCTTCCAAGATACAATATTCAGACACATC
>JBGRPZ010000091.1:0-15289 GCA_041725915.1 Hyphomicrobiales bacterium | reverse complement strand
GAAAAAAGGAGACCAATTTTATCCTTTTTTATCTATGTCACAGAATTAGATGCCAGATATTTAGGTTAGGATGAGTGGAGTAGTTTTTAAATCACTTCTCTCTTAAAATCTGTTTGTTTTATGGTATTTGACATAAATAAATCTTTTTTATTCAAAAGACATCATTTTTCTAAGGTTAATACTTCTGGGATAATCTAAAAATTACTTCTATAAAAAGAATGAGAGTGTTAATTTCTAGACGTCTAAACAATAATTTTAACTATTAATGGACATAATAGTTTTTTTTACATAAATTCTCTCAAGATCTGGTATGAATAAATAAAAATAATCACAAAAAAACATAGAAAAAATCTTGCTTTGTATTTAAGTGTTTTTTTATATTTGCCTTATCTGGTGCATTAAACAATAATAATCTTTAATTTTCTAGGAAGGAATATTATTTTTCATCTCAATCTTTGATTAAAGTATTAAAATAAATAATGTAGTTTTTGTTAATCATGCTTAATATGTAATGAATTATTATGAGGATATTTCTTAATATCGCCCTGATTACTATAAAATACAGAGTTATTCATTCCTACTAAAAACATAAGGTTTATAAAGTATAATAAAAGGCGATTAATATATTTGGTTTGAGGAATTTAATCTAATCATAATATGGTTTATCTTCTATGCTTTAATATTAACCGCTACTTATTATTTGTTTGGAGAAATTACACCTAATTTATAAATGTTATCATTTATAATCTGATATTCTATTGAAATAAGAGCTTTTTCTTATTAGTGATCATAGTGTATTAAGAAGAATTGAAATCAGCTAAAATTAAAACCATGTGTACGTAGTTTCAATAGGCCCTCTAGAAACTGCTTATACTCTTATAAAATAAGATACAATGAATAGATTATGTTACTTATTATTTATACTCTCTTTTCTTTCTTGCAAAGAGAGTAGAATTAATTATCTCTCAAATGATATGTCTGTTGTTATTTACGACTCTATTGATCTTCCGGATAGTAGACGTTTTAGTATAACATCGTTTGATACAATGACAAACAGTTTTGTTGGATTATTTGACACCGCAGTAGTGTGTTTTGATGAGAATAAGGAGCGATTTAGGTTTGAAAGATTTGGAAAGTCAGAGGAAGAATATCATTATGCATATATTGTTTCATCCAAGGCACATCTTATAAATGATTCTGTTGTTGCTATTAATTCTTATGGAAAGCTAAAGTTTTATAGTAAAGATGGTAAATATTTGAAAACTGTACTGATAGACAATAGTCCATATTATTATAATAGAAACTTGATGGGATATCACTTGGGGGAAGACTCTTTATTTGTGTTTGAAGGTTCTGGGCCTGATAGTTTGTATGTAATGCCAAATGAGGAGAGAGAAAGAAGAGAAAATCCATATATATTTTCTTTAGACACAAAAAACAGACATATACAGGGTTATGGGTTAGGAGTTTCTCAAAGAGTACTGCAAAAAGAGCTTGTGAATTTATTTATGATTAAGCCTTTATGTTCTTATAATGGTTCTGAAAAGACTTGCAATATATTATTCAATTCAGATACTACCTTATATATCTATCCATTAGATCAAAAAGAGAAGAGGAAATATGAGAAATTCGTATTGACTCCACAGCATTATTCTTTTCCTGAAGAGCATTTGAGTAGAGATGATGAATTTAAAAGGATTTATCAATTAGCACAAAAATCAGTTTTTAAGAACATTTATACTAGTAGAGATACTCTGATTACTTTATATAGATCTTGTAATAAGATTGATGGTGATGAATATACAGATCAACAATCTATTAAAGAGCTTTGGAAAAAGGTAAGTGCTAATTTTAATAGATATTTAGAAGTTTATATCAATAAGAAAAAGATCTGTAATGATATTCTGCTTCCTGATAATTATAGAGTAAGATATATCGGAGATATGAAAAATATTTTGATGACGAAGAATGATCAGGAGCTTTTGAAGGATAATAAAGTTATTAAGAGATTCTATTTTGCAAAAATAATTGCCAACTAAAAAAAGCCAGCCTAAAACATGAAACATTTAACATCAATAATTATAATTGCAATACTTTTGGTATTAAGCATTTTTGGAGGTAGATTTATAGCAGCGATGCGAGGTGAGGTATATAACAATAGTGAGTTTGCCATAGTAGATAGAGTTCATGATTTTAAGAAGATAAAGATGGATACTGTAGTGTACCATGTTTTTGAATTTAAAAACGTGGGAGATGAAGAACTTAAGCTGCGTGAAGTAAAACCATATTGTGGATGTACAATAACAGAATATGATAAAGAAATTATAGCTCCGGGAGAAAATAGCAGTATAAAAGTTGAGTTTAGGCCAACTTCTTATGGTGTATTTAATAAAACAATAGAAATAAGAACAAACTCGGAAAGTACTCCTGTTATTTATTTGTCCTTAAAAGGAACTACGAGATAATTAGTATGATTAACTAAGAAGTTTTGTTTACTGCATGGTTTCATTCTGAATATAATTACGATAATGGATTTAATAGATTGAAGCCAGATGCTAGTCATCTGGCTTTCGTCTTATAACATATCTGTTTGATAAATTATATATATAAGCTATATTTGCGTTTGCTACATTTTATTTGACACTGAATTAATGAAAACCGATATACATTAAGTTGGGAAGAGAAATTATATGATAATATTCTCTTACATATTGAATAGGTAAAAGATTTTATAATTGTCTGGTATTAAAACTGTACAAAACTTTAAAACACATATATTATAATGAATAGTTATAGAGCTTTAATAGGGAAAGCAAGTTTGATTATTAGCTGCCTAATATTTTTATATTCTTGTTCTAATCAAGAGAGTAAAACAGATAAAGAAGATTCTGCACCAACATCTTTAAAAGCAGAGGAAATTCAGCAAGTCAAAGTAAAAACTGTAAGGAAAGAAGACTTTTCTCATAAATTAATATCCAATGGTAAACTTAAAGCCGTAAACAAAGTAAGCTTACGATTTGAAAGTAGTGGAGTTATAAAGGATATAAAAGTCAAGAATGGTGATTTTGTGAGAAAAGGGGATACTATAGCAATACTTGATAATTCCAGAGAGAAGATTAGATTAGCAAAATCCAGAACCAACATTTCTAAAGCAGAGCTCGAATACCAAAACCTCATACTTGGACATAAAGGAGCGAATTCCGATACCTCAGGAATGGATAAAGAGATATTGAAGAATCTCAGGATTGAGAGTGGGCTTGAGCAAGCAAATAATGACTTAAAAGAAGTTCAACTCGACTATGAGAAAACGATTCTTATAGCTCCTTTTAAAGGTAAGATAGCAAACATAGAAAAACATTCTAATGACAGAAATGATACAGGGAAAGACTTCTGTGCTATTGTTGATAATTCCTTATTTGATGTTGAAGGTTTTATCATGGAATCAGAATTAAAGTGGATAGAGCAAGGACAAAAAGCAACAATACTTCCTTTTGCTTTTGACAGCACCTTCTTCACTGGTGTCATTAATCAAATAAATCCACAAGTAAATGAAAACGGACTTATTAAAGTAGTAGCCCGATTTAGGAATGTCAAAAATAAACTTCTTGACGGAATGAATGCAAAGGTACTCTTTGAGAAGATCCTTAACAATCAGATTGTAGTTCCCCGATCATCAATTGTATTGAGAGATGGTAAGAAAGTAGTATTCACACTAAAGCATGGCAAAGCATATTGGAATTATGTTGCTGTGAATATGGAGAACGATACAGAACTATCTTTACTTGATGGGATAAAAGAAGGTGATACTGTTATCTATTCAGGTAATTTCAATTTGGCTCATGAGTCCAAGGTCAAAGTCATAAAGAACTAATCTGAAACGATAACATTTTATGGTCAAATTTTTAATTAATCGTCCAATAGCAGTATTGATGACTGTATTGGCATTTATTGCTTTAGGTATAATTTCCGGATTCAAATTACCTGTAGGCCTTTTACCTGATATAGAAATACCTGAAATTAATGTTCAAGTATCCCATAAAGATTTTAGTGCTCGTCAACTTGAAGAGAGTGTTGTCAAGGACTTGCGATATAATCTACAGCAAGTAAACAATGTTACAGATATTGAAAGTACTACCAGAAATGGTTTTTCAATTATTAAGATTAGGTTCAAGCATAATACAAAAATCAATCTTGCATTTATTGAGGTCAATGAGAAGGTTGATAAGTTGATGACTTCATTGCCAAAAGACTTTACACGACCCAGAGTAATAAAGACCAGAGCAACAGATATTCCTGCCTTTTACCTTAGTATTGTGCCTAATGAATCTTATTGGATGCGGGCAGACGACTTTTTACAATTGAGTGATCTGTCTCAGAACATAATAAAAAGAAGACTTGAACAGCTAAATTCGGTTGGAATGGTAGATATGTCTGGATTAGATAAGACAGAGATTATGATTCTTCCGAATTCTGAGAAGCTGAGATCTTTGGGGATTAGTCAGGAAGATATATCAAGAGTTCTGATAAACAACAATACTGTAAATGGAAATATAATTGTCAAAGATGGCCATTATCAATACAGTTTAAATTTAGGTAAGAAGTTGAGTAATGTTGAAGATATCTCAAATCTCTTATTAAGAACGAAAGATGGTAAGATTATACCTTTAAATGAATTAGCCCAAATAAAAAAGCGTGTAAGTAATCCTACAGGAAGATACTTGTATAATGATCAGCAAGCTGTTTCGATGACAGTCATTAAGCAGGCAGATGCAAGAATGGAAAGATTGTCTACAGAATTGCATGAGGCTATTGATGGACTGCATAAAGAATACCCTGACTTTTCTGTTAAGATTAGTAGAGATCAAACCAGTTTGCTTAAATATTCTATAGATAATTTACTTCAAAGTCTCATTATTGGGACTGTTCTTTCTCTTTTGATTATGTTCTTGTTTATAGGAAACTTTAGAGAGCCACTTATAATGACTATAACTATACCATGTAGTTTGATCATAAGTATTCTGTTCTTTCACCTTATAGGTATTTCAATAAACATCGTGTCTTTGAGTGGTTTGGTCTTAGGTGTTGGTATGATGATTGACAACTCTATCATTGTTATTGATAATATTAACCAGCATTTAAACAGAGGACTGTCATTAAACAGATCTTGTGTAAAGGGGACAAATGAAGTAATAAGACCTTTATTGAGTTCTGCATTAACTACCTGTAGTGTATTTATTCCATTAATATTCCTGAGCGATATTACTGGAGCAATGTTCTTTGATCAGGCTATGGCCGTAACAATGGGATTAATGACATCTTTCTTAGTCTCTGTAATGGTGTTGCCTATTGTATATAGATTGTTCTATCTATCAAGAGTGGTAAAGAAGAGAAAGTATATGATTGTAGAAAAGATAGGAATGAGAAAGCTGGAACAGTTTTATCTAAATAGCTTTGATTTCTTATTTAAATACAGAAAAACATCTGTTATAAGTTTCTTTCTGCTGATACCAATTAGTGTTGTAATGTATTTTTATCTTGGTAAAACTCCTATGCCTGCTTTAGAGCAAAATGATCTGATTATTCAGGTAGATTGGAGTGATGCGATACCATTGCAGGAGAACGAAAAGAGAAGTAAGGAATTAATTACTACAATTCAATCGTCTGCTGCTTCAGAAGTAATAAATGCATTCATAGGGAAACAACAATTCATACTTGGAAAGACTAAGAACCAAGGAATAGCAGAAAGTCAATTTTATATTAAGTTAAAGAATAGTTCTGATGTATCAAAGATAAAGCAAATAGTCAGTAACTTCTTTAATAGCAATTATCACAATACTTCATATAAATTCTCGAAACCGGAAACAATCTTTGAACAGGTCTTTTCAAAAGATCAGGCTTCTCTTGAGATGAAGTTCTTTGCATTGGATGCTAATCACCCATTAAATCCCAAAAGAGTTGATAGTATACAGCATAAGCTTAATAAGCAAGCATTGATAGATAATAGTTCAAAATATTCTTTATCTCAGGTGATGCAACTAAAGATAAAGTCAGAACTATTGTTATTATATAATGTATCTCTTGATCGTTTGAGGAACAAATTAAAGACTCTATTCAATAGTAATGTTGTATTTAAATTGAATAATGGTATTAACTTCTTTCCTGTAATCTTAGGTAATAAATCAGAGAATTTATTATCACAGCTGAATAAGACTATGATCATGAACAATGATAGACAAAGTATTCCTCTGTCCAGTCTTATTGATATCAACTCAGAAAGCGATTTCAAGGTAATTTATGGCAGTGAGAAGGGGGAATATGTCAAGTTTATTGTTCCTGAAAGCAATGATACAGAGTTAGCATTATCTAATATCTCAAATGTAAAGAAGATGTTTACAGATTTACGAATAAATCTGGATGGTAGTTATATTGAAGGGAAAAAGCTGATCAATAATCTTATTTATGTCTTGCTGATTAGTACATTACTTCTGTACTTTATTTTGGCTGCACAATTTGAGTCTTTAGTTCAACCTGCTATTATACTTACTGAAATTTTATTTGATTTTGCTGGTTGTTTTCTGATGTTAATTCTTTTTGGAAGTACTCTTAACCTGATGTCTGCCATAGGAATTATAGTCGTGACAGGTATTATAATCAATGATTCTATTCTAAAAGTAGATACAATTAACCAGTTACGAAAAGAAGGATATGGGCTATTAGATGCCATACATGAAGGAGGGAAGAGAAGACTGAGACCGATATTAATGACAAGTTTGACAACGATTCTTGCCTTAGTTCCTCTATTGCTTTCCGGTGGCCTTGGTGCTGACTTACAAAAGCCATTGGCACTAGCTGTTATTGGCGGGATGACATTGGGAACTATTGTAAGTATTTATTTTATTCCATTGGCTTATTATTATCTATATAGGAAACAGAAATAAAATTGGCTATGAGAGATAAAATAAAGAGAGATGTCCTTATCAAAGGCTCTTATAAGATTATATTGATTTTTATTCTGTTTGGCTTGATTGGGTTTGCTGTTATTCCGGACTTGTCGTTACGATTAAAACCAAGTCCAAAAGCAAAGAATTTTGCTGTTTCTTGTTATTGGAGTGATATATCACCACAAGTTATAGATGCTGAAATCGCTACTGTACTTGAGGGTGTTATCAATTCTCTTGAAGGTGTAGAAAAGTTAACTACAGAAGTATACAAAAGCAGATGTTATCTCAATATTTACCTGTCAGAGAATGTAAATGCAGAAGACTTTAGATTTGAACTTTCATCAATATTGCGGCAAGTATATCCTGATCTTCCTGAAGGTGTATCATATCCATATATTTACTATGCACGAGAGGATAGATATTTAGATCAAAGTCCTTCAATGACATATATCCTCAATGGAGAGCAGGAACTGCCCGAATTGTATAAACTGGCTAATGATGTAATTAAGCCTGAATTGTCGCAAGTTGAATTTGTTGATAAAATTGAAGTGGTTGGGTCAATGCCTTATGAATTGGTATTCACTTATGATAAAGAGCACTTGAATTATATAGATGTTAAGCTTTCTGATATTAAAAGTGCATTGAGGAACTATTTCTATTCTGAAAAGCTCGGATTAATGCGTACGCATAATGATGATAATCAAGAGGTCATTAGTGTGCGCCTAGGGAATAACAAAGCTAAAGATGCAGATTTTTGGAAGACTATCCCTGTAAAGAATAAAGATGGTCATTTATTTTATCTAAAAGAGATATGTAATATTAATAAACAGGTAGCTCGTCAATCAAGATACTTTAGGCTTAATGGTAAGAATAATATCTATATCAATGTTTATCCTACTTCTGGTGCTAACTCAATTAAGCTGTCTTCTTCTGTCCTTCAGAATATAAAAACGATAGAGAAAGCTCTGCCTTCAAGTGTGTCTCTGATACTGGAGGAAGATACTAGTAAAGAGATAAAGGAAGAACTAAATAGAATAGGATACAGAAGTGCTTTGACTGTGATTGTATTACTGATCTTCATACTGATAATATCCAGAAATATAAAGTATGTTATTCTTGTAGTCACAAGCCTAACTATAAATCTTGCATTATGTGTATTACTTTATTTCCTGATGGGAATAGAGATGAACTTATATTCTTTGGCTGCATTAACAGTCTCTTTGGGTTTAATACTGGACAATATCATTGTGATGCTGGATCATATGAAGCACTTTAAGAACAGAAATGCTTTTATGGCTTTATTAGCTTCGACATTAACCACCATGGCGGCGATGAGTGTTATATTCTTTCTACCTGATGAATATAAAATGGATCTTGTAGACTTTGTCATTGTGATCATTATCAATCTTGGAGTTTCTTTGATTAGCGCTTTATTTTTTGTTCCTGCCTTGATGGATCGTTTTCCTATAAAAGGAAGAAAGATAAAAATCAGTGGTAGAAAAGTGAGAGTATTATTATGGTTCAATTCGGTGTATTCTTATTTCATTCGATTCATATATAGGTTTAGAAAGACTGTAATAGTAATAGGTATAGTGTCATTTGGGCTTCCTGTGTTTTTGTTACCTTCAAATATTAATAACAAATATATTGGCTCTTCTATTTATAATAATACTATAGGTAGTAATGTATATCAGGAATACCTCAAGACTTATGTTAATATAATATTTGGTGGCTCTTTAAGGCTGTTTGTGAATTATGTATATGAAGATAGTTGGCATACAAGTGATGATAAAGAGGTTGCTTTAAATATTGTTGGCAGCATGGGCAAAGGGAGCACAATTGAGCAAATGAATGGAGTATTTAAAATGCTTGAGGTGTATTTATCCAAAGAGAAAGGCGTCAAACAATTTATTACTCGAATTAGTTCTGAAACTCAGGGTAGCATAAAGGTCTTATTTACTGATGAAGGACTTAAACAAGGAGTTCAATATAAAGTAAAAAATAAGATTGCTTCAAAGATATTCTACTTTGGCGGAATGAACTGGAACGTTTACGGAGTAGGGAAGTCTTTTGGTAAGAGCTCAGTCGCCACTCCTGAGATGAATGATTTTACTATCGTTGTAAAAGGCTTTAACCTGAATGAGACGAATAGTTTGGCACTTAAAATAAAAAGCCAGCTTAAAGAACATCCAAGAGTAACAAGAGTAGATTTTGTAGGTAGTGATTCTCCATGGGCTATAGATATGGATGATAAAGAGTTCTTTTTAACTTCAAACCCATACTTACTTACAGCTTATAATATGGATTTGAATTCTTTTTACAGGAAAGTCGACTTCTATAATCAGCGTAGTAATTTTGGTATTAAAGCATATGTAAAAGATAAATTTATCAACCTCAGACTTGAGCCTAAAGATAAAAATAAGATGGATGTCTGGAGTTTGCAGAATTCTCCTATGAATGGAACTCCTATTTCATTGAAGAATGTAGGAAATATCCATAAAGACTTAGCAGATCAGGTTATACAAAAAGAAGATCAACAGTATATTCGATTCTTACAGATAAAATATTTAGGGATTCAAAAGTATGGGAAAAAGTATTGTCAACAGATCGTTGATGATATGAACAAGCGAATCACTTTAGGTTATAGTCTTGAATTAAGGGATGCAAAAAGCCCTTATCTCTTTTATCAAAAGAAAGAGAGACAGTATTCTTTGATTATCCTTGTTATAGCCTTGATATTTATGATATGTGCTGTTTTATTTGAATCATTAAAGCAGCCGTTAGCAATTATCTTACTGATTCCTTTCAGTTTCTCTGGTATCTTTTTGAGTTTTTACTGGTTTGATGTTCCTTTAGGAGAGGGAGGATATGCTTCATTCTTACTATTATGTGGTATAGTTGTCAACACATCAATTTATATTCTCAACGAATTTAATGTAATCAAGCGGAATAGAAAAAAGGATGCTAATGAATTGAAGTTATTCGTCAAAGCATTTAACCATAAAGTAATACCTGTGTTTCTTACTATAGTATCTACAATATTGGGTATGATTCCTTTCTTGCTGATCAGTGATGATATGGATTTCTGGTTTATGCTTGCTGTAGGGACTATAGGAGGGCTAGTGTATTCTGTTATTATCAATATAATATTCCTACCTCTATTCTCTGGCTTAAAGATAAAGAAGAAGTAGGTTTCTAAAAATGATTATTTGAATGCAACCAATTATAGGTATAGTATGTCTTTTATATAAGACTGACAATTTAATTAAAGAACACACCCTAATATAGGTTTAACTTTTAACAAGCAACATATGGAAATATGTTGCTTGTTTCTTTTATGTTAGATTCTCTTTAAAATCTCACCTGCTTGCTGAATAGATTCTTCGGTTTTCGCAAAACAGAATCTTAATATATTTTGATTGACTTTATCTTTATAGAAAGGGGCGATAGGGATGCTGGCAATCTTATGTTCTGCAATTAATTTATGTGCAAACTCCATTTCGTACTCATTGCTAATATCGCTATAGTCTAATACCTGGAAGTAAGTGCCTTCACACTTTAATGGTTTAAATCTTGATCCTTTTATACTTTCAATAAAAGCATCTCTCTTTCTTTGGTAAAAATCATTGAGATGTAAATAGTTTTCCGGATCTTTCATATGCTCAGCAATAGCTAATTGTATAGGTGTGTTACATGTGAAAACAACATACTGATGTAGCTTTCTGAACTCTTCCATAAGGTTAGCAGGAGCTAACACATAACCCATTTTCCATCCTGTAGCATGAAAAGTCTTACCAAAAGAACCGGTAATAAAAGTATTGTTGATAAGTCCAGGGTATTTACATGCACTTTCATGCTTCTTGCCATCATAAACCAAGTGTTCGTATACTTCATCACTTAGCAACAAGATCTTTGTCCCCTCGATAATGTTTTCCAAAGCTTTCATTTCTGCTTCAGAAATGATTATACCTGTAGGATTATGGGGACTATTGATGATAATCATCTTGGTCTTTGATGTAATTTTACTTTTCAGATCGTCGAAATCTATTCTGAAATCCGGAGCTTTAAGTTGACAGCCAATTACTTTTCCTCCTGAAAACCTTATTGATGGAGCATAGCTATCATAGGCAGGCTCAAAGATGATCACTTCATCATCCTTTTTAATCATAGAGGTGATTATAGTATAAAGGCCTTGAGTGGCTCCTGCTGTAATGTTGATTTCAGTATCAGGATTATATTCTATATTGTATAGTAACTTATATTTCTCAGATATTGCTTTTCGTAGTTCCGGAGTACCTCCCATAGGCGCGTATTGATTGTACCCATATTGCATATATTTATGTACTAACTGAATAAGTTCGCTACTTATATCAAAATTAGGGAAGCCCTGAGAAAAGTTTAAAGCGTCATATTTATTGGATAAATTTGTCATTACTGCAAATATGGAAGTTTCTTCATTTCCCATCTTGCTATCCAAAGGTTGTTTATATTCAGGCATAATCAAATCTTATCTTCTAATTCGAAAAACGACAAAACTAACAGTTTTCACTTTCTTTTATAGCTTAAAAGCTATTATAATTATTATGCTTGATATATAGTTTTTTGGATTATCCCTAAATAGAATTGCTTTCCTATAAAGGCCCTTCGATGTTTATAGAAGGATAAAGATAAACCAGATAAGCTTCTACATTTATTGCTTCTATCTTATGGATTAGATTTTTATATGTGATAATTTGCCTTCTGTGTTCAAGTTCTGGCTTTCCTGTTTTATAGTCTATTACAATGATTTTATTATCCAGTTGTACGATTCTATCTGGTCGATAACTTTTTCCATTAGGAGTAATTATTTCCCTTTCATTATATATATTATGTACAGGATTAAACCATTCTTTGGCTATAGGGTGTTGAATAAGGCTTTTGATATGACTGCTTATATCTTCTTTTTCTTCAGTAGAAATATCATAGAGTTGTTCAAACTTATCAAGCTCTTTATTTAAATCTTCATAAGATATGATCTTTTCAAGTATAGCGTGAATAAGGTTACCTTTTTGTCTGGATTTAATAGTTTGTTCAGTAGCCCAATCCTCAGCAGCCATAGGAGCTAATTGTATTCTTCCTTTTCTACAAGTAAGGTTATGTAATGATACTTCTTTCAATACCTTATTATCTTTACTTGAGATTTTATCTTCTTTATCACCAAATGTGTAAACATGTTGATTATCATCCCACATATTTTTATCTTCAATAAAATCTTTAAGGACTTTCTGTATAGATATTTTATTACCAAATTCTTTCTTAGTGAAGACATACAACCTCTCTGAAGGCCTAGTCAATGCCACATATAGTATGTTTAGCAGATCGAGAGTTGATTTATTATCTTCTTCAGTATAATGATGTTTAAGTGAAGTTTCTTCAAGAGATTTATTGAATTTGACCTGTGCTACAGGTAGTTCTTCATCATATATTGACCAATCTACCCATTTTGATCTTTTTCCTAAAGAATGCTTTTCATGTGCAAAAGGAAAGATGACAACAGGAAATTCAAGTCCTTTAGATTTATGTATAGTCATAATGCGCACAGCGTTTATTCCTTCTGGAATGTTTATTGAAATAGTACTACTTGCGTTATCATAGAACTTCAGAAACTCATTGAATGAGTTACCATTCTTTTCTGTGAACTTCAATATTTCATCAAGGAGAGTTATGATATATGGATCAGGTGTTTCATTAATTTTAAATGACTTTATAATCTCTTCGGCAGCTTCATACAAGGGAATTCTTTTTAGGTATTCTAACGAAATACTAATATCATATTCAGAGATCTTCTTATAAAAGAATGCTTCATAATAATGAATAAGATCTTCTTTTGGAATCCCATCAATTGATTTTGATAATTCATCCATTATCTCATGCATATTTCTTTTATTATTCTTAATAAGAGAAGTTAGAGACAGAGCCTCTACATAAGAAATCTTACTGGAAGGAGAAGAAAGAATGCGAAAGATTGTAATGATTAGCCTTATAGTTGGTTCATAAGCAATAAGAAGAGATTCTGCCGAAATTACCTTTACACCATTTTTAAGAAGGAAGCGAGCTAATTGATTTGCAGGTTTATTATTCCTACATAATATAGCTATATCATTCTTTTTATATCCTTCATTATTCAGATCATTAATTGTTTCCAGACATTTCTTGAAAGACTCTTCTTCATAATCATCTTTTGGGATAAATGAGATTTCAATATAACCACCTTTATTATCCTGACTGTATTCTTGCTTTTGATTCTCATATATAGATGAGCTTTCTTCATCTAAATATTTTTTTGAAAACTCAAACAATGAATTATTGAATTCAATAACCTCTTTCTTTGATCTATAGTTGTTGGCAAGTAACTCTTCCTTGTAATTTCTGATTAATGCTTGCTCTCTAAGATCCATGATTTCAGATTTTTCTTTATTATAGATGCATGGTAAGTCACGAAATTGACTGACTTCTCCATTTCTCCATCTATAGATAGCTTGCTTACCATCCCCAACAACCATATTGAAGTTATTTTCTGCCAGACTATTATCAATAAGAGGAATCATATTCCTCCATTGAAGAACTGAAGTATCCTGAAACTCATCAATAAGGAAATGTTTATAATGCTCACCTAACCGCTCATATATAAAAGGAACAGGCTCATTAAAAACAATATTCGCAATACGTTTATTAAATTCTGATATATGTACTACATTGTGTTGAGTTTTGATTTGATGCATCAAAGTTTCTAACTCTGATAATACAGTTATCCCATATAATGTAGGTGCAATCTCTTTTTTCAAAAGATAATCATCATAATATTGCTCAGAAAGGATCTGAAATCTTTCGAAATAATCTCTTAGTTGATCTTTTATTGATTCAATAGTATTTCGAGTGGTATCATCTACTTTACCTCCTAGCCATTTATCTTCGGAAAGAGTTTTTTCTACATTTTTATTAAATATATCTTTTAATGTTCCAGCGGCAAGCTTTTTGAAAGCATTGTATATTCCTCTTTCCCCTTGATAAAAATCTTTGGCAATAAGATGATGATGATCTATAAGTTCTTTTGCTTGCTTTCCTATTTCAATACATTTCTTTTCAAATCCTACAATGTCTTTATAAAATCGCTTTCGTATTTCATCAAGTTGTGAAATAGATAAATCTCTCAGTTTCTCTGTATAAGTATATCCATCTTCATTCAATAAGGCTTCAGAGAAGGTTATCAGATCTTTATCAATATTCCAGCTCTTTTCCTCATCTATTCTGTTAATAACGAAATCAATCAACAGATTTGAAATATCTTCTTTAAGACCTACCTGTTCTATCAGTAAATCTATAGTCTGACTCAGCAAAGCACTACTGTCAATTTCTACTTCAAAGTTGATAGCAATATTTAAATCGTGTGCAAATGTTCTTATAATTTTATGTACAAATGAGTCTATAGTACCTATTGCAAAATCAGAAAAGTTGTGTAATATCATCCCTAACAAAGCTTCAGCATTCTCTGAAATCTTTTCCTTGCTAAGGTTAGTTTCTCTTATGAGTTCGGGGAGTAGATATTTTATTGTAGGATCATCCGTATGTTTTGTATAGGTGGCCAACACAGTAAGATTGTGTATAATCCTATCTTTCATTTCCTGAGCTGCCTTGTTTGTAAAAGTAATAGCAAGAATTTTTGGAAATATGGAAAGGTCTTTAAGTGCAAGTTTTAGATATTCTTTAACAAGAGTGTATGTCTTCCCTGATCCTGCGGAGGATTTATATACTGTAAAACTCATAAGTTGAACACAATTTTAAGTTGCTGATTTATGAGACAAAGATACTAAGGTTGTTGATATATGTAGAGGATGTCAAATATATGACTATAAATTACAATATTTTAGGATTCTCAATTCAGATAAAATAAAACGAAAAATGCTTGAAATACTCTATGCTTGAGCTACCACACAAAAACATAAAGATGAGTAAACAGGCAGTATCATAAATAAGCTCTTTGACAAATCATACTTCACCTTTTTATATCAAACTACTTTAAAATAAAAGCACTCGTTTTTTCTTCATTTAATGCAATCATTAACCTAAAGATCAAAAGCCTAAAATCTGCTTTCCTCTGCATTTTTGCACATTTTCACTAATCCACAGAAATGCCTTGTAATCAATGCTTTTCAGATGTGTAGCAACAAGATTTATCTTGTCACTACAGTATGTTTTGTTGATAATCAAGATCAAAAGTTAAGCAAATAAATCTCGTAGGTCTACTTACTGAAGGTAAAAGTCTAGGAACTAAATTTCGTAGGTCTACTGATTAAAGGTAAAAAACTAGG
>JBGRPZ010000090.1:0-15298 GCA_041725915.1 Hyphomicrobiales bacterium | reverse complement strand
GGTTAATGATTGCATGAAATGAAGAAAAAACGAGTGTTTTTATTTTAAAGTAGTTTGATATAAAAAGGTGAAGTATGATTTGTCAAAGAGCTTATTTATGATACAGTCTGTTTCTTCATTTTTATGTGGTAACTCAAGCATCGAGTACTTCAGGCATCTTTTGTTTGATTTTATCCGACTTTTTAAATCACTTCTATAAAAAAAGTGCTACGGAATAATTCTCGCAGCACTTTTATATATAATAAAAATATCTTCAGATAGATCTTCTTACATCTTATTAGGAACTTCGATACCTAACAGAGCCATACCATTCTTTATCACTAAAGAAGTGAAAGCAGAAAGAGCAACTCTAAAGAGTGCTTTATCTTTATTTTCCTCCTTAAGGACAGAGAAGTCATGATAGAATGAGTTATATTCTTTCACCAAACTATAAATATAATTTGCGATTACAGCAGGGCTAAAAGTGGTAGCAGCCTGATTTATAACCTCAGAGAACTGGCTTAAAGTTTTCAGTAATTCCTTTTCCTTTCTCTCCAAAGGTACATTATGTTGGATAGAATAGTTATTTAACCCAACATCAGCAGACTTACGAATTATTGATTGAATTCTGGCATAAGTATACTGAACAAAAGGACCTGTATTACCATTAAAATCAATAGATTCAGCAGGATTAAACAGCATAGTTTTCTTTGGATCTACCTTAAGCATAAAATACTTCAAAGCACCAAGGCTGATCTTACGGAACAAGCCGTTTGCTTCATCCTCAGAAAGGCCATCAATCTTACCAAGTTCTTCAGTAGTTGTCTTAGCAGTATTGAACATTTCGCTCATCAAGTCATCAGCATCAACAACAGTACCTTCACGAGATTTCATCTTACCATGAGGAAGTTCAACCATACCATAAGAGATATGATGAATTTTCTCAGCCCAGTCTTTACCTAGTTTATCAAGGATAATCTTAAGTACATCGAAGTGATAATTTTGCTCATTACCTACAACATACATTAGCTTTTGAGGATGAAACTCATCATAACGCTGTTCAGCAGTCCCCAAATCCTGAGTCATATATACAGAAGTACCATCACCTCTAAGTAATAGCTTCTGATCAAGGTTTCTATCTTCAAGATCACACCATATAGAGTTATCATCTTTTTTAAATAGAACACCATTCTTCAATCCATCCTCAACAAGAGCCTTACCTAATAAGTAGGTATCAGATTCATAATAGATCTTATCAAAGTCAATGCCCATACGGTTGTATGTTACATCAAAGCCTTCATACACCCATGCATTCATTTTCTCCCATAAAGAGCGTACTTCAGGATCATTAATCTCCCACTTTTTCAGCATTTCACGGGCTTCTTTGATCAAAGGAGCATTCTTTTCAGCATCCTCTTTCTCCATTCCACCTTCGACAAGGGTAGCAATTTCTTTCTTATATTCCTGATCAAATCTTACATAGTAATCACCTACAAACTTATCACCTTTAATACCTGTAGATTCAGGAGTAGCACCATTACCATACTTCAACCAAGCCAACATAGACTTACAAATATGTATACCTCTATCATTAACAAGGTTTACCTTCTTCACATTTCTACCATTAGCTTTTAATATCTGAGCGATAGACCAGCCCAAGAGATTATTTCTAATATGTCCTAAATGGAGAGGTTTATTAGTATTAGGGGAAGAATATTCAATAACAAAAGGATCTTCATCTTTAGTTTCTCTATATCCATAAGTAGGAATTACAGCATTTTCATTAAAGAAATTAAGCCAGTAATTATTACTTACAACTAAATTCAAGAAACCTTTGATTACACTATAAGATTCTATTTCTTCAACATTCTCTGACAGAAAAGAGCCTATTTCCTCAGCAGTCTGTTCAGGGCCTTTTTTAGACATACGTAGGAAAGGGAAAACAACAAGAGTAATATCTCCCTCAATATCAGGGCGAGTATTCTGTAATGATATTAAGTTTTCCTTAATTTCAACTCCGTATAGCTTTTGAATAGCCTTTATTGTATTTGAAGTGATAAGTTGTTCTAACATAGGTATAAATTTTATTGGGCGCAAATTTAAATAAATTTATTATTCCCTAACCCTCTATTTTCATTCTAAAATCAATAATATAATCAAGAACTAAACGACACTTTATTATATGTCGTATTAAGAAGATATATAAACATCAATATTAAGTTGTATTGAATTAAAATCTCAAAACAATTCATATCACTCTGATATATATCTCGCTATGAATCATTATCTTTATATTAAACTATTTACTCTACCCAAATCTATATATCTACCCATATGCTATTTCTCGCCATATTTGCTATCGCTTTATTTATTGGTGTCTGGATCACTCATATAGTATGGTCATATGAACATAAAAAGTATATTCAATTCTCAATATTGGTACTTATTGCATTAGGACTTGTGACATATGAGGTTATAACCACAAGACAATGTAGTTCGAATATAAAATATCTGGAAAAGAAAATGCGCTTAGAGATTCCTAAAGGATACCAATTGATTCAATGTCAATCTATACAAAACAAAGCTACGAAACGAAGACATTTACAACTCAGAATAGCAATACCACAAACACAATCAGATGTTTTCACAGACCTTATAAAGAATAAGAAAAACTATTTTACTGATGATAAGAGCATAAAAGAGTATATAAAAAACAGTTCATTATACAGAGATGGATATAATCACTTGGGATATTGGATACCATCAGATACTGCCATCATATATTTAGAACCTCAACAATTCAGCAATCCCAATCCAATAAAAGGGTCATATAATATAAAGACCAACCTCTTGCATTTCATAATCACACAAGATTAAACACTATTGAATTCCAATAAAATAAAAAAGAGCTACAGCATTACACTATAGCCCTTAGCTCAAAATCAATAGAAACTATAAAAATTATTTCTTTTTATTTACCTTCATCTTTATCCACTTTATAGCATCATCAAGCAATGAATATATTACAGGGATTACAACTAAAGTAAGTATCGTAGAACTAATAAGACCACCAATAACAGCCTGTCCCATCGGAGCTCTTGCAGCAGAACCCGCACTATTAGATAAAGCTACAGGAAGCATCCCCAATATCATTGCAAAAGTTGTCATCAGAATAGGGCGCAATCTTACCTCTCCAGCCTCTACTAAAGCCTCAAAGGTTGACTTTCCACTTGACTTCACCTGATTAGCATAGTTGATAAGCAATATGGCATTCTTGGTTGCCAGTCCCATCAGCAGTAAGATACCAATATAAGCCACCATAGAAAGCGAACTACCAAAGATAACCAGAAAGACTAAAGCTCCAATCAATGTCAATGGTAATGAGAACATAATAACAAAAGGCTCAAGATAACTTTCGAACTGTGCAGCCATTACAATATATACAAGTATAATTGCCAATGTAAGAGCAAGAACAATGCTAGCATTACCTTTCTCTTGTTGTTCCACATCACCACCAGCACCAAAGTAATATCCCTGAGGCAGATTAAACTGATCAAGTTTAGGCTGTAAAGAGTCTTGAGCCTGACTCAATACAATATTACTCAGGTTGGCATCAATGGTTACCGCAGGAAGTCTATCATATCTACGGATAGCAACAGGCCCATAACCCTTGTGGATTTTCGTCACTTCACTGATAGGAACGAGGAAATTATTACCAGCAGAATTAGTAAGAGTACTCTTAAATGTAATAGAAGTAATCTTATTTAAGTCTGAACGATCTTCTTTCCTCAATTGTACTCGAACAGCATATCTACGGAAACCTTCATTATAATAAGTTACTCTTTGCCCAGATACCATATTACGTATAGTCTGTGCCAGTTGTTGAGGATTGACGCCCACATCATAAGCCTTTTGTCTATCAATAGACACTTGATATTGTGGGTTATCAGTATTTAAGTCTTTTTCAATATCTACAATCCCATTAATTGAACGGTAGATATTCTGAATAGAATCAGCAAGGATACTTAATTCATTATAGTCAGGCCCTCTGATAATAGTAGACAAAGGCTTTGAAGGAGGTCCTGCACTAGCACCACCCACTACCAGAAAGTTCATATCCATACCTGGGATTTTTGAAAACTCCTCACGGTAATTATCAATGATCTGCCATATAGTTTGCTCTCTCTTATTCTTATCAACAAGTTGCACATGTATCATTGCCTGACGCGCTGACTGTGCGGGGCCTCCTACATTAGTATAAGTAGAAAGTATATCCGGGTTTTTATGTAATTCTTCTTCAATAAGTATAGAATACTTATCAGTTTCATCCAATGAAGAACCAGCAGCAATAGTAATATGTAAGTCAAATTGTCCGGTATCACTCGAAGGAAAATACTCCTTTTTTATTGACTTAAACATAACATAAGTCACCACTAATATGATAACAGCAAATAGAATCACCTTGCCTCTATGTCTCAATGACCACCTTAAAGATCTATCATAAAACCTACCGAATCTATCAAATACATCATTAAAGTGGAAAATAGATTTCTGGAAGATATTACCATCTCTATGGCCTCCCTCCGCAGCATCATTCAGGTATTTTGATGACATCATAGGAGTAGTGGAGAATGCGACAAACATAGATACCAATACAGAAATGGCAATAGTTAATCCAAACTGATTGAATATCTGCCCTATCGTACCAGACATAAAGGCCACAGGTACAAACACAGCAACGATAGTCAATGTTGTAGCTAATACCGCCAATCCAATTTCCTTACTAGCATCCAAAGCTGCTTGCTTTGGAGTCTTACCCATCTTTAGGTGCCTGTATATATTCTCAATAACAACAATAGCATCATCAATCAGAAGACCAATAGCCAATGACAATGCAAGCAATGTCATCAGATTCAATGTAAAATTCAGCAATAACAAGAAGCTAAATGTTGAGATTACAGAGACAGGCAATGCAATAGCACTTATAATTGTAGATCTTATATTCCCCAGAAATAAGAAGATTATCAACACAGTAAGAAAAGCACCAAACAGCAAATCAAAGAATACAGTATCAATTTCTTCAAGGATGTAAGTAGCATCATTATGTATTACTTCCAGATTATACCCCTTAGGAAGATCTGCTTTTATTCCTTCCAGTTCTTTTTCAACTTCCTTTGCAACAGTAACAGTATTACTACCTGATTGCTTCACGATATCGATACCAATAGCATTATATCCATTAACCCTACTATAACTACCAGGAGGGTTTATAACTTTTCTTACTGTAGCAACATCATTTACATATATATTCCTACCGCCAGTACTGGAGACAACAACATTTCCAAACTCTTTGAAATTGGTAATCTTTCCTAAAGTTGTAAGCTGTATTCTTGTACC
Source organism: Hyphomicrobiales bacterium (assembly GCA_041725915.1). Classification (GTDB taxonomy): domain Bacteria; phylum Bacteroidota; class Bacteroidia; order Bacteroidales; family JBGRPZ01; genus JBGRPZ01. Next base: position 9,922 of record JBGRPZ010000090.1, on the reverse strand, counting down.
CTCTTCCTCAATAGCACCACCAGGGATATCAACATTAGAAGAACCAATAGCCGTAATAACATCATCGATAGAAAGATTATAAGCCTTCAGCTTATTCAGGTCACAAATAATCAAAACCTGCTGTCCTACCCCTCCATAAGTCCTTATAGATCCAACTCCATCAAGGTTTATCAATCGTTTATTGATATAATCACCTATATATCGGGTGATCACCTGAGGAGGATCAGGACCAAAAACAGCCATGCCTATGATAGGCATATCGCTAGGGTCAAACCTTTGTACAATAGGAGTATTTGTCTCTTCAGGGAAATATTGAATTTGGGTAGCAACTCTTTCTCTTATCAATCCAGCAGCCTGATCAGGATCAGTACCCAGTTTGAATTGCACATTTACTCTTGAAGAACCTTCAGAAGACGTAGATTCAATATGCTCCACCCCTTGAACCACAGAAGCCGCATTCTCTATCCTGCTGGTAATTTCAGTTTCCATTTCATCAGGAGAAGCCCCCTCCAGAGAAGTTGTAATTGTCACCCAAGGAATCTGGATATCCGGCATCAATGTATAATTGAGTCTGATAAAAGAATAGACACCAAACACCAATAGAGTGACTACCATCATGGTAGCAAATACAGGCCTTTTTATAGAAACACTAGACAGTTTCATATTATACTATATTTTATCTGACAGAATCGTTTAGTATTGGGTAATTTCTTATTGATACAGAGCTACCTTCCTGTAAAGCATTCTGACCTCTTACAACCACCTTATCATCTCTTTGTACACCTGTAAGTATTTGTATCATATCTGCATTACTCAAGCCGGGTTCAACTATCTTAAAGTAAGATTTACCATCTCTGACCACATATACACCAACCTGATCTTCATAAGGAACAAGTGCAACCTGAGGAATAGCAAGAGAGCTATCAGGAGTCTTCAAGTCAACCTCAACCTTAACAAACATATCAGGAAGAAAATACAAGTCTTTTGTATTTCTAAAGTACGATTGAACTTTAAACTTACGGGTCAAAGGGTCACCAGACTTAGATATTTCTGCAATAGTTCCATTTATCACTCTCTTTGGATCAAGATCAGAAAAGATTCTCACCTTTTGATCTTGCTTGATTAGATTGAGCTGTGAAGGATCCACAAAGAAAGAAGCCTTCATACTATTCAGATCAGAAACAACCATAAGACTTTTACCAACAACAGCAAGGTCACCAATACTGAAGTTTGTACTAGTAACAACTCCGGATATAGGAGAAGGGATCTCAACTTGTTTTTCAGAAGCTACAAAGTTCACTGAATCGATATTATACTCAGTTTTTGCAGCATCAAGAGATTGTAAACTGATAGCTCCATCCTGATACAAAGCAGAGTTTCTGATATATCCCAACTTACTCTTCTCGAATGTAGCTTTGGTTTGGTAGTAATTAGATTCTGACCCACCTTTATCAAGGTTTATAAGCGTCTGACCCTTGACTACTTTATCACCAATACTTACCTCCTGACCTATTATAATCTCACCGATTTTAGAAACCACATTCGCCTGATCTATTCCTGCAAGAGAAGCCACAAAAGTATTTGTGTACTCTACAGAATAAGGTTCGACAGTATATATCTGGACAGGAATAGTGTCTATATATTGAGTTCTTTTATTTTGACTCAATGGTTGTCGTTTCTCATTACTACATGAAGGCAGAAATAATATAGATACAACACCGCCAACAAAAGCAAAAAGCAATATCTTTTTATATATCTTCTTATTCATCCGTTTGTAATTATCTAATATTCATTAATGCTTGATAGTTTGCTCTGGCAACAAGAAAGTCATATATCGCCTGAGAGAAGTTAGATCTGGCTTCAGTAAACAAACTTTGGTTATTGATAATCTCCAACTGAGTACCAACACCATTCAAATATCTTGAGAAGGCTATATTCAATGCCTTTCTTGCTGTTTCCAGTCCTTTCTGTTGAGCTTCTATCCTATTATAGGCCTCATCCATATTCAGAGTATATTCTGTTGATTGCTGTTCCAGGTTATTTTGTAATTGTCCTAATTGAATGTCTACTTCATCTTTTGCAATCCTAGCCATTTTGACTTGAGCCTTATTCTGGAAACCTGAGAATAAATTAAAAGAAAGAGAAACACCTAGTTCAATCTTATCAGTCCAGAAATAATCATTCAATCTTAAATGATTATTGTTTCCTGTTGCATCCCAAGTTCCTACTAATGAAAGTACAGGCCAAAAGCTAGACTTAGCAATAGCAACATTCTGTTTAGCAAGTTTTCTTTGCAATTCTAATGATTGATAGCCGTAATTCTTCTTTATATCAAATTCAGGAAGACTATCCAGAAAAGGCTTGAAGGACATATATCTTGAGAAACCGCTTTCAATCTGAAGTTTTCTTCTTGCAGGAAGGGCTAATAAAGTCTTTAGACCAATATAAGCAAGTTCTAAATTATTACGAGCCTGTATAAGTCCGGGTTCACTATTAGCTAATTGTACTTCTGCCTGCAATAAATCGTATTCAGAAGAAACACCTTGTTTATAGAACTTAGCTACATTATCAAGGTTAGCCTTACTATAGGAATAACTTTCTTCACTTACCTGCAATAGATCTTTAGCAAGAAGGATATCATAATAGGCCATCTTCACAGCAAGGATAGTTTCTTGTTCTTGAACTTTTTCTCCAAGTCTTGATAGTTCTACCCCTCCTTTTGCATATTTTACACCAACAAAAGTCGAGAGATTAAATATCACCTGACTAAGGTTTAATTGTCCATCAAAGTTGTAGATACTACCATCAGAAACAGTTCTAGTGTATGGAGAAGGGTTTGCAGTTGTGTTCGCCCCTTGAATCTTTCGTGCTCTCAACACAAAGTTATTATAAGTACCTGCAAGGCTCAGGTTGGGGAGTAGTCCACCCAAAGCCATTTGATATTGAGCTTTAGAGCTTTCAGTTTCTTTCTTTGAATACAATACATCCCAGTTTCTGGCAAGAGCTAAGTCAATAGCATCATCCAGAGTAATCCGTAAAGTTGAAGTGTCTTGTTCTAACTTAACATTGCTAAAATCGGTTTCTTGAGCATATAAAGAAAAGTAAGAAGAAAGAACCAAAACACATAGCAAAAATGGTTTCTTTAAAGTCATAGTATTAAGGAAAGCTGCTTTGGTTTTTAAATTAGATCGTACAAGTAAGAATATAGCTATTTATTATAAAGATAGTAATATTCTAACACAAGTCACTGTATTACAATCACAAAAAAGATTGTCATCTATAAGGAATTTCGTTTTTCTTTAGGTTTAGTGTCTTTATGAGTTAAGTTAACGATAGCAGATATCTGATATTATACTTTACAACAGAATGATTATACATCAGGTATATATACAAAAAAAGGCATCCTGTATAAACAGGACACCTCCAAACTAATACAAAAAAATGAATAAACTTATTTCTTAATGAGCCTTCCAGTTTTGGTCTTCGCTCCACACTTAAGTTTATATAGATATACACCAGATTCCATATTATTGGCCTCGAATCTCAATGTATTCATACCTTTAACAGACTCTCCATAGTTCTTACTATAGATAGACTCTCCAAGAAGATTATATATTTCAAGATGTATTTCTGATTCAATATTAGACTCAAAGAAGATATTTGTATGAGTGCTAAATGGATTAGGATAACAGGTTTCACCCATCTTCTTTTCAACATTCACGCCTGCCTTTGCAGATTTACCTGTATAGATTTCAAAATCTACTTCATAATTCATATCATGAGAACATACATATGTCAATGCTGAAGGGTTAAACTCAACACCATTCTTTATAGGAGTAAGAGTTATAGTTTCACCTATCTTCATTGGGAAGTTAAACACTCCATTAGTAGGGGCAGTAACAATAGTACCATCACTACATTCATACTTCATCTTTACTCCCTTAACTTTGTTGCCATTCGCATCAAGTACTTTTCCATATAAAGAGAAGTATTCAGTATTCATCTCTTCGATCACCTCAAACACATCTCCATAAGTACTAAAGTCATGAACAAAAGCAAATGGACGTCTGGCAGAATTTATCCAACCTCTCAAGAAGTAAGCCTTTGCACGATCATATTCATTCAGTATCTCATCTCTCCACTTTGATCCATAACCAAGACCATCAGCAACACCATACATAGCAATCACATAGAAAGGCTTGTCGATATTATTAATAGTAGGATCCATATTGTCAATATCTCCAGAACCCCATGTCTTACTATTTCCCATAAGCCCTTCCAAAGGACACTTCATATCACCACCATTTGTACCAATAAGCATAATCTGCTTACCTGCATTTAAGATGTCACGAGGAGTCATTGTTGTAAGATCTACAGACTTGTTAGTATATATTTTATCATAAAGACCACCTTGCTGTAGGAAATACTTCAAATCATTGTAAGAAACACCTGAAGGAGAATCAATCTTAAGTATGATTACTTCATTTGGATTTGTAACTAACCAATCTTTTATTTCTCTGAATACAGCCTTAGGATCTCTTTGTCCATTTACACTTGACCCATAGAATTTACCATGTATAACACCTATATTTCTATCTAAACCTACATTAAAAGGAAAGAAAGAATGATTTAAGTCTACCTCAATAAAACGAATACCTTGCTCTAATTGGAAAGGAATCCACTCTTCAGTACTATTATTAGTATTATAGAACAAAGGAGGAGCAGTAAATGAATTGTGAGTAGAAGGAATAGTAAAAGTACCAAAGACTTTATCTAAATACCCTTGTTCTTCCATATTGAAACCAACTAACTGTTGACTTCTACTAAAGTCATTTCCTTGCTTTCTGAAGTGCCATAAGTACCCTTTATTATTTCCATATTGATGGAAAACATAAAGCTCTCTATTGTGAATAGCTGTAGCAGGAGTCTGTGACATATGCGGCCCAACTATATAGTTATCTGATGTGAAACGACTTCCATTATATGTAAAGTAATACATCTTTCCAGTCACTCCTGATCCTTGGTGAAATACATAAATCTCATTATTATAGACACAAGCATTAAGACTAGCACTTGTACGTGGACTAAGTTTTTTATCACCTTCCCATCTGTTTCCATTCAGAACATTATACCATACTTCACCATTATAGTCATAACCCTGATGGAATACATAAATCTTATTCTTATAAACTACAGGAGCTGGGCTATCAGACATTCTCATGTTATTAACCTTAACATCTCTCGTGAAACTATGCCCATTAAAGGTAGTATACCATAAATACCCTGCACATTTATGATCCTGATGGAAGATATAAATCTTATTATTATAAACCACAGGAACAGGAGAAACACACAACAACACATTAGGAACTTCTGCTGAATTTGTCCAGCGATTACCATCAAAAACAGAATACATCAACTTACGATTCTCATAAGCTCCTTGATAGAATAAGTATAGCTTATTCTGAAAAACAACCGCTCCAGGACTCCCACTCATACCTGCATTAGGCACAGTTGTCTGTAAAGACCATTTATCATCAGTCTTTATACGATATTCGATCATGCCATTCTTGCCTCTCCCCTGACCAAATACATATAACTTGCCTTTATAACTTACAGCAGTTGGAGATTCTGAAATTCCATGAGCCCCCTTTCCTACATTATGATTTACTTGAGCAAAAGATAGTGTAGAGCAGATTAAGAACAACACCCCCATTAATGTTACTCTTTTAGAAAATAAATATAGATTTTTCATAGCATTAGATTAATTGTAGTACTTATTTAGTACCTTTTTTTATAAAAGGTGACATAGTTTATATAGTAAAATCAGTATTTTCAGAAATAATCAATTATTCAGCCTCCATAAAAATAACAAAAAAATGACGATAAAAAACAATTAAGACACTAATATATATTGTTATACATAAAAAATGGCAGCTCAATTAAAAGCCACCATAAGAATCACACATTGTGATAACATTAATATATGCACTAGTAATTCTAATCATTAACAAATGAAATTTTATCATCTACACACTTTACATGTATAGGTTTTTCTTTATTTATTGTCGCAGACAATATCATTTTCGATAAGTCATTTAATAGTTTTTTCTGGATCATCCGCTTAACAGGTCTGGCACCAAATTGAGGATCAAAACCTGCCTTAGCAATATAATCTACAGCACTATCATCAAGTTCAAGCTCAATATTGTTATCTGCTAACATTCCTTTTACAATTCTGAACTGAAGTTCTACAATCTGCTTAATCTCTTCAAACTTCAAAGGAGTAAACATGATAATATCATCAATTCTATTCAAGAACTCAGGGCGTATAGTCTTTTTGAGGAGTTCAAGAAGCTCATTTCTGGTTTCTTCCTCAATCTGAGCTGAATTATCATCATTGACACTTCCTAATTTCTCCTGAATAAGATGAGAACCTATATTGGATGTCATAATAACAATAGTATTTCTGAAATCTACAGTTCTACCTTTATTATCTGTCAATCTACCATCATCAAGAACCTGTAATAGTATATTGAAAACATCAGGGTGCGCCTTTTCTATCTCATCAAGAAGTACAACAGAATATGGCTTACGCCTTACCGCTTCTGTAAGCTGACCACTTTCATCATAACCCACATAGCCCGGAGGAGCACCAACAAGTCTTGATACACTATGCCTTTCTTGATATTCAGACATATCTATTCTCACCATACTATTCTCATCATTGAATAAGAACTCTGCAAGAGCCTTTGCCAACTCAGTCTTACCAACACCAGTAGTACCAAGAAAGATAAACGACCCTATAGGTCTCTTTATATCCTGCAAGCCGGCACGACTTCTACGAATAGCATCCGACAAAGCAACAATCGCCTCCTCCTGACCAACTACGCGTTTATGTAATTCCTCTTCAAGATGAAGTAATTTTTCTCTTTCACTTTGCAGCATGCGAGAGACAGGAATCCCTGTCCATTTAGAAACTACTTCAGCAATTTCCTCAGAACCTACCTCTTCTTGAATCAACGCATGATCACCCTGCACCTCAGAAAGCTTTTGCTTTTGTTTCTCAAGTTCTTCCTCTGCTTCTTTGATTTTACCATAACGAAGTTCAGCAACTTTACCAAAGTCTGATTCACGTTCTGCTTTATCAGCCTGAAGTTTATAATCTTCAATAGACTTCTTCAAATCCTGAATACGGTCAACAACAGCCTTTTCAGATTGCCAACGTGCTTTTAAGTGACTAACATCTTCGTTAAGGTTAGCTAACTGCTCTTCAATATCTTTCAGTTTGTCATTGTCTTTTTCTCTTCTTATGGCTTCTCTTTCTATTTCAAGTTGTCTTACTTTCCTTTGAGCCATTTCCAAATCTTCAGGAACAGAATTAATTTCAAGCTTAAGCTTAGACGCAGCCTCATCAATCAAGTCAATTGCTTTATCAGGAAGGAATCTATCACTAATATATCGTTGTGATAATTCTACTGCTGAGATAATAGCCTCATCTTTAATCCTTACCTGATGGTGAGTTTCATATCTCTCCTTCAATCCACGAAGAATAGATATAGCATCTGCAGTTGCTGGTTCATCAACAACAACAGTCTGGAATCTTCTTTCAAGAGCTTTATCTTTTTCAAAGAACTTTTGATATTCCCCTAAAGTTGTAGCACCAATAGCTCTAAGCTCTCCCCTTGCCAATGCAGGTTTAAGGATGTTGGCAGCATCCATAGCTCCTTCACTCTTTCCTGCACCTACAAGAGTATGAATTTCATCAATAAATAATACAACCTCGCCATCACTATCGACGACTTCCTTTACAACACTCTTCAGACGTTCTTCAAACTCTCCCTTATATTTAGCCCCTGCAATTAAAGCACCCATATCAAGACTAAAGATCTTCTTAGACTTTAGGTTTTCAGGAACATCACCATTTACAATTCTATGTGCGATACCCTCGGCAATAGCAGTTTTACCAACACCAGGTTCACCAATAAGTATAGGGTTGTTCTTTGTTCTACGTGATAATATCTGTAGAACTCTTTTTATTTCTTCATTCCTACCAATAACAGGATCCAACTTACCTTCCATAGCAAGTTGATTTAAATCTTTGGCGTATCTACTCAATGAATTATAGCTTTCTTCAGCATTTTGTGAATTAACATTTGTACCTTTTCTAAGATCTTTCATTGCTGCCTTAAGATCTTTCTTATTAATTCCTTGCTCTTTCAATAATAAAGTTGCTTGACTTTTACTATCAAGAAACGCCAATAATATATGCTCAATAGCAACAAACTGATCATTAAACTCTTTTAATGAAAGCTGTGCATTATGTAATAAAGAAGAAGATTCATTAGATAAATAAACCTGATCCGTTGAACTAACCTTAGGTATTGAATGTAAATTCTCATCTACTCTCTGCTTCAATGAATTTACATTCACTCCTAATTTATTCAATAGAAAAGGAGTGACATTTTCATCTACATCTAAAATACCTTTAAGTATATGAATTGGCTCAATAGCCTGATTACTATTGGCCATGACTATTTCTTGTGATTTCTGAATAGCCTCTTGTGATTTTATTGTGAAGTTATTAAAGTTCATAATTCCTTTTTTTATGATCTAACTCAAAAAGCACTCCAAAGCATAAAAGCATATGTTTTAGTGACATTTTGACAGTGTAATCATATGCATTACTGACAACAACAATAAGTTAAGTTAACTACATATCAGAATTTCAATGTATAAGGAAACATTAATTATTATCTTCAAAATTCTTTTGATTCAAATGGAAGTAAATTGTAATTCAAAATTACATGATAATATAAAACGTTATAAGATTAGGTAACAATATTTTTAAACATAATATTCCCGTTTCGATGAACAGTTCCTACAAAAAACCCTGTTGCAATCCTCATGAAGTTACTAATGATTTCTATGATAAAGTCTATGGTTATGTGATAAATAGAGGCTTTGACAAAGACAAAGCAAAGGATATCACTCAAGATGTTATGGGAAAGATGATGGAAGCTTTCACCAAGGAAAAAGAAGTTTACAACTTAAAAGCTTGGTTATTTCAAGTTACACGAAATACAATTTCAGATCAATATAGACGAAATAATTCTATAGACTTCAAAGAAGTTAATGAAGATATTAAAGTCGAAATTAATCAACAATTCGATCTTTCTGCTGAAGATTTTATAGTTCCTATGATTAATTTACTACCTGAAGATTATAGAGAACCATTATATCTAAGTGATATTAAAAATATGAAACAAGCTGATGTTGCAAAAAAACTCAATTTATCATTATCTGCAATTAAGATGAGATGCAAAAGAGGAAGGCTAAAACTTCAAGAGTTATTTAATGAATGTTGTGAAATCCATTATACAGAAAGTGGAGCTTTTGCATATTGTACAATTAAGGATCATTGCAACGAGCTTATTGATGAAGAAGAAAGATTAAGACAAAAACATTAGTTTCATCATAAAATATCACCTGTTATTTAACATAACATTGGGCTTATAATTTGAATAAAACAGCAAACACAATTTAAGGTACGTGATTATCCTACAGAATACCCCCTTTAGAAAAATCTACAGAACTTATTTTTTCAATATTATATATTACGCCTCCCTCTACTTTATCTTTTTCACTAAAAAACAAAAAGCCTTACTGGATTCGCCACTATTGTCTTACTGGATTCGCCACTATTGTCTTACCGGATTTGTCACTATTGCCTTATTGGATTCGTCACTAAAATCAACAAGGTTTCAAACTAAAACCTTATTGATTTCTGTGTAAAGCCTTATTGACCTTGATGTAAAACCTTACTGGTTTTGACGAAAAGCCTTGAGTCTCTTTCAAAAACTGTGTCAACTAAAGTTTATAAAAAATGTTGAACAGTTATGAAAAAGAACAAAGAAAAGTT
>JBGRPZ010000089.1:0-15873 GCA_041725915.1 Hyphomicrobiales bacterium | reverse complement strand
CATTCCCAGCCTAAATATTCAATAATAAGTAGATTATTAAGATGTATTAATCGTAAAAGTATATTATATCTGAATGAGTTGATTTGAAGAATCTGTTGCTTTTTTACAAGATCTATTTATTACTTATTAGGCTTATTGATATTTCGTATTGAATGGAGTGTTGTATGAAAGAAAAAAGGAGACCAATTTTATCCTTTTTTATCTATGTCACAGAATTAGATGCCAGATATTTAGGTTAGGATGAGTGCAGTAGTTTTTAAATCACTTCATAATATAACTGGTTTTAAACTTCTATAGTTAATGACTCAATGAATTTCAAAGTAAGCTATTCTTATTCTTAATATTTAATCCTTTTATAAGAATTATGATTATTTCACTTTATAAGTAAGTAAAACATACTTGTCTTCGATACATTCTGTCTCTTTCAAACTTAATTCTATTGAATTTGTAACATTGTAATTTTCAGTGAGGTTAGGAGTTGAATTTCCTCCGGTTAATAGTGGAGATATCAATATCTTCAATTCATTAACTAAGCTTAATGATAAAAGATGGCCTGTAAGTTTCCCCCCGCAATCAGTTCTGATTTTAGATATTCCATATTTTTCATTTAGAATAGGCAATGCTTTATTGAAGTCTATCTTCTTATTCCCTGCAATTATATATTTAATTCCTTTGTTGTTTAGATATTCTAAGTATTCTTTAGGTGTAGATTCAGAACAAAGAACTATAATATCACTATACCATGGTTGTTGCTGCATAAGAGACCAGTTTGATATCTTTCCTGTGCTATCAGGAACTATTAATGTTGGCGTTTTATGTTTTATTAAAGGTTTTATTTCGTCAGGAATAGGCATTTTTATTGGTGTTTCAAAAGAATTTACTTTTGAAATATCTTCATGGTTTCCTAATTCATAAATAGAATTACTGCCCATTAGAACAGCATCAATATCCCATCTAAATGCAATTTTATAGTATTCAGTCATTGCAGTAAAATCATTTTTCACCCATTCAATACGTCCATCCAGACTAATAATATTATAAACAAAAATTTTTGGATTCATGGAGGTTTACATTTGTGATTTTGAATTAAACATCTTTAGATGTTTTTATAAAGCCTACAAGTATAATGAATAAGAATTGATTTTTTGAATTAGAACCTATATCTTTTATTCTATATTCCTTTATTTATAAGTGTTTGAAGTGGATATCTATACTAAATGCAAAAATATATATAGGTTTACCGAGAATATATATCTATATGTTTTGGAAAATATATGCATATAAAATGCTTGAGAGTATACATATATTTTTGCGTTAAGCCTATATATAATGTCAATACATATATTATAATGTACAAAAAAAGCTGCCAATACTAGCAGCTTTACGATATCATATATATGAATGTAAGATCTTTATCTTATTCTATCAGCAGCTCTAATTAGCTTTTCATCTCTATTTATACCTCTATAAGCCATAATCAGACATACAAGAGCAATAATAGGCATAAATATACCTGCTTGATAATTGATATTCATTGCAAAATCTTTAGCGAAACTATCAGTATATAAAAAGAAAGTTAATGCTAACACTACTATACTAATCAATACATTAATAGAAGTGAGTCTCATCTGTAGCTTTCTCTTTTTATATAAGAATATAGTTATGAGTGATAAAATAGCGATGATTAAACCTCCTATGAATAGGGGATAAGTGTAAAATGAGCTTTTTGTCACCAGTTCTTTAGGAAATACTATCAGGTTTTCTGCATAGAGTTTTGCGTATTCTGTTTGCGCTACATTTGCAAACTCTGCTAATGGTAGAAACAGAAATAAGATGCCACATACTGTAGCTATTAATAACCAAATTGATTGAATCCTCTGAATCATTGTATGAAAATTTTCTGTTGATATTTTGCGCAAATATAATATTTCTTTGTGATTGCAAATAATGAACGAATTTAAAAACTATTATTTCAAAAAACTACTAATATTTAATATAAGAGTAACATTACTTGCAAAGAGCCTTGCTTATCAATGTCAGGTTTAATAATATTTCGGGCTTGTTATTTCCTTAAATTATTACATTAGTTAGTAACGTCATGATTATTTTCTGCATTCACTTATAAACTAATGTAATTGCAATTTACGAATCAGTATGATATTAGTGGTTTAAATCCTTTTTGCACTTGAATTTGCTTATAGCAAGCATTACCTTTTATTAAATATTAGTAATAAATAAGCTAGTGAAGCTATAATGATTAATTTTTCATGAATATATTTCATAATTATATGAATATTAATATATTTGGGATGCGAAAATTATTAATGCTGATGTATTATTAGTAATTTTGTAGCTCTATTAAGGTATTTTGAATTATTACTTGGGTAAGAATTCCTCTAAAATAAAATTAATATGATTTATACACAATCTAAAGATGACTTTTTTGGTTAAATTATAAACAAACAAAGAATCCTTCTTTGTTGTTTCTATGTTAAGCGATTAAATAAACTTTAACATAACAATAGAAAGTTCATCTAAAACGAATAATTACTGATATGTTTATTTATTCGTAGTTGATTAACCACTCCTTTAATTATTTCCTAATCCCTTTATAAAATATTAATCCGGAAAGTTTTATTAATTAGAAATGTTTTTTTATTTTTGCAGCTCTTTTACAGCATTTCCATGATGTTGCTGGTAAGGAATTAGGGTATAGACATAATTGAGTATTATTCATTTAATGAACAAACAAACCTTTAATTAGCTCCTCTTTGCATGTATTAACGAATTTAAATCTCAGAGTGTATGTATGACATAATTGAACTCAATAATAAATTAGTTGCTGAGTTAAAAGAAATAGCAAAAGAACTGAATATCCCAAAGTACGATAAACTTCTTAAGCAGGACTTAATATATAAGATACTAGATCATCAAGCTCTTAATCCTGCTCAGGAAATTAATGAGGGCGAAAAGGAAGAAGCTCCAAAGAGAGCCTTGAGAACAAGGAGAAAAAGAACTCCAATTACTCCAAAAGCAATAGAAGAACCAAAAGCGATAGAGGAACCAAAAGCGATAGAGGAACCAAAAGCTGAAGAAGAACCTAAAGCTGAAGAAGCTCCTCAAGAAGAAAGAATTCAGCCAGAAAGAAAAATTATCAGAAAGATTGAAAGGCCAGAAACTCCTTACACTGAAGAAAAACCGATAAGAAGTAGCCCTGTTAGTCCTGTTAGCCCTGTTAGAAGGGAATCTGATAGTATCTCTCCCCGTATAGGATCTCCTGTTCGTCGTTCTGTTGATAGTCCAAGACAAGAACCTTCTTATCCTAGAAGAGATGACAGACCACAATATAGCAATAACCCAGAACCAATAAGACCACAGAGAGTAGAGTCTAATGACTATTCTGCTCCAAGGTTAAGAACACCGGAAAGGGTTGTTGAAAAGAGAAAAGAAGAACCTCAATTTGAATTTGATGGTATTATTAGTAGTGAAGGAGTTCTTGAGATCATGCCTGATGGTTATGGTTTCCTTAGATCTTCAGACTATAATTACCTGAATTCTCCTGATGATATATATGTTTCTCAATCTCAAATTAAACTATTTGGTTTAAAGACTGGTGATACTGTAAAAGGTAGTATCCGTCCTCCAAAAGATGGTGAAAAGTATTTCCCTCTTATTAAGGTTGAGAGAATCAATGGTAGAACTCCTGAGGAAGTAAGAGATAGAATTCCTTTTGATCACTTGACTCCATTATTTCCTGAAGAAAAGTTTAACCTTACTGCTCATGACGAGCTAGGTCTTTCTACTCGTGTAATGGATATGTTTGCTCCTATAGGTAAAGGTCAAAGGGGATTGATCGTTGCTCAACCTAAAACAGGTAAAACAACTTTACTTAAAGATGTTGCTAATGCCATTGCTGCTAACCATCCTGAAGCTTATCTTATTGTCCTTCTAATTGATGAAAGACCAGAAGAGGTTACTGATATGGCTAGAAATGTTAATGCAGAAGTAATTTCTTCTACCTTTGATGAGCCTGCAGAAAGACATGTTAAGATTTCAAATATAGTTCTTGAGAAAGCTAAGCGTATGACTGAATGTGGTCATGATGTAGTTATTCTTCTTGATTCTATTACTCGCCTTGCTCGTGCTTTCAATACTGTTTCTCCTGCTTCTGGTAAAGTACTTACTGGTGGTGTTGAAGCTAATGCTCTTCAGAAACCTAAACGTTTCTTTGGTGCTGCAAGAAAGATAGAGAATGGTGGCTCTTTAACTATCATTGCAACTGCTCTTACAGAGACAGGTTCTAAGATGGATGAAGTGATCTTTGAAGAATTCAAGGGTACTGGTAATATGGAATTACAATTAGATAGAAAACTATCTAATAAGCGTATTTATCCTGCTATTGATATCATTAATTCTGGTACTCGTCGTGAGGACTTACTTCTTGATAAGGAAACATTACAGAGAATTTGGATTCTTAGAAACCACTTGTCTGATATGACTCCTATTGAAGCGATGGAGTTCTTGAAAGAAAGAATGAGGTTTACTCAGAATAATGAAGAATTTCTTGTGTCAATGAATGGATAGTATTTCCATACAATTAAGATATATAATAAAAGGGCTGACAAATATTATTTGTCAGCCCTTTTTCTGTTATTATATTATTTTACTATAACTGAGTTCAGATAGTCTTTTATAGATAAATCTGTTTTATTACCATCTGTAGGCATGTACTTATTATTCTGAATAAATGACAGTTGTTTCAGAGAAACAGAAGCTATCATATTTCCTGTCTCTGGTCTGTTCTTAAAAGTTTCTTCTGAATTATTTGTAATTAATTCGAAAAAATCTCCCTCAGAAGTAAATATCATACTCCTATGGTTGTAATTGATATCAATATCTTTCCTGTTTAGAAAGCTATTTATTTCAGGGATTGCTATACGATCAACTGGAGACATGGTAATAACATTATTATAAACCTTATTATCAGAACTTGTGTTGAAAAACAGGATAATTCCATCTGATGTCTCAACTATCTTTTTATCTTCAATATGAGCATTATAGGAATAGTTCTTCTTGTCTGTTCCTTTAACAGTAGTATCAGGGCTTTTCTTATTAGTATTCACTGATTGATCACAAGAAGTAATTGCAGCTATACAAAGTATGGCAAATAAAGCGGGGATGATATTAGCTTTTAATTTTCTCATAGTGTTCTTTCTATAAAGATTAATGTTTTAAGGAATTAATTAGTAAAGCGTTTATCAATAGACTTATTCTTTGTTATACATCTATTTAGTGTTCTAACACTTCTTGTTTATTTAATCAAACTTCTTGCTAAAGAATACAATATAAACACTTTATTCAAGGATTTTTTTTGATAATTCCTTTATGTCAACACCTCCAAAGTCTCCACTACTCATAAAAAGAAACACTTGGTTTTTATTAATCACACCATTTATATATGAGGTAAAAGCCTCAGGAGATGTAAATATTATTAAGTCATCATTACAAAATCCTTGTTCTATATCGTCTCCAGAAAGCTTAGGTAGTCTTTTTCTTTCTACTGTCTTTGGGTTAAAGTAGATGATAGGCAGATCGGCTTTATCCATAGTTCCGGAATACTCAGACATAAACTTCTTATTCAAACTACTATATGTATGTAATTCCAAACAAGCAATAATTTCTCTTTGAGGATATTGTTTCTTTATTGCTTCAACAGTAGCTTTAAGCTTTGATGGGGCATGAGCAAAATCCTTATATATAGTGATGTCTTCATTGCTATCAACTAGCTCTAATCTATTTGATGCTCCTTCGAAGTGGGGGATAGCTTGTATTATTGTTTCATCTGATACCCCTAGTTCTTTACAAATCTTTATGGCAAGCTGAAGATTGGCAAGATTATGATCTCCAAATACCTTTAATGGAATCTGTTGACCTGCATATTCAATCTGATTCAGATTATAATCTTGTTCACTTGATTTAAGTGAGTTATACGAAACCTTGTTTATATCATCCTTGGAATCTTTCACGATTCTGTTTAAAGCTTCATCTTGACTATAGTGATATAATGTGCCATTAGGCTCTATCAATTCTATGAACTTTTCAAACTGTGATAAATAGTTCTCAAAGGTTGGGAAAACATTAATATGATCCCATGCAATCCCTGTTATGGCTGCTATATGTGGACGGTAAAGATGAAACTTTGGCCTTGGATCTAGTGGGGAACTTAGATATTCATCACCTTCCATAATTATTACTTCTGCATCATCAGTTAGCTTTACCATCACCTCAAAACCCTTGAGTTGTGCACCTACCATATAATCAAACTTGATACCTGACGATTCCAGAATGTGAAGAATCATAGAAGTAGTTGTCGTTTTTCCATGACTACCACCAATAACAACCCTTTTTTTGTCTCTTGACTGTTCGTATAGAAACTCAGGGTATGAATAGGTCTTGATGCCAAGTTGAATAGCTTTTTCTAGTTCGGGATTGTCTTTATGTGCATGCATCCCGACTACAACAACATCAATGTCTTTTGTGATTTTCTCTGGATACCATCCTTCTTTTTCTGGCAATAAATTGTACTTCTTTAGTCGACTTCTGCTAGGTTCAAATATGTGGTCATCAGATCCAGTAATTTGATAACCTTTTATATGTAATGCTATAGCCAGATTATGCATAGCACTTCCTCCGATAGCAATAAAATGTATTCTCATAAGTAATTGTTTAGATCTTCAAATGTAATAAAAACTAGTCTACTTGTTGTTGTTTCTATAAGCTACTCTTTTAAATATCTTATCTTTGCAAATCAATTATTTAATTCAAAATTAATTAGAATGGATACCCAGCAAATAGAAAAGTGGAATAAGGAACTGGAATCAAAATCACCTAAAGAAGTTATTGCTTTCTTTTTAAAGCATTTTGGAAATAAAATAGCTTTTGCTTCAAGTCTTGGCGCAGAAGATCAGGTTATCACTGAA
This sequence comes from Hyphomicrobiales bacterium, assembly GCA_041725915.1. Classification (GTDB taxonomy): domain Bacteria; phylum Bacteroidota; class Bacteroidia; order Bacteroidales; family JBGRPZ01; genus JBGRPZ01. The sequence continues at coordinate 8,893 of JBGRPZ010000089.1, read as the reverse complement.
ATGATGGCTAATTGTGGTGAGAAGGGTAAAGTGTTTACTCTTGATACTGGTAGGGTATTCCCTGAATCTTATGAGCTTCTTGAAAGAACTGAAAGCAGATATAAGATGAAGATTGAAGTTTATTTTCCTAAGGCTAAGAAAGTACAGGAAATGGTTAATGAAAGAGGTGTAAACTTGTTTTACCAGAGTGTAGAGAATAGAAAATTATGTTGTCAGGTAAGAAAAATTGAACCTCTTCAAAGGGCTTTCTGTAGTCTTGATGCTTGGATCTGTGGCCTGAGAAGTGAACAGTCTCCAACTCGTACTGATATGAAGCTTGTGGAATGGGATGATAATAATAAACTTATCAAGATCAACCCTCTTATCCACTGGACAGAGAAAGAACTATGGGATTATATCCATGATAATAATGTTCCTTATAATAAATTACATGATCAGGGTTTCCCTAGTATAGGTTGCCAACCTTGTACTCGTGCTATTGAAAAAGGTGAAGATGTTCGTGCTGGTCGTTGGTGGTGGGAAAACCCAGATACCAAAGAATGTGGCTTGCACAAAAAATAAGATATAATAAGAAAAAGGGCTGTATATATTTAATATGACAGCCCTTCTTGTATAATGAATATTATGCTTGAATCTCTACGGTTGGGTATTTAGTATATGACCACTTCATTATAATCATACCTATAATCAAACTTGCAATGGCAATAAAGAATGTTACTGTAAATCCAAATGCTTCATAGAATACAACCCCCAACAATGGAGATACTAATGACCTCATTCCTGTAAGCACTAAATGCACACTTTGGTATGATCCTGCTTCTTCGGGCTTGCAAAAGTAGGCAGACCCTATATTCCATAACAATACCATTGTCGCTGCAAATACTCCATGTGCCAGTATATATAATATAAGTGTATAATAAATTGTAACACCTAATACATCGAATGAATAAGGTACATACTTTGTAATGGCTAGCATGAGTATATATAATGCTATTGATGCATAGGTGTATATAGCAAATCTTCTCGGGTCGATATCTCCTAGTAACTTACCAAAGAAAGGTAAGATGACTATGGCTAACACATTATATGCATTCCTGTAAAATGCTACACTTGAATAATTCAGATTAAGCTCTTTATAAAAGAATATGGTGATTACTGTATACGAAATCATAAATGCAAAGCCATACAACATAAAACCAATCTGGAAATGCCTGTATGTATGATTCTTTGTTATAATATTAGACATATCCTTTATGGAGTTCCTTATAGATTGTAATACAGGTTGTGGCTTTACTATCTCAAACTTCTCCTTATATGGAATAGCTGTAAGTGTAAATAATGATACTATACCCAATACAGCGGCAATAGGAAATACATGCCTAAATACAAATGGATCTATATCCAGTAAGATTCCATATATAAAGGTGGATACAAGCATTACTATCTTATTCAATGATGTTGAATAAGAATAAAGCTTTCCAAAGTTTTCATGTTTGTAGTTCTTCTTCAGTATATAATTGATACTTGGATTTATGATAGTATTACCAAAATAATATACAAAGAAGATAGCAAGAAAGATATAATGATAATACCCTGCATCTATAAGCTCTTGTGTATTGTCCGGAAAGAAGAAGAGCAATAATAGAACTCCTCGTGTGATTATTCCCGTTATCCTTAACAATTGCTTTCTGTTTTTTACTCTCTTCAAAAACTCATTGATCAGTATAAGGAATATATAAACAGCCATGCTGAATATAAATAGAAAACTCATCTGATAGTTGCTTCCTAATAACCCCTTTATGAACACAAATTCATTAAGTACAAGTATCCCTAATATGACTCCCTCGAGAACCATATATATTGTATGTAGCTTGTAGCTTAGCTTCTCTCTTGGAGTCAACCCCAAATCATTAATTCTGACCATTGCTTTAGTTTATAAACTTGGCAAAAGTAAAAAAAGCAGATAAAATACTTATCTGCTTTTTCATATAGAAAGACATTTTCTACTTTATAAGTTCTATTATCTCTTTACTCATAGGATTAGTAGTAGGAGTAAAGTAAGCAATAATTTTCCCGTCTTCACCAATCAGATACTTCTGAAAGTTCCAACTTACTTCTGATTCTTTGAAATCGTTTTTCTCTGCTCCTGTAAGCCATTTGTATAATGGATGCATATCTTCTCCTTTGACCGAGATCTTAGACATCACAGGAAAGCTTACTCCATAATTTTCAGTACAAAAAGCCTTTATCTCTGTATTTGTTCCAGGTTCTTGTCCTGCAAAGTTGTTTGCAGGGAAAGCAATGATCTCAAACTTATCCCCTCCATATGTTTTATATAACTCCTCTAAATCTTCATATTGTGGTGTTAACCCACATTTAGATGCAGTGTTGACAATTAGAACTTTCTTGCCTTTTAATTTTGACATGTCAAAGGTATTACCATCAATATCCTTAACTGTAAAATCATAAAGAGTCTTTGTCTGTGACATTCCTATAGCTGTGATAAATACTAATACTAAGGTGAAAAGATGTTTTTTCATTTGTGTAAATTGTTTTGATAAATTGTATGATTGTTTTATTCTTTCTTTAGAGTAGCAATAATGTCAATTCTGATTCCTATCTTATCATTAATAAGCTTGTCCTTTAAGACTGTACTCATAGTTGGAGAATTATATTTAATACCCCAGTCAGTTCTGTTAATTACAAAAGGAACACTCTTTGCCCATAAGCTATCCCCCTCAGGCATAATAAGTGCATTGAAAGATATATTCTTTGTTTTATTCTTGATCTTTAAGTTGCCACTTATCATATAATTGGCATCTTCTTCTGTAGTCTCTTCCTTGATGTCTTTGTTTGTATATTCTAATGACTTGACATCTGTAATTGTAAATTCAGATACAGGATATTTAGATACAGAGAAAAAATCTTTTGACTTTAGATGATTTACCAGCTTCTTATTATAGGCAGGGTCTTCCAAGTCTATACAAGTGATTGTATTCATGTCTATAGTAAATCTTCCTCCAACGAGTATGTCATTTTTAAACTCTAATTCTCCGGATTTAAACTCTAAAACTCCATTATGTTTTCCTGTAGGCTTTGAGCCTTCCCATTCTATTTCACTACTATTAGGATTTATCATATATATGAGATCTCCTGCTGTAGTTTGAACTTCTTTGGCCTCTTGTGCTGATGATTCATCTCCTTTTGGACGATTATTACAAGAGCTAATAATTATTGTAACTAATAGCAATATGGGGATGTATCTTATATTTTTCATAGTCTTAGCTTCGAATTGTTAAGGTTACTACCTAGGTTAACAAGAGTTGTTTTGAATTGTTTATGTATTTGACTACACTAATGGCTTGTGAATAAGTGACTGCATTGTAAATTAATGGCTTGTTTTTTTAATTTTAATATTATAAAACTAATAGTTGTAGTTATGAAGACTCTAAAGTTTGGATCATTATTATTGTTGTTCTTTAGCTTGTTTTCTATGATTGATAATGATAAATATGGAATTAAGTCTGATGATTATTATATGCGAATAATTATAGACTCTGCAAAAAAGGTAAGTGGTGCTCCATTCCTTGCTGCTATAGTTGATAAAAGCTCAGGTGAGATACTTAGTGTTGGTGTGAATGATTATCTTAGGAATCCTATTCTCCATGGAGAAATGGACGCTATTAATAAATGTGTTCAGAAACATCCTGATGTAGATTGGAAGAATACTATACTTTATACTACCGCTGAACCTTGTCCAATGTGCATGAGCTGCATAGTGTGGGCGGGAATCCCCAGAGTTGTTTATGGAGCATCTATAAATACGCTGAAAGAAAGCGGTTATCATCAGATTGATATATTCCCTGAATATATTATCGAAAAATCTGTGTTTTATAATGGAACTATAGAGATGAGCCCCCTTTCTAATGAATGTGACCTGCTATTCCAAAAGAAGTAGATTCCCTTTTTTTTCTATCTGAAATTTATTTATCTTGCAGGAGATCAATGAATAAATTATACAGATATACTTGCTCAATTTATGATTACTGTTGAAAACCTGCGTAAATCCTATGGTACAAAGGTGGCTGTTGATAATGTCGCTTTTCATATTCCCCGAGGAGAGTTTTATGGACTCCTTGGTCCTAATGGTGCTGGTAAGACTACTATACTAAATATTCTTACTGGTGTGCTAACTGCTGATAGGGGAAATATCTCAATATTGGGGATGAGGATTAATAAAGATAACTCTATAATAAGAAAAAAGATTGGGGTGGTTCCCCAAGAACTTGCTTTATACGAAGATCTAAGTGCTTATGATAACCTTAAGTTCTGGGGTAAAATATATGGGATGAAAGGTAAGAAACTCAAAGATATGATTGCCTTTAATCTGGATAGAATGGGATTATCTGATAGAGCTAAAGATAAAGTGAGACACTTCTCTGGTGGTATGAAAAGAAGACTTAATATTGCCATAGCTCTAATGCATGAACCTGAAATCCTTTTCCTTGATGAACCTACTGTTGGCATTGACCCACAAAGTAGAAACCTCGTCTATGAATCTCTGTCTGAATTGTCTTCCTTTGGTAAAACTATTGTCTATACTTCTCATTATATGGATGAGGTTGAGCAACTTTGTGATAGAGTTGGCATAATTGATAAAGGAAAGATTATTGCTCAAGGTACTGTTGATGAGCTTAGAAAGATTACTAATCTTAAAGAAACTATTCACCTTAAGTTCTCAGAGGGCGTTATCGAAAATGATAAGGATATTGAACTTTTTGTTGATAGGTTTAAAGATTCAGAGATGAGAGGAAATGAAATTGCTATCCCAATGACTGACTCAAAGATGGATTTACTGGATGTTGTTAGCTTTTGTACTCAACACTCGATTGATATCTCTTCTATAGATGTTGAAAAGGCTTCTTTGCAAAATATTTTCCTTAGGCTTACTGGTAAAGAATTAAGAGACTAATCTACTTTCAAACTTATTGCTATGATACAAATATTCTGGAAAGATATTAAAATGTTCCTCTCGGATAAGAAAGCTTTCTTCTTATCTTACTTGCTCCCAATTATACTGGTTACATTCTTTGCTCTTGCTTTTGGTGGTGTTAGTAGTGTTGAAAAGAAAAATCCTCCTATAAAATTATTAATTAGTGATCAGGATAACTCTAATTTGAGTGTTAATATTAAGAATAAACTAGATTCGCTTTCTAATATTAATGCTGTACCTGTGACTTTTGAAGAAGGGGAGAAGCTTGTGAAAAAAGGGAAAGCCCCCGCCATGCTTGTTATACCTTATGGCTTGTCTTCTGCTGTAAATAATGATGATGCTCCTAAAATAAAGATCTATTATGACCAGTCTCAGGAATATCAGGTAGGACTGCTTCAACAGGCTTTGTCTACTCAATTGTTTTCTCTTGTCGGACAAAATAATGTTGAAAATAAGGTAATCGCCCAGATAAAGACGAAGTATGCTAAGCTTGCTCCTACTGAATTGAATGAAATTCTTAAACAAGTGAAAACTAATTTCAATGAATCTGATATGAATCTCGATTCTAGTAGTGGATTTGAACTTGTAAAGGTGGTAAAGGATAAAAAGAAAAGTTGGGGACTTATACAGTCTGTTGCTGGTGTTGCTGTTATGATGCTCTTATTTGCTGTCTCTGCTATTGGCTCTTCTATTCTCAGTGAAAAAGAAGATGGAACATTGAAGAGATTAATAAGCTCACCTTTAAATGCTTTTGCTCTTCTTTATGGTAAGCTGCTATATACTATTGTTGTTGCTATATCTCAACTTATTGTTTTATTTTTATTCGCTTGGATTGCTTTTGGATTAGATATATGGATTAATATCCCTGCTCTTATTATTATGATTATCTTTACTGCTATTGCTTGTGGCTCTTTTGGTATCTTTATCGCTTCTATTGGTAGAACAAGAAAACAGGTCGAAGGACTTTCTACTATTATCGTTTTGGTGATGTCTGCAATAGGAGGAAGTATGATCCCTTATTTTATAATGCCTGCTTTTATGCAGAAAATATCTGTGTTTTCTGTTAACTATTGGTCAATTCAAGGATTTATTGACATCTTTTGGAGAGAAGCCGGAATGGCTGAGGTGCTGGTTAGAGCTGGTGTGCTATTACTTATCTCCATTGTTATGATGCTTCTGTCTTATTTCTTCTTCGGCAAAACATTGAAAAGAATACAATAATATATGACATATATGTAAGGTTTGTTGTAAACAATAGATTATGGTCAATAGGCATTTTGCTTATTGACTTTTTTTGTATCTCCTTATTTATGCAAATTATTTTCCGCCTTGGATATTTACATTTTTCGCCTTGAGAATCTGGATCCTTCCGTTGAGAACAGGGTGTCCTTCGGTTGAAGATCACTCATCTTTGGGTTGAGAACAGGGTATCCTTCGGTTGAATATTTGCTTTTTTTCGCCTTGAAGATTTAAATCCTTCGGTTGAGAAATTAAAATTCTCTTATTGAGGATTGTTGAGATCCTGACTAGTGATGCTCTACTGGATAAGTTGTGATGGTTATATAATGAAGGTGGTTTTCTAACTAAAGCCCGATAGATGATCACTTATAAAGAAAATACAGTCAAAATATCTGCTTTTTTTTCAATAAAATATATAGAATGTTTAACTTTCTTATTTTGGCATGTAAGTTGTTTTCCTATATTTGTATTATTCATAATATAAAATACAATTAATATGCTGAGCAGGAGTATTTATGTTTTTATGTTTTCTATGGTTTCATTATTCACCTTTGGCCAGAGTAATGATACTATTGACTTGTTTAATGTAAAGAATAGTGATTATTCTTTAGAGTTAGAGGATAATTATAGGTCTGGACTGAAGTTAAATGATGATCCCGGTTTTAATCTCTCTAATAATGAAGATAAACTCAAAGTAAATACTGTATTTAGTACTTCTGTTACTTCTGATTTTCGTGGTGGTGCTGCTGTTAACACTAAAATCAACCCTAATTTTTCTTATGCTGTTAAGCCAAAGTTTAGAGTTCATTTTGGTATGGATGTAAATAATATGTACTTGAGTAATATTGGCCATAACCTGAATAATGAGCTTAAGCCTTTCAATGATAATATTTGGTATACTAATTTTTATGTGGGTGGCACTTACATCTTTAATGAGAAGTTAAGTATGTCTGGAACTGTTTATAAGACGGTTACTATGAACCCTCAGCCAAAAATGAATCCTAATGCCTTGAACTTTGATCAATATGGGGGAAATGTAAATATTCGTTATTCTCCTTCTGAAAAACTTACAATTGAGGCACAAATAGACTATAATAAGAACCAGGGAAATATATATCCATATAATCATTATAATATGTTTATGAATCCTGCAAGTCGATTATCTCCTCTATATCCATTAACTCCTTTTTATTAAAGAACTGATTCTATAAACTTAAACCTAAAGGGACTTGCCTCTGGAAATGTATAGACACTCTTGTTTATACTTCAGTATGTTTTTATTTATAGTGTAATTGGTATATTCATCTATTAAACTTTATTGCTGTTTAATGTGTTTAAGGATAAAATTCTTGAACTATGTTGATGATTATATCGCCCGCTAAATCTATTGATATGGCTAAAGGGCCACAATTAGATTTGTCTTCACAGCCTGTCTTCTCTGATAAGGCTAACACTATTGCTAATAAATTGAAAGATTATAGTGTCGCAGACTTATGTAAACTTATGAGCATAAGCACTAAGCTTGGACAACTTAATTATGGTAGATATCAAGAATGGTCTGATGCTCCTCAAAGTAAGGATCTTCGACAGGCTATCCTTGCATTTCGTGGAGATGTCTATACTGGAATGAATGCTGATTCCTTCTCTGTTGACGATTTTAAGTTCGCACAAGATCACCTGCTTATCTTATCTGGTTTATATGGTGCTCTGAAACCTTTGGATTTGATTCAGGAATATAGATTGGAAATGGGCTCTAAACTGAGTGTCAATGATAATAAAGACTTGTATGCTTTTTGGTCTGATAAATTAACTACCTATGTTAATGAATTACTCAAAAAGAATAAGACTTTGATTAATCTTGCTTCTAATGAATATAGCAAGTCTGTTAAAATGACAAATCTGTCTCCTGATACTTCTGTTGTTACTCCTATATTCAAAGATTTTAAGAATGGAGAATATAAAATTATTAGCTTCTTCGCGAAAAAAGCCCGTGGGATGATGGCTTCTTATATTATAAAGAATAAAATATCTGATGTGGATCAACTGAAACTTTTTGATTTGGGGGGCTACTATTTTGATGATACTCGAAGTAATGATAAGGAGTTTGTGTTCTTGAGAAACTAAGTTTTTAATCAGAAATATATTAATGAAGATTTTTTTTCGTTTTATTTATCACCAAAGAATAATCCCTTATTCTTTATTCTTAGCAAGTTATACTCTTTTGCTTTTTTTTACCTGAAAAAACTTTTCCAAAAAGCTTGTGTAGTAAGAAAAAGGTGCTACTTTTGCACTCGCAATCACGAAATGATGGCAAACAAGTTCTTTGAGAAGGTAAATAGAAAGGAAAGTGAAGAAAGGAATTTCCTTGAGATGATTTAAAAAGGGTTTTAATTTTTTTTAAAAAAGTCTTGGAGAAATGAAAAGAGTTTTTACCTTTGCAGCTTCGTTCTAAAAAACGAAGAATAAAAAAGACAAGAATAGTTCTTAGAAAATATTGAATGACAAGTACCTAGCGACAGGAAAAGGGATACGTATTATAATGTATCACATACATACCTGGTCAATTATATAATATTCGGAGCCAAAAGACATAAAACTTATTATTTATACAATGAAGAGTTTGATCCTGGCTCAGGATGAACGCTAGCGGCAGGCTTAACA
>JBGRPZ010000088.1:0-16207 GCA_041725915.1 Hyphomicrobiales bacterium | reverse complement strand
TTATTAAGATGAATTAATTGTAAAAGTATATTATATCTGAATGAGTTGATTTGAAGAATCTGTTGTGTTTTGTACAAGATCTATTTATTGCTTATTTGGCTTATTGATATTTCGCAATGAATAAAGTGTTACATGAAAGAAAAAGAGGAGACCAATTTTTATCCTTTTTCACCCATATCATAGAATTAGATGCCAGATATTTAGGTTAGGATGAGTGGAGTAGTTTTTAAATCACTTCTTAGTATCGCTATCAATAGCTGTTGATGCAGAAGAACCTTTGTTTGTATAAATATTCAGGATTTATTCATTTGAATGGAGATTAAAGGAAAAAAGATAAAATAAGGGGGACTTTGATAAGTTTACTTGAGTGTTTTATTAAAGTCTCGAGACTTTACTCTAAACACTCGAGTGTTTGAATTTTTGAGTTAGTTATGGATAAGAGTAGTAGATATTAGATATAATTGCATTATTTAAGTTAATGTTATATGTTTATGTTATCAACATAACATATATTTGTTTTAATAAAAGTTATAAGTCTGTTTGAGGGCTGAAGTAAGTGGAGTTTTTTGTGTAAACCTAACATTAAATAAAAATTATAATTATGAAAATAAGACTACTATTTTTATGCCTATTGTTACCATTGTTATCCTTTTCTCAGTATGAAGATGATATAAATGTTTTTCCTATTTTTGATAAGGTTCGAGAGTTAAGATTTTATTTAGAGGCAAATAAAGATTTAAAAAAGAATCTTTCTGCAAAGACTCAGATTTTAGATAGTATATCACATAAATCAGGGAAGTATTATAAGTATCATTATAATGAAAAAGGAGAGCTTATAAGTATAAAATATTATGAGGCGGATTCTGACACATTAAATAAAATTATTTTGGAAGAGGAGAGTATTTTTAAATGGAATAATGATGGTAATCTTGAACTTTTTGAATTCTTTAAACACAGTCCGACATATTATTCATATCCTCATAGGCTATCATTTGAATATGAAAAAGATTCAGATAATCCAGAAAGAGTGAGTAAGGTTATAATGTCAAATTATCAATCAAATGGTTCTGTATATGTAGATACAGAGCATTTGACTTACACTTATGAAAATGATAAGTTAGTATTGTGTAATATAGTTAATATAAGCGATAAAGAAAAGAGAGGATACCATAAATATACATATAAGAATAATGTTCTTATTCAATATGATGGATACATGGAGTCTAATTCATATATCTACAATAGTCTTACAGTAGAGTATAGAGAAACTGGTAAGATTAAAAGTTATAATAAGATTCTAGGAGGGGGTGCTTATAATGAGAGAAAATCCTATAATTCAGAAGGTCAAATAGTATCCTATAATGAATCATACCCTTTAGATTTTTCTAGACGATATACTGAAGAGAAGGAATATTTTTATAAAAATAATAAGCTTGATAGTTTGTGTATGGGGACTACTGTAATAGAACTTAAGTATATGAATTTTATTAGAGGAAAAAGGAGAGCTTATAAATATAGTTATTTAGATGATAAAAAAATTACCACATTATATATTCAAGAGACAAATGATGAGGAATTTAAATTGTCTAGCAAAGTTCAGAGAACAGTAATTTATGACGATAAAGGCCAACAATTAGAAGCTAAAAGACTTGATCTTCTTAATAATGAATTGATATCTAAAAAAATCTATTCATATACAGGTGATTCATTAGCTACATATAGATATCATTATAAAGATGAATTGTTTGAATCAAAAGATTTTTCTTATGATAATAATATGAACCCTACAGAAAAAGTATATTATGAAAAATACGCAGAGGAGTATAAAAGATATAAAACAGAGTATGACCTAAGTGTTTCAATTGATGAAGTAATATTTCCGGAAAGTAAGTTTATCGTTCATAATAATCCTAAGCTTCATTCTTCTTATACAAAATCTACCACACTTGAAGGGTTAGATGATACAGATAATGAATGTCAATATCACTATAAATCATTTACACCAAAATTAGATACAGTAGAAAGCAAAGAGTGTTATAACATATATCCAAATCCAACTTCTGCTTATATATCTATAAATGGCGAAAACAATGATTCTGCTTATAGTGTCAATATATATGATTGTAATGGCAAGAAATTAGGAAACTATAATTGTATGGGTAAGGCTAGTATTGATACACAGGGATTACAGTCTGGCATTTATTGCGTTGAGATTATTGATAACAGAGGTACTTATAGACATAAATTGGTTGTTCAATAAAATTTAATTATAAAGATTTAGTTTTAAAGGTAGATGCTTTTGTGTCTACCTTTTTTTATCCTCCCATTGAAAAAAATCATATCTTACTAATCAATTTGGTGTGGTTATCTGTTATAGTTCTTATAATCACAATATTTTTATTATTTGTAATTAACTTTCGAATCCTTCCTATATGTTGCTGCATAAGCAGAGACAAGTTTTTTTAAATTTGCACTTAAATAAATTGTTATGAAAAGCATCAATCCAAAGAATAATCAACTTATAAGAATATATAGTGAACATTCATTTACAGATGTTCAAGAGATATTAGAACAGAACTTCATTGCATGGCAAAGTTGGAAAAATACAACTTTCGAGCATAGAGCAGAATTGATGTTGAATGCAGCCAAAGTGATTCGAAAAAACAAGGATTATTATGCACGGGTTATTACCAGAGAGATGGGTAAGCCTGTTGTAGAGTCTCTTGCTGAGGTAGAAAAGTCTGCTTTAGCTTGTGATTACTACGCCGAAAATGCAGAAAAGTTTCTTGCTGATGAGGATCTTCCTTCTAACTATGATAAGAGTTTCGTAGCTTATGAGCCTATGGGGCCTGTTCTTGCTGTTATGCCATGGAATTATCCTTTTTGGCAAGTGTTCAGATTTGCTGCTCCTGCTCTTATGGCTGGTAACGCAGGGCTGCTTAAGCATTCATCATATGTCCCTGAATGTGCTTTGGCTATTGAAGACATATTCAAGAAAGCTGGTTTTCCTGAAAATATATTTAGATCTCTAATGGTTTCTGCTTCTCATGTAAATATGGAAGAGGTTATTGCAGACAGAAGGATAAAAGCTGTTACTCTTACTGGCAGCGAGCTTGCTGGTAGTAAAGTTGCTGAAGCTTCTGGTAAGAACATAAAGAAGACTGTCCTTGAATTGGGTGGTTCTGATGTTTTTATTGTATTTGATGATGCCAATCTCGAGAAAGCTATCGATAGTGCAATTACTGCAAGATTTCAAAATGCTGGACAAAGTTGTATTGCTGGTAAAAGATTTCTTGTACATGAGAATGTCTATAGTCAGTTTTTGGAAGGCGTTAGAGAGAGAATCCTCAATATAAATGTTGATGACCCAGAATTAGAAACGACTCAAATGGGGCCTATGTGTAGATCTGTTCTTAGAGATGAAATACACCAACAAGTTATGGATACTGTCAGACAAGGCGCAACATTGATGTGTGGTGGTGCTATCTCAAATCTTGAGTCTGGTTATTATCCTCCAACTTTGCTTGCAGACCTCACTACTGATATGATTGCTTTTAAAGAAGAGACCTTCGGGCCTGTGATGGCAGTAGCTAAGTTCTCTACCGAAGAAGAAGCTATAAAAGTTGCAAATACCAGCGATTATGGCCTTGGTGGTTCTGTATGGTCAGAAGATAGAGAAAGAGCTGAAAGAGTAGCCCGTCAGATAGAAACAGGTGCCGTATTTATTAATGCTTTCACTAAGTCTTCTCCTGGCCTTCCTTTTGGTGGTGTTAAGTACTCTGGCTATGGAAGAGAATTATCTCATTTCGGCATCAAGGAGTTTATGAATATTAAGACTATTTGCGTGTCTTAAAGAAGATATTGGTTTTGTGTGGATAGGAAAGTCATTCCATTTTTATGGGATGGCTTTTTTTTATTGAGTTATCATTAAATACTTATTGACTTGTTGAGGTATTGGTGTTTTTTATAAGTAGAATAATAGTAAATAAAATATAAAAGTATTAAAGCTGTAAAGAGAAATAGAATTATTTCGCAATAGACTTTTTGTTTGATTTACAGATTAATAGTATTAATACATATGTGTTTCCTAAAAGGATACATACACTTTTTGATGGAGCTACTAAATGTACTATCAGTAATAACTTATTGTGCAATTAGGTATTTATGCTACCTTTGCATTGTTCTGAAAAGAATAAATAATAAATTACTAAAAATAGCTAAATAAAACAGGCAGCACCATACGGCCATATGGATACTGCCTAAATAATACAAAAAATTGTACATATGAAACGTAAAAATTTACTATTCATTATTTTATTAATGATTGTTTCTTTTTCTGCTGGGGCGCAGGAATATAAAGTAAGAAAAATTAGACCTGGAGAATATAGAGGGTCAATGGTGGTTACTAAAGGTAGCCATACTATACTTGAGCCTGGGAATTATTATATGGATCCTGATGATTATATTGAAGTTAGGCTTGGAGGTAAATTGACTGTTCCTAAAGGAGTAATCATTAAATCACATATTGAAGGAGAAGTCTGGCAAGGTATTTTTGTTGAAGGTTCTAGCCATTTAGACCAAGGGGCCATTCACTATTATGAAGAATATAATGGTCAGTATCTTCAGCTTAAATATAGATATGTGTCACCACAAGGTGTTCTTAGGGTTAATGGGGCTGAAATTTCAGGTGCTAGACATGGGATTGTAGCTTTAAGTAGAAGAGAATTTTTAGAAAAAGAAAATAATAGAAGACAAGGAGCTTATAGAAGTGTCTATACCACTTCAGGTGGTATTATAGATATAAATAATTCTACTTTATTCAATATGGGGAGACATAATCTTCGTTTTTTCAAATATGAATATGAGTCATATAGTAAGATCTGTAATACCAAAATACAATATAATACAGCTGTTAACTTTAATAGTCACGAGCAGAATAATTATGCGATAATTATTGTTGGCGTTAATGGTATTTTTTTTCAAAAAGTTATTTTTGAACCTAATGAGCTTACATATTCTGGAATAAGAAGTGTTATGAAAGGGCATGGATCTAATATAATTTTAAAGGATTGTAAATTTTATAATTCTGTTAATAAATTTTATACTACTGATGAAATAAAAGTTTATGACTCTGAATTTATTATGAATAAAAATGCTTCATATAATTATGAGGATAATGCTATATATTTTTCTAATATCGCTGATCTTGAATTTAAAAGGAATGTAGTTGAAGTACCTAAATTTGGAATAGAACTTAGTAGAGTTGCTTCTTATAATATATATGGTAATACTATTAATTGTAAATTAGAGAATGTGGCTTCATCAATTAATGCAGGATTAAGACTTGATAGATGTAATCCTGTAGAAGAAATTTATGGTAATATAATTAAAGGTTTTAATGTTGGGATATCAGTTAAATATAAAGGAGGAACTCCTGTGAATGAAGGACAATGCTTTATATGTAATACATTTCAATCAAATATCTCTCAAAGAGATGGAAAACAATATACTATTGATATTGAATATGCTCCTGGTACAATGATGGCTAGTCATCAGGGTATTTTGGATGTGGATAATGATGAGTATAAAGCTGCCGCAAATAGATTTACTAAAAATGCTGTTGGTGATATAAATGTAATGAATAAGTTTTCTGTTAGAGATGTGAATTATTATTATCATGATTTTAAAGGCAATTACTATTATATAGTAGACTTACTCAAAGGTCATTTCATAGGATATGAAAGAACTACTAAAAAATCATTTGAAAGTTATTGTCCAATAAAGGGAAAAAAAAATAAAAGAGTGGATTTATCTTTATCAAATTTAAAGAATGATTTAGAGCTTGCAGATAACAAGATAGAATATTACAGATCTCAATTAAATGCTTTAAGAGGTGAACAGAAACAACAAGCTAAAGGATTTATAAATAGCTGGAAAATTGAAAAGAATAAAATAATTAGAGAATTATTAAATGAAATATCTAAGGATTCGTTAAATGATGGGTCTAAGAGATATATGGAATTTAATAAGTATGATTTATTTGAAAGATATGAGGGAGCTGGGATTCGTTATGAAATCATGCTTATAAAATACAAAGATCAAGGTTATGAAGAGGCTGTAAGATATTGGAATACTATTCCTGAAAGACATAATCTTGATGATTATCAAAGAATAACATATTTTAGATATAAAGAATATTTAGATGCGTTAAATAACTTGAGCTCAATTACTGAAATTATAGGTAAGGATAATGAAAACATAAGAACATTGATGAATCTTTCTGAAGGTGATGATGATGTTGCAGAGATTGCAGAAGATTACCTAAATTCAATACGTTTGGATTCATATAAATCAGAAACTAGTGTTTCTAATGTAGAAACGTATTCAATGGATATTTATCCAAATCCAGCTACTGATAAATTGTATATTGATTTCAAAGGAAATAGCTCTGAAGATATGAATATAAATCTTTATAATACAGTAGGACAATTGGTAAGGTCTTATGAATATGCCAATGGCACACAAGTAAATACTATTTCCTTATCAGGAATTGATCAAGGTGTTTATCTTGTCTCTGTCGTTAAAGATGGAAAGAAACTTACAACAAAGAAGATTATCATAAAATAAAAGCTAATTAGCTTTATATTAAAGAGAGGAGCCTTTTGAAGGTTCCTCTTTTCTTTTACATGACAAATTCTTCATATTATCTGATTTCCTTATCTTTGCGCACTTAAGAAAAAGAATGGATATGAGAATTGATATAATCACATTATTCCCAGAGATGTTTGAAGGACCTTTTTCACACTCAATTATAAAAAGAGCTAAAGAAAAAGGACATGTAGAAATTGGTTTGCATAACCTGCGCGACTTTGCTACCAATAAATATAAGAGTGTTGATGATTATCCTTTTGGTGGTGGTGCTGGTATGGTGATGATGTGTGAGCCTATTGCTGAATGTATCAAAAAGCTTAAGTCAGAAAGAACTTATGATGAGATTATATATATGACTCCTGATGGAGAAACATTAAATCAACAGATAGCAAATAGAATGTCAACTTTCAATAATATTATGATCTTATGTGGTCATTATAAGGGGGTGGATCAAAGAATAAGAGATCTTTATATTACTCGTGAGATATCTATAGGTGATTATGTTTTGAGTGGGGGAGAACTTGGCGCTGCTGTGGTTGCTGATGCTGTAATCAGACTTATACCTGGTGTGCTAGGTGATGAAACTTCTGCTCTTACTGATTCTTTTCAAGATAACTTACTGGCTCCTCCTGTATACACAAGACCAAGAGAGTTTGAAGGACTTAATGTCCCGGATATTCTACTTTCAGGAAATGATAAAGAGATCAGTAAATGGAAATTTGAAGAGTCTATAAAAAGAACTCAGGAAAGAAGACCTGATTTACTTGAAGATAAATAAAAATAAAGCTGTCCATTAGACAGCTTTATTCTTACTCATAACCAGGATTATTACTGGAGTCATATTCACCACTTAAAATTCTTTTCTTGTGAACTGCTACATATCTGTAGCCAAGTACAGCACATATTATGAGGTTCACAATTGCATATATACCAAGGTACATGAGAGGGTAGAAATAATCAAAGTAAGCCTTTCCAGCCTGAATATCGGCTGCTGTGATTCCGTGATTTGTGATATCAAGAATATACCCAAGGATAATAGGAGTTCCCCATAAGGCTGTTTGTTGTAACCATAACATTATACCTGATGCTGTAGCAAAAACCTGCTTACCTAACACCTTACCAAATACGAACCAATATCCTGCAGGTAATACACCAAAAGAGAGTCCTATAACAAACAGTGGTATTACTGAAGGTTGTATTTGGAACATTAATAATGCTATTCCAATAAGAAGCAAAACAGAACCAATCATAATTACAATTGAAGGCCTGTGACTCTTATCAAGTATGTATCCTGTTGTTGGTGTAATGACTGTTGCTGTAATAGGTATTATACTAGAATAATCTGAAGAAGCTTCGAAATTAAGGTGATAAATGTTTTGAATCATATCTGGCGCAAACCTTAAAATAGTATAAAGAATAGGATAAAATAAAGCACCAGTTATAACAAGTAGATAAAAATCAAAATTCTTTCTTAGCTCAATAATTTTCTTGAAAGGAGTATTTTCTTCTGCTTTTTTTAATTCAAGATATTTCTTTGAATGTATAAGTTTTTTATGTAATCGTGTATATATTAAGAATAAGATTATAACAATGAATTGGAATATTATAATTGTGTATATTGGGATAGGCCACCCTTTAAGATTAAATAAATATGGTCCTAATACTAAAGCACCACCTGTACCTATTCTAATTGCAGATACATTTAATGAACTGGCAAGTCCATAATTTTTATCCATAAACCATAAAGCAACAGCTTTTGCAGTAAGAGTAAAAAGATTTACTGCTGCCATCCCAAAGATAAATGAACCTAAAATTAAAATCTTAAGTCTTGGGGAATATATAGGAATATACGAGGTAAGATATTCATATAGCCAATTACCTTTTGCGAAATAAGGGCTTACACCATAGCTTGTTATCAATCCACTTATAATCATGAGGACAATAAGTAAATTGCCAATTTTGGTGATCCCAACTCTGTCCATTAGGATTCCACCAATAATTGTAGCCAATAAGAATGAACTAGGGATACTGAAGCTTGCTTGCAGAACACCATATTCGGTGCTGTCAAATCCATAGCTAGTACCTAGATACTCTTTGAAAGGAGAGAAGACCTCCCAGGTATAGTAGCTCGCAAATGTAATGAAAGCCATGATGAAGAGAGCAAACCATTTTGCATGACCTTTTTGAATTGAAGTAGAAATCCTTCTTTCCATAATTATTCGGTGGTTCTGAGATTATTTTGTATTAAGTGGATGTAGGTTAGAAGTAAATTCTTTTTCTAAATTTTTTTTTGAATCATTCTTTATGAATAATAAAGTTAATAATATATTTAATATACTGTAGAATAAAAAGATAATTATTGGCCAAGAATAGTCTAAAAATTTCTCTCCTCTCTCTATTAACTCGGGGCTGACATTATGATTGGTGAGTTCTAGAACTTTTCCAATAATTATTGGAGTAATCCATAATCCGATACCTTGAAGCCATTGTATTACTCCTGTAGTTCTTCCAAATATCTCTGTTTTTGTGTTTTGTGCCAGTACATACCATATAGCAGGAGGAAAAACACTAAACGAGATACCCATAAATATGAGTGGAAATAAATAATGGATCTTGAATAAAAATGAAATCAGACCCAATAATAATGAAACACTACCCATGATAAGAAGTTTATGCGGCCAGTTTTTTTTTGAACAAAGACTTCCCATAAACGGAGTAATAAAGAAAGAAACAATAATGAAAATTGAAGCCAAATCAGAACTTTCTTCCAAATCTTTATGATAAATGTTTTGTAAGATATTTGGTGCGAATTTTATATATGTATATAAAACAGCATAAAAAAGTATTATAACTAATGCCATAAGTCCAAAATTTGGCGACTTAAAAATTTCTTTAAATGGAATATGTGGTGGTTTCTTTTTTTCCTGTTCTGCGAATTTCTTTTTATGAATAGGAATATATAATATTAAAGAGATGAATAGGAATAAGTATAGAACTACACCAAAATATATAGGGTGTGGCCAGCCAGCAGAATCAAAGATCAAAGGCCCCATAAACAATGAAGCGATTGTTCCCAGTCTGATAATGCTTAAATTTATCCCATATACTAACCCATATTCTTTCCCAGGAAACCATAATTTGATCACCTTAAATACAATCATTGAAAAATTAAGAAACCCAATACCAACAAGGATTAGGCCGATAAATATAAGCTTGAAATGAGGACTATAGTCAAATAGAAAACTATTCAGTTTATTATAAATCCATGTTGAAGTAAAAATGTTAGATAGAGAAATAGATATTAAAACAGAACCAATTACTAACAAGATTAAATTTATAAGTATTGATTTTAATACACCTATCTTATCTAAGATGATACCTCCGAAAATAGCTAAAGCAAATAATATAGTTCCTACATAATTAGCTCCTTGTAATAATCCATACTGATAAGAATCTATGTTGTACCTTTCTCCTAAGTAGTTTTGAAAGGGAGCTAGTATTTCATAATAATAATAATTTACAAAAGTAAAAGAGTATATTACAAGCAAAACAAACCAATACCTTAATATATTTCCTTTTTTCATTAGGGGAAATGTTAATAGTTTGTTTGCAGATAGTTTATAAGATGCTTGTTTAAGCATGAGTAACTTTTATATTTTTAAAATATGTTAATTTAGGTTTTAGAATCGTTAAGTTAATAATATACATGCTATACTATATATCAGATCAGTTGTCGATTTAAAAAAAAGGAAGAAAAGACTTTTATTTTCATGAAAATTAACTATTTTTGCCCCGATTTTTTCTTGGGATCATAAGTTTGATTTTCAAGAATGTGTGTTCGCACAGACAACCTGACTGATTTATCATAAAGATAAATATTTAAGTGGAAATAAGTCACATGGGATAAAATTTGTATTTCGAGAATTAAAGAGTATATTTGCACTCATTTTTTTGAAAACATCCCATCAAAATACCATAGGAAATGAGCAAGAATGAATTGATTCAATACGTAGAGAACCAGGTAGAAGTAAAAGATTTCCCTAAGTTTAAGGCTGGTGATACTATTACAGTAACTTACAAAATTAAAGAGGGAAACAAAGAACGTCTTCAGAAATATCAAGGAGTTGTTCTTCAAAGAGCAGGTTCTGGTCCAACTGAGACTTTTACTGTGAGAAAGATTTCTGGAAACGTTGGCGTGGAAAGAATTTTCCCAATTTCTTCTCCTTTTATCGAAGAGATTGCTGTGAATAAGAGAGGTGTAGTACGTCGTGCTCGTATCTTCTATTTACGTAGTCTTAGAGGTAAGAAAGCTAGGATTAAAGAAGCAAGATATTAGTCATTATAAAATGACCTACGTATTTGAAAAGGAGTTGATTCATGTCGAGTCAACTCTTTTTTTATGCTTTCTTTTATGATCTTGTGAAGAGATAAAGATAACAGGAATCTGCTATTAGAGAAATAAAAACTACTTTATATAAAAAAAGGAGCTGAGAGAGCTCCTTTTTTATTATTTACTTAAAATTCTTTGTTTTACTACTTCGTATATCATAACTCCAGCAGAGACAGAGACATTTAAAGACCCTATTTTTCCTGTCATTGGAATTTTTGCATGATGATCTACTATTCGTAATATATCATTTGAAACGCCATCTTCTTCTGAACCCATAATTATAGCTGATGGGGTAGTAAGATCTATATTATAATATAAATTTGATGTCTTTTCTGTTGAAGCGACAAGTTGGATACCACATTCCTGTAGGTATTTTACCGCTGATTTCAAGCTAGGGACTCTACATACTGGTATTTTATGTAAAGCTCCTGCAGAAGTTTTAATTGCATCAGCGTTGATTTGTGCGCTTCCTTTTATAGGCATAAGTATGGCGTTGACTCCTGCACATTCACAAGTCCTTGCAATAGCTCCCATGTTTCTTACATCAGTAACTCCATCAAGAACAACAATGAAAGGGTTTTTACCCTGTTCAAAGAGCATAGGTACAAGATTATATATATCCTGATAAGAAATTTCGGATAAGAATCCTACAACTCCTTGATGATTCTTGCGTGTAATTCTGTTTAACTTTTCTACAGGGACAAGTTGGTATGGAATATTGTTTTCTCTAAGCTTTGTTCTTAATTCAGATACAAGTTCATTACTCAGAC
This sequence comes from Hyphomicrobiales bacterium, assembly GCA_041725915.1. Lineage (GTDB taxonomy): Bacteria > Bacteroidota > Bacteroidia > Bacteroidales > JBGRPZ01 > JBGRPZ01. The sequence continues at coordinate 4,396 of JBGRPZ010000088.1, read as the reverse complement.
CTTTTTGAATAAAGAGCTTATCAATTTCCTTTCCTGCGTCTATGGCTTCAATTACCACACGACTGCCGTATATTAAATTTGGATTTTTCAATTTCACCTCCTAAAAATTAAGCTGGCAAATGTACAAATTTATTCTTCAAGATATTTACTTGGAATAAGCTTTGCATTTTTCGCGCCGAGTTCTTTAAGTTTTTCAGTTCTACTGATTAAACTCCCTTTACCTGATTTAATTTTCTTGAAGGCATCGTCATAGGTATTGCTGAGTGTTTGCAGTTGGAATCCAAGTTTTTCAAAAGTTTCCATAAATCCTACAAACTTATCATATAGTTTACCTCCTGCTTCGGCAATCTCCAAAGCATTTTTTGTTTGTTTTTCAGTGCGCCATATAGATTCTATGGTTGTTAAAGTTGCCAGTAGAGTAGTAGGGCTGACAATAACGATTTTTCTTTCCCAAGCAAATCTGAATAGATCAACCTCTTCTTTTATTGCTGCGCTAAATGCAGATTCGAGGGGAAGGAACATAAGAACAAATTCAGGGCTTTTCAAATCTGGAAGCTTTTGATATGCTTTATCAGAAAGTGTTTTGACATGGGTTTGAATAGCTGTTAAATGCCTTTTCAGATATTTGTTTCTTTCTTCTTCTGTATTTGCAGATGAAGCCTTCTCATAATCGATCAGAGAAACTTTAGAGTCAATAATGACATGTTTGCCCTCAGGAAGGTTAATGATAACGTCAGGGCGTTGTACGCGTCCTTCATCGTCTTTATATGATGCTTGAGTAATATATTCTTCACCTTTTGTTAGTCCACTACCTTCAAGAATACGCTCAAGGATCATTTCGCCCCAGTTACCTTGCATCTTAGTATCAGATTTAAGGGCTTTAGTGAGGTTATGGGCTTCTTCACTTATCTGTTGATTTAATCTCTGTAGGGAAGCTATTTCAGCTCTGAGTTTTGATTGATCTTCCACGGATTTAATGTGGCTGTGGTGTATTTTATCCTGAAATGATATTATATTTTCTTTAAATGGCTCTAAGATTTCTTTAAGTTGAGAATTGCTTTGATTGACAAATTCTTGTCTATTAGAAACTATTAGCTCATTTGAAATATTTTTGAATTCTTCTTTAAGAGTGTCTTTTGCTTTCTGGAGTTCTTCTTTTTGTTCATTGAGCCTTAATATGAGTTGTTCTGATTCAGACTTAAGAGAGCCATTTTCTTTTTGTAGGAACTCAATCTTATTATAAGAGTTTATTAATTCACTTTCTCTTTTCTCGATATGTTGCTCAAATTGTGTATTTCTTTCTGTAAGAATACTTATATCTCTTTCTTTCTCATTTATTAAAGAGTTTAGTTGATTAAGTTCTTGATTAAAAGTAGCTCTATCTTTAGAGATTATATTTTTGGTTTTGTTTTGCTGTATAAACCATGCAGCTATAAAAGCTAAAATTATACCAACAAATGTTAAAGCAATTTCCATAATATTCTGATAAAATTAGTTTTGTGCAAAATTAGAAAAAATGAAACACTCATATATATGTGAAAAATAGAATGTTGATTCTTTGAAATTATTAATCTTAATAAACTACTGCTGTTATAAATAAAAAGGCAAGTCCCTGTGATAGGAATCTTGCCTTTATAATTGAAACGAAACGAATAGTAGTTATTCAGACTCTTCAGTGAAGAACTGATTATATGTAGGAGACATTAATAAGTTTGGATTAAATTTTCTTGCAATCTTTCCCCAACTTACTAATTTGAAGTTCTGATTTTCTTTTTTGTTTTCCTTATTATAAGTACCATCTTGTGCTATAAATAATCCTTCAGGCCATTTAGCTCCTAGTCCAAATGCCGTTCCTGCAATTCCATCTGTAGACATTGTTCCATTAATATGCCCACTATCTACCAGCTTAAAACTACCAATATATTTATATGGAGGTTGTCTTTCGAAGACAGCATAACTACTATTTCCTTGTGAACTGGCAACAAGATAACCATCAGCAGGACTTGTATAGATGATTGTAAGACCTTCTATCTCCATTTCAAGATTTGGGTTGGATTCGATATCAAATATCTGTACAGATTCACTGCCTTCTTCAGGCTCTGCCAAGAAGCTCCAAATACCGTGCTTTTCCTCTGCAACAAACAATACAGCTCTTAAGTCATCAGCTACCATTCCTTCACATTTAGAAGGAACAGAAAAACTTCGTACCAACTTTGCATCAACCTTCTTATCTGATCTATAATGATTATCTTTTATTGCTGTTATTATCCATTGTTGAACTTGCCCTTGTTTATCACTTACAAAAGCATAGAAATTGCCTGTAGGGCTTTTATAAAAAGCAAATCCATATGTATCCTCCATCCCTGTAGCAAATGATCGGACTCCAATATCATATAATTTACCAGTAGCTTTATTGATTCTGAAAATCATAAAACTCTTGTCGGAACTATTTGATACTCCAACAATATCATATTTATCTTCTGGATTTTCGGGGTCTATAGGAAAGTCATATCGTATATCAATGTTGTTAATATCACCTACAGGATAATATTTTATCAACTTCCCATGAAGATTATAGGCTATTATACCGCCTTTTTTATCAGTACCATATATGACACTATTATCAAGATCTTCATTGTTTATCCATATAGCAGCATCGTCTGCAGCATCACCTGAATTTGGAACTGGGTCTGTTTCCCTATCAACACTGACTTTTACAAAATCATATTCTGTTGTAGCACCTTTCCTCTGGCTTGTTGAAGAATCACATGACGATATAATTATGATGCTTAATAGATAGAGGAATAATTTTATTGATTTTAGCATATGATTAGATTTTAAATAGTTTTCGACTGAAAATCAAAATTAAGGATAGACTAAAGAATAGATTGATTCAAAACCTACTATTTCAAGAACAAAATATAGTTCAAGGTAATAATAATTTATGCTGAAAACACTGTAGTGCTTCCCAGAATTTGTTTAAAAGCTTAATTTCTAACCTACATTTTATAAGCTTTTTGACTTTTATCTTATAAGTAGTTTTTTAACTACTTTAATTTTAACATCCATACAAATATAAATCTTTTCTTTTTTTTATCTACATGAATTTCATAAAAACTACATCTTAAAAATAAGTATCTTTAATTTATCTAATGTGTTCTAATAAAAAACCTTAACTATGAAACTTGGTGCTATCGTTGCTGGTGCAACCGGAGGTATAGGTAAAGCTGTAGCAACTAATCTATCTAAAAAATATAAATATATTCTTTTATTAGGAAGAGATGAATATAAACTAACTAGTCTTGTAGAAGATTTATCTGAGAGATTTCCTGATAACAAGTATTTTGATGCCACTGCCGATATAACTTATCTGAAAGATGTTGAATATGTAGTAAGTGATTTTGCTAAGATCTGTGATCGAGTAGATCTTATGGTCAATGCTGCTGGTATACTTTTTACTGGTACTTCTGATATTACTTATGATAAGTTGATTAAGCTGATAGAAGTAAACTTTATTGGTGTTTACAACTTGACTCAATCGGTTTTGCCTCAAATGAAAAAGAATAATAAAGGTAAAATCATTCATATTTTATCAATGTCTGCCACTCGATCTATGCCTGGTGTAGGAGGGTATTCTGCATCGAAATCAGCAGCAGCCAGTTATTTAGACTCTTTGATTAAAGACACTATAGATACTAATATTAATATTACTTCTGTTAATCCCGGATATGTTGCAACAGAAATGACGCATAATAGTACAAAACTGAAACAAGAGGAAATGTTAACTCCTGAGAATGTAGCCTCTGTTGTTGATTTCATTGTAAATGTACCATCTCATGTAGTTATTAAAGAAATTAACTTGCAGTGTCGTACACAAATAGCTAAAATATTTGGAGGTCCATATTTTCAATAGTTGTTTTCTTTTTGATTTGGAATCAAACTGTTCTCTGGTTGTATCAACAAATAAGTTTTAGAGAAAACAAAAGAAAGAAGACTAGAATTTTCACATGATCTTAAGCTTGATTAGATTAAGCTTTAACTGTAATATACTTTGTTTGATAGATCGAAAAATATACCCGTTTTTTTCTTCATTTTATGTAATCATTAACCTAAATATCAAAAGCCTAAAATCTGCTTTCCTCTGTATTTTCGTACATTTTTACCAATCTACATAAATACCTTGTAATCAATACTTTTTAGACATATGGCAACAAGATATATCTTGTCACTACAGCATGTTTTATCAATAATCAAGATCAAAAGTTAAGTGAATGAATCTTGTAAGCCTACTGACTAAAGGTAAAAGTCTAGGAGTTTTGTTTCAAAGTCTAGGAGTTTTATTTCAAAGTCTAGGAGTTTTATTTCAAAGTCTAGGAGTTTTGTTTCAAAGTCTAGG
>JBGRPZ010000087.1:0-16878 GCA_041725915.1 Hyphomicrobiales bacterium | reverse complement strand
TCCTTCTATAAGCTGAATAATATAAAGACCTGTTTTATATGATCGAGTATCTAACCTTAGGGCATCTTCTCCTGAGATGTTCTTTTGATAGATAACAACTCCTTGAAGATTCAATATTTTTATACTACTATTTCTTTTATATTGATAGTTGTATTGTGTAATTTTCATCAACTCGCTTGAATGGCTCACCTTTATATAGTCCGGCAACTTTATATGCAATAGATTATTTACCGGATTAGGATAAATGCTAAGTTCAGGCTTGTTCTCTTCTAACTCTGGCAAATCTGTAATAATATCATAATCCTCCATATAAAGAGTATCATTTTGTATAGGCTGGTCACAATAGTAATCATATTCTGTTGGTGTCAGATCCTGCTTTGCCCAGTTCAATTCTTGATCGAACTTATATAAGTATGCACTTGGCTCTGGCTCTTCATCTGGATGCATAAAAGTGAAAAACAAAAAGTGATTGTCACTTGTACGTAATATTGTATGCGAAAACCAACTGGTCAGACCTATAGATTTCTTTACATTACCTAAAGTGTCCAGTAATACAGCTCGTTTAAACTTTTCTTTTACCTCACTTTGACTTAAAACATTATTACGATGATAGGATAGATTTGCATTTTGTTTTTTATATCGTAAATCACTTTTTTTATCTGCTTGCCTCTCTGTTACACTAATGGGTCTTGTCCAGCCTGCACTTGCTATTAAAGTTGAATCAGTTGCCAACTCTATATCCCTGCAATCACCATATTCAAAACCTCTTTGCATTTCATAGAATTCATACTCTTGTGTCTCTAAATTTAGCTTTAATAAATTAGGGGTGATCTCAGGGGCGAACCTTCTGTTTCCTGCGCTGTAAAGATATTTCCCGTCTGATGATAAGGTCGATGCATAATACTGATGCCAACTACCTAATTCGCCCATTACATCTTTATCAATCACTTTTTCCCATAAAACCTCTCCATTTTCCTGAGTACATATAAAGAAGCCCTTTAAATGCAATATCTCATCTGTATCCATAATATCACAATATCCTGACATCAACGTTTTACCATCTTCTAAAATAATCAGATCAAAAGGTTCTTCATTGTATATTCTTGAATCACTTCTTGCATAATATATCTTATTTATTATTTCACCCTCAGGGCTTATTCGGACAACACAAATCCTATCATGCATTGGCCCTTTGGTATAAGTCATTGTAAAGAGAATATCCCCATTCTTTTGAATCTTTATATCTCTTCCACTATCATAATTATTTTTGGTATAAAAAACCTTAGACCATAACTTCTCTCCACAAGGGCTAAGCTTTATTATACATGGATCTCCTATACCATCAATACCATCATAAAGAGATGATATATATATATATCCGTTTTTATCTGTTGTGATTTTTTGTAAGGCAAAACAATTTCCACTTTTATCTCCTATAGTTTTTTGCCATAATTTATTGCCATTTTTATCTACTTTCAACAGATATGAAAAAGATGGTGAATTTAATTTTAATCTTCCAGCAAGCAAATATCCTTGATCATAAGTCTCTACAAGAGATTTTCCACTACATTCTTTAGATAACCGATAATTTTGCATCCATATTTCTGATTCCTGAGCAAATGCATAAGTAATTAAACTTAAATATATACTAATTAATAAGATGACTTTACTAAATGATTTAGAGTTGTTTTTAGTTTCCATGGCCTGATATAAAAAAATCAGAAGGCCTGTAATTGACCTTCTGATTAATATTTATAGATAGTTAATGAATAATATTTACTTTCTCACTTGATACTACAGTCTTTCCTTCTATAAGCTGAATAATATAAAGACCTGTTTTATATGATCGAGTATCTAACCTTAGGGCATCTTCTCCTGAGACCTCTTTACGGTAAACTAAAGATCCATTTGCATCAAAAATTTGCAATTGCATTAATCCTATAGCCTTAGTATTATATTTAATAATAATATAATCTCTAGCAGGATTAGGATGTGCATGCAAAATACGATCTTCCATATTTGCCTCTAAATAAGAATCTGCTTTTTTATTTTCTTTTAACTGACCCAAAATTTCTTAAAACGAAGATAACTTTTGAGTCCCTCTACTTTTTCCCCCTTAGGAATCTCTTCTCCTAATTGATCAAAATACTCTTCCTGATTCCTTACAATATCATAATAATTATAATCTTTACCTTGACCTAATGCTGAGTTCATAGCACAATAAATCAAAATAAAAGTAATAAAATTGCTTAATAAATTTTTATTCATAATCAATATTTTGTTTTAGTTTTAAAGGTTATTTAGTATGCATACATATAAACTATTGGCGCAAATGTATAAATTAAATTTTAAATTTCAATAAACAAAAGAAATACTTACATAGAAATAGTTTAAAGACTACTTATAGTAAAAAGAAAGCCTCATAATCTACTTGTCAGATCACAGTTTAAACTTTTAAAAAGATTCAAAAAAGCAGTTCAGTACTCTTGGAGATAATTTATTATTAACTCATCACTTACTAAACATAGTAAGCATAGCCTTTAAATCATTCCTTCCCTTATACTAACAATACACCTTGTATTAACCCTATTATCTATTGTTACCAGTACTTTCAACAACTGTTACTAGTACATATACTCCCCCCTACTTCACCGACCTTTAATCTATACATCGGCGATATTTAGCCTATATCTCGGTGAGGTATACTTTATACTTCGGCGACTTTTGGTCTGAAGTCCGGTGAGGTACACTTTGAAAGTCGCCGAAGTATAGGTTAACTACTGTTAATACAATTATGTTTTAGTTTACCAAGGTCAGAGCATTTCCTTATAAGAGAAGCACCTGTTATAGCTACTGAAACGGATAGGTTTTCTATATAGACTCCTTTGCACAAATTGAGGGGAAAGAGATTTTAAATGAAGTAGATTAAAGGCTACTTACAATCTGCTTATTATATCACATTTTATATCCGTAATAACCAACTTTGAATCAACACATCTTAATAATTGAATTATTATCAAAAATTTGATGTCAAAATCCTATTATCTTTATTGAGCTTGCTTTTATTTCGAAGTCTTATTAATCTATTTCGATAATTTTCAAATCACTTCCATACTTTACAATTAAGCCCTTTTCTTTTTCTCATAAATATTGTTTCTTTGGTGTTTGAAATTTTTCACACGCTAATCAGGTGGGATAATTTTAATTAACGGGAAATAAATAAGTATATAATATAGGTAATAGAATCACATCTATTAACTTATAAAAAGCTTCCAATAATAAAAACTTCAGTAAATGGGAAACTTTAACTTTAAGAAGATCAATAACATTATCGGTTGGGTTCTTTTCTTTATTGCTACAATTGTTTATACTCTTACAATTGAGCCAACACAGAGCTGGTGGGATCCAGGGGAATTTATAGCAACATCATACAAATTACAAGTGGGACACCCTCCGGGGGCACCAACTTTTGCTTTATTAGGAAGATTATTTTCTCTATTTGCTTTTGGCGATGGAGCTAATGTTGCTTTTGCAATAAATATGCTTTCTGCTGTTGCCAGTGCAGCGAGTGTTATGTTCATCTACTGGATTATTGTAATGCTTGGCAAGAAGATAATTCGTCAGGAAGGAGAGATTTCTACATCAAAGCAAATTGCAGTATTAGGAAGTGGTATAATAGGTGCTTTAGCACTTACGTTTAGTGATAGTTTTTGGTTTTCTGCTGTTGAAGCTGAAGTATATGCATTATCATGTTTCTTTACAGCTATCACATTCTGGGTAGCATTGAAATGGGAAAATGAAGTTGATAAAGGAGAAGGTGCAGGTCTTAGATATCTGATATTCTTATTTTTCCTTATTGGACTTGCTGTAGGCGTACATATGCTTAACCTTCTGACTATTCCGGCAGTATTCTATATTGTATATTTCAAGAAATATAAGTTTTCAAATAAGGGCTTTATCTATACAGGAATTTTATCTGTTATATTTTTGGCTATAGTATTATTTGGTATCATTCCTTTGGTAGTTAAATTTTCTTTCTTATTTGATTATGTTTTTGTTAATGGATTTGGTCTGCCATTCAATACAGGTACAATATTCTACTTTATACTTATTGTAGCAGGTCTTATTTTTGGTATCAGATATACACAAAAGCACAAAAAGCATTACCTCAACGCTGCATTGTTAGGGCTTACTTTCCTTTTGGTTGGATATTCAACTTTCTTTACAATTGTAATCAGATCTAATGCCAATCCTCCAATCAATGAGAATAGTCCTACTGACGCTGTTTCATTACTTTCATACCTCAACAGAGAGCAATATGGTTCGTGGCCATTAATGAAAGGTCAATATTATAATGCACCTCTTGTAGACACTGAAGAAACTAGCAACGTTTATGCTAAGGACGAGGAAAAAGGTGAATATAAAGTTATAGATAAAGGTTTCGAATATATTTATGATGATAGGTTTGTAACTATGTTCCCTCGTATGTGGAGTAATCAAAAGCCTGCACATGTAAAGATATATAAGCAATATGGTAATATAAAAGGCAAACCTGTTGAAGTCGTTGATCCATATACAGGAGAAACTAAAATTGAAATGGTTCCTACTTTTGGCGAGAATCTAAGGTTCTTTTTTACTTACCAGTTAGGACATATGTATTTCAGATATTTTCTGTGGAACTTTGTTGGTAGACAAAATGACATTGAATCACAAGGAGAAATACTTAATGGTAACTGGAAAAGTGGTATTGACTTTATTGACTCTGCACTTATAGGCCCTCAGGATAATCTTCCAAAGAGTATGGAAAACCCAGGAAGTACTGCATTCTACTTTCTTCCTCTATTATTAGGGCTTATTGGTCTCTTCTATCACATTGGTAAAAGTGGAAAAGATGCATGGATTGTTTTTATTCTTTTCTTTCTTACTGGAATCGCTATTGTATTCTATCTGAATCAATATCCTTATCAGCCAAGAGAAAGAGATTATGCCTATGCAGGTTCTTTTATGGCTTTCTGTATATGGATAGGATTAGGTGTACTTGCCTTATATGATTTTGTATCTGTTACTCTAAGTCAAAAGATGCGCAAAGTTGCTGCTGTAGGTGTTACTGTTGCTGCATTATTGCTAGTGCCTACAATAATGGCCAATTCAGGTTGGGATCTACATAACAGACAAGGAAAAACAAGTGCTCTGGACTGGGCTAAAAACTATCTGAATAGCTGTGAAGAAAATGCAATTATCTTTACCAATGGTGATAATGATACTTTCCCTCTCTGGTATGCTCAGGAAGTTGAAGGCTATAGAACTGATGTAAGAGTTGTCAATCATATGCTGGCTGGTGGTGCTTGGTATTGTCATCAGATGGGAAGAAAGGTATATGACTCTGATAGAATACCATTGACTCTTGATCCTTCTGATTATGATCGTGGTAATAATGATCAGGTTTTTGTTGACACCAGAAATAATAAAAGAGTAGAGCTTATCCAGATTATTAAATGGATAAAAAGTAAAAACAAAGCTACTTACCGACAGCTGACTAGCAACAAGTCAATAAAGTTTTTACCTACAAATAAGCTTAAGCTTTCTATTGATAAAGAAGCTGCTTTAAGATCTGGTACTGTACCTACAGATAAAGCTGATCAAATTGTAGATGAATTTTCATGGAATATAAAATCTGGCTCAATAATGAAGAATGATGTACTTCTTCTTGACCTTATTGCTTCCAACAACTGGCAAAGACCTGTTTACTTTGTAAATCCTTCTGCTGTTTCTAAAACTCTAGGTATCTCTAAGTATATGCATAGAGAAGGGCTTGCTTTCAGATTGCGCCCTTATCCTGCTGAAGATTATGTTGAAGGTACAGGTGGTATAGATATTGACAGAACCTACAAAGTACTTATTGAAGATGCTAAATGGGGTAACCTCAATAAAGACAATGTAACTGTTGATCGTGAAAGTGTAAGAAATACATACTTTGCCAAAGATGCATACAGACATCTTGCCAATGCTCTGGTTCTTGAAGAAGATAACAACAAAGCTGTTGAAGTTCTTGATAAAGCTATTGAGTTCTTCCCTAATAACAAAATTGCTTTTGACTATTATATGCTTTCTTATGCTGAACTTTATTATCAGGCTGGAGCTGTTGATAAAGGTAATGAAATGGTTACTGCTCTTTCAAAAAGATACTTTGAGGAAATCATCTATTTCAATAAATTTGATGATAGTCAATACTTTGCTGTTGATTATAACAACAGACTCGCAATGGATGTTATCAGAAGATTAGCGCAAATGGCAGAGGAAAACAAGCAATCTGATCTGGCTCTTAGTCTTCAGAACATGCTAATTCAGATTCTAAATGCAGAATATGAAAATCTGAAAACAATGCCATCTCCTGAAATCGAAGAAAACAAAACAGATTTATCTGTAAAATAATAACATATAAAAAAATAGAGCTAAGGCATGCCTTAGCTCTATTTTTATACAAATATCATTTACTTTTTACGATTGCTTCTTTTCTATCCTACACAAATAATATCTCTTTAAGGCTTTTTTATTTGATGTTATTTCCCGATTTGGATCTCTTATTAAGATATGTTCAGAGTCACCTATATATTCAACTTTATAGTGGTTTGGAATTTTTATATCATGTATCTGTTTTTCTTCATTGATATAATATTCAATATAGCTTTCACAGAAATTATTTATAAATCCAAAGTAACCTCCTTTTTTGATTGTAGCATCAGAGCCTTCTCCTAACTCTTTTTCAATAAGTTCTTGTGAAACTCCTGGTTGGTATGCTGTAATAAGAGTATCTCCTGAAGAATAACATTGTTTATAATAATTATTCCTGAGTCTGTTCTTTAGTTCTGAGGGGTGACCTGTTACTGCTTTAAAGTCATTCGCTAATAAGTATGGCTCAATAGTATATTCAGGTGTCAATTTTATGTATTCATATTTTGTGGGATCATCCATATGATATCTAAACAACTGAGCATCGGCAGAGTAAATAAGGTCTAAACATTTCTTTTCTTTGTTGAATATTCCCTCTGGACTTGGCAATGGCATATATTTATTAACAACTTTAAGATGGTTCTCTTTTTCAAGAGTACCATAACTTTTATATTTTCCAGTATTCATATTTAGAAAGAAGAACTTCTTACAACTTCTTTTTTCTACTGGCCCTTCAGGATCTTTTGGTAACTCATTATCACCTATAAATACAACTATTGAATCATCAACACAAGCCTGTGGGTATCGTTCATAATAAAAAGGTTCATCATTTATTCTCTGATCCTTTAGAAACTCTCCCTTTAGAGAAAAGAATTTCAATTTATTATAACAATTAATCATAAATGATGTATCAGTAGCAAATTTTGCATTTGTAAAAATAGGAAAGTCATAAAAATACTCTTCTGGTCCATCACCATGCTTATCTATTGTAAAAGCCTTTTCATGAGATTTAAAGCCTATTATTTTCTCTTGAAAAAGACCTATAAATGTTTCTGTATTTGGATTATAATCTGTTATATGACTAAATCTATATTCTGGTAAATCTATTGAATCGTATATTACCAACTTCCCTGTTTCTAGGTTATTATCAATTTTTGTTCGGATATTTGATCTTTCTGTACATGAAAAAAATATAAATGGAAGAAATAAATATATTATAATATTTCTCATAATAAATAATTTAAAGTTTTATGGAAAGAATAAATAAGCTCTTATAAGAAAGAATTCAAGTTGAAATAAAAATACATTTCTTTAATTATATTATAAAAAAGGCAGCTCTAAAGAGCTGCCTTTTGTTATTTATTGCTCTTGCATTTTTTTATATTCTTCCGCAGAAACAGATTTACCAACTATTGATTTATGAATAACACAAATGCCGTCATCATATGCAGGACATCTAATTACATTATCATCCACCATCGTTCCCATTAATACGATATAATTACTACCTTCATAATCGCCCTTATTATCTGAACTAATAGCATAAGAACTTAGACCTGTAATTATTACAATTGATAAATATAAAACTATTTTTTTCATAATTGATTTTTGTTGATTTTACACAAATAATACCTTTTCAAAGGTTTATTATTTATTGTTAATTCTTGGTTTGGATCGCTTATCAGAATATGTTTTGAATCGCCTATATATTCAACTTTACAATGGTTTGGAACTTTAAGATCATGTATCTGCTTTTCTCCATTAATATAATATTCAATATAGTTTTCACAGAATTTATTTATAAACTTAAAATAACCACCTGGTTTAATTGTAGCATCAGGGCCTTCACCTAATTCTTTATTTATAAGGCTTTGGTTGATTCCGGGCTGATAAGCTGTAATTAAGGTATCTCCTGAAGAATATGCTTCTTTATAAGAATTATTCCTCAGCTTTATCTTAAAGAATGAAGGATTGTTAATTGTTACTTCAAAGCTATTTTCTACTAAATATGGCTCCTCTTGAAATTCTGGTGTCAATTCAATATATTCATATTTAGCAGGATCACTAATTTGATATCTAAATAATTGGGGCTTTGCAGAAAAAATAAGCTCCATCTGGTTCTTTCTTTTATTAAATATACTAACCATATCATGAGACAATAGAAACTTATTAGCAATTAGCATATAATTCTCTTTCTCAAGAGAGCCATATCTAATATATTCTCCACTATTTAGATTAAGGGTGAAAAACTTACTGCAACTTAAACTTTCTAATGGAGTTTTTGGATCTTCAGGATAATTATTACCACCTACAAAAATCACCAATGAGTCATTAATACAAGCTTGGGGAAAACGATCTAAATAATATAGATTTTCGTCAATACGAGCTTGCTTTAAGAAATCCCCTTTTAATGAATAAAATTTTAAATCATTAAAAGAATTAATCATCAATGATGTATCTGTAACAAATTTTGTATCTACAAAAATGGGTAATTGATACTGATATTCTTCAGGGCCTTCTCCATATCGATCAAATTGGTATGTAATTTCTGCTGATTTAAATCCAATTATCTTATGATCAAATACTCCAATAAAAGTATTAACATCAGGATTATAATCTGTTATATGACTAAACTTAGATTCTGGTAAATCTATAGAATCATATATTATTAATTCCCCATTATTTAAACTTTCATCATAATTTGCATCTTCTGATAAATTACTACATGATGAAATTATAACTGCATAAAAAAGTATCAAAAATAGCCTTTTCATAATCTATAACTTATTTTCTTGGCACTGCCTTATCATACTCACTGCCTTTAATCAAAAAACGAGATACTAAACATTTACCATCAGGTTGAGTACGTGGGCACATTATAACACCTGGAGAAAGCATTCTTCCTGGAACTTCAACATATGTAGTTCCTGAACCCTTCTTATTAGAAGCAAAAACATCTGAATGATACAAATAAGAAATTGTAATAGTAAAACATAAAATAACTGAATAAAAAATTTTCTTTTTCATTTTAAATTGATTTTGATTTAATTTTAAAAAAACTAATGATGCTAAAAGTCAAAGTTTACCCTTTGATATTTAGTATACATTTATATAAAAAGCCAATGTATAAATTGACATAAATTCCACAATGGCATGGTTGACATATAAGTCCGAGAGAACTTATGTTTATATATAAAATATATAAGAGCTAGTGTGTATTGCGGTGTATTTACAGAATTATATCAACAATTACTATAAAAAGTGACATATGTAAACTGAATAAAAATAATATGCTTCCATTATTATTTCATTACTCTTAATATAAATATGTGATTTCAAAGGCTATACGAAATCTGAATTATTTATGATATTATCATAAATAAATACAACATAGATATCATCTCTATGCATGCTGATTGTATCCTAAAGAGATTTAGGGGTTTTATGATTTACAGGTAGGTGTAAATAAAATGATATAGAAAAGATAGATGTGAGAATAATAAAAAGGGAGTGATAAATGAATATCACTCCCTTTTTTATAAGTTTTTATGCTTTATAATTCTGCTTTCGTTTTCGTGTCAGAATTATAATTCCTATAATTATAAACGGAATACTTAGAATTTGCCCCATATTTATAGGCATATTCTGCTCAAAACCAACTTGAGGTTCTTTCACAAATTCAATCAAGAACCTAACACCAAATAATAAAATCAAGAACCATCCAAAAATAGTACCTGGTTTAAATTTGCCATCAGTCTTGTAATAGATTCTGTGAAGGATAAAGAAAATAATCAGATAAGAGATCGCCTCATATAGCTGAGTAGGATGATGAGGAATATTAGCAGCATAAGGAATGCGCCTAAAGTAGAAACCCCATGGAAGATTAGTAACATCTCCAAAAATTTCACTATTCATCAGGTTCCCCAGACGAATAAACATCCCAGCCAATGCAACAACGATCACAATTCTATCCAAGATCCATATATAAGGCTTCTTCCTTTTCCTACTGAACAGATAAAGCCCCACAAGTATACCAATAGCTGCACCATGACTAGCCATACCACCTTCCCAGGTGGCAAAGATCTCAAGAGGATGCTTTAAATAGTAAGCAGGTTGATAGAATAGTACATGACCCAATCTTGCCCCAATCACAGTAGAAAGAACCATATAAGTAGTTAGCTGATCCAGAACGGCAACCTTAATACCCTCTTTCTTGAAAATCTTAAGCATGATGAAATAGCCAACAATAAAGCCTACAGCCCAAAGAAGACCATAATACCTTACTGTAACATCACCAAGCAAAGGCAAGTTAAAAGAGAATATGTCTGGGTTTACGTCCCAGTTAATATAGTTAAGAATCATACTTATAAAAATTTAGAATAGCAAAAATAAGAATATATGCTTTCAAAACGAAAAAAGCCCCTTCACTTTGAAGGGGCCAAGCAAAAGTAGCAGTAATTATTTCAATATTTCAAAAGCAAACTCAGGAAAGCCTTTTTGTCCCTGAGCATTATAGTACGAAGTAAAATGTAATTTAAAATAAACTCCTTCTTTCGTTCTGATGACATAAATATAATCTGGATGTATTGTATAATTGCTACTTGTAAGATCAAAAGTCTTCCAATCATATCCTATACCATCAATATTCTCAGAATATTTAAGGTTTTTGGCTTGCTCCAAAGTCAGAGCATCAAAAGAAATGTCTCTGGTAAAAGCAACACTTATACCATCTCTATTTATAAGTGCACCCCGAACTAAATAATCGAGATACTGATCACCATTTTCAAGAGAAGCAGAATATTGAGTAAAAAACAATTGATATGTATTTTTGTTCGGAGCTGGAATAACTTGCCCACTATCTTCGAATGAAAAGTGCACAAAGCTAACATCTTCATCTTTGGGTATCTGAAACCGATATTCATTTTCACCATTAAGATCAGCAAAACGAACAGCATATGCCCCTCGCATTAAGCTTTCAACAATAAGTTTTTTGTATCGTACAAAGTTTGGTGAAGGATCAATACCTCTATCAATAACATATACATCTTGCTGTCTCCAATCTCCAATTGCAGTCTTCTCCAAATCACCACTAGCCTCATCAAACTTAAATGATAAGCCTGAAGGAGAATTCACTTCATTGAAATCCTTTTTACCTGAATTTGCAGCATACATAAACTTGGCAGAATTAAGGATAACATGAAAGCCATCCTCAGCACTTTCAAAGCCTAAATCCCATGAATAAATATTAGAGGTAGCTACGATTTTATTATCAAAGATATTATAATAAGTCTGTTGTGAATAATCTGATTTATATTCTACATTACCCACACGAACACCTTCAGGGATAGGTATTGCAGAAATAGGACTATCTTTTTCAGCATCCTTAAGACAAGAGGTTATTATTGTCGATAACACAACAATAAACACCATCATCTTTACTATCTGTTTATATGATTTTGTAGCCATATCCTATCGATTTAAATTGTATGACAATGCAACAAAGAAAGTACGTCCCCATGAAATCGGAACACTGCTTGTACCTCCAAGATGAACACCACCCACTTCATTACCTCCTGTAACATTAGTAACATTAAACAAGTTCTTACCTCCTATTGTAAGACTGAGTTTATTATCAAAGAAAGGTTTCTTTGCAGAAACATCCAAAGTATGATAATCTTCTTGTGTATATTCTTCCAGTACACCTTCAGGATCTACAACAACATTAGGAATCTCACCAGTATATTTATAATTAAAGTTCAATTCTGTATTCCATGGGATAATTAACCAGTTCGCATTTACAGTAACTTCAGGATAGAAGTTATATGCTTTATCATGATCTTTTGACGCTCTAAATTTTTGATTAATTCCTGTATATCCAGCACCTAAAGCCAATGAGAAATTATCATGTAATAAATAGCTAAAATTAAGATTTCCTCCTATTGATTTAAAGTTATCAATATTATCATAGGCATAAAATGAACTCTGCAAATCATCAGGATTAATTTTATTAAGGAGACTGATCTTATTTTGAATATCATTATAAAAGAATGAAGGTTCAAGTTTAAAAACAACTTTATCAGAATTCATGAAATTATAAACCAAACTCAATCTATAGCTATTTGAAGTTTCTGCCTCTAGTTCTTTATTCCCAAAGATCCTATGATTGACATCCACAAACTCCATATACAATTCTTTTATAGATGGTGCTCTAAAGCCATTAGCGTAAGAAGCGCGAATAATTATATTATCAAGAGGGTTGATCTTAACATTAAAGCTTGGTGTTATCGGAGCTTTATATACAGAATTATATGAATACCTTACACCTGGCTGAAAAGTAAACCATTTCCAAGGTAAGTACTTCATACTTCCAAAAACAGCGTAATCTTGAATACTTTTCTCTCCATCATCAATCTTTTTACCCGTAGTAGACTCCAGATTAATTTCATATCCCAACTGAAAATTAAACTTATGATCATTAGGTCTGAACTTACTCCATGTACCCCTGAAGACCCATGAATTTATCTTTGTAGTATCTGTATCTGCTGGATCAGTAGAAGACTTGCTATCACCAGTAGTAAGGTTTTTTATCTTATATTCTTTTTGCCTGTTATAATGAGTATAGGCAGCTAACAAATCCACATAATTATCATTCCCTACAACGCCTGTGAACGATAAATTAGACTTAGCTCTTTTTGTAGAAAAATATCCATCTCGGGCAACTGGATAAAATACATTATCATCAGGATAAGCAACATAATTATAAGCACCCTTATCTAAAAGCTTTTCATCATAATAACCTGCAAAGAACTTTAGATTCGCTGTACCTATTCGTCTTTTATACTTAAAATCGGTAAAATAAGTCCGTTTAGGCTTCCATGTTTGTATTCTTGATGTATCACTTACAGTATAGCCATCAAAATATTGACGACCAAAGTTCAATAAATAAGTTTTCTTATTCTTCATGTAGCCAAGGCTACCATCAATATTATATTGACCTACACTTTCATAATAAGTATTCACATTAGCCAGAAACTTATCTTTTATATAATCTTTAGTAAAGATATTAACTACTCCCGCCAAAGCATTTGTACCATACTGCACAGACATAGGGCCTTCAACAATTTCTATTCGCTCAACATTATTGAGGTTGATCTGACTTAAATCCAATTCTCCATTAAGTCGCCCAACCTGAGGAACTCCATCAACAAGAATCTTGACATTCTCACCACCTATTCCATTCAATAAAGCTCTTGTACCAAAAGGGCCCCCATTTTGAAAACGAAAATTCAATGAAGATGATAATACATCCTGAAGATTTTGACTTGCCTTAGCCTCAATCTTTCTATTATCAATTACTTCAATTTGATAAATAGACTTGTCTGTTCCCTCAGGAACATACTGACCAGTTACAACAACCTCATCAAGCACTTTGCTTGATGGATGCATATATATAATCTTATCAGTATTGGGGAATATAGTATCGACAAGTATATTGTAGCCCATATAAGAAACCGTAAGCTTAGATTTGCTCTTTGCTGTATTTAGTATCTTACCATAATCATCAGTCACCTGATACTCCTTAGTCCCACTTATCAGATCTAACAATTCTGTATGCGCAAAGATAATAGGGGTCTCGGAATCTGCATCTAAGACCTGAATATATCTCTCTTGTCCAAAAGAATTCAGCTTGAAGATCAGAAGTATTAGGGAGGTAAATAATATTCTTTTCATCTCACAGTATTTTTACATTAAGTTACAGAATTAATCTGACAACTCTTCTAAATCAGCAAAATAGTATGCT
Organism: Hyphomicrobiales bacterium; assembly: GCA_041725915.1. Taxonomy (GTDB): domain Bacteria; phylum Bacteroidota; class Bacteroidia; order Bacteroidales; family JBGRPZ01; genus JBGRPZ01. The sequence continues at coordinate 2,627 of JBGRPZ010000087.1, read as the reverse complement.
CATAAAAAATAACAGAAGAGTATAACTCTTCTGTTATTTTATATTTACTTAACACTTATTAACATTTATTATTTTCTATTTAGGCTTTTTAATACTTCAATAGCCTACTTGACTAATATCTTCTCTGTATATTTCTTATTTCCCTCTTCAAGAATTAGCATATATACACCAGAATCAATATCAGAAAGATCAATATTTTTTTGATTCATAGAAGAAGGAAGTTCTACCTTAGAAATAGTTCTTCCATCCATAGAAACAAGAGATAACTTCATTTCTACACCTCTCTTATTTTCCCACTTTACACTTATAAAATCAGTTGCAGGGTTAGGGAATATAGAAATATGATCTATTTTAGAAATATCTTCAACACCCACAGGAGAAGCTAAACCCTTCTTTAGCTTAATAATACCTGTTGAAGTTCCCTCAAAATCAGTAAAGAAAAGTTTATATATATCACCATTAATATCTTTCACAAAGTATACGATATCATCAAAAACAACATAAGTCATTTCTGTCATATCAAAATACTTCCAGTCAGCACCAATACGATCAGTAATTTTCTCTAATGGCTTATTGTACCATTTCACAAATGTGTTCTGATCAACTTCTGTAAACTTATTAGCTTCTCTTTTCTCATTCAACAAAGCACCTGTAAGAGCATAATAAGAAAGGTTATTATCCTGATCAGGAACTATCCCAATATATTTCGTGAACACAAAATCCCATTTGTCCTGAGGTTCTCTGTCAAGCTCTTGATTTTCACTTAAAGAATAATAAAGGAACAATTTTTCACTATAGGTACTAAGATCTAAGGTTTTTCCTTTTTCATCTGTGCCATCAAGATTAGCATAAGTAAAATGGTAAATATCTTTTATAGATTCCTTCTTATCAACACGAAGTTTCTTGTAAGATCCATCCTGAAGCTTAATGATAAACAATGAATCACCAACAACATCATGAGAAACTGGATTATAAACACCCCATCCAAAGTCAAACATATTTTGGGTAGCATTCACATTAAAAGCTCCTCCATTCTCCCAAATAGCAGGTGTATTATATTGCTTCTTCCATTGATACAAACCAGCAGTATCAACAGTTGCCCAGCTTGAAATATCTCCATTAGGATAAGTATACAACTCTATTCCTGCACCACCATTGGTGATTATTGTGGCATCAATATGGGTCGTTTTAAATGCGATATCCCAATTTGTACGAGGGACAGTAGCAACAACACCATCTTTCATACTATAATAAACATCATTTTCATAGCCAGATCCAAGAGTAATTTGGTCTTCCACTAAGTTTTGCGCAAAAACTTGATTAAAAGAAAACGTTACTATAGAAAGTAATAAAAGAATAAAATTTTTTTTCATCAGATAAAAATTTATACGGTATAACGTTTAAATATCGCTATAAGAATAAAAAAAGTATAGCAATTAGGATTTATTATTTCGTTAGTTCTAACAATTCTTAAATACTTTTGTTTTCGACGGAACTTATTCAGGTGATAATGAAAAAAATACAGTCTTAAGAGGTAAATATAAAGTTGAAAGTGCTTGTGATAACTTTATACGCTCAAAAGACTGCATTTAATGATTGGCTTACAAGGACAAAAGTACAATATCAAAACACTCTTGCCAATACCCAATATTAGGTATTTTAAAAGCTAAAAGAAGAGACCCATTCATAATGAACGGGTCTCATACAAATTATGACAGATTATAGAATCAAAATTAATCACTAACAAAATATTAGCTGAAAACAGCTAAATAGAAAAATATCTTTTTTAGCTCAATAGTTCTTTTTTTAACTGGCTTACCCATTTCTTTATTCTGGCATCCGTTTTATCACTCTGAGCATGTTCATCAATAACAAGACCTACAAACTGGCCATTATTTTCGGCAATAGAGAAGTAATATTTATATCCTGTCGCTGGCCATTTGCCAACTACAACCTTCTTGTTTGGAAGCCTACAGTACAATGTTCCCAAGGCATCAACAAAACTCTCAGGGAATTCATCCTGATCGCCAAGACCAAAAAGAGCAAGCCGCTTCTTATCAAAGTCAATATCCTCAATATTGCTAATGAACCTTTCCCAATCGTCTTGCATACCTCCAATTCCCCATGCTGATGTGCCAAAAATCAAATTGTCATATTTCTCTATATCTTCAACTTTTGCATCTTTGATATTAATTACATCAGCATTCTTAACTCCCAATTCATTATGAATTTTCTCTGCTACACTTTCTGTTGCTCCATATGTTGATCCGTAAAAAATTCCAACTTTTTTCATCGTAAATATGCAATTAAGATTAAATAAAAAGAAAATGCTTGAAAAGCCATTTTTGTTCATTCTTTATATTGAATTGTAGTGATTTAAAAACTACTCCACTCATCCTAACCTAAATATCTGGCATCTAATTCTATGATATGAGTGAAAAAGGATAAAATTGGTCTCCTTTTTTTCTTTCATACAACACTCCATTCAATACGAAATATCAATAAGTCTAATAAGTAATAAATAGATCTTGTAAAAAAGCGACAGATTATTCAACTCATTCAGATATAATATACTTTTACAATTAATTCATCTTAATAATCTAGTTATTATTGAAGATTTAGGCTAG
>JBGRPZ010000086.1:0-17587 GCA_041725915.1 Hyphomicrobiales bacterium | reverse complement strand
TGGAATTGAAATATAGATATCTGCTGGCCTTGTTCAGCTTCTTTAGTCTTTGAATCGCACCAATGTGGAATTGAAATGTGTGTACACTTTTTATCATGAACATTGCATTCAAGCTTTGAATCGCACCAATGTGGAATTGAAATATTGTAGCACGAGAAGTTGCAAAAAACTTATAAGCAGCTTTGAATCGCACCAATGTGGAATTGAAATACATCCTTTTACTCAAATTCCAGAATCTTTAAAAAACTTTGAATCGCACCAATGTGGAATTGAAATTAGAAAATACTAAAAAAATGGAAAAATTTAAGGAAACTTTGAATCGCACCAATGTGGAATTGAAATATAGATATCTGCTGGCCTTGTTCAGCTTCTTTAGTCTTTGAATCGCACCAATGTGGAATTGAAATCAGGAATTTAACTTGTCAATTTATGACTTTGTAAACTTTGAATCGCACCAATGTGGAATTGAAACAAGTCATTATCGAAGTCATCAGACGTTATAGACAAGACTTTGAATCGCACCAATGTGGAATTGAAATATCTTTCCGTACCCTACATAATTGGAAAGTCCAATGTCTTTGAATCGCACCAATGTGGAATTGAAATTAGGCAGGCTGTGTGTTTACAAGAGAAGACATAACTCCTTTGAATCGCACCAATGTGGAATTGAAATATATCCTGATTAAAAGAAGTTGCTCCGTAAAACATACCTTTGAATCGCACCAATGTGGAATTGAAATGAACATTTTTTTATAATGTATCCATCAATTTTTATACTTTGAATCGCACCAATGTGGAATTGAAATAAGCTTTTTTTTCATATCGAGAACTTGAAGTATCGACTTTGAATCGCACCAATGTGGAATTGAAATTCCTATACTCTTTATCTCCTATCATAACAGAATTGTCTTTGAATCGCACCAATGTGGAATTGAAATTAATCCACGTGGTTGTGCATTGTTTCTAGAAGATTACTTTGAATCGCACCAATGTGGAATTGAAATCTGTATTCAGCGACGTTCTTTATATATACAGGTACACTTTGAATCGCACCAATGTGGAATTGAAATCTAACATCTCTTCTTTTGTATAATATTTTAGCCTAACTTTGAATCGCACCAATGTGGAATTGAAATACCGTTTAGATAGTATCTTGAACTTATGTTTTCTACGCTTTGAATCGCACCAATGTGGAATTGAAATGGAGACGTTCCAGAAAGGCACATTAAAGATGATGTCCTTTGAATCGCACCAATGTGGAATTGAAATCTGTGCCTAAGTCCTTTCTCGTCTATAATTCCTCCACTTTGAATCGCACCAATGTGGAATTGAAATATTGGTTCTATCTTCGGAGATCCTGCCACAGGTGGCTTTGAATCGCACCAATGTGGAATTGAAATCATACATTTGTTATACCATTATGTAATATACAACCACTTTGAATCGCACCAATGTGGAATTGAAATTTATGATAGAGGTATTATTCTTTGTCAGTCTCAAGACTTTGAATCGCACCAATGTGGAATTGAAATAGGCGTATTATAGTCGATTCTTGGCAGCCTACACAACCTTTGAATCGCACCAATGTGGAATTGCCCTTCGGCTACGCTCAGGGACAAATGATGTATTGAAGGTTGAGCTTGTCGAAACCGAATCGCACCAATGTGGAATTGCCCTTCGGCTATGCTCAGGGACAGATGATGTATCGAAGGTTGAGCTTGTCGAAACCGAATCGCACCAATGTGGAATTGAAATCAATTTATGAATTTACAATTTGCGAAGCAGCAATTCTTTGAATCGCACCAATGTGGAATTGAAATTCCCAAATAAATTATTTCCTTTTTTACAAATGTCGCCTTTGAATCGCACCAATGTGGAATTGAAATGCTATAACCTGAAGAGGGTTAAATCCAGCATTTATACTTTGAATCGCACCAATGTGGAATTGAAATAAGCCTTGCTTGAATAAAAGATCTTCTAACTCATTTCTTTGAATCGCACCAATGTGGAATTGAAATTCAACAACTATAACTTTACTTTCTTCTTTCTCAATTCTTTGAATCGCACCAATGTGGAATTGAAATTAAGATTCTGAAGTATGAAATAATTTAACTTCATAGCTTTGAATCGCACCAATGTGGAATTGCCCTTCGGCTACGCTCAGGGATAATAGAAGATCTCAGACAGACATCATGGGATGAGGTTCTGTTAGTTTCGTAAATTTACATATAGTCAACGCATATATACAATTAACACATGTGTTAACTATACTTTAATTGCATTAACTTTCCTTCTGAAGGAAGTAATCATTTATAGTAGGATCAACAATAATATCATCAGTATATATAGGTCTTTTCAGGATGATACCATTAAGAGAAGTTGCTCTACTTAATGCAACATAAGTTTGCCCATGTGAGAAGCTACCGTTTCCAAGGTCAACAATAATATTATCAAAAGTCTTTCCCTGGCTTTTATGTATAGTGATGGCCCAAGCAAGTTTTATAGGTATTTGAGTATAATAGCCTGCAATTTCTCTTGTAAATTTACCATTCTTGAAGATATACTTTGATATTTCCCATGTGAAAGGAGGTACTTTGACTACTTTACCATCGTTGGTTTGAACTTCTAATCCATCAACATAGTCTTCAGATTCCGGATCATATACAATAGCTTCACCCAGCACTTTACCAATTGTGCCATTAACCCATCTTTTCTTGCTATCATTAGTGATAAACATTACCTGAGCACCAGCCTTTACATGTATAATTTCTTCATTAGGTAATGTGTAGCCAGGCTTACCACGTTTCTGAGCTTTAAACTCTATAATATCAGAGTCAATAAGTTGAAGCTTCTTGTTGTTTATTGAGTTTACCTGATAGTTGGTAGTCATCAGATATACCCATTGTTGATTGTTGTCAGGAGTAAATTGAGGATTTACCCTATTGTTGATAACTTCAAGATCTTTTGCAGATACTTCACCTTCTCTGATTGTATTCAATAGATCGATGAGTATTGTTTCCTTCTGACGGTAGATTGTCTTTAGCTCAATAGTTTTGATATCAAAAGGGGGGGTGAACAGGTCTCTTGGTGTAAATACATTCGAGGCAAAGAAATACGGAGACTCATATTTGTGCTTAATAAAGACTTCATCATCATTAGTAACAACAGGAGGTAATTGATATAAATCACCAAAGAAGATCATTCGTACACCACCAAAAGGCTCAAAGCTTTTTCTTGCATTCCTTAGGACTATATCTATAGCATCGAGAATATCAGCACGAACCATAGATATCTCATCTATCATAATTGTCTTTAGAGCTTTAAGCTTTTGAACCATTCTTTGCGAATGCTTAAGGTGGGCAGCTTCGATAAGCTCATAACCGGGTTTAAGCTTAAAGAAAGAATGTATCGTTTCGCCATTGATATTAATTGCAGATATACCTGTTGGAGCAAGAACAATAATCTTATTATCAGGAAGCTTACGCAGATAGTCCAATAGTGTTGATTTACCTGTACCTGCCTTACCAGTGATAAATAGGTTTTTATTTGTGCTTTTGACTAAGTCAATTACTTCCTCTGCCTCAGTAGAGAAGCTTAAGTTTGTCTCCATAAAGATGATGATTTAAATGCTTGGCGAAGTTAAGAAAAAGGGATAGTTGTACAAACTGAGTATTATTACAATGTATCGATATTTGTTGTTTCTAAAGAAGAATAAGACCTATCTATAGTAGATAAGTCTTATTAATTTAGATTGTAAACAAAATAAGGTGTTAGATAAAACTTGTTATAGCTTTTTCAAATGCTTCAGCTTGTTCATCAAAGGGGAAGTGAGTAGCTGAAGGTATTGTAATTAACTTTGCATTTGGCATATTGTCCAAATATTGATTGACACTGCTTATTGGATTAATATCGTTTTCACCATAAATAATGAGGGTAGGACATTTTACATTCTTTAGGTGTGGAGTATAATCATGTTTTTTGCCCATACTTATAAAGGTAGCATTCTGAACCCATCCACCCATAAAAGGAGCTTCAGTACTTTCATTTCCATTGTTAACTATGTTATAGAAGGGGATAATTCCACGATTCAGATCAGCAAGTTCATTCTCTGACATCTTGAACATAGCATCAAAGTCAAATATCTGTTCTTTATACTTTCTGAAATCTTCTTTCTTATCTTCAGGTAAACGATCTTCAATAGCACCATATAGATCTACTGATCCAGAAGAGACTTCCATTGTTCCAGCAGGAGCAACAAGTATCAGTTTATCTATATTCTCAGGGAATTCAATAGCGTATAAACTGGCAATAAATCCACCAAAAGAGTGACCTATAATTGTAAGTTTGTCGACATTCAGCTTCCTGCGAATCTGTTCTATATCTGCAATTTGAGCAGGCAGTCCCAGATCAATATTCAGGGCTTTCATATTTTCATACATATTTGAGGATTCAAACTTATTGAATGGTCGGGTAGATTTTCCAGCTCCTCTTTGGTGGTAATAGTAGAACTTATGATTTTGCTCTAATCCTTCAAGGCCTTTCCAGCTCCTTTCATAAGGCATGCCAGGGCCTCCGTGTATAATCAATACCGGACTTCCTTCACCTTTTACTGTATAGTATAAAGAGATATCATTGCTTATATTGAAATAGTTTTCAGTATCCTTGAGCTTATTATCAGCAAGCAAATGTTTATACTCTTCTTTTGTTTTTAGATCTCCGGGATTATAGAAGGGAGAAGTAAACATATTGTACATTGCAAATGCCACTATAACTAATAATATTATAACTACTGATGGGATGAGGTAACGTTTTTTTATCTTCATATTTGTAATACTTTTTCTGCAAAAGTATAAGGGGTAGAGGTTTTGGGATAGTCCAATCTTGCTATTTTGATTAAGCATGTGATAATACTTTTGGAAAGGAACTATTTATAATTATATCTATTTAAGAGAAGATACATATTAATGTTAATACCAATATGAGGAAAGAGCAATTCATACGATAAGTAATCGTTCTGAATGTAGAACTCTAATATTGTATGTAATAAGTGGGGGCAAAACCTGATTTACCTTATTTATTATGATTATGTAATAGATAAGGGCTTATTAATATTAGGTTATATTCAATACCTTTACCCTGAGTGAGAACTTTAAATAGTGAATATAATTATGGATAATCAAAAACCTTCAGAAAGAGCGTCTGGTTTAAGAGATATATATTATATGACACTTTCAAGCGCAGATATGGAATTCCCATACTGGTATAATAGAAAGTGGAAAGAATTAGACGGAGAAGTAACTGTAGTAAGAAGAGCATTAGCCTTAAAAGAGGCTTTTTCCAGAATCACACCTAACATTATTCCCGGGGAAAAGCTTGTAATGCAAAAGACATATAATTATAGAGGGTCTTTCCCTATGCCCTGGCTGTCAGAAGGCTTTTTTGTTGCTAAAGAAGAGGATCTGTTTAAAGAAGCAGAGAATGCAGCAAACGCAAGTGCAGACGAACTAAGTGAGTTTGGAAGTGGAGGAGGAAATGTTACTAAGAGTTTTGGTAATGTAGTCTCTATTGCTGGAAAATTTGGCATGCGTAAAGAAGAGATTCCTGTTCTGGTAAAAATGGCTAAAGAATGGGTAGGGAAGTCTGTTGAAGATTTAGGTAGAAAGTATGAGATGATGGTTCCTGACTATCAGGTCAAGGAAGATATCATGAGAACTCTTATCTGTATGTTCGACTCAGGATATACACTACCACAAGGCCGTGAGGTTATCAACTATTATTATCCGCTTCAGTTTGGCTTTGACTGTATTATTGATATGGCCAAAGAATGCAAGGATAAAGTTGCTGGTAATGCTGATGGCGATGGTATTCTTGGTATGGATCGCCTTTATTTCTATGAAGCAGTTATTCATATAGTAGAAGGATTACAAAACTGGCTTCAGAACTATGCAGATCATGCAGCTATGCTTAGTGATCATGCACAGACCGAAGAACTCAAGAAAGAATATGAGGAAATTAGTGAGTCATTACAATGGATTGCTCATAATCAACCAAGAAATTTTAAAGAAGCCCTCCAATTATCTTACGCCCTACATATTGCTGTATTAAATGAAGATGCTATATCAGGTTTGTCAATTGGTAGACTTGGTCAGGTGTTATATCCATGGTTTGAACAAGACATGGAATCAGGAGCGATAAGCAGAGATGAGGTTCTTGAGTTAATGGAACTTTATAGAATAAAGATTACTGCTATTGATTGTTTTGCTTCAACGGGTGTTGTTGGAGGTGTTCTGTCAGGTAATACTTTCAATAATCTTACATTAGGTGGAATTACTGAAGATGGACAAGCAGCAAACAACGAGTTGGAGGATATTATCCTTGAAGCAGGAGCAAGTTGTCAAACTCCTCAGCCTACATTGTCGATGTTGTATGATGAAAAGCTTCCTGAGCAGTTTTTATTGAAAGCTACTGAATGTACAAAGACAGGAGCAGGTTATCCTGCATGGATGAATAACCGTGTAGGTATAGACTTTATTCTTGATCAGTATGGAGAAGAAGGAATGTCAATCAGAGAGGCACGTTCATTGGCTATTGGGGGTTGTCTTGAAACCTCTCCTTGTTGTTGGAAACCTCTTATACTAAATGGAAAGACATATAGTATTCCTGGTGGAGCAGGTCAGCCTACAAGTGTAGGAGTGCACTTTGTTTCAAATCCAAAGATATTGGAATTAGTGTTGACAAATGGATTAGATACAAGAACAGAAGTACAAGTATTTACTCCTCATGATAGAGAATTGAGTACTTATGATATTGTATTGGATCAATTCAAGAAGTATTATAAAGAGGCTGTTGATATTCTTGCAAAGACAAATAATATCCAACATGATATATGGAGAAGACATAATATGTCTGTTGTGAACTCCTTTATGAAACCTGATTGTTTGGAAGTCGGACAGCACATAGGAAATATGGGATATAGGTACAATGCAACTTATAATGTTGAAAGTTGTGGTACTATCACTACAGTAAATTCTTTGGCAGCTATAAAGAGACTTGTCTATGATGATAAAAAGTATTCTCTGGAAGAGCTAAAAGATGCTATGTTCAACAACTTTGGATATAAAAATGCTCTTGAGACTGGTAACTATTCTATGGTAAATCAGATTACAGGAGAAGAGGTAGATAAGTATGAAGTTGTTCATAAAGACTGCTTGAATGCACCAAAGTATGGTAATGATGATTTCTATGTAGATAGCATACTGAAAGACTATGAAGATTGGTTTTGTGAGATGACTCGTGAAGTAGAGTCTCTGTATGGAAAGAAAATGTATCCATGTCAGATATCTGTATCTACTCATGGTCCTCAGGGAGCTGCAACATTAGCTTCTGCTGATGGTCGCTTATCAGGAACTACTTTCTCTGATGGTTCAATGTCTGCTTATCCGGGAAGTGATAAGAATGGTACATATGCAATATTTAACTCTGCTACTGTTTGGGATCATAGTAAATCTCAGAACTCACAGTTGAATCTTAAGCTTCATCCTTCAGCATTGGAAGGAAAGAAAGGAACAAAGAGCTTGCTGGATCTTACACGTGCATATATGAGAAAAGGTGGTTTCCATGTTCAATATAATATTATTGATTCAGACACTTTGAGAACAGCACAAAGCAGACCAGAGAATTATAGAGATCTTATGGTACGAGTGGCAGGATTTACTCAATACTGGTGTGAGATAGGTAAGCCAATTCAAGATGAAGTAATAGCAAGAACAGAATACAAAGGAGTATAAGATATGGAATGTAAACATAGTGATTGTCTACATTTTGCAAATATAGATGTAGCTAAGGGAATCTGTCGATTAAACGGAGAGATTGTAGAAATAGACACAAAAGTATGTGATACTTTTGTTGCTAAACCTAAATGTAAATTTTGTAAGAATTTTAAAGATCAGGATAAGGACGGTATAGGTCTGTGTGTTGGTCTTGAATCCGAAAGTTGGGTTTATGGCGAGTTAAATGCTATAACATGCCCGTCTTTTGATAAATAGTCATCAAATACTTTTCATACAATTAATGGCACGTTTCGACGTGCCTTTTTAAGCTTTCGTTATGTCTATTGTAGGTAATATCTTTGATGTACAAAGTTTTTCTGTACATGATGGGCCAGGAACCAGAACTACTATATTTTTGAAGGGTTGCCCGTTAAAATGTGAATGGTGTTGTAATCCGGAAAGCTGGAGTAAGCATATGGAGGTATTATACCGCTCATTTAAATGTAAAGGATGTGGAAAGTGTGTTTCTTTATGTAATAAGCATGCCATTAGCATTGATGATAACAAGGGGTTGAGGTTTGATAAATCACTTTGTAATGATTGTACTTCATTTGAATGTGTGGATGCTTGCTGTAATGAGGCTATAGAGTTGATAGGTAAAGAGTATTCCGTAGATGATGTTATCAATCTTTTATTACGTCATCAAAACTCTTGGGGAGATGATGGAGGAGTTACGTTTAGCGGAGGAGAATCATTGTATCAAAGAGAGTTCTTGCTTGAAGTACTCAAGAAGTGTCAACAACATTATATTCATACTGCTATAGAAACAACAGCTTTTTGTAAAACAGAGGCTTTCTTAGAAGTAATGAAGTATGTTGACTTTTCATTTATTGATATTAAACATATGGATTCTGATCAGCATAAAAAGAAGACGGGAGTAAGTAATGAGTTGATTCTTCATAATATAATTAAGCTTATAGAGTCTGATTGGGATGGTCATTTGATTATAAGAGTCCCTTTGATTGAAGGATTTAACGATAATGAAGAAAACATAAACAGAGTAGTAGAATTTATGAATAATGTAGGTTTGAAAGAAGTAAATCTATTGCCTTTTCATAGAATGGGAGAAAGTAAATGGACAGGCATCGGTAAAGAATATTCATATGCAGAAAACCAACCTACTCCAGAAAGCATAATGAATGAATTTCAAACTATCTTTGAGTCTAAAGGCATTTCATGCTATCTGGGTGGCGATCTTCCTATATAATATCAATAGAGCTATTCTTTAATGTCATCTAGCTGATTTTCATTATAGATGGTAACTCCATTTTTGCGAAGAAGGGCAGTAGTAACTCCCTCGCCATGGATAAGTTTTCCAGAGAATGTACCATCATATATTTTACAACTTCCGCAAGATGGAGATCTTTCAGCCATAATTGCAATATCAATATTATGTTCTTTTATTATCTCTAGAGTCTTTTCTGCTCCATCAATGAATTCTTTAGTGAGGTCATTATGATTAATATCAGTAATTTTTGAATGTTTATTTAATGCATCAAGACCAGAGCCATTGATTATTTCTGCTGAAGGTCTTGGAGTGGATAAGCCCCCAAGGATCTCAGGACAAGCTAAAATAAGTCGACCTTCTTTATCCCATTTGTTGATTAGCGGATGATTGATTTTTCTGTCGGAACCATTATACCTTACTTTTTCCCCAGCAAGGCAGGAACTAATTAGAATCTTTTTCATGAAACAAATATAGAAAAGAGGAAGATTATAGAATATGGAGTGCAAAAATAAATAAGGCTACCTCTTGATTAAAAGAGATAGCCTTATTATAAAAATGATAAAATTATCTTTTTGAGTCAGAACGTGCATAAGGAGCAACTTTCTGATCAGTAAATTCACTTCTAACATATTTCAAATAGCCAGTAACTGCAATCATTGCTGCGTTATCAGTACTATATTCAAATTTTGGAATAAACACTTTCCAATTGTGTTTTTCTCCAAGAGAGATCATCGTTTCCCTAAGTTCAGAGTTTGCAGAAACTCCACCAGCAATAGCAATCTGACTAATGCCAGTATCCTTGGATGCAATAATCAACTTTTTCATCAAGATATTGATGATTGTTCGTTGAATAGATGCACATAAGTCTTCTTTATTTTCTTCAATAAAGTTCTCATTGTTTTTAAGATTATCTCTTAAAAAATAAAGAATAGAAGTCTTCAATCCACTGAAAGAATAATCTAAATCAGCAATCCTCGGTTCAGGGAATTTAAATTTATGAGGATCACCAAGCTTTGCCAACTTATCAATAAGAGGCCCTCCGGGATAAGGAAGTCCCATGATTTTTGCCGCTTTATCAAAGGCTTCACCAGCAGCATCGTCAATTGTTTTGCCTAAAACTTCCATATCAAAGTGGTCATTAATTTTGACTATTTGAGTATGTCCGCCACTTACGGTTAAACATAAGAAAGGAAACTCAGGAACGACATGCTCAGGAGTGTCTTTAATGAAGTGAGCAAGAATGTGAGCTTGCATATGATCTACTTCTATTAAAGGAATGTCTAAACCTAAAGAAAAGGCTTTCGCAAAAGAAGTGCCTACTAATAGAGATCCTAATAGACCTGGTCCACGAGTGAATGCAACAGCACTCAACTGATTTTTGTTTATATTTGCCTTTCTTAAGGCATCGTGGATTACTGGAATGATATTCTGTTGGTGGGCTCTGGAAGCTAATTCAGGAACAACACCGCCATAGTTTTTGTGAACATCTTGATTTGCAACAACATTTGAAACTATTGTTGTATCTTTAATGATAGCTGCAGAGGTATCATCACATGATGACTCTATGCCTAATATATATTTACTCATAGTGATATAATTAACTCAAAAAAGACTGCAAAATTATCAAAAAAAGGTTAACAAAAATATTAACGTATTTACTTGCTGTACTTATATCAATAGTGATAAGCCTAGGGTTAATATTGAATGACCCATGTTTCCAAACTTTTTTAGCGAGAACTGTTGCATCATACTTTGCAAAAGAGTTGGGGGCTTATGTTGATATAAAAGCATTAAGAATAACTCCTCACCCTGGGGTAGATATAAGGGGGCTTGATGTAAGGGATCAAAAAGGGGAGCATATATTCTATTTTGATAAACTAAAAGTAAATCTTAAAGATTACGATCTTGATAAGAATTACTTTAAGCTTAAATCTGTTGATATTGATAGTGCGATAATCAATCTTTTTTGGTATAAAGATTCTGCAGATCTTAACTTGCAATTTATAGTAAATCACTTTTCCAGTGGTGATACTTCGTCTGTTGACACTACTTCCAATAAGCCTTTATTTATAGATTTTGATAACGTAAATATATCCCGTACTCATTTTCATTTATGGAATGAAAATGATCCAAAGCCAGATACTGTTAAGGGAATGCATTATTCTGATATAAATGTAAAGGATATTAATATAAGAATACCTCATGGTAGTATAGAGGCAGATACGATAAATGCCAGTATAGATCATTTATCATGTTATGATACATGCGGATTTCAGTTGGATCATTTAAGTGGAGATTTTAGGGTAAGTTCAAAATTCTTATTGGGAGATAGTGTAATTATAAAGAATTCCGGAGCAGATTTAGACTTAGATCTTCAGTTTCTGTATGATAGTTGGCCTGCATATACTGAATTTCTGGATGACATATATATAAAAGGCAACATACGCACGAGTGTTTTGAATTTGGATCAGATAGGTTATTTTGCTGACATTATGTTTGATATGACAGATTCTCTAGTTATGGCAGGTATAGTAGATGGTTCTGTCAGCAATTTTAGAGCTAAGAATTTCACTTGTCTGTTTGGTAATTCTACATATTTCAGAGGCGATGTTCGTATGAATGGCCTTCCTGATTTCTTTGAAACTTTTATCAACCTTAGAATTGACGAGTTTCATACAAATAAAGAAGATGTAGAGTTTTTTGCACTTCCTATTGAGGGGAGATATTTAAGTTTGCCAGATCAATTGTCTGCATTTGGAGATATAGGGATCAAAGGATATTTTACAGGTTTTTATAATGACTTTGTAGCTCAGGGAGACTTTAATACAGGGCTTGGGGATGTTTATACAGACATTATACTAAAGACACTTCAGCCCAATGATAGTATCACTTATCAAGGATATGTAAAAGCAAGCAATTTTGAATTAGGTAGATTGTTAAATCTTGAAAAGGTTATAGGAAGCCTAAATCTTGATGCGCATATAAAAGGTACAGGTTTGACAGATCAGACGGCAAATGTACTTTTAGATGGAGAAGTTAATGATTTTAGATTCAGTGGGCAGAACTTCAATAATATTAAGGTGAAAGGAGATCTTACAGGAGAAAAGTTTAATGGTATTGTAGGTATTGATGATAGTAACCTTAAACTGGATTTTGATGGTAAGATAGATTTTGGCGAAGAAAAGCCCGTGTTTGATTTCATGGCTGATATTAAAGATGCAAACCTATATGCTTTGGGGCTGTTAAAGGCAGATACAGTTTCTTCTTTATCAACGAAGTTAAATATAAGTTTCAAAGGGGTTCAGATTGATGATATTGAAGGAAAGGTTACTATTGATAGTACTGTTTATTATCAAGGAAGTGGAAAGTATGTTTTAGATCATTTTGCACTTGTCACACTAAATGACACATCTACATATAAGAAGATTTCCTTAAACTCTGATGTTGCCAATGGAGAAATCAGTGGGGATTTTAAGTTTGAACAATTAATGCCATCATTGAAGAACTTAGTGAATCAATCAATAATGATATTCGATGATGTTCCTGTTGCAGAGATAGAGAGTGTTCAGGATTTAGAAGTGGAACTGAACCTTGCAGATACCAGAAACCTTACAAAGTTATTTATGCCTGAACTAAGCTTATCTGATAGCATTCATTTTTCAGGAAATTATAATTCAAAGAAAGGCATAGGAAGTGCTTTGATGCTTGCAGATACTATAAATTATAATGGAGTTAAATTTAAAGGTGTTAGGTTAAATGCATTTAGCTATCAAAATCAAACAGATATAATCACAAGAATAGATAGAATTGCTTTTCAAGATCCTAATAATATTGATACTTTGGCTATAGGTGTGGATAGCTTATTTCTTCAATTTAAAGCAGAAAAAGATTCTCTATTATTTGCTACTACCTGGACAGATACTTCATTAGTAGATAGGAAAAGTTCTAATATAACAGGAGTATTGAATTATTCACCTACAGATACTTCTGAAGTAAAGATTTTGTCGTCAAATGTTTTTATAAGAGAAAAAGACTGGAAGTTCTTTGATAACAATAGTATTGAATGGAAAGGGTCAGACATTAATTTTAAGAATATTGGATTATATAGTGGAGAACAACTTTTTTCTCTTAATGGTAGATACTCAAATAGAGTAGAAGATACTTTAGCTTTTGATTTCAAGAAATGGGATATATCTAACTTTGATCCTATCACATTACTTTATGGTGTGAATTTGGATGGCCATTTAGATGGGCATATAGGGGTTTTTAAGAGGAATAAGAATGATGAGTTTGTGGGTGACCTTGCTATAGACACACTTTTGTTTAATGGTCAGAAGCTAGGTAAGTTTGAGCTAAGCTCTTCATTTAATTCAATAGAAAATGCTGTAGACTTATCTGCTCAGATAATAAATGAAGGGAATATAGGTAATGCAAAAATATTTGGATTAGAAGGGAAATATAAATCAGATTCTAAAAACAGTTTAGATTTTGATATTGATTTAGTAAACATGAATTTGGTTGTTGTGAATCCATTTCTTGAGGGTATTGCCTCTGAGATAGAGGGCTTAGCAACAGGAAAGGTAAAGTTGTTTGGATCTTTCTCTAAACCTGATCTTAGAGGAGGGGTAAGTGTAAGCAGGACACAATTTCGTGTAGACTATCTTAATGTGCCTTATTCTCTTTCTGGCAATTTACAATTGTTACCAGGAAAGGTTGACTTTAACAATCTTATATTATATGATAGTTTGAGTAATCAAGCTCAATTATCAGGAGCCATAATGCATAGGTATCTGAATGATTTTGTCTTTGATGTAAGAATGGATTTTGACGATATGTCTGTTTTTAACACAACCTTTAGTCAAAATCAGTTATTCTATGGTCAGGCCAGGGCTACAGGAAATATGATTGTTAAAGGTCCTTTGGATAATATCAGACTTGATATAAATGCAACTAGTAATAGAGGAACAGATGTTGTAATTCCATTAAATACTGCTGCTGATGTTTCTGAGAACAGAAATATTGTTTTTATAAATAGCAGTGATACTACAGATGTAAAAAGAACCAATACAGTAGATCTTACAGGATTTAATATAAATGTAAACCTTAATGTTACTCCTGATGCTTCTGTATTGATTTATCTGCCTTTGAATACAGGTAATATCAGAGCAACAGGCCGTGGGGATATAAATCTGGGGATAAGTAGTAATGGTGAATTTACAATTGTTGGAGATTATACTATACAAAGTGGTGAGTTTGCTTTTAGATTAGAGAATATTATATCCCGTAAATTTAAGATATTAGAAGGTGGACGAATTTCATGGGCGGGAAGTCCCTATGATGCTAATGTGAATATTAAGGCCTTGTATGAAGTAAAAGCTTCATTAGCAGGATTGGGTATCGATCTGGATAATAATACACTTGGAAGAAGAATCTTAGTGGATTGTTATTTAGGATTAAAGAACGATCTATTTGATCCTGACTTAAACTTTGGAATAAAGCTACCTAATCTTGATGAAAGAACTCAACAAGCTGTATTTTCTGTAATTGATACTACCAACCAGACTATAATGCAGCAGCAAATGTTTTCTTTATTATTATTAAGCTCCTTTAGTTACTCGAATTCTGTTGCTGGGCTGGGTTCGTCGTCTTTAAATTTAATATCAAATCAGCTAAGTAACTGGTTATCTCAATTGAGTAAAGACTTTGATGTGGGAATAAATTACCGACCTGGTGATGATCTTACTTCTGAGGAAGTAGAAGTAGCCCTTTCTACTCAATTATTTGATGAAAGAGTAATTATCAATAGTAACTTTGGGGTAATAGGAAACCCTACAACCCAAAATACAAGTAACATTGTGGGAGATGTTGATGTTGAGGTTAAGCTTACAAAGGATGGTAGATTTAGGGTTAGGGCTTTCAATAGAAGTAATGATAATACTATCTATAGTTTAAGCCCTTATGATGGGGTTGCTCAAAACACACAGGGTATAGGTTTGTTTTATACTCAAGAGTTTAACCACTTTAAAGATCTTTTCAAAAAGAAGAAAAAGAAGAAGAAAAAGAAAGATTCCCAAATGAATAATGATGCCTTAAAGCCTGAAGAAGAATAAAGTTCTTAATAGCTTTTGGGTGAATTGGCTCATATCTAAATAGTAGAGACGTTTTAATAATAAGGATTCCTTCCGTAGATAATTGTTTAATATAAATAGTAATTCCTATACTTATTTGTAGATAAAAAAAAGAATTATGGATAAAGATAAAGCAATTCAGCTTCTTAAAACTCAACAAGAAAAATTGGATCTTAAAGGATTCGACTTAGATTCATGGAAAAATTATACTATTATTATTCTGGGTAGGATATTTGGTGATAATTCCAGAAAGATTAGGCAGATAGAAGATATAAATTTTCATTTTGGAAGCTGGTCTTTGAGGGATACAAGCGGTAAGGATGCTTACTTGATTTCATGTAAAAAGTTAGCAAAAGAGATACTGCAAGCTTCTATTGATGAAATTGACTTGATGGGATTTCCAGAGCATAAAACAACTATAGAATCTGACAATATTTTTTTCCTATTGAGTATTATGGAAGAACATTCAGGGAAAATTACAGTGAAAGAGATAAAAAAACTTTTGAAGAAGAGTTTAAGTATTGATGATTGTATTTCAAAGATTGAGGATGAGCTAAATTACTTTTCTGATTATAGCTTAAGAAAGATTATAGCAGAGTATATTGTTAAATCTAAATTAAAATAAATGTGTTCATGTCTGAACACTATTGTCTTACTTCTATACACTTGTAAATAATACAATTTCTATGAGTCTCTATATTTAAGCTTGTAAACCACATGCTTATGTATGGTGGCTTTTTTTTTGCTTGTTTTAATTCTCAGGAAATTATTGACACTATGGTAAAAAAGAAACTTCAATTTATATTTACAATTATTTTTTGCGTAATCATATCTTCTTTAAATGCTCAAATACTAAAGAGAAAAGCCTCTTTAGGGATTTATATCAAACCTATTCAAAACAAAGATTTGTCCATATCCTATGGTATAGACTCCATAGAAGGTATATTGGTTACAGGTGTTCATGAAAAAAGTACTTCTCATCTTTTGGGGCTAAAAAAAGGTGATCTTATTCTTGAAATAAATCAGCAAAAAGTTAAGAATTACAATACAGTTTATAATGTTATAAAATCGCATGTCTCAGGGGATAGTGTTGAAGTACGCTTTATAAGAAATGGTGATACTAAGACTTCTAAAGGATATTTTGTTGGCCGTCCTTTTGAAGAAAGAAGAAATGCAAAGGTTTTATATGATGAAGTAACTTACTATAATGGCACTTTGAGAACTATAATTGCATATCCTACTAATACTTATAAAGATAAATTTCCTGTGATTTTTTTAATTCAAGGATATGGTTGTGATAGCTACGATAATCTTACTAATACATCCAATGTGTCAAAAGTAATTGATGGGTTCTTGAGTAAAGGATATGCTGTTGTTAGGACTCAAAAACCAAATATTGGAGATAGTAAGTGTAAGATAGATTGCAAAGACCTTGACTTCTATCAGGAAGTTGATGCTTTCCAAGCTTCTTTTGATGCCTTAAATAAATATAGCTTTATTGACAAAAATGAGATCTATATTTTGGGTTTGTCTATGGGAGGTGTGATTGCTCCAATGATTCAACAGAATAAATTGAAGGCTAAGGGTATTGTTGTATTTGGTACAGTAAGTAGACCTTGGTTTGAATATTTTATAGATCAGTATAGACGTCAGAATATATTGTTAGGTCAGGATTTTGTTGAGAATGAACAGGGGGTTGATAATATACTGAAATTTTATTATGATTTTATGATCAATAAAAAATCACCAATAGAATTATATAAGAATTCAAAATATCGCAATATATTGAAATACTCATGGGGGAATATTGGTGATAATATGTATTTAAATGGAAGGCACGCTAAATATTGGCAAAGTTTGCAAGATATAAGACCTTATAAAAGATGGAAAGATTGTTCTTCTTATGTATTGTCTTTGTGGGGGGAAGGTGATTTTGTTGCTTTTTCTAAAGAAGATCATGTAATGATTTCCAAAGTTGTCAATACTTATCATCCTAACCATGCTACTTATCTTACGGTTCCTTTTACTGATCATAGCTTTACTAAAGTCTCTAATCAAAAAGAATCAATAAAGTATTGGAATAACTATAAATATAAAAGAGATAACTATAATCCAATAATAGTTGAGCTTATTAATAGGTGGACTTTCTCTTTGCCTAGAAGGTAATGTATTGATTTTAGAATTATCAATTCTAAAATCTTATCGTATTGTAATTGAAAATATTTCGAGGTATATTATGAAGAGATCAACTCTAAAAAGTTGATCTTTTTTTGCCTTCGGTAAATAATGAATAACAAAAGGATAAAGGGACTTATCTAACTCAATAAACTTAAATAGTACTTTAAAATAAAAACACTCGTTTTTTCTTCATTTCATGCAATCATTAACCTAAAGATCAAAAG
>JBGRPZ010000085.1:0-18577 GCA_041725915.1 Hyphomicrobiales bacterium | reverse complement strand
CTCAAATAAAACCTAATGGTCGGCTATTTATTAATCCATATTTATCAACTTTAACATTATTGATTGTTAATGATAAATCTGGCTTAATAAATAGCCGACCATTAGGTTTTATTTGAGAAGCAAATTGTCTAAATGTTGATATTAGGTTATTTTGATTTCCGTATATATCAAGATGGTCAGAATCAACAGAAGTTATGGTTGCGCAATCTGGATACAAAGCTAAAAAAGATCTATCAAACTCATCTGCTTCAACAACAATTATTTCTGTATTCTTAGCAGTAATAAAATTTGTTGAATAATTTGACATAATGCCACCTATAAATGCTGTTACATTCTTACCTGCATTTTGTAATAAGTGGGCAACCATACTACTCGTGGTAGTTTTGCCGTGTGTTCCTGCAATAGCAATTGTAAAGAAGTCTTCACAAATTATTCCCAATGCTTGAGATCTTTTAAGCATAGGAATATTACTATTATTCAAATAATGATATTCTTTATTTGTTGAAGGAATAGCAGGAGTATAAATAACTAAATCTAAATTCTCAGGAATATTATTTTCATCATCTTGATAATGAATAATAGCACCTTCATCTTCCAATGTCTTTGTTAAAACAGAAGATGTCAAATCATATCCATAAACAATTTTCCCACTATTCAAGAAGAATCTCGCAATAGCACTCATGCCTATTCCGCCTATACCAAGGAAGAAAACCTTATTTATTTCTGAAAACTTCATTATTAATCACTTTGAATATTCAATACTGACAATATCTTATCAATAATCTTTGAAGCAGAATTTGGAACAGCAAATTCTTTAATATTATTTCTAAAAGTATTTAGTCTTTTGTCATCATCCAATAATATTAATGCTTCATTTACGAGCTTTTCTAAAGCTTTATTGTCCTCAACAATAATTGCAGCATTACTATCAGCTAGTTTAAGTGCATTTTTCATTTGATGATTTTCAGCAGCTGAAGGCAAAGGGATAAAAATTGCAGGCACACCACACAAACTCATCTCACTTATTGTCAAGGCACCAGCTCTTGACACAACCAAATCCGCAGCAGAATATGCCAAATGCATATCTTTAATAAAAGGTGTCAAAAAAATATTTTTATGCTTTAATTCTTCCGAAAGATTTTTATTCTGATCATAAAATAACTTTCCCGTTTGCCAAAGCACACAAACGTCCGATTTTATAAAATCATTAATTTTATGATTTAAAGAGTTATTAATACTCATTGCTCCTTGACTACCTCCCAGAACCAGAACAACCTTTTTATCATCAGGCAGTCCAAGTTTTTCTCTTGCTTCAGCTTTAGAATAAGCTCCATTGCTAAAGATATCTCTCAATGGGTTTCCTGAATATATTATTTTATTATCAGGGAAAAACTTATTCATTTCTCCATATGCAACGAATATATTTCTTACAGTCTTTGATAACCATCTATTAGTAATCCCTGGAAATGAATTTTGCTCTTGAATAAAAGATGGTATTTTCAGTAGTGATGCCATTTTCAATGTTGGCCCACTTGCATATCCACCTGTCCCAATAACAAAATTTGGTTTAAATCTTTTAATTACTAAGAAAGCTTTAAACATACTATATAGAAGAAGAAAAGGAAAAGTCAGATTCTTCAAAGAAAGTTTTCTCTGGATACCTCTAATAGGAAGTCCTACGATATCATAACCAGCATTAGGAATCTTTTCCATTTCCATCTTTCCTTTGGCACCAACAAATAGTATTTCACAATTAGGATACCTCTTCTTCAGCTCTTCAGCTAAAGACAAAGCAGGAAATATATGACCTCCTGTACCACCACCACTAATTAATATTTTCAAGTTATTAGCCATTATTCCTAAAATTTATGCTATAGCATGCTGTTCGTTATTTTCTACAGTTTCTTTACTCACACTCAATATTATTCCTACAGAAATACTCATAAGAATAGTAGATGTACCTCCTGCACTAACCAGTGGCAAAGGCTGTCCTGTAACAGGAAGTAGATTTACTGCAACTCCCATATTAATCATGGCTTGAAGAATCATCAAGAAACTAAGTCCAAATGCCAGAAATGCACCAAAATGCTTGGGAAATCTAGCTACTATCTTTATCGCTCTGTAAAAAATCACAAGATATAATAATATTATAAAGCCCGAACCTATCAAGCCATATTCTTCTATAATTATCGCAAATATAAAATCTGAGTAAGGGTGTGGCAAGAAGTTCTTTTGTTGGCTATTTCCGGGCATAACTCCTATCAAGCCACCTTTTGCTATTGCTATTTTTGACTGTTCCACCTGATAATAAGATTCACTATCAGGATTATCATCCATAAATGTCTCTATTCTGGATTTCCATGTGCTTATCCTACCCATATCATCTTTAGAAAAGGCATACATAAACAAAATAAACAAAGCAAAAATAGCAACTCCAAGACCAAGTAAAGAAAGTATATATTTAATATTAACTCTACCTATAAACATTAAAACTAAGCTAGCAAAGAAAAGCAAAGCTGCTGTAGAAAAGTTTTCAGGCACAATAAGTCCACAAACAATCAAAACAGGGATCATAAGAGGAACAAAAGCATCCTTAAAGCTTTTAATCTGCGACTGTTTTTTTGTGAGCAACCTTGCTAAATATAACATCAAAGCTAATTTACCTAAATCTGAAGTTTGGAAAGAGAAACCAAAAGGTAAAGGAAGAACCCTTTTTGCATCATTCAATTCTACTCCCATAAAAAGAGTAATTATTAATAAAGGTACTGCTATAAACATAGCTATCTGGGATATTCTGGAATAATACCAATATGGAATTTTATGTGCAAAATACATGGCTACTAAACCTCCTGAAAGCATTACAAACTGCCTCAACAAGTAGTATTCTGTATCTCCTTGTTTATATTTATATGCTAAAGTTACGGAAGCACTATAAACAGTCAATAAAGAGAATATGAATAGAAACAATACTGTTATCCATATTATCTTATCACCTTTAAGTTCTATTCTAGGATTAAATTTCATCTACAATGATATTGTATTAAATCAAGATTTAGAAGACTATCTAAGCTTTAATGTTATAATAGTTAAAACCGCTAATAATATTCCTACGATCAAAAATCTTTGAACAATTTTCGGTTCAGGGTATCCTACTTTTTGGTAATGATGATGCAAAGGAGACATCCTAAATATCCGCCGTCCTTCACCATATTTCTTTTTTGTAAATTTAAAAAAGCTGACTTGTAATACTACAGATACACTTTCTACTAAGAATATACCACACAGAATAGGTATCAGTAGTTCCTTTCTTATAGCAAAGGCAAATACAGCGATAATACCACCTAATGCGAGACTTCCTGTATCACCCATAAACACTTGGGCAGGATAAGAATTATACCAAAGAAAGCCTATACAAGCACCTACAAATGCACTAATAAAGACTGCTAATTCACCAGTGTTAGGCAAATACATAATATTCAGATAATCTGCAAATATATAGTTACCAGATACCCATGCTAAAACACCTAATGTAGCACCTATAATTGCGGAAGTACCTGTTGCTAGGCCATCCATACCATCAGTTAAGTTTGCAGCATTAGACACTGCAGTGATAATAAAGATCACTATAGGAATAAATATCAGCCAAGCATAATCTTTATAATTATCACCTAGCCATTTAACCAAATATGCATAATCCAGCTCATTATTCTTTACAAAAGGGATAGTTGTTTTTGTAGATTTCACTTCTTCAAAAACAAAAGCATTTTGATTAGTCAAATCAGGTGATGCTTCAACAAGGTCAATAGAATTATTCACTTTTTCACGTATAACTACAGAAGAGTCGAAGAATAATGTAGACCCAACTACAAGTCCTAGTATAACTTGTCCAACAATCTTAAACTTACCAGGCAATCCTTTTTTATCTTTCTTAAAAACTTTGATATAATCATCAATAAAGCCCACTAAACCTAACCATACAGTAGTGAAGATCATCAACAATATGTATGTGTTATTAAGTTTTGCAAAAAGTATTGTTGGTATCAAGATAGAAGTAATAATAATCAGACCACCCATCGTAGGTGTTCCTTGTTTTTCCTTTTGTCCTTCTAATCCTAAATCTCTTACTGTTTCCCCAATTTGTTTTCTTCTTAAAAAGTTAATCCATGGCTTACCAAAAATTAAAGATATCACTAATGATAAAATTATGGCCATAGCCGCTCTAAAGGTAATATACTGAAATACTCCTGCTCCTGGGAAATCCCATACTCTATGTAAATATTCAAATAAACTATATAACATAAACTCTACTTTCTCTTATCTAAATAAAATTCAATTCTTTCAACACAAACTTATCATCAAAGAAATTTTTAACCCCTTTTATCTCCTGATACTTTTCGTGGCCTTTCCCCGCAACGAGGATAATATCGTTAGGTTTTGCCAACAAGGCAGCATTCTTTATAGCTTCTTTTCGATCAACTATCTTCAAGCAAGTATTCTGCTTATTTGCAGGAACACCCTTAAACATATCTTCTATTATATCTGAAGGATCCTCATCTCTTGGGTTATCAGATGTTAGTATAAGATAATCGCTATAGGCACTAGCTACTTTAGCCATTTCGGGTCTCTTTTTCTTATCTCGATTCCCTCCTGCTCCACAAACTATGATAAATTTATTATTACCATCTTTAATACTACATATTGTTTTGGCAACATTATCAAGAGCATCAGGAGTATGAGCATAATCAACAATAGCTTTAACTCTATCGTCATTTATCAAACATTCAAATCGCCCTTCTGCAGCAGACAACTTGGATATGTGACATAATAGAACCTCTAGTTCAAATCCTAACTCCAATCCACAAGCTATTGTGGCCAAAATATTATATGCATTAAATCTACCTGGAAGAGAAGTCCAAAAGTCAATATTACTAAATCTTATTTGCTGACCTTCAAAACTATTTTCTATCACAACACCTTTATAATCGCAATCTGTGTTCAATGAATAGAATTTCTTTCTTGCCTTAGTCCCTTGTAGAATGACCTCTCCATTCTTATCATCCAAATTAGAGATGGCAAAAGATGACTTTGGCAGTTGATCAAAGAATGATTTCTTTACCCTCAGATATTCTGCAAAAGTCTTATGATAATCTAAATGGTCATGAGTGATATTTGTAAAAACGCCACCATCAAATTCAACACCATAAACTCTGTCTTGATGAACTGCATGAGAACTTACCTCCATAAAAACAAATTCACATCCCGACTCTACCATCTCTTTTAAATGTCTGTTAAGAGATAATGGATCTGGAGTAGTATGAGTACTATCAATTATTTTAGAGCCTATTCGTATATTGACAGTAGAAATCAAAGCTGTCGGGTATCCTAAAGAGGTCAATAATTGATACAAAAGTGTTGTTATAGTAGTCTTCCCATTAGTACCACATACTGCAATAAGTTTTAATGATTTTGATGGATTTTCATAATAATTTGCAGCTAATAGCCCCAATGCTTTTGCTGAATTACTAACCTGTACATAAACGCAATTATCATCCAAATCATTTGGCAACACCTCACAAACTATAACCGAGGCTCCCTTTTCAACGGCAGTATTTATAAATGTATGACCATCACAGCTAAACCCTTTGATTGCAACAAAAAGATCCCCGCTTTGCAATTTCCTTGAATCATAGCAAATGTTATTAATTGCTAATTCTTTATTATTAACAATCTTAATAATATCTATTGAATTCAATATATTCGTTAACTGTCTCACTAAAATTCTGTTTTAAATAGATAGCTTAATAGTTATTTTCTGTCCTTTGTTGATTCTTGTTCCTGGAGAAAGAGACTGTTCTACTACATTTCCTCTTCCAGAAATATTAATATCGAGACCCAATCTTTCAAGGATAAAAAGAGCATCTTTACTACTCATTCCTTTAAGGTTAGGAACTTGTTTTTCCCTTATTTGTCGTGTTTTAAATAAAGGTTTATTCTTCTTTGTCAAGTATACAAACTCAGAATCAACACTTCCATTATCTATTTGAATACCTGATAAAGCAAAAATATTTTCTAGATCTTTAGCATACGCACCCAATTTTATAGGATAATCTTTAAGCATTCCATGATGAGGATTCTCATTAAATCCTGTATCTAAAGCATATATCTTATCCGCTATTTCTTTGAACACAGGTCCCGCAACAGATGATCCATATATCTTTCCTGCTTTAGGATTATTAACAACTACTATACATGAATATCTAGGGTTGTCAGCAGGAAAATACCCACAAAAAGATGCATTATAATCACTTTTATTATACCCAGCAGCACCCTTTGCTATTTGAGCTGTTCCTGTTTTTCCAGCAACTAAATAGAATGGGTTTTTGATTACATTTCTCCCTGTTCCATTAATCACAACCCCCTCCAATAAGCTCTTCACACTGTCAATAGTTCTCTCAGAGCAAATTTCATCTTTGAGTACAACTGGTTCAAATTCCTTTATTACATTGTCTCTTTGTAATATTCTTTTCACAAACTGAGGTTTAACCATCGTCCCATTATTTGCAACAGAATTATAAAGTGATAATATCTGGAAAGGTGTCAAGGTAACACCATATCCTATGGAAAGCCAAGGCAATGATGTCCCATACCATTTCTTCGAATTATTAGGATCAGGTAAAACAGGTTTTCCTTCTCCTGCAATATCAAGATTCAATTTATCATCTAATCCCAATCGCTTAAGTCCAGCAACAAACTTTTTAGGATTATCCTTATAATGATCCCAAACAATTTTACTTATCCCAACATTAGAAGACTTTTCAAATGCTTTTCTCAGTGATATTTTATCTTCTCCGTCAAAATGCACATCACGCATTATTCTATCATAGTATCGTGTTCTTCCTCCTGATATATCAACTTTATCATCAAGCTTAAATAAGCCATCTTCAATACCAACAATCATTGAAGCAAGTTTAAACGTTGATCCTGGTTCGACAGCCTTTCCTATTGCCATATTATATGATTCTTCATACTTCTGAGTATCTTCATTGAATCTATAATTAGCAATAGCTTTAACAAAGCCTGTTTCAACTTCCATAACTATAGCACAACCTTCAAAAGCCTTTTGACTTTTCAGGTGATTTAATAAAGCATGTTGAGCTACATCCTGAAGGTTAACATCAAGAGTAGTTTGAATATCAAGACCATCTTTAGCTTCAATTTTTTTAGCATCAGGAAGAGGTTTCCACGCCCCATGATTCAATTTTCTTTTTAATACTCGTCCATCTTTTCCAGTAAGATATTTAGAAAAAGCTCCTTCAAGTCCAACAGAAACACTATCATTCCTTGATTCATACCCAATAGTTCGCATAGCTAAGCTTCTAAAAGGTCGAATTCTTTTATAATGTTCTTTTATAATCAGTCCTCCTCTAAATCTTCCTCTATTCAGAATAGGAAAAGTCTTCATTTCTTGCAATTCAACATAAGATATCCCTCTTTTCAGAAGAGAATATCTTGACTTGCTATTTCTTTTCTTTACCAGAATTCTCTTATATTCTCCAATAGATCTATCTTTAAAAAGATTGCTCAATGATTTCGCCAGACCATCAACATTTTTATTAAAAACCTTATCTGTAATACCAGGTGCTAATAAATCAAGATAAACATCAAATTTAGGAACAGAAACAGCCATTAATGTACCATCATCAGATAAGATATTTCCACGAATAGCCTTTATAGAAAACAATTTCACTTGCATCTTCTGTGCTTTCTTCTTAAGCTCATCTCCCTCATTTACCTGAATAGAGATAATTTTAAACACTACAGCAAAAGAAAAAACAAGGACTCCGACATAGACAAGGAATACTCTTTTTAGTATGTCATTCTTCTTTTCCAATAGATATAATTTTTAAATTAATCAATATGTATTTTATATGGTGGTGATGTAGATTCTATAATCTTTTTATGTTCTAGTCTTTTTGCTATTGAAGATGGTTTATTCTCATTTATCAGATCAGACTTTACAGTGATATATTCAAAATGCAATTCTTTTAAATCCTTATTTATTCTGGCAATCTTTCTAATATTTGAATCAGCATAATATGAATTACCAATGTATATGATCCCTATAACAGCTAAGAAAAGTAAATATAAAATTGAATTCCTTGATTGAGCATTTCGCAGGAAAAAACCTCCAAGAATGCTTTTTATCAATTTACTTCCACTAGAATAATCAATATTACTTTTGTATTTCTTTTCTTTAGACATTTAAATTATATTTTTTCTACAACTCTTAATTTAGCACTTCTGGATCTATTATTTACCTCTAATTCTTCTTCTGTAGCCGTTATAGGTTTCCTATTTATCAGCTTAAAAGGTACATTAGGATTGCCATAGAAATCTTTTTCTATCTCACCTTTAAAGTTTCCTGATTTAAAGAAGTTTTTTACGATTCTGTCTTCTAATGAGTGAAAAGTTATAACTGCTAATCTTCCACCAGACTTCAATATGTCTGAAGATTGAAGTAAAAAGTCTTTTAATACTTCTAACTCATCATTAACCTCAATACGAATTGCCTGGAAGAGCTGAGCCAAGAACTTATGTTCTTTATTTCTAGGTGTAATACTTTTTAGCTGTTCGATTAGTTCAAAAGTTGTATTTATACCTTGTGTTTTCCGAATCTTTACAATATGTCTGGCTATTTGCCTAGCATTTCTTAGCTCCCCATACTGGAAGAAGATATCCGAAAGCTCTTCCTCTGAATATTCATTAATAACCAGATCTCCATTTTTGGAGTTCTGGGGATTCATTCTAAAATCCAGTGGACCATCAAAGCGAAAAGAAAAACCTCTCTCTGCGGTATCAAACTGGTAAGAAGAAACACCAAGATCTGCCATAATCCCATCCACAGGATCTGCATTATAGAATTTTATAAAATTCTTCAAATATTTAAAGTTCTGACCAATAAAAGTAAATCGGTCATCATCTATTAAATTTTGTAGTGAATCAGGGTCTTGATCAAAAGAATAAAGCAATCCTTTTTCATCAAGTCTATTTAATACTTCTCTGGAATGACCACCACCACCAAAAGTGGCATCAACATAAGTTCCAGAAGAATCCGTTATTAAACCCTCAATAGTTTCGTTAAGAAGAACAGATTTATGATACATTGCGCGCTATTTTTCAAAATCTCCAAGAATTTCTTCTGTTATTTTCACAAACTCATCCACATTATACTCAATAGCGGACTCATAACAGCTCTTATCCCAGATTTCAATCTTATTAATTACTGATGTTAAGACTATTTCTTTTTTCAGATTTGCAAAAGTAAACAGATCTTTGGGAATCTGAATTCTTCCCATCGTATCTAATTCAATAAATTTTGCACCAGCAACAAATTTTCTGAGGAAATCAGAGCTTTTCTCTATAATCTGAGTCTTGTTTAATATCTTCTCTGTTGTATTTTTCCATTCATTAATTGGATATAATTCAAGGTAATTCCCAAAAAGCCCTCTTTTCAAAACAAAGCCTTTATGAATACATTCTTCTAGCTGCCCCTTCAATCCTGAAGGAAATAAGATCCTGCCTTTAGAATCTGCCCTACATCCATATGTTCCAATTACATAAATCACTTTTAATCTAAATAGAATTCAAAGATAATAATTATTATCCCACTTTTTACCACTTTCATGCATACATAAAGCAAATTAGATGCCATTCATTATTTATGATATAAATAACCTCTGTAAACACTAATAATACAGAAGCATAAATAAGTGGGAAATCAAGACTAATGTTTAAATTAAAATATCAACTTACGAATTTGGAAACAATGCTATACACTATAGTAATTAGATATAAAAAACACACATTACTTTATGCTATGGTATCTAAACCCCATTAAACTTTTCATGAAAAAATTCACCTAAGTCTATAGGCTATTATAAGTTTGGTTTTCCAACAAAACAAGAAAACTTGTTTTGTTAATCTTAATATGATGAAATTAAAATTGATATATAAGATCCTTGTTTCTTCCCTGAAGAAAGCCATCCTTAAACTTAAAGAGAAGGTTGTCTTATGTACAAAGCAGATTAAGCAAACTACCCAATCTTATAATGAAACTATAACAAATAAAAATACTACTCTCAGCTATATAAATTCTCTTTTCGCACTCAAAAAAAGAATATAAGCTCAAGTAAAAGAGATTGTAGAGGGTTGGCCAATAAAGGCGAATCTTTTTCTTGTTTTAAGTAAAATGAAAAAAGCTTAGGTTTCTAACCACATTTAGGTTTTAGTTACATCTTATTATTACAGGTATTTTATTGAATGTTGTAAATTGCCACAAACTCAAAAGGTTAATTTAAAATGAAAAATAATATGTCATCTCTACCTAGAATAATTAGTAAACATCCACAAGCAAAATTATCTATCAATGGATTAAATACAAGACTAATACAAGCAGGAGATCAACAATTAATTTTTATGGAATTTGATAACGATGTAGATATTCCAGCTCATTCACATGATGCACAATGGGGTGTTGTTTTGGACGGGTCTATAGAAATGATCATCAATGGAAAAAAACATACATTTGTTAAAGGAGATTCATATTACATTAAAAAAGATGTTATTCATTCTGCAAAAATAAAAGCAGGATATAAAGATCTTACACTATTTGATCAAGCAGATAGATACACTACAGCAGAATAAAGATTGAAAAGAAACAAGAAAAAACAGGCTGTATAAATACGAAAATCATACAGCCTACTCTTGAACTATATATTAAAAATATTCTTAATCATGCTTAAAAAATAAGCAGCTATCCCCATAGCTTAAAAAACGAAAATCGTTATCCAAAGCATAATTATATACTTTCTTCCAATCGTCTCCAATAAGAGCACTTACTAAAAGTAATAATGTACTTTTAGGTTGATGAAAATTCGTAATCATACCTGAAATTACTTTGTATTTATAACCGGGAGCAATCATCAATTGAGTAGCACCTTTGACAAATTCAATACCATCATTCTCCATTCTATCAATGATAGTTTGTAAAGCATCTTCAACAGTAATTTGATCAGCTTCTATTGAATAAGGATCCCATTGTTTGACATCAATATAATTCTCTTTCTGTAATCCTGAAATTAGTTTAGCACCATGCCAGAATAAGCTTTCAATAGTCCTCACTGATGTAGTACCAATAGGATAAACACCAGCTTTCAGATTTTCCTTTATCAATTTTATAGTAGACACTTCAACAAAAACCTGTTCGGTGTGCATTTCATGTTCTTCAATATGATCTGTTGAAACAGGCTTAAAAGTTCCGGCACCTACATGTAAAGTCAAGTAATCTCTTTTTATATTCTTTGCATCCAGCTTTTGAAAGACTTTTTCTGTAAAATGCAAGCCAGCAGTGGGAGCAGCAACACTACCCTCATTACGAGCAAAAACAGTTTGATATCTAATTAGATCTGCATCTTCTGCATCTCTATTTAAATATGGAGGTAATGGAATCTTACCAAATACCTCTAGTATTTCAGAGAAACTATATGATTCCGGAGTCCATGAAAACCTGACATTCCATGCATTCCCTTCACTATTAAGTTTTTCTGCCTTAAGGGCAATCTTTTCATTATTATGAACTGCCTCTAATAGCAATTCACCATTTTTCCATTTCT
Source organism: Hyphomicrobiales bacterium (assembly GCA_041725915.1). Lineage (GTDB taxonomy): Bacteria > Bacteroidota > Bacteroidia > Bacteroidales > JBGRPZ01 > JBGRPZ01. The sequence goes on along the minus strand of JBGRPZ010000085.1, from coordinate 6,905 downwards.
TGTTATTTCCTACAAAGCACTTCCACACACATTCTTTTTTCTGAGAGAAAGCAAGATTCACCTCAGCAGTAGGCTCAACAGGCTCTAAACAGAAGATCTCAATTATCGCCCCTGTTAATTTCTTAAAGATCAATCTAGCCTGAATCACTTTGGTTTCATTCCCAACAAGCAAACATGATTCTGGCAAGTATTCTGAGATTTCATAAAAAACTTTCTCTTCAATTTTTCCATCTTTATAGAATAACAACTTTGAATTATCACGATTTTCAAGAGGATACTTAGCAATTCTTTCTTCTTGTAAAGGATAATCATAATCAGAAATCACAAAATCTTTTAACTTATTCATTCTAATGTAATTTAAATAGATTGACCTCTATCCTAATAAGGATAAATTATAACAAACTCATAATAATAACCATACATTAACGAAAATATTAACCAATACGTACAAAAACAATTGTATAAAAAAGATAAGTCCCCATGTTTATAAACAATTAAAGTCTTAGAAACAATTAGTATCTTTAAGGAGGATTTACACACTATACAAGAATTATCAATTCAAAACACAACCGGCCATGGAAAGGACACCAAAAGAAAACAAGGGCATTTATCTTTTCATATATGGAACTTTGCTATCTGGTATTCCAAACAGAATGGAACATATTATAAGCAATCACTGCGAAATCATCTCCCGTGCTTATGTCTATGGATATCTCTATGATATAAACTCTTATCCAGGCATAAAACTCTCTAATGATAGTAATAGAAAAATATGGGGAGAAATCCTGAAAGTAGACACTTATAAAACACTAAAAATACTAGATGACTATGAAGAATATGGCGAAGATTGGCCTGAGCCTAATGAATATATAAGAAAGAAGACTAATGTTACTATTCAAGCTAATAATACAGAACAAGCCATAGAAACATGGATATATGAATATAATATGCCTACTGATAACTTAATGCTTATCGAAAATAATTGCTATAGAGAATACCTCAAAAACATTGAAAGCAATGAAATAGCTTAAAAAGACTTATACATATAAAAAAACCTCACAACAGGACGTTATAAGGCTTTCTGAGAGGTAGGTAGATATTCTAATATAATATCAACAGGAAAAAAGAACGTTTGGTAAGGAAGGAGGGGAAGTTAAATATCTTTATCGATAATAGAACTATGTCCATCGATCTTACAAATGGGACACTCTAAATCCCTAATCAAAGAAACATATCCACATCTATCACAATTGTAATATTTGTGGAAAGTTTCTTTCATTTTTCCGAATTCTAACTTTATATCTTCTTTCATTTTTTCTCAATTACTCAATCCTGCCATATCAAAGCTTGTGCCAAAGGAAAATAAATTACCTTGCTCACTTATTACAAATAAGACAACTTATTACAATCCAGCGAATTAAAAAAACACTATTCTATAAAAGTAATTAGTCAAATGAAGTAAAATATAAAAGCGGGGATATACAAATATCCATTTCCGGAATAAAGTCTTCATTTCCTGAGACCTATCTATCATTAGTCTTTATCAAAGATTTCATGCACATTATCAGAATCCCAATCTGCCACTCCAAAGTGTTTAAGCACTAGATTTCCATTTGTGTTTATAATAAATGTAGCAGGTATAGAACTCGATGAAAACACCTGAGGGGTCTGCTCTAATGTGTAATATATAGGGAAATCATAATCATGCTTATCTAAAAACGCCCTTACCTTCTCCCCACTCTCATTGGATACAAGTATAAAGTTCACTTTCCCTTTATACTTATCATATAGTTTTTGAATAGAAGGCATCTCCGCCACACAAGGAGGACACCATGTTGCCCAGAAGTTAATAAATATAGGTTTCCCTCTCAGATCTTTGAAATGAACAATACTACCATCTCTTTTTCGCAATTCCCAATTATCAACAGAGGTAGGTATAGCAACTTCCTTCAAGTTGCTTTCTATTGAAGGACTCATTGAAAACAATCTAATTATTGAAGAAGATAAATACATCCTTGTAGATGGGATAAGGAAAAATAAAATAACTACTGCAAAGACTAAATCTCCAATCAGTTTCTTTCGACCTCTTTTTCTTATTATTCTCTTGAAAAAATTCTTCATTCTTAATCAACAATTTTATCTATACATGGTTGAATTACGATCTCAAAAGTATTCAATTCTAAGGCTATTAGGTTGCCAAAACCTATGATATCTTTCATATAAACACCATTATCTAAATAAATATTAAAGCACTTCTCCTTTTGATCAAATTGAGATATAATATTATTTATTTTCAATGGGACATGACCATGAACAACTATCTTTCCTTTAGTCTTTACTTTATCTACAGTACATTCTTTTGAATACAACATATAGTTTTTATCTTCAAAAATATCCTGCATATTACAGTTAAAACCTGCATGAACTAAAAGAAACTTGTCCAACTCAATATAATACTGTAGCTGTCTCATCCAGTTAATATAAAGAGAGGGTATCTTCTCGACAGCTTGAGTATTAAAGCTCATCAATGTCTTCAACCCTCCATGACTAAACCACTCCATCAATCTTACATTAGAATAGAAGTTGCATTCATCAGGAATTAGTTCCTTCTCTTCATCATAAGCCTTAAGGCAATAGTCTTCATGATTTCCGCGAAGAAAAACACAATGAATAGAAGATCGCTCTAAGTTCAACAAATAATCTAAAACCTCCTTATTATTATCCCCTTTATCGATATAATCTCCAAGAAAGAAAAGACTATCCTCATCCGTAACAACTATACGATCTTCTAATAAAGTTTTTAATGTCTTATAACATCCATGAATATCCGATATGACCCACTGACGTCTCATAATAATCAAATATAAATAAAAGAGTACCTCTTATAATAGCCAACTTGATTAATTATGAGTATAATATAATTTGCCTGCCTTTTTTAAAGTTTACCTCAAAATATAAATATAACAATCCTGATCAAAAAGCTTATATCCTTACTTTACCTCAGCTTCTACTCATTACAGGTATATTTAGAATTATTAATCATAAAAGGAATATTATGATCAGAAAGGACATAAAAAAAGCTATCTAACAAGAGATAGCTTTTAAATCAGTATTTTGTAATGTCTTATTTAGATTTTCCCTGATTAGCAACAGCATCCATAAGCTGCTTGATCACTTCAGGATCACCAATAAAGTAATCTTTAACAAGATTTAGGTTATCATCAAACTCAAAAACATAAGGAATACCTGTAGGAATATTAAACTTCAGAATTTCTTCTTCAGACATACCTTTAAGCTTCATTACTAAAGCTCTTAAGCTATTACCATGAGCAGCAACAATAATCTCTTTCTGCTCAAGAAGAGATTTAGAAATCTCATTCTCCCAATAAGGATCCATTCTAATAATAACATCCTTCAAAGATTCAGTGCCTGGATGACCTTCAGCAGGCAAACCTTTATAACGGATATCATTAATAGGATGTCTTTCATCAGTTTCTTCTAAAGCAGTAGGAGGGATGTCAAAACTTCTTCTCCAAAGAAGAACTTTCTCATCACCATATTTATCAGCTGTTTCTGCTTTATTCAATCCTTGAAGGTTACCATAATGCTTTTCGTTTAATCTCCATGATTTCTCAACAGGTAACCATAAAAGATCCATTTCTTCAAGAACATAATTCAATGTTTTGATAGCTCTTTTTAGGAAAGATGTATAAGCCATTTTAAAGTTGAAGCCTTCTTTTTTAAGCAAAACACCTGCTTCTTTAGCTTCTTCTACTCCCTTTTCTGAAAGGTCAACATCTGTCCAACCAGTGAATCTATTCTCTTTATTCCATACACTTTGACCGTGTCTAATCAAAACAAGTTTGTTCATAGCTCACAAAAACTTTTAGTATTAAAAAAATTTATATACTTATCACTTCATGTTAAAGCAACAGAAGAAATAACATTAAAAAATGAAATTCATTATAAGACCATCTATATAAATATAGATAATCTTAAATATCAGATAAAAAATAAGTGATTAAAGACCACCGGTAAGCTTTGATCTTTTGTCAAGCAGGCGATCAACTTCTTCAGGAGTAAGTTTAGAATTTTTCAACTTTTCATCAATAATCATTACTTCCTTTACATTCTCATCCAACCCTGATTCTTTAAGAGCCTCTGGAATTTCTTCTTCAATATTTATTGTTTCAATTGTATCTTCTTCTTCTTCCTCAAAGTCAAAATCGTCACCCATTTCTTCTTTAAGTTGATCCACAAGGTTTGAGATCATGAATTGCATTTGATCACCAAACTGATTAAGTAAATCATCAGTAATTTGATCTTTCATGCTATCATAATTATTCAAAAACATCTCAAAACTCTGGTACATATAAGGATCTACTCCAGCCATATTCTGGAGGTTTTCTTTTTCCTTGTCTTTCAATCTGCGGAAAAGCTTTATAAGCTGATCCATCTTCTTTCTAAATGCTTCGCGCTTATCGTCCATTATAATATCTATGATAATTTCATCAATATTGAAATGAAACTATGATTTTTATTGTCTTTATTAAAACGGGATCCTGTATTGATTCGTATAAAATACTACAACTTAGGATTTATCCTGCTGCAAAGTTAGAAGAAAAAAAGGACATATATTTCATCCATAAAGAAGAATACATACCCTTATTATACATCAAATATCTTGAATATTCACCTAGTTACATTAACTTGCTGTCAACATATTCTTTTGCTATAGAATAGCCCTCTTCAATAAGATCGTCAATACATGTATGATCTAAGAAATTCCGGGGTTTTAACTTCAAATTGATAAGATAATCTATCAGTGGTGCATTCTCCTTAAGTTTTAATTCTGAAGAAACAATACCTGCTCGCATAAGAAGAGTAAAGATATCAAATTTACTTTCATCTGTATGGGATTTCCTCGCTTTCAGCCATTCTGAGAAACTTGAATAATCTTCATTTATACGTATCTCTTTACTGACTCCATTAACTAAATTAAATGCAATTACTGTGTTAATCCCCTTCCCCTTCATTACATCAACAGGAAGAGAATTTAATAAGCCTCCATCCACGCATATCTTTTCATCAATCAATACAGGAGGTAGAATTCCTGGAATGGCAATGGAAGCACGTATATTATTCCATAACAGCCCTTGTTCTAAGATAACTTCTCTATTTCTGGCAATATCTGTAGCTATACAAAAATAAGGTATAGGAAGATCCTCAATATAGACATCCTTAAATGCAGACTTAAGCCTTGCATTTAACTTCTTGCCTTTGAGTAATGAAATTGAAGGGAAAGTATAGTCTCTAAAAGGACTTTTACCACTAAACTGTTTTATTAGTTCCTTCTCAATTTCATCAGAAGACCAGCCCAATCCTACTCCACCTGCAATTACAGCACCCATACTAACACCTGCAATATAGTCAGGATAGATTCCACTTTCCTCCAGAGCACGAAAAGCTCCTGCATGAGCTATACCAGGCATTCCACCACCACTCATCAACACACCTATTTGCTTGTTTGCAATCAAGCGATATACTCTTTGTATATCCTTATCATCTGAAGGAGTAATATGATAGAAGTTATTGTAATCCCGCTGTTTCAGCCAGTTTCTGGTATTACGAATATCTATTTTTGATTTATTCAGGAATAGATAATCAATATGTGGCTTAACATGACTTTCATTAAAATAATTTACCAACTCATTCTCTAGTTCTGTCAACTTTGGATCGTTCCCAATATCATTAACAATGATTACTTTATCACAATTCTTAATGGCTACTTTAGCCCATTGATTAAGCTCATTATTTACTTCAAGAAGTATCTTCTTCCCATTTGATTCAAGCTCCATTAATAATGATTCAAATTTAATCTGAAAGCTTTCTGCTGAAGCATCCCTAATACTAGGAAACGAATTTATAGTTGAGGAATTAATAAGAATATATTCATTCTCTTTTAAGAGGTATTTCTTTAATCTGTCAAATAAGGTTTCTGATAATCGACTTTCGGATAAATTTACTATACATTGTACATTATTCTTTATATTCAAGTATCGTTTTTTATTTATATTATCGAGTTTAGTTATAACACTCCTTATCAGCTCTTGATGAATACTTGGATATAAGTCTGCAATCTCTCTTAAATCTTCATTACTTATTGATGCTACATAAGAATCTCTCAATGCATATATTGATGCACTACGAGCTTTCTCAGGATAATAATAAGTAATCTCACCAAAAACATCACCAGCAGATAAATGCCCGACATCATGAACACCCACTCTCTTGTCTGTTCCGGAATATGCAATCAACTTTCCTATCAACAACATATAAACCTTATCACCAAAATCTCCTTCCTTGAATAAACATTCTCTGGCTTTTAAAGAAGAGATCTCTATTCTGGAAACAAACTCTTCTATGCCTTTTTCTTCTAACAAGTTAAATTTAGTAGTGAATATAGATCTGAAAAGATCTTTCAAGAAATGCTTGTCTATGCTTCTTTTGATCTGCTCTTCTGCCATAATATAAGTAGTTTGTTTAGTATAAGTTTGAAATAACTTCCTGAAAAGAACCAATTATATAATAGGTGGGAACTTTCAATTGATCCTTCTTTCTATATACTTAAAAATACAATTAAATTTACTATTATCATAATGATACTTACTGTAAGTCTTAAGTATAATCTATTTACATGTTATCCTTTGACATGATAAGGGCATAAGTCGACAGAAAACAATATGACAGCTGCCGAAATAATAATATGTATAGATACTAATCACTATGAAGTGATTCAAAAAGTCTGATAAAATCAAACAAAAGATGCCTGAAGTACTCGATGCTTGAGTTACCACATAAAAAACATAAAAATGAGTAAACAGGTAGTATCATAAATAAGTTCT
>JBGRPZ010000084.1:0-18690 GCA_041725915.1 Hyphomicrobiales bacterium | reverse complement strand
AGCAAGAATTCTGGCATAAAGCCCATATGCTAAACAAATAAAAACCTAAAAAACTACAATTACTATGAAAACTAAGTGTTTCACAAATGCTAGAAGAATAGCATTTCCACTTTTTATTTTAGCCTTTTTTATATCTTTTGTAAGTTGTAAGAAAGAACTTGATGCAACCAAATCAGACAATAACAACCAAGAAAAGAGTGTATCATCAGCCTTTAAGGATATTCACTTTAATCCGAATTTTTCAAAAAATCTTTATAAAGAAACTCCAGGAGTAGCTATCAATAAAAACAATGATGTCATACAAGTTTATCACGATGCTGTTAGTGGTGGTCTTTTTTATAATGCCGGAACTATGAATGATAACGGTCAAATAAGCTGGAATAATAAAGATGGGATAAAATATGAGAGCAAGTGGAATGCAGGAGGACCCACTGTAGCAATAAATGACAATAAAGTTATTGTTGAAATGAATTATTTAAATTTGAACGATGCTCATCATAGTAATACTGCTATGAATTATCGTATAGGTCATCTCTCAGAAGATAATAAAACTATTAATTTTGGTCAGTGTTATCAATTTGACGCAAGCTTTATCTCAAAAGTAGCTCTTAATAATGATAATACTGTCGTGGTGACATATCAAAATTCACCAGATAAACTTTGGTATCGTGTAGGTGTTGTTGATCCAAATTCTAATTCCATTTCATGGGGAACAGCCTATCAGTATTCTGACAATGGAAACATTTCAAGTGTCGCTATCAATAACAACAATCAGGTTGTTGAAGCACATTGGAAGCACAATCCTAACGGAAAATGGAACATAAGCGGGACACTCTGGACTACAATAGGGACACTTAACCCAGACACAAAAACTATCAATTGGAATGAGAGTACTTTCCTTAAAGATGGTTATGGCCCTGATGTCACTTTATTGGATAATGGATATTTAATTTTACTTCATAAAAACGATGATATTGTGACTGATTTATGGAGTATGGTTGGAGAAATTAGAGGTGATAAGATATTTTGGTTTCGTCAAAAAAATAAATTCGGTATTGGTATGCGTCCTCGTATTTCCGCAAATGATAAAAATTTTATTATAGGTTATGATGATACTGAAATTGAAGTTATAAATGATTCTCCTGTCATCTACAAAATAAAGATACGTAGTGGTCAGATTTACTAAAAATCATAATTTCATTTAGTATTTCTGTATAAATATCACAATTTACACTAAAGGGGATTAAGCAATGCTTAATCCCCTTTAGTGCTTTTGTCAAGTATCAGCATATGGGATATACCAGATTATACAAGCATTCAGGAAATACGGGAAGGGATAAACAGAACTACCCCATGTATATAATCATCTGATAATACTACATCTACCTTTCTTTTGATGTTATAATTCCTTATCTTAAGGATATAATATGTAGTTATTATATCTTTTAGTTATGGAAAGCAGAAAGACAGTCAAATCAATGTTTGATTTTGAAAGTGAATTGCATGATCAAATAACATTGAATAAGGCTAAGCATACATTTATAGATTGTGATTTTGAATCAGGGCTAAGCATCCAAGGCAAGAAGTTTGATAAAGAACTTTTGTTTGTCAATTGTAGGTTCTATGATTATGTGAAATTTAGCAATTGCCAATTTGATAAGCCTGTTTCATTCAATTCATGTAGCTTTCTTTATAATGAAACAGGCTTTAGCATGTCCGAATGCACCATTAATCAGACTTTCAGTCTAAAAAGCAATATCTTCAATTGTCCATTTAATGCCTCTTACTGTAAGTTTACCTCAAAGATTGTGATGAAACTAAATGATATTTGTCATAATACTAAGTTTGACAACTGTATATTTGATTCAATAGTAAAGTTCGGACATACCTTTATCTTATCAACTTTCAGGTTATTGAATTCTAAGTTTAATGGCATAACCAGCTTTAGCAATAGTATAATACAAGGAAAAGTGATAGTGAAAAATACTGAATTTGACGATAAAGTTTTCTTCAATTATCTGGAGGGGAAAAAAGGAGGGCTTTCAATACAGAATTCAGATTTCCAAAAAAGTGTTTATTTCGATAACTCTATCCTGAAATCAATATCCATTCGGAATATTACCATTGATAGACCATTAAGTTTTCTAGAATTCAGATCTAAATCTGCAGATCGTGAAACCTATCGAATCATAAAAGATCAGCTGATGAAACAAAATGATAAGGTCGAAGCTCTAAAGTACTACAGCCTTGAAATGAAACAATATAATAAGGACTTAAGGGAAAATATATTCTCCTTCAATATGACAAACACTTCTGAGAATATCCCTGCTCATATCCTACCTTATTATGTTGCAAAAACTAATGGTATCCAAGCAAAAGACAACCTACGTAAAGTATCAGAGTTTTTATTACTACTTACCAACCAGCTATCAAATGCAAATGGCCTGTCATGGAGTCGTGGTGTTTTGTTTTTTATAGTTACCACAATGTTTTGCTTTATTCTTTTCATTTACTCTATGGAAAGTATACAGCTTAAAAACTTATGGGCAGAGCTAAGTGCTAACGAGTTTGAAATAGTTCGACATCTTTATCCCAGATTTATCAACCCTACACATAATATCCGATTCTTGAGGGCAGATATAGAAATCAAAGGTCTTATATTAGGTTCTAATTCAATAATGATTGATTTGCTAGGTCGGATCATATCTACCTACAGTATATACCAGATTGTACAAGCATTCAGGAAGTATGGGAAAGGATAATTATTTCTTTGGGGTCACTCTTATTGATAGTTAAAAAATCTATACCGCTATAAAATAAGCATATCATAAAAAAAGAATATTATTTTACCACCATCGTTTTTCCATCTAAGAGCAAGAATTCTGGCATAAAGCCCATATGCTAAACAAATAAAAACCTAAAAAACTACAATTACTATGAAAACTAAGTATTTCTTCAGAGGTAATAGAATTACCTTTTCATTCCTTATTATGGCGTTTGCCATAAGCTTTGTTAGTTGTAAGAAAGATGTTGAATTGATTAAACCAACTAATAATTCGCAGCAAAAAGCTGAAGAGGCAAGTTTTAAAGATCTTCATTTTAATCCTTTTACTATACTTGATGGTACAAAAAATGCTGGAGTAGCTATCAATAAAAAAAATGATGTTGTAAGAACTTATTTTGTTTCAGGTAAATTAGTATATCAAGCAGGAACAATAAAAGACAACCAACTAATTTGGAATAGCTCTACTACTGATACTCCTATTAGTAAAAACAGCGAAGTGATTAACTCTAGTGTGGCTATTAATAACAATAGAATTGTAGCAGTCAATCGTATTATAGACTGGAATACTTGGAATAATAAATTATATCTTACTATTGGAGATTTGGATAATCAAACTATCAATTTAAAAAATACCATTTATGTAGAAGAAGAAGGCGCATATCCAAAAGTAGCCATTAATGATAATGGATCTATTATTATAGTATATACTATCAAGGGCACCAATTTTTATCGTATAGTTAATTATGATCCTGCTACTAATTCAATTAAATTAGGGGATAAATGCGTGTATAGTGGTGGCACTCAACCATCTATTGCTATCAATAACAATAATCAAGTTGTTGAAGTACATGTTTCTAAGGATTCTTACGGAGCTGGATATCTATGGTCTCGGACAGGAACTTTAAATGAGTCATCGATAAAATGGGATAGCCAAGATCCTGCTAGTGCTGAAGTTGGTGAAAATCCAGATGTTGCCCTATTAGATAATGGTTATGTAATTTTGGTTCATGATTCTAAATCGAATATTTCTGTAGGTTCTAGGGTAGGAGAAATTAGCAATGGTCAAGTAGAATGGTTCCGTTATAGAGTAGATTTCGCAAGTGAACGTAATTATTGTCATGATGCTAAAATTTCAGCAAATGAAAATAATTTTATATCATCTTTTAGTTTTGGTGATCCTACTCAAGCAAAAATAGGAATTGGCCAAATAAAGTAATAACATATTAGACATTATCACGAAGTAATTTAATATGTAACTTATAACAAAGGGGATTAAGCAATGCTTAATTCCCTTTGTTGTTTCTATCAAGTATCTGCATGCAGTATATATTGTTCAAAAAGCACGGGAAGGAGCAAAACCCACTGTCTATATTCTGCATCTAAACCAAAATTGAAGTATCAAAAAGAGGGTGATAATAACAAAACACATCCAAAAGTAAGCTACTATTAGTCTTAATTATATTTAATTTTGAAATCATAGTTTTTAAATCAGGGCTGTATCAACAATGCCTATTACTACTAATGTATCATTATATACAAACCCTTAATTATCTATATAAGCACGCCTTACACTTGCTTTATCACCTGTAAACCAGTAATAATAATACTATGGTTAGTAGGGATGTTTAAATTTCCTTTCGAAAAGTTATAGCCTAAAGTAAGAAGTGTTGCCATTTTTATGTTATATATTTGTTAATTATTTTAGGGAAATTTCATAGTTATTAATCTACAGCTCTATTTTTTTAATCAGAAATTAATTCATAGTAATAATCCTTATGTAATTTCATTTGCTGCTATTTGCCGCATTAAACAAGAGAGTAATTATTGAAAAATTATGGGTATATAATGAAAGATATATTACTAGTTGAAGACAATTTAATCAATCAAAGATTAGCTATTGCTATTTTTAGAAAAGCTAATTACACTTTTGACACTGCTGACAATGGTAAAGATGCTCTAAAGCTAGTCCAAAAGAATAAATATGGCATTATATTGATGGATATTCAGATGCCTATTATGGATGGGATTGAAGCAACAATAGAAATTAGGAAATATGAAGATCTCAATAAACTTATTCCTACTCCCATCTTTGCTGTGACGGCATATACTGAAGAGAATGACACAGAAAGGTTCTTGGATATAGGAATCAATGACTGTATCCGTAAACCGTTTAATTATCAACAATTGATAGAATTCATTGAAAAGAATAACAATCGCTGATTTATCCAGATATGAAAGAAAAACTAATCGCTTTTGAGAGACTCCTCAATATTATGGATGAACTAAGAGAAAAATGTCCATGGGATAAGAAACAAACTCTGGAATCTCTTAGGTATCTAACTATTGAAGAAACTTATGAGCTATCTGATGCAATCCTTAGTAAAGATCTAAATGAAATTAAGAAGGAATTAGGTGATCTTATGCTTCACCTTGTCTTTTATTCAAAAATTGCTTCAGAGAAAAAAGCATTCGACATTGCTGATGTGTTGAATGGAATATGTGAAAAACTTATAAACAGACATCCTCATGTGTTTGCTGATGTAAAGGTAGATAATGATGAAGATGTAAAAAATAACTGGGAACAAATCAAACTTAAAGAAGGTAATAAATCTGTACTTTCTGGTGTCCCTAAGTCCCTCCCTCCATTAGTAAAGGCCTTTAGAATTCAAGAAAAAGCACGCGGAGTCGGCTTTGATTGGGATAATAAAGATCAAGTATGGGAAAAGGTGCTTGAGGAATTAGACGAGTTCAAGCATGAAGTTGATAATAACAGCCCATCAGAGAAACAAGAAGGGGAACTGGGAGATCTTATCTTCTCATTGGTCAATTACTCCAGATTCATTGACCTGAATCCTGAAGATGCACTTGAAAGAACTAACAGAAAGTTTATCTATAGATTCCAATATTTGGAACAAAAAGCCAAAGAACTTGGCAAGTCTTTACAAGATATGACTTTAAGAGAAATGGATGCTATCTGGAATGAAGCAAAAGAGATTTAATTACAACTTATAAGAGGCTGTCTTCAAAATATAGCCTTTATTATAAAAGAAAAGACCACCCAAACATATTTGGACGGCCTTTTCTTTTGCAATATTTGAATATAAATTACCCTCAGGTAAAAAAACTCTAATAATAATTATGCTATGAATGCTATGATACGAACACTTAAAAAACTTTTCTTGCTATGAAAAAGTTACAGTGCAAAGATACATCCTGACACTCCCCAGCACAACCCCTAAATGACTAAAAAACACACTAGTACAAAAACAAATAGTATTTATACTAACTCCTACCCGTAAATTCATCTACTCAAAACCTGAAAAGTTGACACATCTATTTTATATCAAGACTTTCACAGGTATCCCCTTTTTTCTTATATCTATTTCACATAAAATCCATACCAGATCTCTCATAAAAGACAAGATATTTCACCTCAATCTATATCTTATAAAAGATGAAAATGTATATAAAAAATGAGCCAGCCATATACATGACTGACTCATCTTTTCTTTTTTTATAATATAGTTTAATGCTTGGCAAGATAATTAGCAACACCTTCAGAAGTAGGCGACATTGCTTCTTCACCAGCATGCCAGTTTGCAGGACAAACTTCTCCATTTTCTTCAAAGAACTGTAGTGCATCTACCATTCTGATAGCTTCATCAACACTTCTTCCAAGTGGTAGGTCATTAATCACCTGATGGCGAACGATACCTTGCTTATCAATCAAGAATAAACCTCTGTAAGCAACAGCTTCTCCCTGAAATTCCATTTCACCCTCTTCATTATATACATAATCACCAGCGAGAACATCATAATTCTCAGCAATAGTTTTAGATAAATCAGAAACTAATGGGAATTTCACACCTTTAATACCTCCATCTTTCCTTTCAGTATTAAGCCATTTCCAGTGAGAAAACTTAGAATCGATAGAACAACCAACAACGGCAACATTTCTTTTATCAAACTCCTCAATCTTATCCTGAAAAGCAATAATTTCAGTAGGGCAAACGAAAGTAAAATCAAGTGGATAGAAGAAGAAAAGCACATGCTTCTTTCCTATATATTGCTCTAAAGAAAACTTCTCTGCAAAATCACCGCCATCTACTACTGCATCTGCTTCAAATAAGGGAGCTTTTTTTCCAACTAATACTGCCATAATTTTATATAATCTAAATGAATAATTAATTATAATGTTTATTTTATTTCATTCAGATTAACAGATATAGATTTATCTTGTTCAAAATCGTATAAAGTTATTTTTCGAATTGTATAATATTGTTGCCAGTAACTTTGAAGGCTTCTATAGTAATCGTTCTTGGTATTGTCATTTTCCTTCTGAGCATTAGTTAAATCTAATATATCATTGACTTTACCAATCAAATAACGTTTCTGCGTAACATCATAACGTTTCTGAGCAATAGTATCTGCTTTAGCAGCAATAGTATATTGCAACTCTTGAATATTAAACTCATTTACCTTATTGATGATATCCATTTCAAAATCAACTTTAGACTGAGCTACTTGCTCTAGTGTTAAATCTAAATTAGATTTAGCCATTCTTATACGTCCTTTTGCATTACCCCAATCCAAAATAGGAATGGAGAAACCTACACTTGCAGTCTGACTTTTATTGAAATTTTTATAAACTTCAGTAAATTCAGTATTTGATGCGGAAACGCCATATGTTGCATTTATATTTATATCAAACCGCTTAGCATATTTTGCCTCTGCAAGTTTGCTCTTTGCCGTAAGTTCTCTCTCTTTAAAAGCAAGAATTTCAGGAGAGTTTGTATATGCTAGATTAATAGCCTCATCAACAGAAACATTAAAAAAGCTCTTAGGAGTAGGAGGAATGAGCACAATTGTATCCGAATCTTTCATTCTCAGGAAAGACTTAAATCTAAAAAGACTATTATCATATCCTATCTTAGCTGATTCAAAGCCTTTCTTTGCCTGCATATAATTTAATTCAAGCTGAAGAAGATCATTCTCTGCAATTTTACCAAGGTTATATCTCCCTTTAGCAATTTTGTAAAGAGTATCATAATTCATCATATTAGTTCTATTGATCTTTATGGACTTCTCAGCAATTAGTAAATCAAAAAATACATCCACTGATTTTATAGCTACCTCTTCCATACTTTGCTTATAAACACGCTCAGCTTTTTGGAATTTTACAGGGCTAATCTTACGCATCCATTTAAGATTATTATAACCAAATAAGGTTTGTGTATATCGTAAAAACAGAGGACTACTCATGAATAATTGAGAGTCAGTGTCATCTAGTTTATCATTACTTAGATTTTTATAACTATCAAGGCTAGAATTAATGCTAATTAATCCATTTGTAAGACCTATCCGCTGCACTAAAGACAATTCTCCACTAGCTCTAATGCTATGAACATTAGAAAGCTTTTCAGTTCCATCAGGTTGAGGAATCCAACTATCAGAATTTTTAAACGTAGGCAATTCTAAATCTGCTTCCAGATAAGGCAAAAACATAGCCTTATAAGATTCATGTTCCCAATAACTGCTTCTATAACTATGCTTAGCAGCCTGAGCTATATACGATTTTTCTCTAGCAATGCTAATTACATCTTCTAAACTTAAAACCTTTCTTTTTTGAGAGTCTTGTGTAAAACCATTAGTAGAACATAGAAAAGAAAGGACTACTAATAAGAATCCAAATTTAATTTTATACATGTTTTAATTTTCGTTTTCAATTACTCGTGTCTTAATGAATGTACAGGATCTTGTTCTGCTGCTTTTCTTGCAGGCATAAAACCAAATATAATCCCTATAAATGCTGATACCCCAAATGAAATTAATATAGAAGAAAAAGAGATAATCGTTGTAATATCAGCTAGCTTTTGAATAAAATATGATAGGACAACACCAAACATTATCCCTATTACACCACCAGACACACTTATAAATATAGACTCAGCCAGAAACTGTAAAATAATATCAGACTTCGTCGCTCCAATAGATCTGCGAACACCTATTTCTTTTATTCTTTCCATAACAGAGGCCAACATGATATTCATGATGCCAATACCCCCTACAATAAGAGATATAGATGCAATCGCCCCAAGAACAATATTGAATATGTCCTTATTTTTCTGTTCTTGTTTCAATAATAATTCAGGTACTTCTACTTCAAAATCTTCCTGATTATTATGTCTTCGTTTTAACATCTTTATCAAGGTTTTTGCAGTAGCAGGCAAGTTTTTTGAGTCATCAACCTGCACAACTAATCTGTTCAGTTGATTTACAAGCTTAAAACTACTTGACTGTTTACTAGGCCCTCCAGAAACCATAATAAAACGTCCTGCAGACATACCTCCACCACCATCATTGACTTTAGGCTTAGATTTATCAAGATATCTGTTTAGTAGAGTTTTTATAGGCACAAAAATTTTATCATTATAACCTGAAGACACTGTGCTTTCTGAATCCAAATCAGTAGTAGATTGTGTTTTCAGAACACCTATAACTCTATACCATACATTAGAACATTTTATATACTTTCCAATAGGGTCTTCATTAGGAAAGAATCGTGATTTTAACCCTGATCCGATAACACATACAGGCTTTGTAAGATTATTGCTTTCATGGTAAAAACGCCTGCCTTTATGAAACTCCAGATTAAACAAATCGAAGAAATCAGGATTAACTCCCTTTACAGTAGAAGCATAACTTATTCCATTACAAACTGCGTGAGTTTTATATTCCACTTCAGGACTAACAATTGAAACTGTAGGAATAATTTGCTTGATTGATTCAGCATCTTTGACTGTTAAGCCGGGAGAAAATGGAGTCTTAGAGCTTTTCTTATCAGAGTCTTCACTTTCTTGTTGAAGATCCTCACTTGACTTTGCTGTAATAACAATATTGTTTACTCCGACTTTCTTAATTTGTTCTAAGATCTCTTGTCGAGCACCCTTTCCTATTGACATCATAGCAATAACAGCTGCAACTCCAAAAATAATACCCAATCCAGTTAAAAACGAACGGATTCTATTTGACAAAACAGCTTCAAGGGCAATATTTAAAATCTCAGAATATCTTTCTGTCTTTTTCATACTTGCTCCTATCTTTATTCTGCTTCCTTAATTGGAATGTCTGAAGTCTCAACAACTGGTTTTAAGTCCTTCTTCTGTTTCGCGTTATATTTTGCATGGATAGCATCAGGTATTTTATTAAGCTTCCAATCATTAGCATTTTTTGGAGGAAGAATATAGATCTCATCAGTAGATTCCAATCCTTCATAAACAACAATTTCATTATCATTTGTAGGGCCTGTGATAATTTCTTGTCTTGATCCATTAGTTTTATACACAAGTGTGGTGCTATCTTGAAAGTCTACAGCATCTAAAGGTATATACTTTGTGTCCTGAAGTATATCTGTAATAATACTTGCCTGAGTAGTCATTGCAGGTCTAAGATTGGTATCTGAATTCACAACTTCAACCATAACTTCGAACACTTTAGCATTAGAACCTTGAAGTTGTTGTCCTATGTTAGCAACATTTGTTACAATACCCTTAAGTTTCTTATCTGGAAAAGCATCAATACTGATATCTACATTTTGATCTTTGCTAATCTTAGAGATATCAATTTCATTTACATAAGTCTTTGTAACCATCTGAGATAAGTCAGGAAGAGTAGCCACTACATTTGACCAAACATTAATACTTGAGCCTTTTCCAATACGTTTACCATCCCAATCTCTTTGGTATATAAGCATTCCATCCTGAGGAGCCAAAATCATAAATTCACCTAAAAGATCTGTAGCACTTTTTACAGCCATCTTAGACTTATTCAAAGAAGCGATAACATCAACCATTTCAGCAACCGCTTTTTTCTGTTTCAACACATAATTCGTGGTTGCTTGTTCATATGATCTTTCAGCCTTTTCAAGATCAATCTTTGCTTGACGTTTAGTTGCTGGCGGCTCGTATTTTGACTGGTCAAGGTTAATCTGCTTCTGTTCCAATTCAAACTTAAGGTTGATCAAACTATTTCTAGCCTCTCTCAAGGTCATAGTTGTATCAAGTTGAGTTTTTATATAAGCAGAATGTCTTTTTTCTTCTTCCAGTTGTAAGTCTTTTATCTTTTTTTCAAGCTCACTTGGATCAATACGGGCAACATAATCTCCTTTTTTAATGACTGTACCATCATCAATGATATTATCTATCTTGTAGTTCCACATTCCCGCTCTTCGCATCTTACTTGCGTTAGGGCCAAAGATATTCTGAGAATTCTTTGCTTCGAGTTCTCCAGTAGTGGTAACATTTATTACAAATTCCCCTGTTTTTACAGGAACGACAATAGTCTCTTGAGAAGATTTATCATCAGGAGAAAATACAAAATACACAACTACAACAGCTACAATAAGCCCAGCTAAATAAATTATACTTTTTCTTTTCACAACATCGATTTAGTTAAAAATACTATTTATAATATAGATTCTATGATCTTATCATTATCAAAACCATCAGCTTCGGCCTTAAAGTTCCTAACTATTCTATGTCTAAGAACAGATAAAGCGACACTTTTTACATCTTCAATATCAGGAGAATATTTCCCATTCAAGAGAGCATTGCATTTTGCTCCTAATATTAAATACTGTGATGCTCTAGGCCCTGCGCCCCATTGTAAGTATTTGTTAGTAATGTTGTGAGTTCTGTTTGAGTTAGGTCTAGTAGAAGCGACTAAATTAACAGCATATTGCAAAACATTCTCTGGCACAGGAATTCGATACACTAGCTTTTGTAATTCTACTAATTCATCTAATTCCATAACCTTTTGAGGTTTTGCTAATCCATTTGATGTAGTTCTTAGAATTATTTCAAGTTCTTCATCAAAGCTTGGGTAGTCCAGAGTAATATTGAACATAAAACGATCCAGTTGAGCCTCAGGCAAAGGATATGTTCCTTCTTGCTCAATTGGGTTTTGTGTTGCTAGCACAAAAAACGGAGGTGGCAGTTTATAAGTTTTCCCAGATACTGTAACTGCTTTCTCTTGCATTGCTTCCAGCAAAGCAGCTTGAGTCTTTGGAGGAGTTCTATTTATTTCATCAGCAAGTACGATATTTGCAAAAGCAGGTCCTTTTATAAACTTAAACACTCTATTTTCGTCAAGAATCTCTGTTCCTAATATATCAGAAGGCATCAAATCCGGAGTAAACTGGATTCTATTAAAATTAAGCCCTAAAGCCTGAGCTATCGAATTAACAAGTAAAGTTTTGGCAAGGCCAGGAACTCCAACTAAGAGCACATGTCCTTGGCAAAAAATTGATAATAAAGTTTTTTCAATAACATCATGCTGTCCAATAACAGCCTTTCCTATTTCTTCTTTAAGCAGATGATATTTCTTTACAAAATGGTCTACCCCCTGTACATCAGATTTAAAATTCATGTTTTGATTGGTTATATTATAAGGAAAAATCTAAACTTCTATTAAAACCACTTATTATCAAAGCTACAGCCTTTATACTCCTCATCAATTTTTATATAAGTAGTTTTAATTTTCTCAGTAATCCATCTACGAATCTCTTCTTGCTTCTTCATCCCCAAAGCCATTTGGCTAATCTTATCATAGTCTTCTGAAACATCAGCTCTATGAGGAAGTGATTTACTTTTTAGACATAGAATTCTATAAGCATCTCTACCTTCTTCGTCCTGAAATGGTACTGCATTAGTAATATCTCCAACATTTAGCTTATTTACAGAATATAAAACTCTTGAATCAAGTTGTTCAGGAGAAAACTTATCGCCACCAGTCATCTTATTTATAATATAACCTCCATTAGATTTCCCTGGATCATCAGAAAACTCTTTTACAGCTTCATCAAAGGTGATAGAGTCATTACGTATAGCAGTAGCTAAACTATCCAAAGAGTTCTTTGCTTTATACAAAGCCATTGGAGACACTTTCGTTCTAAGTAGAATATGTCTTACATTAATATTATCACCTCTTCTTTCTATCATCTGAATCAAGTGGAAACCAGCTTTAGTTTCAACTATATCAGACATCTCGCCATCTTTCAATTTAAATGCAGTAGCTTCAAATTCCGGATAAAGTTCACCTCTGCCATAAAAACCAAGCTCACCCCCCTTTTTGGCAGATCCAGGATCTTCAGAGTATAATCGCGCCAGAGTAGAGAATTTCTCTCCGCCTTCAATTCTTTTGCGAAAGCCATTAAGGCGATCTTTTATTGCTAACTTTTCTTCAATAGAAATAGGTGGTTTTTTTATAATCTGAGCTATCCTATATTCTGAATTAATCAGAGGAATACTATCTTTAGGTAGAGATTTATAAAACTTCAGCACTTCAGAAGGAGTAATTACTATTGAAGAAACAATTGATTGCTGAACCATCTCTGATAGTTGTTGCTTTTTTACACTCTTTCTAACTTCATCTTTTATCTCATCAATCTTTTTCCCATAAAACTCTTCTAGTTTCTCTTGAGAACCAAAGCTAGGGATAAAGTATTTTCGGATTCTTTCTTGTACGATAGCATCAACTTGTACATCATTTACAGTAAGACTATCGAGTTCTGCCTGATCAAGGAGTAAGTTTTGAAATAAGATATTCTCAAGTATTTGGCACTTCACTTTACTTTCTGTACCTGAGATATCAGAGTTCATGCGTGCCTGCATATATTGATTTTGTATTTCTGATTCGAGGATAATATTTTTCCCGACAACAGCAACAACTTCATCAATCACTTTCCCTTGGGGTTCTGATTGCCCATAAGAATACCCAGAAAATAACAAGCCTATAATGCTTAAAGCAACTACTAGTTTTCTATTCATCATCAATTTATATTTCATAAAATAAATGGCAAAGTACAGCCTAAAAACTTTAAATTTGAGGACATACAATGCCCTTGCAGATGGTGATATTTACAAATATCAAAAAACTTTAATAAAAGACCTCAAAATCTTTGTTTTTTATTGCTTCCTGAAGAATATTTTCCCTCATGTCCTTGAGTAATTTCTTTTTTCTAGCATTTAATATTATAGAAACAACACGTTGTCTTTCCAATTCTAAAGGAGACACACCATCTTTAATTCTGAAATCAAAGAAATAAGCAATGTACATGTAAGGCTTATCTTTAATTTCAACAAGTTTATCATTCTTTAAAAAAGCCTGATAGTTATAAGATTTTATTGGCACAAGATTTAATACATTATGAAAAGAAGTCCAATTATTCTCTTCCATCATAAAATCAAGTCTATTATTAACGCAATATAAACGTAATGAGTCTGTATGAATGTCATCTGCTTTTAGCATCATCTTTATTTCGCCAATATGTTCTGAATCAGCATTAAGTTTCACACAGAAAAACTTTACAATATCTTCTTTAAGCTCAAAGTTCTGTTTATTACTTTCATAATATTTCTCGATCTCTGAGTTGCTGATAACAGTATCTAATTTTTGCTGAACCAATAAGTTCTCATATTGATAAATGATAAGAGAGTTTTTGTAATCCTCTACCATCTTATCAAGTTTCTTCTGATCTGGGGTAAGATTATTTTCAGCCTGATTAAGTAAGACTTTCTCTTTGATCCAGTTATTAATAAATCCTTTGGCAATAATCAAGCTATCTTTTGGGCTGGCTCCATTAGGAATAAAATGCTTCAGGTCATCTTCATATAAATATGAGCCATAAGCTTTAGCAATAACAACTCCTTTATCTTCGGATGGACGAGAACAAGCAGAAAAGAGAGCTATAGAAATGATTATAAGAATAAAAATATTTAAATGCTTCAACCTTATCAAGTATTTAGAATTAAAAAACCTGTTGAAAGAAGGGTCTACTTCTTTTCAACAGGTTAAATATAGATTATTATTTCTTTATTTCCTCTAATGCTTTCTTATTGATAGTAACAGAGTACTTATCTCTAAGGTCACTTATCCATTTCTTTTCAAGAAAATCCTGATAGTCGGCAGTAATAGTACCTCTGGCTTCGTTTAACTTCTTAGACATTGGTTCTAAAACATCAACTACTTTCACAAAAACAACAGAGTTTCCAAGTTCTCCTTCAAAGTTCTTGCTCAAACCTTTTATCCAATCAACAGAATCTACATAACCATTAGATCCTTTTTCAAAGTTCTTTTGAATAACAGAAGCATCTATATCATTTGCTTTTAAAGCTTTTCTAAGAGTATCAGCAGTATCAAGTTTAGAAGCAATTTCTCTTGCCTTATCTACAAGTTCAGGATTTTTGACAGTAACAACCATTGCATCTACTCTCTTATTCCACATATAGTCACCTTTATGAGCTTCATAGAATTCTTTCAGACCAGTGGTATCACTTGCAGCAGCAGACCATATCTTCTTATCACTAAGATTAAATAATAAGATACCATCTTTATACTTGTCCATCAACTTTGCGAAGTCTGGATATTTATCTTCTAAATGCTTATTCTCATAGTCAAGAACAAACTTATCAATAAACTCATTATAGAGGTTAGACAGATAAGTCCTTGCATCCTGTTCTGTTTTGCCTTTTTGATTAGCTGCTAAGTAAGCAACAAAATCCTTTTGAAGATATTTCTTCTTAGCAAAACGATAGATAGGAGCTTTATAATCCTGATAATTCTTAGCTTCAATCATACCAAGAAGTAAAGTTGTATCAGCTTCTAAGGCAGTGTAAAGCTTTTCTATATTCTTCTTATAAGCCTTAAACTTATTTTCTTTCTTTATTTGGTTGATTACAGCTTTTTCACTTTTATGATTACGAACATCTCTTGTAAGTCTTTCCTTAAGCTTAGGAAGTTCCTCATCATAAGAGCCCGGAGCAGTAATGTTTTCGAGTTTAAGGATATGCCATCCAAAGATAGAGTGTATAGGCTTAGATATATTATTATCTGAAGTCAGTTCCTTTGTTGCCTCAATAAACTGAGCAGGCATTCTATTACTCTTGAACTTAGGAAGAATACCATTCTTAGCAGCAGAAGCTTTATCTTCTGAATACTTCTTTACAGCCTCGTTCCAAGGCATGCCACCTTCCAGCTTCTCGTAAATTTGATTGATCTTTTCTGCAGCAGCAAGAGAATCTTCCTTGCTTGCACCAGAGCGAGCAGCAACATATATATGAGCAACTTCAGCAACACCAAGTGCTTTATCTCTTTTATCAATTTTAAGTATGTGATATCCAAACTGAGTTCTTACAGGCATAGAAATCTCACCTACAGGAGTATTATATGCAGCTGTTTCGAAAGGATATACCATATCAAAAACAGTAAAGTAGCCTAAGTCTCCTTCGTTACCAGGAACGAAAGGTCTTCTTCCAGGAATCTCTTCACGATCTTTAGCAGAAGGGTCATCAGAAAACTCAGCAGCCAATTTACCAAAATCCCCACCAGCAAGTACTTTCTGGCGAATTTCCATAATCTTGTTGTAAGCAGCTAAAGTATCTGCAGGACTTGCATTCTCATCAAGCTTCACCATAATATGGCTTGCTCTTACATCCTGAAGCATTCTATTGTAAGCTTCTTTCAGTAGCTCTTCATTTACATCCTGATCAATAAAATAAGGCTTAGCTAACTGATCACGATAACCTTTTATCTCATCAACATATGATGCTATGGTATCATAGCCCAGATTTCTTGCTTCTTTTACCTTTAGTTTAAAGTTGATATATAAATCCAGATATTCATCAACAGATTTTTTATCTATAACACCTTCATGAAGGTTGTTTTCTTTATAAACATCAAGAAACTCTTTAGCCGTTACTTTTTCTTTTCCAAAGTCAAGAAGAACATCTTTATCTTTTACTTTCTGAGCCTGACTACTTAGAGCGATACATATAAAAGCTGTGCTTAATGCAGCAGCTTTTATTGAGTTCTTTACATTAAACAATACTGATGATTGTACTTTTCTCATATACTCAAATCATTTATTTAAGAAGCTTAACGAGTAGTGTAATTTGGCGCTTCCCTGGTTATTGTAATATCATGAGGATGGCTTTCTGCTACACCAGCAGGAGACATTCTTACAAATTTAGCATTCTGTAGATCATTTATAGATGCAGAACCAGTATACCCCATTCCTGCGCGTAGACCTCCTACTAACTGGTGAACAACTTCGGACATGCTTCCTTTATAAGGCACTCTGCCAACAATACCTTCAGGGACAAGCTTTTTAACATCGTCTTCTGCATCCTGAAAATATCTGTCTTTAGAGCCTTTTTCCATGGCCTCTATAGAACCCATTCCTCTATATGCTTTATATTTTCTTCCTTCAAAAATTATAGTTTCTCCCGGAGACTCTTCCGTTCCCGCAAATAATCCTCCTGCCATTATAGTATCAGCTCCTCCAGCAACAGCCTTAACGATATCACCTGTAAATCTGATTCCACCATCACCAATTACAGGAACACCTGTATCTTTGATAGCTTCTTTAACATTCATGATAGCAGACAGCTGAGGAACACCAACACCAGCAATTACACGGGTGGTACAAATAGAACCAGGACCGATACCTACTTTAATAGCATCAGCACCTATCTCAACAAGAGCCTTTGCAGCATCAGGAGTTGCTACATTACCTATTACCAAATCTATATTAGTAAAGTTCTTTTTTATCTTTTTGGCAATTTCGATAACACCTTTAGAATGACCATGAGCAGTATCTAACACAACAGCATCAACACCAGCTTCAACAAGGCTTGCTACACGTTCCATTGTATCACCTGCAATACCTACTGCAGCAGCAACACGTAAACGTCCAAGTTTATCTTTGGAGGCATTAGGTCTTTCTTTAATCTTAATGATATCCTTGTAAGTAATCAATCCAACAAGACGGCCATCATTGTTGACAACAGGAAGCTTTTCAATTCTATGTTCCTGAAGGATATCTGCAGCTTGTTCGAAGGTGGTAAATTCGGCAACAGTAATTAATCCTTCAGAGGTCATCACTTCAACAACAGGTCTTCCCAGATTTCTTTCAAATCTTAAGTCTCTGTTAGTTACAATACCAACAAGGTGATCTTTGTTATCAACAACTGGAATACCTCCAATGCTAAATTTCTCCATGAGTTGAAGCGCATCACGTACCAATGCATTATTAGGAAGAGTAACAGGATTGATTATCATTCCATTTTCAGCTCTCTTAACTTTTCTTACTTTTTCAGACTGAGCTTCAATAGACATATTCTTATGAATAACCCCTATTCCTCCCTCTTGAGCCATCGCAATTGCCATCTTAGATTCAGTAACTGTATCCATAGCTGCGGATACTATAGGCATGTTTAACTCAATATTCCTTGAGAATTTGGTACTTAACTTTACATCTCTAGGTAAAACCTCTGAATATGCTGGTACTAATAATACATCATCATAGGTTAAACCTTCTCCAACAAATTTTTCGTTTATTAAGGACATGATCTCTGTTTTTTAGGTGCTGCAAATGTATTAAAAATAGATTAATTGTTGATAATTATATCTATAACTAATAGACAACCTTTTATTACAAACACAATTCTTTAACAGAAATTTTGTTGTAAACTAATTTAAGAAGCTCCATTTCAAGAATAAGAAAGCACCATATTATAAGTGTATTATTCCTCAAAGCACTTTTGTTCTCTTCAATTTCCTATTGAAACCCATAAATTATAACCTGATATTTATCATAAATAACTTTATTACTAATGCATGATAATTATCACATATTTTTACTCTAATATTCTTGTATAAACGCTACTACAAATAACCTTGGATGCAAAAACAGTTTTATTTGCATAAATATTCAGTTTTTAACATTTTTCTTAGGAAAGCCAAAGCAACAAGCTTTGTAAGGCTTATAGAATAAGAGATTGTAAATTTTTTTAAGGCTTTTAACATTTATTAACATAAATAATTTGGCCAGATTTATAATCGATTAT
>JBGRPZ010000083.1:0-19365 GCA_041725915.1 Hyphomicrobiales bacterium | reverse complement strand
AACTCCTAGATTTTAAAACAAAACTCCTAGACTTTAAAACAAAACTCCTAGACTTTAAAACAAAACTCCTAGACTTTAAAACAAAACTCCTAGACTTTTACCTTTAATCAGTAGACCTACGAGATTTATTTGCTTAACTTTTGATCTTGATTATCAACAAAACATGCTGTAGTAACAAGATGCATTTTATTACTATATGCCTAAAAAGCATTGATTATAAGATGTTTATGTAGATTTGTGAAAATGTGTCAAAAAGCCTGAGAAATCTGTTTTTTGGCTTTGGATTTTTCAGTTAATGATTATATAAATTGAAGAAAAAAGGAGTGTTTTTATTTCGGGCTAGCTTGGTGTGAGAAAAGGGGAGTATGGTCTTATATATTACTTATAACTTGACCTTTGAAAAGCTTATGAAAGACTGAATGTTTCTGGAATCTTCTATATTCATGGAATAGATTTTGCAGAGGGAATAGAGGCTTGCTTCAATCCTTTCTATTGGTGGTTTTCGTATAGTATAGCAAGTTGTAATTATCCAATTATATACATTAATAATTCTATTTCATATGAAGATTTTTAAAAATTGGTTTGTTATTTCTCTCATTGCTAGCCTTGTATTAGTGCTGTTAAGTCTGCTTCTCTGGGGAAGTTGGTATCTATCCGATTTTACAGGTATAGTTGTTTTTATAGTGGTAATAAAGATGAACCCTAAGTTGAGGTATATAAGAGCCTTTGGAATGGTGTTTTCGGCATTTCTTGTGCTTAATGGCCATTTCTTTGAGATAAAAGGGAGTATAGGAGATCTTGAATTTGTTTTGGGTAGTCATACTATTGATAGATGGGTAAGTGTGGCTTTGATTGTGTTGCTGGGTTTGCTTTTATTTTTGGATTTTATGGTAAGGGAAGGAAATAAAAAAAATAAAATTTTAATTAAGGCATCAAGTTCTAAAGTACCCTATATTTTTATTTGTGTTGTTTTATTAACAATAATAGCTATCAGTTATATAGGCAAGATAAATATAAAAGACACAGAAATAATAGGATCTGTTATTAATGGGGTAGATTCAGTAGGTGATATTAATTCTATTAAAGTAGAAGGAAATGGAAATATTACCATTATATATAATGATAATATTTCTGAAGCTAAGTCATTTGAAGAGTTTTTAGCTCCTTTTATTGGAGATAAGCAGGAGCGTATTGAGGAATTGAAATCTCATTTGTCAGATAATAAAGACCTTATTTTTTATAAAAACAAAGAAATCAATGACCTTAAAGAAAAGATAAAAGAGACAGAACAGAATGTCCGACATATATTAGAGCAATATAATGGTAAAGATTTAAGTCAGGAATCAGCTTTATATAAAAAGGCATTTGCTTTGTTTATAGATGGTGAGTTAGATAAAGCATTAGAGGTATTAGATGATGCTGAACTAGAAAAAATGGCTCAGGAAACATCAAAGCCTATTATTCTTAAAGCTCAGACACTACAATTAAAACATAAATATAAAAAAGCAGGTAAATATTATAAGCGAGCAGTCCAGATATCACCCACCTTTGAAAATCATTTTGAAGCCGCTTATTTCTTTCAGTTCCTTAATTCATTCTCTAAAGCTGAGAAGTATTATAAAAAAGCTTTGCCTTTAGCAAAAGATGATGCTAAAAGAGCAATGACATTAAATAATCTGGGGCTTTTGCAGAGCTCTCAGAATGATTACAAGTCAGCATTAAAGAATTATGAAGAGGCTTTAAGTATTTATAGAGATTTAACGAAAGAAAATCCCTCGACCTATCTACCAGATTTGGCAACAAGTTTAAATAATTTGGGGGTTTTGCAGAGCTCTCAGAATGATTACAAGTCAGCATTAAAGAATTATGAAGAGGCTTTAAGTATAAGAAGAGATTTAACGAAAGAAAATCCCTCGACCTATCTACCATATGTGGCAGGCACATTAAATAATCTGGGTAATTTGCAGAGCTCTCAGAATGATTACAAGTCAGCATTAAAGAATTATGAAGAGGCTTTAAGTATTTATAGAGATTTATCGAAAGAAAATCCCTCGACCTATCTACCATATGTGGCAACAAGTTTAAATAATCTGGGTAATTTGCAGAGCTCTCAGAATGATTACAAGTCAGCATTAAAGAATTATAAAGAGGCTTTAAGTATAAGAAGAGCTTTATCGAAAGAAAATCCCTCGACCTATCTACCATATGTGGCAACAAGTTTAAATAATCTGGGTAATTTGCAGAGTGATCAGAATGATTACAAGTCAGCATTAAAGAATTATGAAGAGGCTTTAAGTATAAGAAGAGCTTTATCGAAAGAAAATCCCTCGACCTATCTACCATATGTGGCTATGACATTATTGAATATAAGTATAATGTATATTAAAGATACTGAAGACAGAGAATTATCGCTGAGGTATGCAGGAGAAGCATTGGAGTATTTATATCCATTGAGAGAAGAGGCATTTGTTCAGAATTATTTAGAAGTATCTTATAATATACTTAAACATTGGGGTGTTGATCCGGAGGAGTATCTAAAGGAGTATATTGCAGATAAGTAGAGTTTACTATATCCCGAAAAGTAAGATGCTTTTCGGGATAAATTATTATATAAAGAAGTTTGTCAGAATAGCATTCATATACCTTTTGTTTTCCGGAATATAAATATCACCCTTTAAAACCTCTTCTTTACTTTGAATTTTGATACCTGTTCTGGTGTAGATATTAAAGGCTTTTCCTATATTTTGAATTGTTCGTTCATGAATTTCAAGATGGAATTGTAAAGCCAACACATTATCATTATAGACAAACCCCTGACTTGGGCATTCATTTGTTTCCGCAAGATTATAAGCACCTTTGGGTAGGTCAAATATCTGTTCATGGAAATGAAAGCATGTAAATTGCGAGGGTAGGCTACCAAAGAACTTACACTTTTTTCCTGCATCAGTGAGGTATATAGGCCACCAGCCCACTTCAGGAATATCTGTATAGTATACTTTTGCCCCAAGAGCTTCAGCAACAAGTTGAGCACCTAAACAGATTCCCAGAACCTTCTTACTATCCTTTATACAGTTTTGAATTAATCTCTTTTCATCAATTAGCCATGGATATTCCTCTGTTTGATAAGCATTCATTGGTCCACCCATAATAATTAAGCCTTCTACTTCATTGCTTTCCGGCAGCTTAAGATCTTTATCATTTAGGTTAATTACTTTTATATTTATGTTGTTTGATAGCCCCCATTCAATGATTGTTGGGGGAGGTTCATTTCTATTATGTTGTAAAAGATGTATCGTTTTCATTAGTTAGTTGTCTTCAGTAATTGAGAAATAATACAATATCTAATATAATGGAGAAAAGCGCATATTTGTTTAATAACAAAAGTATTATAGAATATTCAAATAGTGTTTTCAGTTAAAGACATGTATGAATTGTATTAAGAATATCTGCTCTTAGCAGTATTTATTAATTACATTTCCTATTTTGTCGAAAATAAAATTATTTTTGCGCAGTTTATCAATACTTGAGTTTAACTATATTATAAATTGTTAAAATGGGTAAAGTTTTAGTAATTGGTGCTGGCGGTGTAGGAACAGTTGTTATCCACAAAATGGCCGCTTTACCTGAGATCTTTTCGGAGATCATGCTTGCTAGTCGTACTAAGTCTAAGTGTGATGATATTGCAAAAGCAGTAGGAGGGAACAACATAAAGACTGCTCAGGTTGATGCAGATAATGTTCCTGAGCTTGTTGAGTTGATTAACTCTTTTAAGCCTGATTTAGTTGTAAATGTAGCATTGCCATATCAGGATTTGACGATAATGGATGCTTGTCTTGAGACAGGTGTTAGTTATCTTGATACTGCAAACTACGAACCTAAGGATGAAGCTAAGTATGAGTATAAATGGCAGTGGGCTTATCATAATAAGTTTAAAGAAGCTGGTTTAACAGCAATACTTGGTTGTGGCTTTGATCCGGGAGTGACAAGCATCTTCACAGCACATGCAGCTAAACATCATTTTGATGAAATCCAATATCTTGATATTGTGGATTGCAATGGCGGTGATCATGGAAAGGCTTTTGCTACTAATTTTAATCCCGAGATTAACATTCGTGAGGTTACTCAGAAAGGTAAGTATTGGGAAGATGGTGAATGGAAACTTACAGAGCCACATGAGATACACAAAGGGTTAAACTATCCAAATATTGGTGAACGTGAATCTTATCTTATCTATCATGAAGAGCTTGAGTCTCTGGTAAAGAACTTTCCTTCAATAAAGAGAGCTCGTTTCTGGATGACATTTGGACAGGAATATTTAACTCACCTTAGAGTTATTCAGAATATTGGAATGGCAAGAATCGACCCTATCATATATGAAGGTAAAGAGATTGTGCCAATTCAATTCTTGAAAGCTGTGTTACCTGATCCTGGTGAGCTAGGAGAGAATTATACAGGAGAGACTTCTATAGGTTGCCGTATCCGTGGTTTGAAAGACGGAAAAGAAAAGACTTATTATATCTATAATAACTGTAGTCATGAACAAGCTTATAAAGAGACAGGTGCTCAGGGTGTAAGTTATACTACAGGTGTTCCTGCAACAATAGGAGCTATGATGTACCTTAAAGGTCTTTGGAAGAAAGATGGTGTTTATAATGTAGAGCAGTTTAATCCGGATCCATTCATGAAGGAATTAAATACTCATGGTCTACCTTGGATTGAACAACATGATATAGATATTGAATTATAATAAACTATATATGTATTATGAATCAGGTTATTACTATATTTAATAACCTGATTTTTTTATATATGGAAATATGGACTTGAAGAAAATAAACTCTCCTTCATATGTAATTGAAGAGAAATTACTGGAGAATAATCTAAAGCTGATAAAGAAGATTATAGATAAAGCTGAGGTAGATATAATTCTAGCCTTTAAAGGATTTGCAATGTGGAAGATGTTTCCACTAATGAAGGAATATATAAATAGTGCAACTTCTAGCTCATTAAATGAAGCCCGATTGGCATTTGAAGAAATGGGTTCATATGCACATACTTATTCTCCTGCCTATAAAGAAGATGAGTTTGATGAGATTATGAATTATAGTAGTCATATCACATTTAACTCTTTATCTCAGTATAGTTTGTTTCATAAGAAGATCATCAATAATGATAGAAAGATCTCTATAGGACTGAGAGTAAATCATGAGTTTTCAGAAGTTGAAACAGATCTTTATAATCCTTGTGCTTTGGGTTCAAGGTTAGGTATTACATCTGATCAGCTTCAGGAATTACCAGAGGATGTAGAAGGTTTGCATTTCCATTCATTATGTGAATCATCATCATATGACTTAGAAAAGACATTAGTTCACTTTGAAGCTAAATTTGGGAAGTTTATATCTAAATTGAAGTGGGTGAATTTTGGTGGTGGCCATCTAATTACTCGTAAAGATTATGATGTAGATCATCTGATAAAGGTTCTGAAAGCATTTAAAAGCAGATATCCTAATGTTAAAGTAATACTTGAACCGGGTAGTGCTTTTGCTTGGGAGACGGGTGTTTTAGTGTCTTCTGTTGTAGATATTGTTCATAATCATGGTGTATATACTGCTATAATGGATGTGTCTTTTGCTGCTCATATGCCAGACTGTTTAGAGATGCCCTATTTCCCTAGAATAAGAGATGCTAAGCATGCAGAAAGTAGTGGTATAGGCTATAGAATAGGAGGTAATAGTTGTTTAGCTGGTGATTATATGGGAATATGGGAGTTTGAAGCCCCCTTGAAAGTAGGTGATAAGCTAATTTTTGAAGATATGATTCACTATACAATGGTGAAAACAAGTATGTTCAATGGTTTGTCACATCCTTCTATAGGAGTTATAAGAAAAGATGGTTCATATGAATGTTTCAGAGAGTTTGATTATATGGATTATAAGAACCGCCTATCATAAAGAATTATAAAAGATATTCTGATATTAAAAAAGCCGTTCGGGATAATACTATCTCCGAACGGCTTCATCTCCAAAAAACTTAAAGCCTCAAGAAAACTTATTCTGTCAAGTGCTCTGACAGAGCTAAAATTTCTGGGTTCTTTAAATTTAAAATAATTGCTTTTGGGTTATTTTAAACTTGGCTTTTTCTCAAAAGTCATGAAGTATATAAACAATCATACTTCATTATATAAACGTCCTGTTTTACAATCTATTACAATCTTATTATGCTTTTTAAAACTTATATTTACTTTTCCATAAATTGTTTAGATAAGTCTTTTGTCCTTCCTCTCTTTTGTTGTCTCCTGTTTCATAAATAGAAGCTCTGGATATGCTATCAGGCAAGTATTCCTGTTGCACAAAGTTGTTTGGGTAATCATGGGCATATTTATATTCTTTGCCATATTCAAGATCTTTCATCAATTGAGTAGGAGCATTTCGTAAATGTAGAGGAACAGGCAAATCACCTGTTTGCTTTACTAGAGATTGACCTTTATTTATAGCCATATAAGCACTATTACTTTTAGGGGAAGTAGCTAGGTAGATTGTTGTCTGAGATAAGATAATTCTACTTTCAGGCCATCCAATCTTTTGAACAGCATCAAAACATGTATTGGCTAGTAATAAAGCGTTAGGGTTTGCTAATCCAATATCCTCAGCAGCAGAGATCAATAATCTTCGGGCTATAAACTTGGGATCTTCTCCAGCAGCTACCATTCTTGATAGCCAATATACCGCTGCATTGGGATCACTACCTCTTATAGACTTTATAAAGGCTGAGATAACATCATAATGCATTTCCCCACCTTTGTCATACATGCTGAGGTTTTGTTGTATGATACTTTTTACATTTGCATTGGTTATAGTTATAGTTTCTTGCTCTGTAAGATTGGAAACAACAACCTCTAAGGCATTATATAACTTTCTTCCATCCCCTCCAGAGATACTTAATAAGGCATCAGATTCCTGTATTTGTATTTCTTTCTTGTAGATCTCTTCAAGTTTTTGTTTTCCTTTTAATATAAGCTGGCTTAGCTCATCTTTACTCATTGATTTTAGAACAAAGACCTGACATCGTGATAGGAGCGGAGAGATTACTTCAAAAGAAGGATTTTCTGTTGTAGCACCAATCAAAGTGATGATTCCTTTTTCTACTGCACCAAGCAATGAATCTTGTTGAGATTTGCTGAATCTATGAATTTCATCAATAAACAAGATACAGGTTTGTAAGTTATTTTTTGCTTTATCAATTACACTCCTTACATCCTTTACACCACTATTTATAGCACTAAGCGTAAAGAAGGGCATATTCTGGCTCTTTGCGATTATTTGTGCAATAGTAGTTTTTCCTACACCCGGAGGGCCCCATAATATAATTGATGGTATTCTTCCAGACTCAATTATCTTTCTCAGAATAGCACCTTCACCTAAAAGATGAGTTTGTCCAATGTAATCATTTATATTGGTTGGTCTAAGTTGTTCAGCTAATGGAATGTTGTTATGTATCATTTCTAACCAAGGATTTTAAACACCGTAAATGTACTATGTTTATTGAAATGTCAATGATAGAGGACTGGAGCACTTGATGATTCTATTTTATAAATATAAGCTCTGTCTTTTAATATACAAGAAAAGCTAAATATCATAATTGAATGAAGCGGTTAATTTCAAAGGCTTGGTTTTCTATTTCGAAGGCTTGCTTTTGTGTTCTGAAGGTCTACAATGTTTGCTAAGATCTTTTGTTCTGTCAATAAGTTCCTTATGTCCATTATAATTAAACAAACTATTTCTTTTTATACATTCCTCAATATATACAGGAACAAAGTGTTCCCAGCCATCTACATTACCTTGAATCATTTGTAGAACATCTCTAGTTCTAATGTGCAGTCTGTCTTCTCTATAGTTTTTGATATCAAGGATCTTTCGTGATTCAATTAGATATTTGTAAAGACATTGTAGATGCTCAGCAAGTTTGATGTTACAAGAATCGATAATCTTACCATTCTCTATAGTGGGATAGACATACAGTTTCATGTTTTGGACAAATAGCTTTCCAAAGGCTTCAAGTATTCCCCCTTTTAGATGTTTATAATAATGTTCTTGTAGCACTTTTTCAAAAGTAGGAATACCAATTACTATTCTAATGTTTTTGATATTGAACTCTGAGAAGTAATTTACCAATTTATAGTATTCTTTGAAATTGCTGACCATAACATTCTGACCCATTCCATTTAAAAGATTGACTCTATCCAGAAAATCCCTTTCATCAATATGTCCATCTTCAAGAATGTTGTTTAGAGTCATCTCGCATAAAGCTAAAGTATCCTTTTTTGTGTAATCTTCATCATGTTTAAATATAGAATATGAGGTCTTTAGCATATCAAAGCCAACATAAGTAATAGGTCTGAAGCTTCCTCTAAATGCTAATACATTCTTTTTATATAGCATTTCAGAAGGTTGTTGAACTTCTCCGGAGCGATCAAACATCATCGCAGGACTCATGCCTTCTTTTACCAGCTGAACGGCTAATAATCGATTGTCTATATAATCCAGTTGAGGTCCGGACATTTTAAGCATGCTGACATTTACCCGGCTTGAGTCAGTCATATCCATAAGAGACTGTAGAAAAAGGGTAGGAGATTCCCAATAATAGAAACACGCAAAAATTAGATTTACCCCTATAATACCAAGTGTTTTTTGTTGGAGAATGGCATCATCTTCAAGTAAGTGGATATGCATAATAACTTCATTCCACTTATCATTAGGAGTTAATTGATACCTTATCCCTATCCAGCCTCTACATTTATTACTTTTCTTATAGTTTAATGTTTCTACAGTATTTGCAAATGAGAATAACTTTGTGTTGTCTTTCTTTTCCTGAGAAGTGATATTATCTAGTTCACTGTATTCTGTGGCTAGCATTTGCCCAAGTCTGTATTTACTAACATACCTACCAGGCTTGTTATTATTATAGATAGCATCACTAAAAGCCTTATCATAGGCAGAAATAGATTTGGCAATAGTTCCAGATGCACCACCAGCTCTAAAGAAATATCTTGCAGTTTCCTGACCTCCTCCTATTTCGGCAAATGTTCCAAATATGGAGTGATCCAGATTCAATAACAGCGCCTTTTTATTTGTAGATTCTGTTCTTCTTTCCAATGTTTTTATTTTTATTGAAATTTATATTTCTTGCTGTTAAAACAAATAAATTGGGATCAAGTTTAAATTTAAGCTGATTCAAGTTGTTTGCATATAAATTGTTATAATTTTAAATCACAGATATGAGAGTGTTATACACGTTATTATTAATTGTTTTCTTTGATATTGCTCTGGGGGCGGATTTGGAAAAGAAATACTTTATAGGCTTTACAGATAAAGATAATACTCCCTTTACAGTAGAAGAACCTTTGGCCTATTTAAGTCAGAAGTCTATTGATAGAAGAGAGAAGTATTCTATTCCTATAATTAAACAAGATTTACCTGTAGATCCGAATTATATAAGAAGAGTTGTTGGAATGGGAGCAAAAATTCTTAATCAAACGAAGTGGATGAATGGTATTACTGTTATTGCAAATGAAGATATTATACCATCCATTGAACAGTTGAGCTTTGTGAGAGAGGTAAAGTATATAGGTGATATAGAAGAAAGAAATGAAACTGTAGATAGAAAGTTTGGTGAAGCAGATCCTGAAAATAAAATAATTCCATTAAAATCTGATATTAATTATGGCTCTGGCTTTACTCAGATAAATATGATAAAAGGAGATGTGTTACATGAACAGGGATATAGAGGAGAAGATATGCTTGTTGCTGTAATAGATGGAGGCTTCAAAGACCTTTATTTAACCAGAGTTTTAAGGGCTTTAATTGATGAGAATCGTATTATTGCTACACAAGATTTTGTATATCCTAAAAATACAAATGTGTTTTCAAAAAGTACTCATGGAACAAGAGTATTGTCTACGATGGCAGCATATTTTCCTGGTGAATTTGTTGGCACTGCTCCCAAAGCAAAGTATGTGTTGTTGAGGTCGGAAGATGTGGGAAGTGAAACTCTTATTGAAGAATATAATTGGGTGTCAGCAGCTGAATATGCAGATAGTATTGGTTGTGATCTAGTTAATAGCTCATTAGGCTATGTTGATTTTGATAAAAGTATTTGGAATCATACTTATTCATCAATGACAAGTGATCAGAATGTTATTTCTATTGGAGCTACAATTGCAGAAAGCAAAGGTATGATGATAGTAAATAGCAATGGAAATGAAGGGAATGAAGTTCTATATAGAAACTTATCAGCACCTGCTGATGCGTTGAATATTATTGCTGTAGGTGCTGTTGATAATGAGGGAGAGTATTCTTCATTGAGTTCTTTAGGGTATACATATGATGGTAGAGTGAATCCGGGAATATGTACAGTAGGTGAAAATGCAATAATTGCTCTTAGAGAAAATGTATTTGGAGGTAATGGCACTTCATATTCTTCTCCTATTGCAGCAGGTGTAATTACATGCTTGATGCAGAAATATAAGTATGTTCCTTTGGACAAGATAAGAGAAGCTATATATAGAAGTAGTCATAAATACTCAGATCCAGATGCACAATATGGCTATGGAATTCCGGATTTTTCAAAAGTTCAAGAAATATTAACAAAAGAAAGTAAAGAAGTATCATATAATATATATCCCAATCCATGCCATAATAGATTGATTATCTCTTGTAAAGAAATACAATATGAACCATCTCATATAAAGATCTATAATATTGAAGGAGAACTAATTTTTGAAAGAGTAGATTTTATAGAAAAAGGAGGGATGGTATTAGATGGTGTAATCTCATCAATAAGTAAAGGCATCTATTTTATAAAGATAGAATCAATGGGAAAGTTATCAATGGAAAAGATTGTTATATTATAAAGAATAAGAGGATTTAATTTAAGGTGTCCTAAGACACCTTAAATTGAAAATTTCTTTTTGATTACCTCTATTAATCCATCACAAGCGTCTTCTAAAATATCAATTACTTTAACGAAACCTTGTTCACCCCCATAATATGGATCAGGTACCATATCATAATTTTCTTTTCGACAGAAGCTAGTCATTTTATAAATCTTCTTTCTGTCTTCTTCAGATCTGAGCATGTTTTCCAGACTATAGATGTTTTCATCATCCATTCCAATAATCATGTCAAACTCTTCAATATCGTAATATGTAACAGGACGAGAAATACTAGTAAGATTATATCCTCTTTTTGTTGCATATTCCATCATTCTTTTATCAGCTTTTTCCCCACGATGGAAAGAAGAAATGCCTGCTGAGTCAACAGAGATATATTTAGATAAGTTGTTATTAATTATTTTCTTTTTAAATATACCTTCTGCACTTGGTGATCTACATATGTTTCCTAGACAAACAAATAAAACCTTGTATCTCAAATTCATTATAAAGGTTATTCTATATTAATGAGATTATTCTTTATAGCATACATTACAAGACTAGCAGTGTTTTTTGTATTTGTTTTAGAAAGGAGATTAGCACGATGCTTGTCTACAGTTCTTTTACTAATAAACAGTTGGTCTGCTATTTCTTGATTTGAATATCCTTTACAAATCAAGTATAAGATTTCATGTTCTCTTTCAGAAAGTAGGGAGTTTTCTTTAATAAACTCTTTATTCTTTATATTCCTTAAAAGGTTATACATAAATG
Source organism: Hyphomicrobiales bacterium (assembly GCA_041725915.1). Lineage (GTDB taxonomy): Bacteria > Bacteroidota > Bacteroidia > Bacteroidales > JBGRPZ01 > JBGRPZ01. The sequence goes on along the minus strand of JBGRPZ010000083.1, from coordinate 7,667 downwards.
TTTCTGAGAAGTAATTATCTCCTTCAGAGACTTTCACTATAGCATCCTTAACCTCGTCAAATTTGGAATCTTTTAAGAGAAAGCCTTTAGCTCCAACTTCAATCATCTTGTAGTAATACTCTTCATCATCATTCATTGTAAGAGCAATAACCTTTAGATTAGGCTTGTATTCTAAAGCTTCTTTAGTTGCATCTATACCATTCATGATAGGCATACTTATATCTGTCAATACAAGATCAACATCATGATTTTTGATGAATTCAACCATTTCTGCTCCATTACTAGCTTGGGTGATTTCTCCAACTCTATCAAAATGGGATAATAAAAGAACTAGTCCATCACGAAATAGTTTATGGTCGTCTACTAATAGAATATCTATTTTTTTTTCACTCATAGCAATTATTTACTATTTTGGGTTTGAAAATTGTGTTATCAGTAATTAACAACAATAAAATATAGAAAACACTAATCTATCAATAATTTATTGTTAATTTTTATATTTACTTGAGTTCCTTTGCTTTTATTTCTTATTACATTAATTATGCCTTTAATGGATTTGATTCTTAATGCTATATTTGAAACTGCTTCAGATTTTGGATTCTTTGCTAAGAAGGTAGGTTTAAATTCATTTGAATTACTTTTAAAGTGTAAGAAAATAATTTCATTAATTTCAAATATATCAATATTAACGCGAGTTGTTTGTTCATGTGATATACAATCTCTGATCATTGAGATAATAACTCTGTATAGAATGACTTCAACACTGAATTGATACCTTTTATCGTCAATATTTACATTTAGTAATATGTCTGTGTTTTCAGGGATTTCACTTTTGTTTATATAATTTGAGATTGCTTTTTCTAGGCCAAAAGTCTTTAGAACATGGAGTGTTATATCATTTGATACTTTTCTAAGACTATAGAGTGTTTGATCTATTATGTTTAGGCTGGATTTAATATAGTCTAGGCTAATCTCTTTTTCTGAATGCTTGATAGCTGAGAGATTCATTTTGATACTAGAGAGCATAGGGCCAATATTGTCATGTACTTCTTTTGCTAATATTTCTCTTTCTTTTTCTTCTGTACGAATTATGGCAGTTAGCAGTTTTTGTTCAGATCTAAACTTCATTGATTCTAACAGTTGAATCATTCTATTTAGTTTGATTAAGAATATTAAGGAGAAAGATAAGAAAATAGGGATGAATATATCAACATAGCCTAAGAATGTTGCCATACCCTCTGAATATATATAAGTATTCAAAGACCAAAACTCCAAAGTTCTACGAATTAATAAAAGAAATACTCCTATTGTAGTCATAAACATAGGAAGCTTGTATTTCCATGATTCAAGCTTAATGCTTAGACTTAATGTTAATATGAAGGCAGCTATTTGAAAGATAGCTGTTATGATTAGTGCTATTATATTGACCATATTGAAAATCTAAAACTAGATTTAAAACAGTTTCTGAATAGTTTTATTATTTAATCTGCTAAAGATATAAAATATAAGGTTAAGCTGTATTCTATGATAAAATTAATAAAACTTTCAAGTTGCTAATGTTCAATTTATTATATTTGTATTAATATGTTTTTTCTATCCTCTACTATTCTTTAGCTTACCTTATTCTAATCATCCTTATGAAAAGAAAAACACTTACTTTCAAATTATCTCTGATCATATTACCATTAATTGTATTAATATTTGTTATTGCACTATTGATAAACACATTGGTAGCTAGTAAAATAATATTAAACTCTGTTAAAAATACAGTAAGGTATCAATCAGAATCTATATCTAAGGATGTCCTCTCTATTTTATACCCTATCGAGAAAATTGCAAAGCAGGATGCTTTTGCAGTAAGAGAATTTATTGACAATCCAAATGCTATTGATGACTTTGTTACTAAGATTTTAAATGAAAATGAGGAGATCATTTCTGTTGACTTTGCATTTAATAAAGGAATCTTTGAGCAAGATTCTATTGTTGTTTTTCATGGGAAAAGGATAAATAAAAACAAGAGTGTAGTATCTGCGAATAGATATAAAAGCTTTACTCAGGAATGGTATACAAGACCTTTGTTGTTAAATAGCTCTGCTTGGGTAGAACCTGCTTTTTGTTCTGACAAGAAAGATATATTGATTTCATATAGTGTATTAATCAAACAAAGGAAAGAGGTTGTTGGAGTTAGTTCTGTTGGTTTATCATTAAATGAGTTGTCTGATGATATCTCTAATTTAAAAATACTCACATCAGGTTTCCCTTTTTTGCTTTCTTCAAAAGGTACTTTTGTAGCTTATCCAGATAGTTCATATATATTGAATGAAACAATCTTCTCTTATGCTGACAGGATAAAATCAGAAAAGCTTAAGCTTGTTGGAGAAGATATGATTAATGGAAGATCAGGTGTTATAGAAATAAATTTGGGAGATGGGAAAGAATTACTTTTTTATAATCCACTAAAAGAAACATCATGGTCTATAGGAGTGCTAATTCCAGAGAGAGATATCTTTTCTAAAATTGCAATACTAAATAAGTGGATATTAATTGTTGGAATACTGGGTGTCATATTAATAGGATTGGTGATCTTTATTTCTACAAACAAAACTACCAGACGTTTATCACAGATTGTAGCAGCATCTAAGAGGATAGGAGAAGGCGATATAAATACAGATCTACCTATATCTCACTCAAATGATGAGGTTGGCATATTGAGTAATGCGTTTCGGAAAATGCAAATAAAGCTGACTAATTATGTAGAGAACCTGAAATCGGCTACTGAAGCTAAAGAGAAAATAGAAAGTGAATTAAGGATTGCTTATGAAATTCAACAAGGTATTATTCCAAGGATTTTCCCTCCATTTCCTGAGCGTGAAGATGTAGAACTTTTTGCTCTGCTTAAGCCTGCAAAAGAGGTAGGAGGGGACTTATACGACTTCTTCTTTATGGATGAATCACACTTGTGTATTGTTGTTGGAGATGTGTCAGGAAAAGGAGTTCCTGCATCGTTGTTTATGGCTATAACAAGAACGTTATTAAGAGCTCATTCGACTAAAGATATCTCAGTTGATAATCTTGTGAGTATGATTAATAAGGCTTTGTGTGTAGACAATGATAGTGGAATGTTTGTTACTTTTTTTATAGGTGTTTTGGATTTGAAAACAGGTATTTTAGAATTCTGTAATGCAGGGCATAATTATCCTTATATCTTAAGAGAAGATAAGTCTCTTGAAAAACTGGATGTTACTCACGGTGTCCCTCTGGGAATTTTAGATGATCATCCATATTCTTCTGATACTGTTAATTTCTCTAAAGGTGATGTAATAGTCTTATATACAGATGGAATTACAGAAGCATTAAATGAGAAAGAAGAGTTTTATGGTGATGATAGATTTGAAGAGTTATTAGCAAATATTTCAGTCAAGTCTCATCCTCAGGTTATTATTGATAGAATCCTCGATGATAACAAAGTTTTTGTTGGTGATGAGCCTCAAAATGATGATATCACTCTTTTAGTATTGTCTTATTATTGGTCAGTGTTTAGCTCTAATACAGATGAAAACATATAAATTTAAATTGTCTGCAAATGTATTAAGTATTCCTCAGTTTCATGAGAAGTTCAATAAATTGGCTGGGGATTTCGGATTGTCAGATAAAGATATCTTTGATTTATGTCTTGCTTCAGAAGAAATTATGTCAAACATTATTTTCTATGGCTATAATGAGGCAAAAGATAAATATATATCTATAGAAGTCTCCTTTAAGGATGAATCAGTAATTATTGTGTTCATAGATACTGCAAAGCATTTTGATCCCACCCAGAATAAAGTGAGTTTACCGCAAAATAAAAACATTGAAAACATTAAAATTGGAGGCCTTGGAGTCTACTTTGTAAATACCCTAATGGATAGAATAGAGTATCAAAAATTAAAAGTTGGAAATAAGTTGTTAATCGAAAAAAAGATCAGAAAGAACAATGAAAATTAATACTATAGATAATGGCAGCTCTCAGATCATTGAACTCAAAGGGAGACTTGATACTTCAAACTTTAATGTCTTCGAAGATGTGATTAATGATTTAATTGAGAAAGGTAAGGTCAATCTAATTATAGATTGTCATATGCTTAATTACATAAGTAGTTCAGGCCTTAGAATTTTCCTTGTTGGTTACAAACGAGTCAAGCCTTTAGGAGGTGTATTTTATGTCTGTAATTTACAGGAAAATATTTACGAAGTATTTAAAGTCTCTGGCTTTACTAGTATTTTCACCATCTATCCAGATAGAAATGATGCATTAAAAGCTTTTAGTGTATGAAGTCAGAATATGTTCATTACAAAGATCCAACTTCCTCCCAAATAGAGGCTCATCTGAAAGGACTAGAAAAATGTCCTGGAGTATGTATATTTGTTGATATAGTAGGATCTACAAATATTAAATATATTGAGCCTATAGAAATTTGGGGTAAAAAGCTAAATAATACATTTAATTTCTTCTCTTTATTAAATGACTTTCCTGAGCATTTTGTTAAGGGAATTGGAGATGAATTGATGTTATATATTCCTGATGCAGAATTAATAAATAAGAATAGCATTAAAGACTACTATTCTTTGTTAGAGGAGATATATGCTACTTTGGATAACATTATGAACTTCCCTTTAGATGATCTATTTTATTCCTGTAAAGTTGCTATTCATTATTGTCAGGATGTTTATAATTTGACTTATTTCAAAGGATTCAATGATTATTATGGAATAGATATTGACTTAAGTGCCCGACTTATGTCAAAAGCTGTTGCTAACAGAATTGTTCTGAGTGAAGCTTTTTATAAAAAAGTATTGGCGGATAAGAATTCAGAATATCATGATAGATCATCATTATGTTTGAGGAATGTTTCTGATAAATATATAGAAGATTTTAAAGGTGTGCCACACCCAACAGAATATAGAATCATTAATTTAATGAAATTATAACTACTTATTCTTAGATCATTCATAAAAAAAGCCCACCGTAGTGGGCATATGTTTTGGGTTATGAATGATAGCCTTATTTTAGATACAGATCTCCACCCATTTCTTTGAAGACCTTAGATTTCTTTTCCAATTCTTTGCTTTTTTTCCTTAATTCGTGAGAAGATCTCATAGAACAGAAATGTTCTCCACACATAGAACAGAAATGTGTTGCTTTATAGCCATCATCAGGTAAGGTCTCATCATGATATTTAAGTGCTGTTTCAGGATCAAGAGCTAGACAAAACTGATCTTTCCATCTAAATTCAAACCTTGCTTTACTCATTGCATTATCTCTGATCCATGATCCGGGATGTTTTTTCGCAAGATCGGCTGCATGTGCTGCGGTTTTATAAGTAATTACACCAACCTTTACATCATCCTTATTTGGGAGACCTAAATGTTCTTTTGGTGTAACATAACATAGCATAGAAGTTCCTTTCCATGCAATTAATGTACCTCCAATTGCAGACGTGATATGATCATACCCAGGAGAGATATCTGTAGTTATTGGACCTAGAGTATAGAATGGGGCTTCATGGCAATACTCATTTTCCAATTGAATGTTTTCTTCGACTTTATCTAAAGCAACATGTCCAGGGCCTTCAATCATAACTTGCACGTTCTTTTTCCATGCGATCTTTGTTAATTCTCCTAATGTCTTTAACTCCTCAATTTGTGCTTTATCATTTGCATCATATGTGCTACCTGGTCTTAGGCCATCTCCTAATGATACAGCTACATCATAAGTAGATAAGATATCACAAATTTCACCAAAGTGTTCATAAAGAAAACTTTCCCTATGATGTGATAAGCACCAATTAGCCATGATAGAGCCTCCTCTTGAAACTATTCCTGTAAGACGATTGATTGTATAGGGAACATGTGACCATCTAAGCCCTGCATGGATTGTGAAGTAATCAACTCCTTGCTCTGCCTGTTCTATTAAGGTATCCTTATAAATTTCCCAGCTTAGATCTGATATCTTTCCCTGAACTTTTTCTAATGCCTGATACAGGGGTACAGTACCAACAGGGACAGGGGAGTTTCTGACAATCCATTCTCTTGTTTCATGTATATTGCTTCCTGTTGATAGATCCATTATGGTATCAGATCCCCATCCAATTGCCCATATAGCTTTTACTACTTCTTTTGCAATACTCGATGTAGTAGGACTATTCCCTATATTAGCATTGATTTTTACTAAGAAGTTTTTCCCAATGATCATAGGTTCAGACTCTGGATGATTTATGTTTGCAGGTATTATAGCTCTCCCTGATGCTACTTCTTGCCTTACGAATTCAGGAGTGATAATGTCTATAAGAGTTTCTCCATAAGGATATTTTTTTCCTGTTTCCTGTTCGTAGTTCTGAAGTTCTTCAAGCCTTTGATTTTCTCTTATAGCTACATATTCCATTTCAGGTGTGATAATACCTTTCCTTGCATATGCCATTTGTGTTATGCTTTTTCCCTCTTTGGCTTTTCGAGGGAAACAATTTATATGATCAAAGCGTAGATGATCAATGCTTTCGTCCTTTAATCTTTTCTTCCCATATTCTGAACTTAATTCTTGTTGTTTGATAGTGTCACCTCTTTCTTCAATCCAACTTTCTCTTAATTTTGGTAATCCCTTTTCTAAATCAATGCTTATGCTAGGATCTGTATATGGCCCGGAGGTGTCATATACTGTTACAGATGGATTTTCTTCAGTCTCACCATCATAATTAACTGTGTTACTTTGTTTGATCTCTCTCATCCCAATATTGATGTGAGGATAGATTTTACCGCTTACATATATTTTCCTTGAGTTTGGAAACTCAAAGTTCGATAAATCTGATAGGATTGTCTTATTTTCTTTCATTTTCACCAAATTTTAGAAGGTTACTTCTAAAATGGGCTACGTTCAGTGTGGATATACTTCTCTATGCTGGTCTTAAAACCAGAGATAGAGGATCATGAAACCATTGTGCTGAAAGCAGTTTGTCCCTTCGTCAGAATTACCTGATTCAGGTTCAAAGGGTATGATCTCAGCCTGTAACTTTAAGGCACCCCCCATTTTGCAGATTGCAAATATATGAATTCCATATGAATTTCGTAACTAGATTAATTTCAATCTTTTATACATATAGACTGGTAATATGTATAACATAAGATAATGAGTAAGGGGAAAAACTTATATAATAAGTATTTGTTGTTGATTTTATTCCTAGATTAATTTAAAGCCTTATTTACTGTAAATCAGCCTTGTTTATATCTTGTTAGAAGATAAGTATTGAGGATTTAATAATGGTTTATTTATTTTCGATAATTCTTTTTTCAATTACGAGAAAATAAAAAGAAAGCTCTCTTATTTATGGGAAGGATGAATTTTTTGAGCCACATGGTTTAATTATACACACAGCTTTGCATACTTTTCCAACGCTTTCCATAACATAAGTATAACCATATGTATGATGCACATATAATATACATGAATTAGTATTCATTCAGATATAATCTACTTTTAGAGTTAACTCTTTTTTACAATCTGATTATTATTGAAGATTTAGACTAGGAATGAGTTTGCTATAGATCTCTATATTTAGCTATTTATAAGCTTTATCGCTTATTTTTAATTGCTGTATAGTGCGATAATTCGGCTTTCAATTTTAAAATTGTAGATT
>JBGRPZ010000082.1:0-19412 GCA_041725915.1 Hyphomicrobiales bacterium | reverse complement strand
CTAAACATTTCTTTTGACAAAGTAAAGCATAAAGAATATGATGGTTTAATTATTCCTGGGGGAAGAGCTCCAGAATATATCAAGTTAGATGAAAGGGTAATTAATACTATAATAGAAATCGACAAAGAAAGAAAGCCAATTATTGCCATCTCCAAAGGAATACAACTATTGACTGCAGCAAATATTATTGAAGGAATGCGAGTGACTTCATGCCCGTCAAGCATCAACGAAATCAAGCTTTCAAGAGGAAAATATGTATCTGTAGATAAAGATAATATTATAGTAGATCATAATATCATCACAGGCTATAGCTGGCATGCAAACCCCAAATTAATGCAAGAGTTTATGAGACAATTGGGGACAAAGATATACATCTGATACAGACAAACTTTAATATCAAAGAAAAAGCCCATAGAGACGATTTACTATGGGCTTTTCAATATATATATCTTTATATATGCCTTATGATTATAGAAAGCATATAATCATTCCATTTAGCTATAACGAATACTCTTTGAAGGTTTAATTTTAGAAACCAGATAAGAAGGAAATAACATAAAGAAAACACAAATTACCAAAGTGCCTATATTCAGTAGCAAGAAATGCATAAGAGAAAAATTCACAGGCACTACATTAACAAAATAAGACTGAGGATCGAGTTTCAATATATGAGTATAATATTGGATTAAAAGCAAACCATACCCAATAATATTACCATACAACATTCCTCTTCTGATAATATAAGTAGCATTATATATAAATATAAGTCTTACGCTTCTGTTCTTTGTACCAAGACTCTTCAAGATGCCAATCATACTAATTCTTTCAAGAATAAGGATCAATAAAGTAGAGATCATTGTAATAACAGCAATAAGCACCATCATAGTAAGAACAATATAAACATTTGTATCCAGCAAATTCAGCCAGTCAAATATGCCAGGATAAAGACTTGTAACTTTAGTAACAGCCAGATCATAAGGAAGCTCTGAATATATAGAGTCAATAACAACATCCATATCATCAAAGGACTTCAGTATCATTTGAAAACCACCAACTTGATTATCCTCCCATCTGTTCAATTTCTGAACATGCATAATATTACCTAATACAATTTGTTCATCAAGATCAGCAAGGCCAGTATCATATAAACCAACAATAGAAAATTTTCGACCTCTGGGAGCAGATCCATTCTGAGAGACAAAGTACATTCTGAGAGGATCATCTATTTTCAATTTCATCTTATCCGCCAAAGTCTTTGATATAAGGACTTCAGGGCTGGCCACAGAGTCATTATAAACAGGCACTCTACCTTCAACAAGATTTTCTTTAAAGAATTTCCAATTATAATCACTGCCTAATCCTTTAAGTACAACCCCATGAATTTGGTCAGAAGTCTTGATAAGTCCCCCTTTCTGAGCAAACATATAAATAGATTCAACTTCAGGCAATTGCCCTATCGAAGGATAAAAAGGTTGATATTTACTTATGGGTGCAGATTCCAGACTGGTATTAAAGTCATAATGTTCTATTTGTAAGTGTCCACTAAATCCGATAATTTTGTTTCGAATCTCTTTTTGGAATCCAGTAACAGTAGAAATAGCGATAATCATAACAATAAGACCAATTGCTATACTAATGATAGACAAACGTACAATTGGTTTTGAAAATCTGGATTCTTTACCGGAATAGATTTGTTTAGCTATATAATGTTCAAAATTCAAGATAACAAGCTTTATATTTCAACAAAAGTATATAATTATGTGCAAATATAAATTCTTAGGCATCATACTCCTAATCGTAACACTATCTATATGCAAATTAAACGCTCAGTCATTAAAAATAATCACTGAGAACGATATAAGAAATGGGATTGAGCAGACAAAAGATTATTTTCCATTAATCAAAGGGAAAAGAATAGGAGTCGTTGCCAACCCATCATCTATATTGCCAGACCACACGCATTTAGTAGACTTTCTTATAGATAGTAAGATGAATGTAATAAAGGTCTTTAGCCCTGAACATGGATTTAGGGGGAAAGCAGAAGCTGGCGAAAAGATAAATAACTCTGTTGATAAGAAGACAGGCATAAGAATCATCTCATTATATGGAAAACATAAGAAACCAACCAAAGAAGACTTTAATGATATTGATATTATTCTTTTTGATCTACAAGATGTAGGAGCAAGATTCTATACCTATATTTCTACTTTGGCTTATGTAATGGAGGCAGCAGCAGAGAATAACAAGCCTGTCATTATTTTAGACAGACCCAACCCTAACGGTTTTTATGTCGATGGCCCAATTTTGAAACAAGAAGAAAAATCATTTGTTGGTCTTCTGCCTATACCCATAGTTCATGGAATGACATTAGGAGAGCTGGCAAAAATGATAAAAGGAGAAAACTGGTATCCAAATGATCAAGAGCTAAAGATAGATCTTACAGTTATACCGGTTATAGGTTACAAACACAATTATATATATAAACTTCCAGTAAAGCCCTCTCCTAACCTTCCTGACTTTGAATCTATATACTTATACCCTTCACTATGTCTGTTTGAAGGAACGATAATAAGCGTAGGAAGAGGAACAAAGTCACCATTTACAATCTTTGGTCACCCAAAGCTAAACAACAAGAAACGTCTTGACAAATATGCAAAAAGAAACACCTTTACACCACATCCCATTCCGGGAGCAAGCTTAAAGCCAAAGCTAAATGGCCAACTATGCAAAGGGTTTGATCTTAGGAAAGTAGCAAGAAATTATAAAACACAAAAACCTCAACTTGAACTTAAGTACCTGATATATGCATATCAAAATACTGACAACAAAGAAGGATTCTTTAATAATTTCTTTAATAAACTGGCAGGAAACAAAACATTACAACAACAAATAAAATCAGGGAAAACAGAAAAAGAAATCAGAAATAGCTGGAAAGAAGGATTAGAGTCATTCAAGAGATTAAGGAAAACATACTTACTTTATCCATGATTATTGTAAGGGAAAAGAGATAATAATAAACAAAAAGAGCTCCTAATGGAGCTCTTTTTATATATAAATAAACCTGAAGGTTAATTAGTTTTTCCAGGGTATACCTTAAGTGCTTCTTCAAGAACTTTCATTGCTTTAGCAAGGTTCTCAACATTTAACACATAAGAAATTCTTACTTCATCCTTACCTCTTTTTCCTGGAGAGTAAAATCCAGAAGCAGGAGCAAGCATTACAGTACTATTATCATAAGAGAAGTCTTCAAGTAACCATTGACAGAATCTGTCACAGTCATCAATAGGAAGACGAGCAACAACATAGAATGCGCCAGTAGGCACAGGGCAGAAAGCACCTTCAATAGCATTGATTCCCTTATAAACAATGTCTCTTCTCGCCAAATAATCAGTAACAACAGCATCAAAATATTCTGCTGGAGTATCCAAAGCAGCTTCAGAAGCTACCTGACCAAAGCTAGGAGGACTCAATCTTGCCTGAGCAAATTTCATTGCAGTTTTAAGAACTTCTTTGTTCTTAGTAACCATACAACCAATTCTAAATCCACAAGCACTATATTTCTTAGAAACAGAATCTATCATAACAACATGCTGATCTAAACCACCAAGTTCCATAACAGATATATGTTTCTTTCCATCATAGCAGAAATCTCTATAAACCTCATCAGCAATAAGGAAAAGATCATGTTTCAAAGCAATCTCTTTTAATACCTCAAGCTCTTCTCTTGAATATAAATAACCAGTAGGGTTGTTAGGATTACAAACAAGAATCGCCTTAGTTTTAGCAGTAATTGCTTTTTCAAAATCAGCAATTGGAGGCAAAGCAAAGCCAGTTTCTATAGAACTATAGATAGGAGTAACTTTTACTCCTGCATTAGTAGCGAATCCATTATAATTAGCATAAAATGGTTCTGGAATAATAACCTCATCGCCTTCATCCATTATTGACTGCATAACAAAAAGAAGAGCTTCAGAAGCACCAGCAGTAACAATTATCTCAGAAGGATCAATATCCAAATTATACTGTTTATAAGACTCAGCTAATTTTTGGCGATAAGAAAGATTTCCAGCAGAATGACTATACTCAACCACCTTATCAGAGAAATTATGAATAGCGTCTAAAGCCACTTGAGGAGTCTCGATATCAGGTTGACCAATATTTAGATGAAAAACATTAACTCCTTTACTTTTTGCTTTTTCAGCATAAGGCACCAATTTTCTAATTGGTGATTCAGGCATCATATTGCCTTTTAAAGATATCTTTGGCATAGCACAAACTATATTATTATAAATCAATATTATACCGATAAAGATCGATAAAAAACTCACCCCCGAAGGCGCAGTGCAAATATATATTAAAGTTGCATAACGCGACAGTTAAAAGATTATTCTTTTATCTTTTCCCGCAATGGTTTTTCAACAACTTTACCTACAATTGTTAAGACCACTTTATCATTAGTTGCATTAGAGTATACTGTAATTTTCTTATTAACAGCTCCTATTTTATCTGCCTTATATGTAACTGATATAACATCAGAATCACCAGGGAATATAGGTTGTTTTGGCCATTCAGGGACAGTACACCCACAACTAGCAAAAGGTTTTGTCAACATCAAAGGTTCATTTCCTTTATTAGTAAATCTAAAATCTATAGCTATAGTATCGTTTTTCGCAATCTCCTTAACATCAAATTTTGTTTTCTGGAATTTAATAATTGCACCCTTAGAATTATCTTTAGAACTTTCTTCCTGAGCAAACGCCTGTCTTCCAACAAAAGAAGAAATTAGTATAAAAAAGTAAATTAAATTTTTCATGTTACTATAATTTTAGTTATTCAATTGCAAATTAAATATTAATATGAAATAAATCCTTGTATAAAAGGATTTATTGAAGGTTTATACCTCATCAGCAGTTTTTAGTTCCCCTTATATTATAATGATAAACACAGAGAGGTCATTATATTGCATTCTAATTTTCTATAAACATAAAAGCAATTCAATATCTACTAACCTGTATGATTATTAGAGAAATCAGTTTTATTATAATAGAGGTCGTTGTTTATTCTTATCGTATTTAAAGGTTGAATTCAATTCTTATCGAGAAAGAAGAGCAAAAAAAAGAGAAGCTTGTTAGCTTCTCTTCCAAAAAAATAAATATATCTTGATCTAATTAGCAATAGGAGTAGCTGATTTATCAGTATTATTCTGAGGAACAATTTCCGCTACTTTAGGATTTACCTTTCCTTTAATTCTTATCACTACTCTATCATTCGAAGCATTAGAATAAATTGTAACCGACTTATTTACAGGTCCTACCCTATTAGTATTATAAGTCACATCAATCTTTTCTGATTGTCCAGGCAGGATAGGTTGTTTTGGCCATTCAGGGACAGTACACCCACAACTAGAGCGAGGTTTAGAAAGAATAAGAGGTTCTTTACCTGTGTTTGTAAATTTGAATTCACATTTCCCATTATCCCCCTGAGAAATGGTTCCATAATCATGAACAGTCTTTTTAAAAGTAATCACAGGAGCGTTAGGATTGTCTTTTTTGTCTTCATTATTTGTATTCTGCGCCTGAACGGCAACAAAAGCAAAAAAGATCATAGTTAGAGTTACCAGTAACCTTTTCATTTTTAAATTCCTTATGTTAATTGAATAATATCTTTAAACGCTTTTCCAAAGCAAAATAGAAACATTTGCAAGTACAAATTTATCAATAATAATTAAGTTAAAAACTTATTAATATTGCATTTTGTATATTTTTAACGAAAAATAGGAACAAAACATATAAATATAAGGAGCACTATTTTTTTCAACAAAAAGAAAAGAAATGCATGAAAGAGACACACAATGAAGCAGATAAAGACATGTAATTGACAAAAAATAAGTAATTTTAAAGTAGCTGATTAACTTTTAGTATAAAACCAACTGCATTTTTCTTTACATATGACAAGATCTCAGAAAACATATAGAGTAATATCTATGTTATACACTATCTCAACACCTATAAAAGCTACAGTTTATCAGCTGAAGAATCAATAAATTTTCAAAGATGCCAGAACAAACAAACAAATTCAAAACATTTGGAGGAGTATTCACTCCAAGCATCCTGACAATATTAGGAGTAATAATGTACCTCAGGTTAGGCTGGGTTGTGGGGCAGTCAGGGTTAATATCTACAATAGGAATTATCTTAATAGCACACATAATCTCAGTTTCTACAGGTTTAAGTATTTCTTCAATAGCTACAGACAAGAAGGTCAAAGCTGGAGGCATATATTATATGCTATCACGTAGTTTAGGTCTTCCTATGGGAGGGGCAATTGGGATTGCACTGTTTATAGGAACAGCATTAAGCATCTCATTATATGTTGTAGGTTTTACAGAGAGTTTTTTATCATTTGATTACATTAGAGATTTCTTTGGCCTAAGCACAGATATCACCTCTTTCAGGATTGTAGGTACAATTATCCTAATTATTATTGGTTTCATTGCATTTGCCAGCACCTCAGCAGCAATAAAGACACAATATTTTATCTTAGCAGCAATCTTTCTATCTCTGGTATCAATATTTATAGGTTTCTTTATATCTGAGCCAAACGAAGGAGTAGGTTTTATTTTGACACCATTTAAAAATGGCCTGTCAATGGAGGCTGTATTTGCTATATTCTTTCCAGCAGTAACAGGATTTACTGCAGGAGTTGCTATGTCAGGAGACTTAAAAGATCCAAAAAGATCAATACCAAAAGGAACTATTTTGGCGATAATGACAGGCCTTATAGTTTATATATTATTAGCTTTTTCTCTCTCATATTTTGTTGACAGAGATACACTATTAAATGACAGTAATTTCTTAAGTAAAATTGCTTATGTGCCAGTTCTTGTAATCATAGGAGTATGGGGAGCTACATTATCATCAGCATTAGGTGGGATTTTGGGAGCACCTAGGATTTTACAAGCAATTTCTACAGATAGAATAACACCTAAAATATTTGGCAAAGGACATGGGAAAAGCAATGAGCCAAGAAATGCATTAATACTTACATTAATTCTGGCTGAGTTAGGTATTTTAATTGGTGAGCTAGATGCTATAGCAAGAGTTGTATCCATGTTTTATATAGCAGCATATGGATTTATAAATCTAAGCTTTACCCTTGAAAAATGGGCTAGTTCAGATTTCAGGCCAACATTTAAGGTAAGCATATGGATTGGTATTATAGGGTTTATATCCAGTTTTGCAGTGATGTTTAAGTTAGACACAGTAGCAATGATTGCCGCCTTAATAATACTTTTCCTAATCTATTTTTACATAAAAAAGAAGAAGCTTTCATTAGACTTTGGAGATGTCTGGCAAAGTGTATTCAGATCCATTGCCAGAACTGTTTTGACAAGAATGGATAAACGTAAAGTAAATGAAAGAAACTGGAGTCCTAATATAATGTTGTTCACTGGCGATTCACAAGTAAGAACTCATCTAATTGATTTCGGAAAAAATATTATAGGAAAGCAAGGTTTCATTTCCAACTTTGATTTAATAGAAAATAGAGATGCAAAAATTCTATTTCCAAAACGACAAAAGGGGCTTCATAATTCGCCAAAGAAAGATGAACAAGGAGTATTCATCAGGCAGCAAGAGTGTAAAGACATATATAAAGGTATAGAAACAATTGCAAGTACTTATGGCTTTTCAGGAGTAGACCCAAACACTATTCTTCTGGGTTGGGCAAGGCAAACTAAAGAACCTGTAAAGTTTGCAAAGCTTTTAAAAAGCCTTGAAGAAATAGATCTTAATATAATGATATTGGACTATGATCAGGAAAAGGGTTTTGGAGAAAGAAAAAATATAGATCTATGGTGGAGAGGCGGAGGTAATAACAGTACATTTATTCTTTCTATCGCTAAGTTTATGCAGTTATCAGAAACTTGGGAAAATACAAAGCTCAGATTAATGATTATAAATCCTATAAATAAGGAATTTGATCAGTTATTGATAAATGGGAAGAAGATACTCGAATCATTACGTATAAAAGGAGAAGTTAGGATTATCAATAATGAAATAGAACAACGAAACATTAATGATATAATCAAATCAGAGTCATCAAATAGTGATCTTACTTTCCTAGGTCTACCAAACGTAATAGAAGGAAAAGAAGAAAAGTTTATAGAAAGTACAAATAAGCTATCAAACGGATTAGGTTCTGTAGTTCTTGTAAAAGCCAGTTCATACTTTAAGGAATTGAAAATTGGCACGTCAGGACTGAATATTGAACTTACAAAAGAACTAGAAACTTTTCAGTTAGGCACAGCAGAGAAGTTAAGTAGTATAAGTATTAACTTTCCGAAGAAACCTGATCTCTTAGCTCCTCTTGAAAAACTTTATAATCAACTAGAAGAAATAAATTCGGATTTATTTCAGTCTTATCTAAATGATTTTTTCACATTCCAACTGCAAATCATCGATGAAATAAAGAATGTTGTTTCAGAGAACTACAACAACCTAATTGAAAAGAATAAAAGGTACAATCAAGTACTTGACAAATCTTTCTTAATAAAGAATCAAATGAGTATAGCTTTTAAGGTTAGAAGAATGCTCAAGAATTTTGATTCTGATACATTAACTAAGCAAGAGGTTATACTAAGTAATGGTGTTAAGTATTATTTAGAAAGCCTAAAAACATTAATAGATAATATTCCAGATAAAATTGTAAATAATATAATACCAGAGGAACTAATTGAATCAGAAAATGATTCAACATCTACTAAAAGGTTTAAAAGAAGATATAGGAGAAAAGCTCTAAAGAAAGGAAGTATATCATATGATATACATTTTAAAAATTTTGTACTAAACTATTTTCCTCAAAACAATTATCATCTCTTAAAAGAGATCATTGAAGAAATTGGATTTAAAACTTATCAAATAAACTTAAAAGCTTTAAATCTCTCAAGAGAGATCTCTTCAAGTTTTTTTGCGATAAATTCATTGTCAGAAGTCGATTTATATAAAGAAATAGAGAAAGAAAAAATCAGATTAGAGAAACTATTTGAATCTCATCGAGATTTTTGCAAATCAACATTTGCAAGTTTAAACATTCAGATTAAAGTCTTTAATACATCTTTTATTAAATCTTTAAATAAAGATCTAGAGCCTATAAATGCAAATGACTTTCTAGAAAACAAACGAAGTAATACATCCGAAAGAAAAGAAGAACTCAATAGTTTATTAATATTACCAGAAAAATGGCTGTCCAATCAAAGATTAAATAATAACAGCATCATACTTGAGTGGACATTCATTGCATTTATCTTAAAATTATCTGGCATATTTGAAGATGCCATTTCACATTCGAACCATCAAATCTTTAATCCTATCCAAGACGGGCAAGATAAGGTAAGTCATGAGTTAATCAAAATCAAAGAGAGCATAAATAATAATTCTCCATTTAATATCAATATTTCTGTTGACTCAGTAGAGAACATTGAAAGTTTTGACACATATTGGAGAGCATTCTTTGACAACTCATATAAGCTTGTCAAGCTTGCAACTAGACATTTTCCTGAAAAAGCAACACTAATCAATCCCTCATTATCATCAAATTATAGGATCCTCCAGTTTAAAGAATCAAAACCATTAGAATTAAGAATTTCTTTATTAGTAGATTATATCATACAAAATGAAATATTTGCATCATTGAGGAATGAAGTATTTGAACTACCAAATATTCTACAAAAATCTTATGTTTTAAGCCAGAACATTATAAAGCAAATTCTTTTCTCAATTGAAGAAGAAAAGAAGAATTCAAAGACAAAGTACATCAAAGGATTGATCAAAGAAAAGGAGAATGAATTATTACATGAAGTACAAAATATCAATAATGCACAAAACAAACTAGCACAAAACATCAATCAACACATAAGATCTGTTACTAGTCATTTAAATATTACAAACTTTCTCAATAATGCAGATTCTTTAAAAATTTATATAAAAGAACAAGAAAAGAATAAGAAAAGCACCTTCCTTAAAAGAATTCAGAAAAATATCAAATCAAATATTGGATATCAAATCACTCAATTCTGGTATAAAAAAGGGATAAGTTATATTCTGGCAAAAAGCATAAAAGGATTGCATCTGCAGAAAAATATATCCATAAAAGATCTTATTGATATATCAGAATCTCTTCAAATAAATCCAGAATTACAGAAGGAAATACCTTATTATTATCAACAATTATTTAGCAGAAAGCAATATTACCTTAATGATTTCTGGGTTGGTAGAGAAAAAGAGATAAACGAAGCTATCAAAACATTTAACAGGTATAAGGCTGGAAATAAGGGTGCCCTATTAATTATAGGGGAAAATAATTCAGGAAAAAGTTTCTTTTCTCAATATATTTCACAAAAGTTCACAAAGAACTCAAACATATTTACCATTTCACCTCCAAATGAAGGTAGTATATCTCTTTCTGTTTTTCAAGAGGTATTAAAAAGATCTCTTGAGACTTATGAGGTTGATGATATGTTTGATAATATTCCAGATAACTCAGTAATTATATTTGATGATCTCGAACTTTGGTGGGAAAAGAGTAAAAATGGATCTTTGTTAATTGAAGAGATATCTAAACTTATCAATAAGTATTGTGAAAAGCATCTGTTTATTGTCAACATAAACAAGCATTCCTATAAATTAATCAACAGTTTAACTTTTATTGATACATTATTTATAAATAAAATAACTTTAGATCACTTTCATACAAAAGAACTACAAGAAGCCATACTTAGAAGGCATAATTCAAGTGGTAAAAACATAATTTATAAGAACAAGAAGCAAGAAAAGCTTCATTCTTGGAATTATGCAAGGTTATTTTCATCATTCTTTTCCTTTAGTCATGGAAATATAGGAATAGCATTACATGCTTGGACTATAAGTATAGAAAAAGTAGAGAAAGATTATATTACAATAAAAACACCAAAAAAACCTAACTCAACAGCACTAGAGAATTTAGAGGTCGAATGGTATATCATTCTTTCGCTATTTATATTACACAAGCGTGTCTCTATAAGTAAATTGAGTAGAATATCTTTATTACCATTAAATGAAGTAATCAATATTATATCCAGTTTAAAAAGAGCGGGATTAGTCACAGATTTCAATAAAAACATATATGAAATCAACCCTTCATTGTACTTAATAATAAGAGATATTTTAGTTAAGAAAGAAATTTTATAAGAAAAATATGGATACTATAGATAGTTTAAGAAATCAACAGCCTTTATTAATTGATGAAAAGATTCCAGATGTAATAAAAGAATTACCAGCTATACCAGCTACAACAATTTATACCTATATAATTATTGGTATAATTATATTTGTGTTCTTTAGGTTTATCAATTTTCTTTCTCCAATTTACACAAGGTCATCTTCAAAAACAAGATTGATTCAAAGAAGTATTTCAATTATTCAATTAATTATATGGTCAAGTTATTTCTTAATAATGATTAACCATATATGGAGTTGGAACATTCTTATTGCAAGTGGTTTTTTTATATTATACTTAATTATTACAGGATGGGCCTGTTGGGCTTACTTTAGAGATTTTATTGCAGGGGCAATTTTTAAAATAAACAATCATTTCAAAATTAATGAGACAATAAAGTATGAGGAAATACATGGCAGGATAATACATCTAAAAAACAGATACTTAGTTATAGAAGATGAAAATAGTCAAATTACACACATTCCCTATTCAAAATTAGCTAGTGCAATTATAACTAAAACTCATCCAGCAGAAAATATTCTTCATCATAGATTTATGTTAAGAATAAAAAATGACAATCTGAGCGAAATAGAATTTTCAGATATAAAGAATACTATATTAGAACTCCCATGGGTCTCAATAAAAGAAATGCCACAAATTAGAATTATTGAAAAAACAGAAGCTTTCAGTAGATTAGAAATAACAATTTTCTCACCTGATCAAAAATTCTTTTACAAAATAGAAGATCACTTAAGGAAAGTATACGAATAAAAAAAACAGGGAAATTCCCTGTTTTTTTTTTATCTATTATTAAAATTTCGTCGATTGTTATCAAACTTTCTTGGTCCACCACCACCACGAAAATTATTATCAAATCTTCGATTATTGTCTCGAGGACCAGCGTTTTCCTGAGTTTTTGGACGAGCTTTTTTTACAACAATATTTTTCCCATCCCACTCAGCTTCATTTAGGTTTTTTATAGCTTCGTAACCTTCAGAATCGTTAGGCATTTCAACAAATCCAAAGCCTCTTGAGTTACCTGTTTCCTTATCATATATTACTTTCGCAATATCTACCTGACCATATTCACCAAACACTCTCTCAAGGTCTTCTTTTTGAACCCTAGAGCTTAGGTTCGCAACAAAAATATTCATAATAAAAAAATAAAAAATAAATGAAACATAAAAATTGATTACATCATCCCCCTCCTATCAAACACGAAATAAATGAGGAAAATTATAATCCAAATGGAATAAATTACCTACCATAAATTCGCACCAATAGAATGGCTCGACAAAGAAAAGCAAAATAAACAACTTCTCCATTAAAATATATCAAAATTCAATCGGATACTTAAACAATAGGTTTCAACCTACTTTCGTTTTAAATTCCGGAGAAGAACAAGGCAATAAAAAGAATTACTAGACTTTATTAGTCTGCTGCAAAGGTAAGGAATAAATTGAAATACAAACTATTAAACAAGTATAAATTTTATTTTATATTTGCGGTTCTCAAAATGTATTTGTAAACAAAACTAATTTGTTTTGAAAAGAGAAAAGATAAGGGAGTTTGATGGAAAACAGCTATATTATAGCTTTTTAGCGGGGGCTCAAAGATTATTTGAAAATCAAAGTTTGATTAACAAAATCAATGTATTTCCTGTAGCTGATGCAGATACGGGAACTAATCTAGCGTCTACTTTAAGGTCTATAGTTGACACCGTCATCCCATCTCAAAATTTAAAAAATACAGCTGATGCTATAGCAGATGCTGCATTAGTTGGTGCAAGGGGAAATTCAGGGATTATTTTTGCACAATTTCTTTTTGGATTTAGTAATGAGCTGAAATCAAATCATATTAAACTTGATATAAAAGCTTTTACAGAAGCTATTCTTAAAGCAGTAAGATACGCATATGAAGCGATCTCTAATCCTAGAGAAGGCACTATGATCTCTGTTATAAAAGAATGGGCTGAAGGATTATATACTCTAAGGGATAAAGTTGATGATTTTTATAAATTACTAGACAATTCCTTTGAATACGCAAATGTAAGTTTAAAAAAGACAAAAGATCAACTTGAAGCATTAGCAAAAGCAAACGTTGTTGATGCTGGAGCAAAAGGTTTTGTTGTCTTTCTTGAAGGCATGCTTGATTTCTTGTTAAGTAGAAATATTAGATCCCTAACAGGCACAAGAAATGTAACAAAGCCTTTAGCTGAAATAGAATCAATATCTCATGAAGTAATTACTTTTAGATATTGTACAGAAGCCATGCTTGTTGGAAAAGAGGTTAATAAGGAAAAAATCAGAAAAATTCTTGACAACTATGGAGATTCTGTTGTTGTTGCTGGATCAAATCAAAAAGTAAGAATACATGTTCATACTGATGAACCAGCAAACTTATTCACAGAACTTTCTGAATTAGCAAACATCACTTTTCAGAAAGTTGATGATATGGTTCTCCAGAATGAAGTTGTAAGTAATAGGAAACACCCAATTGGGATTATATCTGATTCTACTTTAGATCTTCCTCAAGAATTGATAGAAAAACATCAAATACATGTTGTTCCTCTATCTATTCATTTTGGAGATACTTTTTTCTTGGATAGAGTTACTTTAAAGCCAGAGCAATTTTACAAGATGTTGGATACTCATCCTATACATCCTTCTACTGCTCAACCAACATTCAAAGATTTCACCAATAAGTTGAATTACATGAGTACTATTTATGACTCTATGATTGGTGTTATGTTAGGAGAAAGGATGAGTGGCACATATTCTAACACAAAAAAAGCTGCAAAGACAATTGGGCTTCAAACAAACAAGAATATCTCAGTTGTTAATAGCAAAAATCTTACTGGAGGACTAGGTCTTCAGGTATTAAGAGTAGCAGAATATATAGAACAAGGTTATAGCCATGAAGAAATTGTAAAGCAAGCGCAAACATGGGGAGATAAAACTCTTATGCTTGCAGCTGCCACTACAACAAAATATATGGTTAGAGGAGGAAGACTCAGCTATTCAAAAGGTTTAGTTAGTAGAATTCTTGGAGTACGCCCAATCGTAAAAGTTGATTCTTTTGGTAAACCACAAGCTTTTGGTAAACCATTATCAGTGAAGTCATGTCAAAGAATGATCTTGAAAAAGATCAATGAATTCACAAAAGAGAACAAGCTTTGGGGTTATGCTATTACTCATGCAAACAATGAGCCTTTAGCTAAATTTTTTGCTGATGAGATAAAGAAGATTACAGGTATGGAGCCTAAATTTATAAATCAAGCTTCACCAGTATTATCTGCTCATGTTGGTCCTGGAGTAACATCAATCAGTTTGTTACCAGAATAGTAAACAAAAAAATAAAAAATATTCAAAGGGTGCTTTTGCACCCTTTTTTTATAAATAGTTAAAATTATATCCCTTAATTAAACATTCTCTAAATTTTCAAGTCAAATACTTCCCCATTTTTTATTTTCTAAATTTGCAATCAATCTGAATTGATAGATTATTGACAATTAACAATAAATTTATATAAATGATAACTAGAGAGCTAATCAATCCAAAAAGTATTGTTGTTGTAGGTGGTTCTAATGACTTACAAAAACCAGGTGGAAAGCTATTAAAGAATATTATTGATGGTGGGTTCAATGGTGATTTATTTACATTAAACCCAAAAGAGCCTGTTGTTCAAGGAATCACTTCTTATGAAAAAGTTCAGGATTTACCTCAAGTAGAGCTTGCTGTAATTGCTGTAGCAGCAAGATTCACAGAAGAAATTGTTGATGTACTCACAAAAGAAAAAGGGACAAAAGCTTTCATCATTATTTCTGCTGGATATAGTGAAGAAAGTGAAGAAGGACACAAATTAGAACAAAAGATTGTTGATAAAATCAATGCTGTAGGAGGTTCTCTTATTGGACCTAATTGTGTTGGTATACTCACTCCTTACCACAGCAGTATTTTTACTGAACCAATTCCAAAGTTAGATCCAAAAGGAATTGATTTTATTTCTGGTTCAGGAGCTACAGCATGTTTTATTCTTGAAGCTGGTATCCCTAAGGGACTTACTTTCTCTAGTGTATATTCTGTTGGAAACTCTGCACAAATGGGCGTTGAAGAAATCATCAAGCATATGGATGAGAACTTTGACCCTGAAAAAGATTCAAAAGTTAAACTCTTATATATAGAGAATATTGACAAACCAGATATGCTACTAAAGCATGCATCTTCATTAATTAGAAAGGGATGTAAAATTGCTGCAGTTAAATCTGGATCTTCTGAAGCAGGAAGTAGAGCTGCTTCTTCTCATACAGGAGCTTTAGCAAGTAGTGATACTGCTGTTGATGCATTATTCAGAAAAGCAGGAATTGTAAGATGTTATGGAAGAGAAGATTTAATTTCTGTTGCATCAGTGTTTATGCATCCTGAATTAGAAGGTAAGAATGTCGCGATTATCACCCATGCTGGTGGCCCTGCTGTAATGTTAACTGATGCTTTATCTAATGGAGGTCTTCAAATTCCTCAAATCTCTGGTCCTGCAGCAGATGAACTTCTTACTCTACTCTATCCAGGGTCATCTGTTTCTAATCCTATAGATTTCCTTGCAACAGGAACTGCTGAACAATTAGGTACAATTATCGATTATGTAGACCAAAAGTTTGACAACATTGATGCAATGGTTGTAATCTTTGGAACACCAGGATTATTCAAAATCTTTGATGTCTATGATGTTCTTGATGAGAAGATGAAGACTTGTAAAAAGCCTATTTACCCTGTGCTTCCATCAACACTTACTGCAAAAGAAGAAGTTGAAGCATTTATTGCTAAAAACAGAATCAACTTCCCTGATGAAGTAACTTTAGGTAATGCTTTAGCTAGAGTTTATAATACTCCTACTCCTGCAGAAGAGTCTGTAGAGTTGCCAAAGATTGATACTACTGGAATTAGAGAAATTATCGAAAATGCAAAAGATGGATATATTTCTCCAAAAGAAATTCAAAACCTTCTTGATGCAGCAGGCATTAAAAGAGCTGGTGAAGCTGTTGTTACATCTACTGAAGATGCTGTCAAGGCTGCAAATGAACTTGGGTATCCAGTTGTAATGAAAGTTGTTGGACCTGTTCACAAATCTGATGTAGGTGGTGTTGTATTAAATGTCAAAGACGACGAAACAGCAAAAAGAGAATTTGAAAGAATGATTCAAATCAAAGATACTACTGCTATTCTTCTTCAGCCAATGTTATCAGGAACTGAATTGTTTGCAGGAGCTACATATGAGCCAAAGTTTGGACATATGGTTCTTTGTGGAATGGGTGGAATTTTTATTGAGGTATTAAAAGATGTTCAAACTGAACTAGTTCCTTTCAGTAAAGAAACTGCGTTGAAAATGATTAAGAGCTTAAAAAGCTATAAGATAATTGAAGGTGTAAGAGGTCAAGAACCTATAAATGAAGACCATTTTGCAGAAACAGTTTGGAGATTATCTGCTTTATTAAATGCTGCTCCTGAAATTAAAGAATTAGATCTTAATCCTTTATTAGGAAATTCAAAAGGTGTTGTTGCTGTAGATGCAAGAATTAGAATAGAAAAGTAATCTATTTTGTATAAATATTATTCAGGCCACTAAATTACTTAGTGGCCTTTTTTTATCTCCTTTTCGCAAACATCTATAACATATTTTTTGTCTTTTATTGAATTATATTAAATCCCGCATTTTTAGCTTAAATGCTTAAGATAAATGCACACGCACAACTGTATGTTATACATATTACCCATTATAGTAATTGTATTAAAGCTTTTAATATTGAACAATAAGCTAATAAAACAAATTAGTAATAGCAATAGAGAATGATTTATTCACCTTTCAAAATAAAGTTATGATTGCTAAAACTAATTACCTTGGTTTAAATTTAACATCTCCAATAATAGCGGGCAGTTCAGGACTTACAGATAATATAGAAAAGTTAATAGAACTAGAAAAAAGCGGTGCTGGAGCAATAGTAATAAAATCTCTTTTTGAAGAAGAGATTATTCAAGAGATGAATACTTCCCATGATCAATCACTAGAGAATGGGTTAACATTCCCTGAAACACTAGATATGTTCGACAGGGTTTCTGATACAAATTCAGTATTTGATTATTTAGAGTTCATAAAAGAGGCGAAAAATAAACTATCTATCCCCATCATTGCTAGTATCAATTGTTTATCTTCACAGAAATGGACTTATTTTGCTAAAAAGATTGAAGAAGCAGGAGCTGATGCATTGGAATTAAATATATTCCAAATGCCATCAGACTTTGATAGACCAAATAGTTATGATCTAGAGAAGATTTATTTTGATATAATCAATACCGTTCTCCCTCAAATATCTATTCCTGTTGCTCTAAAGCCAAGTTTCTACTTCTCCAATCTAGGGCCAATCTTACAGCAGTTCTCACAAACAGGGGTTAAAGGCCTAGTTTTATTCAACAGGTTCTTTTCTCCAGACTATGACATTGACAAGTTGGAAGTTATACCCACAAACATTCTAAGTTCACCATCAGATTTAGCTATTTCCTTGAGATGGATAGCTATCATGCACCAAAGAGTAAACTGTGATTTATGTGCATCTACAGGTATTCACAATGGACAGGCTGTTATCAAGGAGATACTTGCCGGAGCCAATGCTGTTCAGATAGCATCAGTAATCTATAAAGAAGGCCCAAAAATAATACAAGAGATGAATGAATTCATTATAAAATGGATGGAAAAAAAACACTATAAGTCCATTGATGAATTCAAAGGTTTATTATCACAGAAAAATATAAGAAATCCATCTAATTATGATAGAGTTCAATTTGTGAAAAACTTTAGGAATTTCGATTGACATAGTATGAAATTATCATTCTAAATTAGAAACAGCCATGCAAATAACCAATAAATAATTTGTATGGCTGTTTTTCTTTTTATTCTTTTGCAGGCTTAAATCAATCAGTGTTAAAGATAATTATTAGTATGAAAACTAAAGATTTACTATTTATTCTAATTGCACTTTTAATTTTTTCACCCTTCTTTTTTAGTGATACTGTTTTTCAAGCTTATATAGGTTTCAACAAAGAGCATGGCCTTATAATGAGTTTCATTAAATTTGCTATCCTTGCTACTGCAGGTGAAGTAATTGGATTGCGTATAAGAAGTGGTAATTATTATGAAAATGGATTTGGGCTTATCCCAAGGGCAATTGTATGGGGGTTTTTAGGCCTTACAATAAAATTGTCTTTTGTTATTTTTGCAACAGGAACACCTGCTTTTCTGACTTACTTAGGTCTTGAGGATATAAAAGCAGCGTTTACTGCATCTGAGTTTTCATTTACAAAACTGCTAACAGCATTCTCTATTTCAGCATGTATGAATATCATTTATGCACCATTTATGATGACTTTGCATAAAATCACAGATACGCATATAATCGATAATGGAGGAACTGTAAAAGGACTGTTAAGACCTATAAAATTTGGTGAAATTATTAGCAACTTAAACTGGAATATTCAATATAATTTTGTATTCAAGAAGACAATCCCTTTCTTCTGGATTCCTGCACACACAATCACATTTATGTTGCCTCCAGATTTTAGAGTTTTATTTGCTGCATTGCTTGGTATAGCTCTTGGCGTAATTCTATCTATTGCTGCATTAAAACAAAAAAAATAAACAACAAAAAGTCGTCGCTTTGACGACTTTTTTCTTTTCTTCATAACAAAGAATACACTTTCTTTATCTTATCCCACTCAATGCCTATACTATTATATTACACCTAGTTACCTTTATTATCAACCTCTTATAAATTTATGTGTAAGTAATCTATAAATCATATACAGACATTCAATGAAAGCATCCGCCAACTCAGTTATTGTTTAAAAGGATAAGATAACTAGCAAAGTGTTTATTATCATTGAAATGATTTAAAAACTGCCATTCTTACAATAAACATAATACATGTTAATAGTAACTTATACTAAAAAGGATTTTACTTTTTGAAAGTATTTTAAAGATCCGACTATAATCAAAACATAAAATCATACCTCCCTTTTCATATCAAACTACTTTAAAATAAAAACACTCGTTTTTTCTTCATTTCATGCAATCATTAACTTAAAGATCAAAAGCCTAAAATCTGCTTTCCC
>JBGRPZ010000081.1:0-19547 GCA_041725915.1 Hyphomicrobiales bacterium | reverse complement strand
AGGAGTTTTATTTCAAAGTCTAGGAGTTTTATTTCAAAGTCTAGGAGTTTTATTTCAAAGTCTAGGAGTTTTATTTCGTAGGCTTTAAGGTAAATCTTATAATTCAGTTAGTTATGTATTGTAAATCAATTGATTAACTCCTTTAGCTTAATTAAGCTTTTCATTTTCTCAGGAAGCAGATCTTTTTAGAGTCATATAAAATCGAAATCTGAAGCTTTTGCTATTTAACATAATATTGGGCTTATATGTGCGATAATCTACAATTTCAAAATTGAAAGTCGAATTATCGCACTATACAGCAGTTAAAAATAAGTGATAAGGCTTATAAATAAAGAATTATAAGGATCTGAAGCAAAAGCATTCCTAGCCTAAATCTTCAATAATAAGTAAACTATTAAGATGAATTAACCATAAAAGTGTATTACATCTGAATGAGCTGATTTAAAAAGTCTGTTTATTACTTATTTGGTTTATTGATAGTTCGTAGTGAATGAAGTGTTGCATAAAAGAAAAAAGGAAATCAATTTTATTCTTTTTTACCCATATCATAGAATGAGATACCAGACATTCAGGCTAGGATAAGCGAAGTGGTTTTTAAATCACTTTAAAACACAAGAATCAACTGACTTAATCAGAAAGCTTTGGAGTAAAAAAACACCTAGGAAGGTAACGATCGACACTTAGTGGGGCAACGAACAAAATTTCATATGCTTCAATGAAAATACGCTGGATTCCCTTAATCTTTTTGTGATTTAAAGGCAAATAGAAAGGCCAGTCTTATATAACTGGCCTTCATGACTTCCCTTCAAATATTGTTGACTAGAAAAATTGGTGTGCATGTGCACATAAAATATGAATCAGCAGTACTGATACAAAAACAGTAAATCAAGCTTCCGTCAACAATTTTGGTCTATAACTCCTTGCAATCCCTATCTTTTTCTCAACAAAACTATTCAATTGGACTCTCAATGAATGTTTACCTGAAAGGCTACTGCTGATTAGGAAGAATATACAATATGAGTCTCGGAAGTCATATTTCTTCGTTTTATGGATGACTATAAAAAATAGACCAAGAAAGTTAAAATAAAAATTATAGGAAATAAGATAAAATATCTACAGCCTCTATAGGAAGTTTTCCAAGCAAATATGTAAAAGGCTGTAGACTTAATCTTATTTCCATTGTTTTTAAAGTTTTAAAATTCTAATATTAACCTAATAAATGTAACTATGAAAGCACAAATTTATCCAATCTCTTAACCTCTATTTGTGCTTATCTGAGGCCAAAAATATAATACCTCATAGATTTTACCAAATTTTTCATCAAAAAATTTATTGATAAATTAAAAAAAATCATAATTAGCTATTACGCAATTAGTTTTAAAAAGTGACTTTTAGAGGATAAAATGTAGATATTCTTACCTTTGCCTGCTTAATAAAACAAGAGTAGCGAAAAAAATGAATATAACTGCACAAAGAATACCGGAAGCCTTTATTTGGTCAATTGCCAATAATTGTCCTAGATATATATACACTATAAATGAAATCTCTACTAACATCCACCCTTCATAGTAACATTGCTGCTAGTAAAAAGAAATTATAAAAAATTAAAGGTCTAATTGCTGATACCATCAAAATATGTCAACAGAAAATAAAATTGATGCCCCTAATAATATGCCTGACTCTACAACCTCTAAATACCCTAAATATAAAAATTCAAATATAAAATGGCTCGGGGAAATTCCAGAACATTGGGAAGTGAAGAGATTTAAATACTTATCTAAAATTCAAAAAGGGAAATTACCAAAAAAGATTCTTTCTAAGAATATTCTTAATTTACCTCCATATCTAAGTATGGAATATTTAAGAGGAGGAAAAGAGAATCAATGGGTGCTTGACAATAAAGCAAGTATTATAGATAAGAATGAAATATTATTATTATGGGATGGATCAAATGCAGGAGAATTTTTAAAGAGTAGAAGAGGTGTTATTTCTTCAACTGTAGCTCACATAAATTATAGAAACATTAATAAAGAGTTTGCTTGGTTTTATGCAAAAGTAATAGAAATAGAACTAAAAAGAAAAACTATAGGAATGGGAATACCTCATGTAAATGGTGAGTATTTCAATAACCTCATACACCTTCTCCCCCCACTCCCCGAACAAACAGCCATAGCGACTTACCTTGACGAGAAGAGCAGAAAGATCGAGCAAGCCATATCGCAAAAGCAAAAGCTTATTGAGCTACTCAAAGAGCGTAAGCAAATAATGATACAGAATGCTGTTACCGGTGCTTCGACAGGCTCAGCAACCGGTCCTTCAGCAAACTCTGCTAACAACAATACAGCAAATAATGAGCCTGCCGCTTCGTTGACTGAGCCTGCCGAAGTCAAAGACAGCGGAATAGAATGGATTGGAAAGATTCCAAAGCATTGGGAGGTGAAAGCCGTACGAAGAGTACTCAATAAACTTGAACAAGGTGACAGTCCTAGTCCTTCGAATGATGACTTAGGTATTTTCGTTATAAAATTAAGTGCAATAAAAGAAGGTAAGTTTAACTTAAACGAACGAAAACCAATACTTAAAAAAAATTATATAAATAAATACCAATTAAAAAAAGGCGATTTTTTATTAACTAGAGGCAATACACCAGAACTAGTAGGAGATTCTTGCTTCATTAATATGGATATTAATATTCCATTAATGTTCTCAGACTTAGTCTATAGATTAACTTTTAACAATAAGAAAGTTAATGATAAATTTATGTTATATTCATTTTTAAGTGAATATCATAGAATTCAAATCATTAGTTCTGCAAGAGGCTCAAGCTCTTCAATGGTAAAAATATCTCAAGATCACATTAAGTCATGGACTTTTATTTGCCCTCCCCTTTCCGAGCAACAACAAATAGCAGATTATATCGAGCGGGAGAGCGACAAGATAGACAAAGCGATTAGCATACAGGGGCAGCAGATAGAGAAGTTACGAGAATATAAGTTGAGTTTAATCAATTCGGTGGTAACAGGCAAGCTAAGAGTTTGCAAGTAAGCATAAAGGTTATACTAAAAAAGCAGAGCAACCTATTGCTCTGCTTTTTTAGTTTTCAGGAGTTCGTTACAGTTTTCTTTTCATTTCTTC
Organism: Hyphomicrobiales bacterium; assembly: GCA_041725915.1. Taxonomy (GTDB): domain Bacteria; phylum Bacteroidota; class Bacteroidia; order Bacteroidales; family JBGRPZ01; genus JBGRPZ01. Next base: position 16,412 of record JBGRPZ010000081.1, on the reverse strand, counting down.
AAAGTCTTTTCCTTCATCTAGTATTTCCTGATAAGTCATATTATAGATATCATCTCCTGACGCACCAAGTCTCATTATATTGCAGGAAAGTATTCTATATTCTTCAGCACTAATCTCTGTTTCTATTCTCTTTAAGTCTTCACGAACAGTTACATCAGAGTAGATTTTATCAAGACTATTATTACATGCAAAAGTTATTATTAGAAGGCAAATAAACAGTATTAGTTTTTTCATATTCGAGATTATTATTAGCAATGAGTTCCTTTGTCTTTTTAGCTATAATTACTTGGTCAAAAACTATACCATATAAGACTAGATACAAATAAGAGCATCTTATTTATAAGCCCGTCAAGTATAAATATATAATACTGAACTATTAAGAACACTGCGGTTTTGGCAATTAAAAATAAGCCAATTAATATGCTATTATCCATAAACAATAAGCCAATCAACAAAAGTGGATAATGGCTATACCAAAGGTAAAACAGACATATATCATATATATGCTGAATATAAGAATTGCTCTATAAATCATTTAAGCCTACTGTATGCCCAAAAGGATATAAAAAATAAATAAAAAAGATTAAACAAAAAGCAAGTGAAAACAATTACATATAATATAAATTAACATTATTTAACATTTTGTATAACAATGACTTTAGTACGCTAAGACAAGTATTAGTTCAAAACCCCGGAATACACTAAGACACCTCAACTATGAAGATCTCAAATCATTGTATACTCCTATTGCTGCTTATCAGCATCTTTGGCTGTAAATCAAAACAAAATACCGCTGCCTATCCAAGTCCCGAACTACCTGTAGTCAAAGTTGAAGAGGGAAACTTTACCACCTTTATACAATACCCTACGGCACTCGAAGGAACCAGAAACATAGAAGTAAGACCCAAGATACAGGGCTATATTGACAGAGTTTTTGTTGATGAAGGTCAGGAAGTAAAAGCAGGCCAGCCACTATTTCTACTAGAAACCAATTCACTCAAACAAGATGCCGAAGCCGCAAAAGCTACAGTAAATGCATCACGACTCGAAGTAAAAAGACTTAAGCCCCTACTGGAAAAGAAGATCATAAGCCCCATACAACTAGAAATTGCTCAGGCCAACCTAAAACAAGCTGTAAGTAATTATAAAAGCATACTTGCAAATATCGAATACTCAAACATCAAAAGTCCTATTGATGGGGTAATAGGAAAGATCGACCTAAGGAAAGGTAATCTTGTAGGGCCTACCTCAACAGTGCCACTGACAAGCATATCAAATATTGAGAATATATATGCCTACTTCTCCATCAATGAAAAAGACTTCCTCAACTTAATCATGGATTCAAAAGATGATAATATCAATGAATACATAAAGAATGCAGGAAAAGTAAGGTTGATATTGGCAAATGGTTCTGAATATAAACACGAAGGAACTATAGAAACCATTTCAGGAAATATAAATATAAATACAGGAGCTGTAAGGTTCAGGGCAATATTCCCCAACGATCAAAAGATACTTAGAGATGGTAGTAGTGGAACTATCCTTATTCCACACATATATAATAATACTCTTGCTATTCCTCTAATATCAACATTTGAAATTCAAAATAAGAAGCTGGTATATATCATTGACACAAATGACATTCTTAAAACAAAAGAAGTCATCCCTGCCGGATATACAGATAAAATGCTTTTGATAAAATCAGGACTTCAAAAAGGAGAGCTTATTCTTGCCAAAGGTCTGAACAAAGTAAGACCAGAAACAAAGATAAAGCCTATCCCCACTTCGACAGAAGATATAATCAATTCTTATTAAGATAACCTCTCACCTCCACAACTATGAATCTAAAACCATTTATCGAAAGACCGGTTTTATCTACAGTGATTTCAATTATCATTGTCCTGCTGGGATTGTTGGGATACTTCGCACTTCCGGTAACCAGTTATCCTGATATCGCTCCACCTTCAGTTTCAATCTCTGCTTCCTATCCGGGAGCAAATGCAGAAACTGTACTCGAGAGTGTGATCACTCCTATAGAAGAAGAAGTAAACGGCGTGGAGGGAATGACTTATATATCATCTACAGCCAATAATGATGGGGGTGCTTCTATCAATGTATTCTTCGAACCCGGAACAGATCCCGATATTGCAGCAGTAAACGTACAAAACAGGGTTTCCAGAGCTACCGCCAATGTACCTGCAGAAGTCAACAGAACAGGTATTTCGGTCAGAAAGCAACAAAACTCAGCTATTATGTATGCTTTGTTACGCTCGAAGAACCCTAATTATGATCAGACATTTATACAGAATTATATCAACATACATATAAAACCTGATATCCTCAGAATAAACGGGGTTGGTAACTTCTCGATATTTGGTGGTAATGATTATTCAATGAGGATATGGATATCACCAGAAAAGATGACCAATTATAATCTTTCGATAAGTGATATCACCAATGCAATAGGGCAACAAAGTCAAGAGGTATCGGCAGGATCATTAGGGCAAAACTCAGGACAAGCATTTGAATATGTCATCAAATACAAAGGACGGTATAATGATGTAAAAGAATATGAAAACATTATATTGAGAGCTCGCGATGATGGCAGCTACCTATACTTGAAAGATGTAGCCAATATCGAACTTGGAGCATTCTCCTATAGTGGCATTGGACAATCAGACGGTTATCCTGGTGTCCCCTTTGGCATCTTCCAAACTCCGGGATCCAATGCACAGAAGATAGCAGAACAGATCTATACAGAATTTGATAAGATGCGCGAGAAGCTGCCCGAGGGAATGGAAATAAATATCAACTATGATACAAACAAGTTTCTTACAGCTTCATTCAACAAGGTAAAGAAAACTATCCTTGAAGCTTTTATACTTGTATTTATTGTAGTGTTTATCTTCCTGCAAAGCTTTAGGTCAACTATCATTCCTGCTATAGCAGTACCTGTAGCCATTATAGGGACATTCTTCTTTTTGGATATTGTAGGTTTTTCACTCAATCTGCTGACGCTATTTGCTCTGATACTGGCTGTCGGAATTGTTGTTGATGATGCTATTGTTGTTGTGGAGGCCATCCACAGCAAGCTTGAGGGTGAATATGATGACCCTAAAGAAGCTTCAATAGCAGCCATGAAAGAAATAAGTGGAGCTATAATATCCATTACATTGGTTATGGCAGCGGTATTTATCCCTGTAACATTTATCGAAGGGCCAACAGGAGTCTTCTATAAACAATTTGGTATAACATTGATAGTGGCTATACTTATCTCAGCTTTGAATGCCCTTACATTAAGCCCCGCACTTTGTGCAATCCTGTTACGTCCTCATAATAAATCTGAGAAAAAGACCTTCGGACAAAAGTTCTTTTCGGGCTTCAACATTGGCTTTAGCTATCTGACAAAAAGATATATTCATTCACTAAGATTTCTATTTCGGAAAAGATGGATAGTTGTCGTTCTCTTAGTTATAGCAGCATGTGTTATATATATATCCAACAAGAATCTACCTAAAGGCTTTGTTCCCAATGAGGATCAGGGAGTAATGTTTATGAATATAGAACTCCCTAAGGGAGCATCACTCGAAAGGACACATAGTGTAGCAGAAGAATTAGGCAGGAAAGTTCGACAGATTGAAGGCGTAAACAGCTATACAGAATTTAGTGGCGTTAACTTCTTCAGTGGTAGTGGAAGTTCCTTTGCACTGGGATTTATATCATTGGATGATTGGAAAGAGAGGAAAAAAGAACATCTAAATGTAAAGTCTATCATCGGTCAGGCATTTGCTGTAGCAAGTACTATTCCTGATGCACAAATAGTATTCTTCACCCCCGGTTCAGTTCCCGGCTATGGTTCTTCCAATGGAGTAGAAGCTCAGCTATTGGATCAAAGTTCAGGTTCTTTTGATGACTTGAGTAAAACAGCATCAGATTTCACACAAGCCCTTATGGCCAGACCAGAACTCAGCTTTGTAAGTAATTCCTTTAGCACCAGTTTCCCCCAATATCAACTTGATATCAATATTGCTAAAGCACAACAGGCGGGAGTAATGATCAATGATCTATTATATACCATACAAGGATTTATTGGAGGTATATACGCAACAGACTTCAATAAGTTTGGTAAGCAATACAGAGTATTTGTTCAGTCAGAGCCCGATGACAGAAAAGATATAAGCAGCCTAAACAGCATGCATGTAAGAAACTCTAATGGTGAAATGGCTCCAATCACAGAGTTTGTTTCATTGAAAAGAGTCTATGGTCCACAAAGTATCAACAGATTCAACTTGTATAATGCTGTCACCTTGAATGGAAATGCTGCTCCCGGCTACTCTTCAGGACAGGCGATAAAAGCATTTCAGGAAGTTGCAGAAGAAACACTGCCTTCAAACTATGACATTACTTTTTCAGGATTGTCAAAAGAGGAAATAGACTCAGGCAACCAATCCTTGCTTATATTTATACTTAGCCTGTTGTTTATCTACTTCCTTTTATCTGCACAATATGAGAGTTATCTGCTCCCCTTCTCTGTAATCTTGTCTCTGCTTATAGGTGTGGCAGGTTCTTACTTTATCGTCCTGATAGCAGGACTTGAGAACAATATCTTCTTCCAAATTGCACTTATCATGCTGATTGGACTTCTTGCAAAGAATGCAATCCTGATAGTAGAAATATCATTACAAAAAAGGAAAAGTGGTAAGACTCTTGTAAATGCAGCCCTTGAAGGAGCAAAGTCGCGTTTACGACCAATCCTGATGACCTCCTTTGCCTTTATTATTGGCCTTGCTCCTTTAGTCTTTGCGCAAGGAGTAAGTAGCGCAGGAAACCATTCTATAGGAACAGGTGCAGCAGGTGGAATGCTTATAGGAACTCTTATTGGAATATTTGTAATACCCAGCTTATTTGTTGCCTTTCAATATTTACATGAAAAAGTTGCAAATAAGTTTTTCAACATCAAAAAGAAATGAAAATAAGACTAGTCATCATATTAACTCTATCTCTTTTACTTCAATCCTGCTTGGTCAGGAAAGAATATAAAAGACCCAATAATTTACCTGTTGATAGTCTATACAGAGATAATCTATCTACAGATACATCTGGCATAGGTTCTATAAGCTATAAAGTTTTCTTTACTGATACCACACTCTTGCACTATATAGAAAAGGGTATCAATAATAATATTGATATGCAAATTGCACTTCAACAACTTCTGATTGCAAAAGCATATGCAAAACAAGGGAAAGCAGGCTATCTACCTCAACTTAATATCAATGCTCAGTACTCAAATGGCCAGCTATCCCAAAACTATGTAAGTGGTTTCCTCAGTCAGGTTGAAGAATTTAATATGAATGGAATGTTCTCTTATGAACTTGATGTTTGGGGAAAGATTAAAAGCAATAAAAAAGGTTTGCTAGCTTCATACTTACAATCACAAGAAGCAACGAAAGTTGTAAAATCTGATATTGTAGCACTTATTGCAACAAACTATTATCAACTACAAGCCCTTCATGAACAACTTAAGATAGCAAAAGAAACATTAAAGATCAGGGAGGAAAGCTTACAAATAAATATAGATCTTGTCACCTCTGGCTTACAGAATCAACTCGTTGTAGACAGAGCACAAAGTATGCTCATCACGAATAAGTCACTCATCACCTCTCTTCAAAGTCAGATAAAGATACAAGAGAATGTCATTTGCTATCTGCTTGGCGAAACCTCTCATCCTATTGATGTAAATAACATTTATCATTACAATATCGACTCTTCTTTATCTATAGGTATACCTGCCTACTTATTGAGAAACAGACCCGATATAAGAGAAGCTGAATACAACCTTATCAATGCTTTTGAACTTGTAAATGTTGCAAGAACAAACTTCTATCCCAAATTTACAATTACAGCCTCAGGAGGATATCAAAGCACCCAACTCAATAATTGGTTTAGTCCAAACTCTATGTTCTACAACCTCATTGGAGGTATAGCACAGCCAATATTAAATCAAAGGAACATAAAGACTCAATATGAAGTAGCTAAAAGTAATCAGGAGATTTCAGTATTAAACTTCAAGAAAAGCTTATTGAATGCAGGAAAGGAAGTCTCTGACTCATATCAAAACCTAAAAACCAGTAAGCACTTATTGGAACTTAAACAAGAAGAGTTAGAATCATATGAAAATGCTATCAACACATCAAAAGACTTATTCATCAGCGGGCTTGCCAACAGTCTGGAGGTTTTAAATGCTCAGGAAAGTGCTCTTAATGCCAGACTTGATCTGGTAAAGCTACGATTAGATGAACTTAACTATTACACTACTCTATATAAAGCCCTTGGAGGTGGTTATAAGTGATATTTTGCCGTATGATCTGCTGCAATCCTATCTATAGAACGATAATCGGAGAATAATTTTATTGTAATTGCTTAATTATTTATATCTTTTTGCTCTAAAATAAAGAGTATTAACGATCCCAATACAAAAAGAGATTACATATCCGGATCATATAAACTTAAAGATGAAAGCAATAACCGATTTTCTTTTTAGACTGAAGACTTATCAATTATTTATACTATTTGTCATTGCACCTTTTATTAATGGAATTATATTTATTCTTGAAAGAGCGACTAGTCAACCTATAATTGATTATCCAATAATACCTATTTACCATACTGTAAATATAATCTGCAATTTATTTATCTTCTATTACTATTACTCTATCTTTCAAGAATTGAAAACAGAGATCCCTAATGGCATCAAACCTAAAGGTAAATCCCTTATATTCATTGTAATCTATGCCTTTATAGGCTGTACTGCGGCGCAATTCTTAGGAGCATTTATGCATGAGCGATTTATTGATATAGTTAGCTTGCCTCAAGGAGGCACACAACATCAAGCTATTGTGCTTGAAACTTTATTATATATTATTCCTCTTTTATTCTTCTATCTTACTCTATATGCTAGTACTATATATATCATATATATGTCAAGCAGAACTTTAACTATTACAGAGTTAAAAAGAGAAGTATCATTAGTTGATTATATATCTGATATAGTTTGTTTACTCTTTTTTCCTATTGGAATCTGGTTTGTACATCCAAGAATACAAAAAGCATATATCAACAAGACAGAGGTAAAGTTAAGTCCTAACATAATTCATAATTGATGCTTAACAGCTCAAGTTGATTATAAATATAAAGATGCCTTACAGCATCTTTATATCTTTCTACAGTAATTATAACTGATCTCTTACTTCCATTAATGCAAATCCCAATAGATTAAGACCTCTCCACTTATCAGGAGATATTATATTGGAATCGTTTACAGACATTCCAATACCCCATATTTTATCGAAAGGACTAGCTTCAACTAAAACCTTATCATCTGTAGATAAAAGGAAGTTCCTTAATTTTTCGGATTGATTGAACTTATGGAAGTTTCCTTCTTTTACAATCTCATATCTATGCTTCACCCATAGTTCCTCTTCAAAGCCTTTTATTTTACGACCTAAAGCTTTCACATTTTTAGGATCTTCACATTGTGTGATTTCATTAAACATCTTCATGTCACCAAACAAGTGTGCTTTGCGTGCCATCATCCAATGTTCAGCTGTTTTGTATTCTATATTATCAACTACAAAAGCTGATGGCCACCATTGACTTAAATAGTGCTTACCTGCAATTCCTTTTTCTTTTTCTGTATGTCCCCAAAAGAATAAGAATTCTTGTATCTCTTTATTTTCAATAATCTTTTCAATAGTATATTTTACCTGCATAATTTAAATCTCTTTTATAAAACACTCATATGAGTACTTCAAAACAAATACGAATTTAAAAAGATTCTATACCTCTCTTTGTATAAATTCAATATTTATTATAACTTCACAAAAATTAACCACCATTTAAATTAAAACCCCAATTCTTACAAACAAAGAATTCTCTTTTGGAATTTTTACTTAAATCTTATTACAATGAAAAGAATATTATTCATTTTGTTGATTATAGGTGCTTTTTCATGTAATCAAAGTACAAGTAATCAAAAAAACACTACTCCTCAAGAACAGGCTGCACTCACTCCTAATGATGGCGTTCTAGTACATATTACCCATGGTGCAGAAGACCCACAATATCCAATAATGGGTTTGATAATGGCAAAAAACATGATGATAAAAAAGAAGGATGTTCTTGTTTATCTTGACATCAGAGGAATAGAAATGGTTCTTAAGGAAGGATCAAAGATAGAATTCAAAGGACATACTCCGGGGAAATATCTACAAGAACTTATAAGTAATAATATTCCTGTAGTTGTTTGTCCTGGTTGTTTAATGGCAATGGATAAAACTCCGGAAGATCTTATCGAAGGTGTTGTTCTTAAAGATGAAGAACAATTTTTTAACTTTACAAAAGGAAGAATAGTAACTTTCGATTATTAAAAACAATTAAACTGTAGACTACTTGTAATAATATCAAAAAAATAATTTACTGATAGATTCCTTATGTGCAAGTAAAACACAAGTAGTCTGCATTCTCTTTTCTACAATAACTTATCAATAGCCATTGGTAAGATATCCATCTCTTCTTTATTCTTCATATCCAAACATAATAATTTATTACAATCGAAATAAGAATCAACACCCTTATCCGTGTTTATCAAGATACCACCAATAAGTATAATAAATCTGGAAGGAAAAGAAGCCTTTGATAACAATTCTCCAATCTTTGAATCTACCTTCTCATAAATCACTTTTGTTGCCTCAACATACTCATCAGAAGAATTCATTATACGTTCTTTATTTTCTTCCAGCATTTCAGACAATACAGACATCTGATAATCATCTTTCTCTTGAATTACAGCCTTTCCTTTCAGAACTTTCAACCCATAATCTAAAGCTCCACAACATGAAGATGTTACCTCTTGTCCTACACGCATAACCTGGCCAATACTTTCATCTTCTGTAATCCCTATATGAGGGCCATAGTATATGATTGCAGCACCATCATTGGGTACATGTTGAAAGAAAGCAGAAAGACCTGTGATTCCTGTAAAGGGATAACCATTAAGGCCACCAAGTTTAAATGGTCCTAGTAGTTCATAAGCTGTAGAAGGATATTCCATACTGTTGATTTCATCTGCACAAATGCTATCACCCAGAATCACTTTATCTATAGAAAGATTTAACTCTTTTCGAATAAAAGAAAACACAAACTGGAATATATCTTCAGAATAAAAAGCTTTAGGAAAATACTTCCTTATCATTTCCAGATACTCTACATTCTTCATAGGTATGATATATTAAATATTAAACAAAATCACATCTTATAAAACAATATCAGAATGTTACAAGTTCTATTATAGAAACCTAAAATACTATCTTCCCATTATAATATTCCACATTCACAAATAAGCTATACAGCTATTCATATAATAGTAAGAATAGCTGGCAAGATGCTTTCAAAAAATAAACAAAGTTAAAGTTAAACTGTTTGGACGATTATAATTATAAGGAGACGTCACAAGAATTAAATTCAAGCTGATTTAAAATAAATAGAGATAACAATTATATATCATGAAGAAAGTAACTGTATTTTTTGCACATCCAAACACTGAAAACTCTCATGCAAATAAAATTATCAAAAACGTACTAGTTAATAACAATATTGAAGTTAGAGATTTGATTAAACTTTACCCTGATTATAAAATCAATATAAAGGAAGAACAAAAAAAGCTAATCGAGACAGATATTATTATCTTTCAATTTCCTTTCTATTGGTATAGCTTCCCTGCAATCTTAAAGAAATGGATTGATGATGTTTTTACTTTCAACTTTGCGATAGGCCCGGAAGGAAACAAATTAAAAGATAAGATATGCCTATTCAGTACTACAATTGGAGGAGCTGAAGAATCATATAAAAATACTGGTTATAACAATTATACTATCGAAGAGTTCTTCGCCCCTCTTGAACAACTTGCTTCATTAACTCAAATGAAATACGCTAGTCCCATATATGAATTTCATATGTCATATATCCCTGATGTTCATAATTCATTAGTTACTGTAGGCAAGAAAGCAAAAAAACAGGCCAACAGAATACTAGAATTTATTGAAGAATGTAACTTAGGAGATTATAAGCCAGAGAAGATTTTAACTAAAGAAAGTTAATTTATTGCTAAAATCATCAGGTTTTATAATAGAATCAATAAGTTCAGGTTTGTTAAAAGAGCTATTTAGGCTCTTTTTTTCTTTATAACAAATTAACAAACTATTATGCTAAGGTTTTTACGATTTGAAAAACTTGCTAATACAGTCATAATTCTTCTATTATTGGCAGCTTTAGTCTCATATAAAGGCAAGTTATTAGGAAAGAAAAGCAAAGATTATTTTCTGAATGATCAAAAAGAAAAAAGCTATTCTCCTCCTTCTCCTAAACTTCTAAAATCTATTGGTTTATCTAGTCATATAATTGATGAAGTAGATAAAGGCATATGGAATATCAAATCTGAAGATAATACATTGTGGGGGAAAGCTATTACAACAAGATTGTATGCGGAAAAAATCAGGGGATACTCAGATCACATCACCTCCTTAATATTTATAAATAAAGCAAATATCATTGAAAAGGTAGTTATTCAATCACATACTGAAACGCCTGCCTTCCTGAATGATGCTATAAAGAACGGAATACTTAAACAGTGGGAAGGAATTGATATAGAAAACTACAATAGCTTTAATGCTGACGCTATTTCTGGCTCTACTTTAAGCTCAAATGCAATCAACTTGTCTATACAAAAGACACTTAAGAGCTTGAATAAAAGAGACAATAGCCACTCTCCACTATTCAAGCTTAGCACAAAGACTGTAATTGCTATACTTGTAATATTATTTGGCTTATTGATAAGCATAATAAGACCTAAAAATAAAAAACTCAGAACATTCCAATTACTTATAAATACAATAATACTTGGGTTATATTGTGGGCAATTTATCTCTCTAAACTTAATTATGACTTGGCTTAGCAATGGAGTGAGTATATATACAAACTTAAGCTTACTAATCATAGTTATCTTAGCAATAATACTTCCTCTTATGGGAAAAACAAAATATTATTGTACATGGGTTTGCCCTCTTGGCGCAACACAAGAATTAGCAGGAAAGATAAGTAAAAGGAAGTGGAAAATACAAAAGTCATTCTATGTGATATTAAAGCACACACAGAAAGTTATCACTATTGGTATCTTTCTATTACTATGGCTTGGTGTTGGATTCGAAATATTACAGTATGAACCATTTACTGCATTTATATTTCAAAATGCATCAACTATGATGATCATTCTTGTTATATCAATAGTATTAATATCAATAAAAGTAGATAAACCTTGGTGTAGATTTATCTGCCCTACTGGACAAGTTTTAAAATGGATGGAAAAAATCAAATAAATAAAATTATGAAAGGAAACCAATTACTTAATATCATTCTTGCTATTGCAATAGTTATATTATCATTACAACTTGCTTTTAAAAGTACTACAAACACACAAAACAAAGCAAACGTGAAAAATAACTCTGAAGAATCAACAATTGATATTATTCATAAAAGGAAAAGTGTAAGGCATTTTACCAATCAGAAAATAGAAAAACATCTATTAGAAACCGTAATAAAGGCTGGTATGGCAGCACCTACAGCCATAAATATACAGCCTTGGGCTTTTATTGCTATTGATGACCGACAAACATTAGATGAACTAGGTGAAGTTCTTCCTTATGCAAAAATGATATTTGACTCCCCTGCTGCTATAGTTGTTTGTGGAGACCTAAATAAAGCATATCAAAAAAAACCAGAGTACTGGATTCAAGATTGTTCTGCTGCAACACAAAACATCTTGTTAGCTGCAGAATCATTGGGTCTTGGAGCTGTGTGGACTGCAGCATATCCGGAAATGGATCGTGTTGAACATGTTCAAAAGATCCTGAATCTACCAGAAAGCATCATACCTTTAAATGTTATTCCTATAGGCTACTCTACAGGTCAGGATAAACCTAAAGATAAATGGAAACCGGAAAATCTTCATTGGCAAAAATGGTAAAATATTGAACAGATTAAGATAGCCAGAAAAGAATCTGGCTATCTTAATGATAGTAATTCAAAAACTGTTCATAACATAAAAGCTATATAACTTCTCTCATAAAGGTTAAATCGGAATTTAACCTTAAAGTTTATGTTATCTGTTAATCTAATATCTCATCTAAATGGCTATAGATATAAGGATTTCCCTGAACAACATCTATATTGAATTCTTTAAGAGTAAAATTGATCTTTTGATTATTCCATACTCCTATTCTAATACTATCAGGGAATTTATGTCTATCTAAATCCACAAGCCTATATTTTGCATAAAATCTATAGCTACTATCAAAGTCCATAATTTCATTTTGCAATGGCACTCCATGCCAACGAACACGTTCACCTTCACAAAAGGATGAAAATACTATCAATGGCAATTTATCAGTAGATCTCGTTATATACTTAAGAAACACTTCTATATCATTAGATCTTGTGTATTCATTCTTTTTGATATTTACATGAATAGGAAATTCATTAAAGCTGTCTATATCTAAATTCTGCTCTCCTATCCAGTCCCTAACAAGAAAGTCTTTATTATAAATAATTGAAGTACTATTCAATTGCTTAGAAAAACAATAATTCCTCTTTACCGATTTATAATTCGAAGTCGGTTCTTTTGACAAGAAGTAGAACTCTCCATTAAAATAATTCTTTTTTTTCACAACATATGGATAGTAATGTTTAACCAAAGCATCTAATTCAGGTCTTTGCCACTTAGCCCATGAGTAAACCAGATAATTACTTTTCATATTTCTCAATAGACTATCTATCTTCCCATTAGTTAGCCCTTCATTCACAAATATAAAATCATAATTATTCGCTTCTCTTTGATAGTTATATTCATGAATATTAGGGTCTCCTAGAAAGATAACATCTAGATTATCTTTATGCTTCTCTTTCAATCTCCTTACTTCATTTGTTGGATATTCAAATTGTGATGTATAAAATGTATAATAATATTCTCTTTCAAAAATCAAAGTGTAACTACCAATTAGTAAAATGACAACACTAAAAATAAAGTTAAACTTAGCTGCCTTTTCTTTAAAGAAACTAAATATCAAATAATAGAAAAATGGTAAGACAAAAAGCAACATTGAAAACTGAAGAATAGAGCTTACAAACTGTGAATATAAAAAGGTCACTAGATAATAACTTACAACCCAAAACAAACAAAAACGTCTCATTAACTTGTTTATGTATTTTTCTCTATTTCTATTCAGAAAAGAAATAATCACTAAAAGCACTACCAAACCAAAGAAAATCCACGAATAATGGAAAAGATATCTACCGAAATCATAAGTGAAAAATAAACCTGGTTTATTTAGCCAAGCCAAGCCTCCTTGTTCAAGCTGATATAAGAAAACATGTAAGTTTGGAATATATAATAGGAAAATACATGCTCCAGAGATAACATAGCCTAATAAATCTTTTTTCTTGATTATAAATAATCCTCCTACTCCTACTATAAAAGCTAATAATAATGTGAAATGATGGTTATATATCATACAAACACTAAATACAATATAACCAATGTATAGTTTTATCTTTTTTCGTCTTAATACAACTATCTTATGCCAAAAGATAATCATACATAGCATGAAAAACAAGCCACTAATATACATTCTGGCTATCTGACTATACATAACCGCTAGTTGTGTGACGCTCACTAATGATGCACTAAATAATGCATTTGTTGAATTAAACCACTCCTTCCCTATTCTATAAGTAAGATATATTGAAGAAACTCCCATAAATAAAAAAGGTAGTTTCAACATCCAAGGAGCATCACCAAATATTTTAATTATATAGTAATATAATACTTGTATTCCTGGAGGATGAGTGTCTGAATACTTTACTCCATGGTAAATAAGGTCTTTGAAGCTATCAAAATAAGATCGAAAAAGAGCACTATATTCATCATGTTGCCAAGGGATATTAAAAAAATCATAAAATCTTAATGTAATGCCAGCAATTAAAATTAGAATTAAAGCCCAATAATTTAGTGTTTTACTATTCATGTTATTTATCGTATATTATATAAATTTAAATACTTATAAATATATCTATAAATAGCACAAATGCAATACAACAAAAAAGACTATAAAAAATAATAAAGAATCAGATATAAACTATTCCCTTTTTATAACCATCCAATCAGGGCGACTTTCTATAATCTTAAACTTGCCATAAAGAACATCTCCCTTCTTATATCCCTGCATACCCAAATTCTTCATAAATGTATTTGAAAGAAAATAATAGTTAATATGGTCTTTATCACCTTCTAATAAGAACTGCTTTCTTTCATCTATTTGGTTATTTACCTCTAACTTCGAAAAATATAAAATCGCCTGTATCCTCTTAAAGTGCTCAATATTATGATCAAAGATATAAATCATTGGTGAAGCTATTATTATATCCTTAGGATCTTCATCAATGTATTTTAAAATCATTAACTCATTCTCTTTATGCATATCCCATTTCTTACTTGTCAGTATAGCACTATACACAGTATTTGTTATCAAAAACACCAGAAGGAGAAGAACAAATAACCTTGAACTCCAATGATTCCTTATAAAAGAAGCTCCTTTTTTATATATATAAGTATATAATTCTGAAATCAATATTATGTAATAAGGATAATATATAATGCTGTATTTTGATGTTCTTTGAATTGCTATAAAAGCTAAAGAGATCATCATTATTATTAAATATCTGAATGACAGATTTATTCTATCGTTCTCTTTTACATTTATAAGCAATACAATTAGAGAGAAAATAATTAGAACAGAGATAGAAATCTCTTTTGGGCTATGAAAAAACCTCATATGTTCATCCAAAATGTTATTTAGGAATAAAGAGAATATACCTCTCACCATATTATCTTCCGAAGGTGCATAAGTTAGCTGTTCCTTCCAAAGCAAAAAGTCTTGTGCATCATGGAAACCTAGGAAATACATAGAAAAAGCTACAACGCTAAATATTGCAAATAAAACCAATGCTTTATATCTTTTGTTAACTAGCAACATTAAGCCTCCAGAAACCATAAATGTCAAGCCATTCAAATGACCAAATGCAGCTAAGCCAGCAAACACACCACTTATAATAGCATTATAAATAGGTTTCCCCTTTACCAAAAATCTTTCAAGAAAAATAAATGAAACAAAACCCAATAACATTAAAAGAATCTCCGGCCTGAAGACAAAACTATATTCAAAAATTAAAGCACTACCTATCAACAAGTTTAGACTAAAAGGAATAACAATCCTTTTATATTGCAAAAATCGCCTTCGCATATAAAAAATGAGGACTACAATAAATATCGCAAATAAAACAAGTGTACTAGACTTTAGTGTGTATAATGAAAATCCAAAAACAGAAATAAAAAACCCTCCTATATATGTTTCTAATTTATGATTAGATAATAACTTCTCTTGCTGATGATCAAAACCTCTAAGAAGTTCAGATTTTACATATCCCTCTTTAGAGAACCAATAAGCATGCTCTCCAAGCCATGCATCATCTGTATGTGGAATTCTATGATATAAACTTACTACATATAATAAAATTAGCATTATGAATATGCCCCATAACACTCTTGGTTTAAATAAAGACAACATTATTTCAGATTTAATCTAACTCTAATCTTTGGCAATAACCCTACTCACTATAGACTTTTAAACATCTATTAATTGAGAACAATAAAACTATTTGTATTAAAAAAACGAAAGTGATGTTCTAAAAAGATAACAATATCTCTATTGGAGAAACTTAAAAGTTGTAATGAGTTTATTTCTGCAACAAATATAATTAATATTAATAATCTACACAGACTTATTTTATTACATAACAAACTGAAATCACATTAAAATAACTACTACAGCAATATATCATAATGATATTTAAATAAAATAAACTAAGAAATAATACAACAATAAAAATAATAAAACCAATACAATACATATAAAAGACTAATAACAAGAACTATACAATACTGCAAGAGAATAAAGCAAACATTATTTTATCATTTTTATTAAAATAAGTCACAACACCTACGTGAAAAACCCTATTTTTATTTACAGCTAAGACTAACAAATGTTATATAAAAACATAATATTACAATACACAAATCACTTGCTAACTCTAATAATTTTCACAAAAATTTATTTCAAATTACTCCAAAATAAAAACACTCGTTTTTTCTTCATTTCATACAATCATTAACCTAAAGATTGTATGAAATGAAGAAAAAACGAGTGTTTTTATTTTAAAGTAGTTTGATATGAAAAGGTGAAGTAAGA
>JBGRPZ010000080.1:0-19827 GCA_041725915.1 Hyphomicrobiales bacterium | reverse complement strand
GGTTAATGATTGTATGAGATGAAGAAAAAACGAGTGTTTTTATTTTAAAGTAGTTTGATATAAAAAGGTGAAGTATGATTTGTCAAAGAGCTTATTTATGATACTGTTTATTTACTCATCTTTATGTTTTTTGTGTGGTAACTCAAGCATCGAGTACTTCAGGCATTTTTCATTTTATTTTATCAGACTTTTTAAATCACCTCATTATTAATAATTCTTTATCTTCTGATTTTGATACTATTCATTGTGAGTATATTGTTTCCTTATAAAGACATAGGTGATTATTTGTGAATAAATATAATCATGAAGTCTGTTTTTTGGCTTATATGTAGGCAAAGAATTCTTAAAAAAAGCTAAAACTTAAATAGTTGTTTTAATTTTGTTTCATTATCAAAGACCTCAAGAATAATAATCATGGAATATATAAATATTGATCTTTCTCGCACAGGAATTGATATAAAAGGCATATCATTCAATAACTATCTAGACAAAGCTAAGCTCAGTTTAAATAATCTAATAGAAACCAAAGGAAAGGGAAATGATTTCCATGGATGGATTGACTTGCCAGCTAAACTTTATAGTAAAGAACTTAAAGACATTCTATTTGAATCGGAAAGATTAGCAAGTATATCAGATATAATTGTTGTTATAGGAATTGGAGGTTCATATTTGGGTTCGAAAGCTATTTTAGATACAATAAATCATCATTTTCATCAATATTTACCATCAGATAAAACTTTTCCAAAGGTGGTATTTGCAGGCAATCAGCTTAGTGGTTCATACCTTAGTGACTTGATTAACTTGTTAGATCATAATAATTATTCAATAATATGTGTCAGCAAATCAGGGACTACTACAGAGCCTGCTGTTGCATTTAGAATATTGAGAAAGCACCTTGAGCAAAAGTATGGTAAAGATAAAGCATATGAAAGAATAGTAGCTATTACTGATGAGTCTAAGGGCGCTCTCAAGAATCTTGCGCTAAAAGAAAAGTATAAAACTTTTATTATTCCTGATGATGTAGGGGGAAGATATTCTGTATTCACTCCTGTTGGGCTACTTCCTGTTGCCGTTGGTGGTGGAAATATTAATGAGCTATTAACTGGTGCGGAAAGAATGCGAGAGCTAATATTTACATCAGAATCAGTAGAAGAAAATCCTGCAATTTTATATGCTGTTGCGAGAAACATGCTTTATGAAAAGAATAAAAATATAGAAGTCCTTGCTTCCTTTGAACCTTCACTACAGATGATTGGTGAATGGTGGAAACAGCTATTTGGAGAAAGTGAGGGGAAAGAGAATAAAGGTATCTTCCCTGCTGCAGTAAACTATACAACAGATCTTCATTCTATGGGGCAGTATATGCAAGAAGGAGAAAGGCATCTAATGGAAACCTTTTTATCTATTGAGAAACATGAGGGTAATATTTCCATAGAAAAAGATAGTGATAATCTTGATGAGCTTGATTACCTTAAAGGCAAATCATTGGAATATGTAAATAAGAAAGCCGAACAAGCTACTATTCTGGCTCATTCTGATGGTGGTGTTCCTGTGATTAAGATTAATATGCCTGAAAAGAATGAATATTATATTGGCCAACTATTGTATTTTTTTGAGGTGTCTTGTGCTATTAGTGCTTATATCCTCGATGTAAATCCTTTTGATCAACCTGGAGTAGAAGACTATAAAAGGAATATGTTTGCTTTATTAAACAAACCTGGATACGAAAAGGAGAATAAAATATTATTGGATAGATTGAAGACTAACAAATAGATTACTTATTAAAGCCTGCTATTCTAAAAGGATTTACTTTTTAATAGCAGGCTTTGTTTTTTACAATAAAAAACTGATTATTAGCTGATAATACAATTATTATTCCTAATTTTATGGCGTACTTCTACTATCTTATTTTATTGATCTAACTCAACACATCCTTCTCATGAGCAAGAAAAAACTACTCATAACGCTAGTTGTCCTGATAATTATAATAATCATCATTGTTCTATTAACTAGTGGGTCTAAGAAAGAAACAAGGGTAAGTTCAGAGAACCCAATGTATAGAAGCCTTACAGAGATAGTCTCCGCTAATGGAACTTTACAGCCAAAAGTAAATGTTACCATTTCTCCATTGATTGGAGGAGAAATTACAGAATTGTATATTAAAGAAGGTGATGAAGTTAAAGAAGGTGATTTGCTGGCAAAGATTGATCCAGAACTTTATATAACAAGTTATAAGAGTGCTGAAGCTATGTTGAATCAAGCTATAGCCAATGAAGCAAATTCAAAGGCTGGTGTTGCACAGTCTAAAGCTCAGTTTATAAATGATGAAGTCAGTTTTAATAGAAGTGTGAAACTTTATAAGCAGAAAGTCATTAGTGCTTCTGATTTTGATTCTGCTAAAGCTAATTTCGAAATATCTAAAGCTAAATTAGAAGCAGCCAACGAAGCTTTAAAAGCCTCTATATATAGTGTGAAGAATGCAAAGGCCAAGCTTGATGAGGCAAAGACTAACCTTCAAAGAACATCCGTTTATGCACCTACAAATGGTACTGTAGCTCAACTATCTGTACAAAAAGGAGAGCGTGTTACTGGTGCTTCTCAATTCTCTGCTGGTACATTTATGATGAGTGTTGCTAATCTTGATTCTTTGGAAATTCATGTGGATGTAAATGAAAATGATATAGTGAGGGTTGGACTTAGTGATACTGCTATTATAGACATAAATGCATATACAAATAAATTCTTCAAAGGTGTTGTAACTGAAATAGCTACTGCATCTGAGTCAAGTATGAGTCAAGGGGCGTCAGGAACAAGCTCTTTAAGCTCTTCCAGTTCCTCAATTGATCAGGTAACTAACTTTGCAGTGAAAGTTTTTATGCTTCGTGACTCGTATAAGGATCTTAAACCTAAAGATGAAATAGGAGGTTCTCCTTTCCGCCCTGGTATGTCTGCTAATGTTGATATCCAAACAGAATCCAAGCAGAATGTACTTACTGTCCCAATTCAGGCTGTTACTACCCAAAATAGATCTCAAGACGATAAAGGCGAAGGTCAAAATGCAAGTCAAAATGTTGTGAAGGAATATGTGTTTGTTATTAAAGATAATACTGCTCATTTAGTCCCTGTAAAAACAGGTATACAAGACAGTAAGTATATTGAGATTACAGAGGGATTGAATAAGGACGATATTGTAATTACTGGACCATATAATGCTATTTCTAAGACCTTGAAAGATGGTGATAAGGTGAAGTTAGTACCAAGAGAGCAATTATTCTCTGATAAGAAATGATTTAACTGTTGCATAGTTTTTTTCTTTCATAGAATCCCTACTAGTAATTTTTTCCCCTCTAAGGAGTTATTAAATTGATAACATCTAATAGAGAGATAATGGCAAAAATCTTATGTATAGAAACGGCAACACAGATATGTTCTGTTGCTATTGGTGTTGATGGCAAAGTTGTAAGTTTGAGAGAAAATACCAGAAAGAACTCCCATTCAGAAATGATTACTCTTTATATTCAGGAAGTTTTAGATGAAGCTGGCATAAATGTACAGGATCTGGATGCTATTGCAGTAAGCAAAGGCCCTGGTTCTTATACAGGATTGAGGATAGGAGTGTCTACTGTTAAAGGTTTGGCTTATTCTCTTGAAAAGCCTGTTATTGCTATAAGTACACTTCAGAGTATGGCTCAAAGTATGGCTTCAGAGTATGATGAAAATACACTTCTTTGTCCTATGATTGATGCAAGACGAATGGAAGTATATTGTGCTATGTATGATAGTGGTAATAATCAGGTAAGCAACATAGAAGCTAAGATAATTGATGAAGATTCTTTTGTAGATATATTGGAAAAGCAAAAGGTGGTTTTCTTTGGTGATGGAGCTGAGAAATGTAAAGAAGTATTTGAGTCAAAGAGCAATGCCATATTTACGGAAAAAGGTCTTCCTTCAGCTGTTCCAATGGTAGATATAGCAGAAAGATTATATGCTAAAGAGCAATTCGAAGATGTTGCATATTTTGAACCTTATTATCTGAAAGACTTTGTTGCAGGTAAGCCGAAAGTTAAAGGCCTTAGATAGCATTGGTTTGAATATCGGAATACAATTACAGATAAGAAATTGAAAAAACAATAAAGGAGACTAACTCTTGTAGTATAGTCTCCTTTATTATTTATGATATATAGATAATTATTACTCTTGAATAACAACCTGCATTGTGCTTCTTGATTTCTGTTCAAGTAGCACTTCGTTTTTGCCAACTAAGCCATCAATAATCTCACTTGTATAATGTCTTACTGTTACAAGTTTTAAATTCTCATTGTAATTGACATTAAAGTTCTTTTTCAGTTCACTGATAAGGGTTTTGATTTTTGTAGTGTTTTGATCAGTTACAATCGAAAAGCTGATGGCAGAGTTTTGCATCATATTTATCTTAATACGCAAGTCACTTATCATGCCGAATATTGAATACAAGCAATTCTCAGCAATAAAAGAGAAATCTTTTGCACTTACGGATATTAATACTTGATTGTATTTATAGATATATGAAGGGACATCTTTATCTTTCTCAAAATTACTGTTGATTAGAGTTCCTGATTCCATTGGTTTCAGGAATGACTTCACATAGAGAGGGATCTTCTTGTTTTGGAGAGGTTTTACAGTTTTTGGATGGATAATAGTTGCCCCATAATAAGCAAGTTCTATAGCCTCACCATAAGATATATTATCTAATTTCTTAGTATCAGTTGTTTTCTTTGGGTCTGCATTTAGCAATCCGGGAACGTCTTTCCAGATAGTATAGCTTTCTGCATCCAGAAGATAGGAGATGATAGCACCAGAGAAGTCACTGCCTTCACGTCCTAATGTTGTAGAGTAGCTGTTTTCTCCTTTGGCAATAAAGCCCTGACCTAATATTACAGGAAGATGTTTTGTTTTATTTAGTGTAAGTCCTTTGTAGAAGCCTTGTAATCGTTCTTCACTTTTTTCCCAGTTTACTTTAGCCTCCCTGTAGAAATTACATGTAGAGATTAGGTCTCTGATATCTACCCATAGTGTTTCAATTTTATTGGAGTTTAGGTAGTGACTAATGATCTTTGTTGCTAATAGCTCTCCATAGATGACTAGTTGATCATATTCAAAGTCATATGATCCTGAAGGTTTCCCACTTATTCTAAAGGCAATCTGATCAAACAACTGTCGGACATCTGAAAATACAGGATGTTTAGGATCGCTAAACAGATCTCTCATTATCTCTGTATGGTAGCTTATTATCTTTTCAAAACATTCAACAGCATTTTCTTTTCTATTATACCATGCATTCAAAAGATCCTCAAAGGCGTTTGTAGTCTTTCCCATTGCAGAAACAATAACAAACAATTCATCTTTGCGATGATAATTAATAATATCAGCAAGGTTTTTTATTGCACTTGTGTCTTTTATTGAAGCTCCTCCAAATTTAAATACTTTCATTCCTTATAAATTTTTGAAATAGATAATGTACACTATCGAAATCAACCACTAACATAAATTATCCTTACTATAATATTTTTGGCAGTCATAAAGCATAAAGTTTCTAAAGATTTAATTGAAAGATGAAGATGTATGTTGCTCTTCGTATTTATTTCTAAGCTAGACTTTGTATGTTGCTTTATCTTATTGGACAAAAGTAATACATTTGTTTCATAAATTAGCGAAATGATCTTTGAACAATAGAATTTTAAAAACCATTTCATTATATAAGATTAAGGTTAGTTTGTTGGAAGAAATTAATAGTCTTTTTACTTGTTACTATTAGACATTATTGCTCTTAATCAAATTATGTTTCTTTTGTCTTGGCCTAATAGTGAACATTAAAATTAAAAATTTATGAAAACATTAATTGAGTTTATTAATGAAAAGCAAAATGAATTCCCTTTTGCAACTGGTGAATTCAGCCGCTTACTTCATGATATTAGTATTGCTGCCAAGATTGTGAATAGGGAAGTCAACAGAGCCGGATTGGCTAATATACTAGGCTATGAGGGGCATACGAATGTTCAGGGTGAAGATCAGAAGAAACTTGATGTTTATGCTAACGAGCAATTTATAAGAGCTCTGAAAAATGGGCATCAATGTGCTGCTGTTATCTCAGAAGAGGATGATGAAGTAGTTGTGTTGAAAGAGAATATGAACAGAAACTCAAGGTATATAGTTGCTATTGACCCTTTGGATGGAAGTTCAAATATTGAAGTTAATGTTCCTATAGGTACTATTTTCGCTATATATAGAAGAAAAACATCAGGTCCGGTTCTTCATGATGAAGATATATTGCAAGCAGGAACTGAGCTTATCGCTGCTGGATATGTTGTTTATGGAAGTTCTACGATGTTGGTGTATTCTACAGGTCATGGAGTTCATGGCTTTACTCTTGATCCTACAGTAGGTCTGTTTTTCCTTTCTAACCCTAATGTTAAAATGCCTGAGGACGGAACTATGTATTCCATTAATGAAGCTGGATATATCCATTTCCCTGATGGAGTCAAGAGATTGATAAAATATTTTCAGGAAGATGATGAATCCACTAGCCGACCTTATAAGACAAGGTATATAGGCTCCTTGGTTTCTGATTTCCATAGAAACATGATTTATGGTGGTATATTTATGTATCCGGGCAACTATAAAACTCCTTTGGGAAAGCTGAGGTTAATGTATGAATGTATTCCTGTGGCCTTTCTTGCTGAACAAGCTGGTGGCCTTGGCTCTGATGGGTTCAAGCGTATTCTTGAAATCAAGCCTGATCATATTCATCAACGAACGCCTTTCTTTGTTGGAAGTAAAAACCTTGTACTTAAAGCAGAAGAGTTTATGAGAAAATATTCTTCTGACTTCTCTAAAGAAATTGAAGCCTATAGGCAGAAAAAAAACAATGGTCAATAGAGCATTTTAAGCTCTATAAAAGAAAGCTCTATAGTATCACACTATAGAGCTTTCTTCTTTTGTGTCACAAAAGTCTATGCAGTTAATAAAATCTTCCTTTCTATTAATTTTAAAACTCACTATAGTCATTTTCACGATCTGGCTATAGTCATTTTCACGATTTGACTATAGTGACTTTATCTAACTCACTAGGGTGAGTTTAAAAACTGACTATAGTGGTTTTGCCCAACTCACTACTGTCATTTTCACGATCTGACTATAGTCATTTTCCAATTCTGACTATAGTGACTTTAATGAAATGAGTATTTTTATATTTGAATTCTACTAAAGGAAACTGGATTGTCAGATAAACATATTTGTTTTTATGGCTGTTATCTGTAATAATGATCATTTAAATATACAACCCATATAGCCTTGAAAAAAATCATATCAAAAGCTAATGTAAAATCTCCTGAATTTCTTGAAAATTATAAGACCTATATAAAAGCTTCTGAAGAACTGAGGAACAAGTTGAATGAGTTTACAAACGGAGGTTCTAAAGATTCAGTAATAAAACATCAGAAAAGAGGAAAGCTATTAGCTCGGGAAAGAATACAACTTCTTATAGATCCTAATACTCCATTTCTTGAACTTTCTCCATTGGCAGCCATAGATCAGTATGATAATCAATTTCCGTCTGCCGGAATAGTGACAGGTATAGGAGTGGTTCATGGACAAGAAGCTGTGATCATTGCAAATGATGCTACTGTCAAAGGTGGTACATATATGCAATATACACTTAAGAAACATCTTAGAGCACAGGAGATTGCTGAGCAGAATCATCTTCCTTGTGTGTATATGGTAGATTCAGGAGGAGCATATTTACCTGAACAAGCTCAAGTATTTCCTGACCGGGATCACTTTGGAAGATTGTTTTACAATCAGGCAAGAATGTCAGCGAAAGGGATACCTCAGATAGCTATTGTTATGGGTAGTTGTACTGCTGGAGGTGCTTATGTGCCTGCAATGAGTGATGAAACAATAATTGTAAAGAATCAAGGAACAATCTTTCTTGGTGGCCCTCCATTGGTAAAGGCAGCAACGGGAGAAGTTGTAACTTCTGAAGAGCTTGGAGGTGGATATGTGCATACATCTATATCTGGAGTAGCAGATCATCTGGCAGAGAATGATAGACATGCATTGCAAATATGTAGAGATATATTTATCAGCTTAAAACCTTCTCAAAAGCAGCCATTAAAGACTAAGAACATTGAATCACCTTTATATGATATCAATGAATTATATGGGATAGCTCCTGTAGACCATAAGAAACTAGTCGACCCCAGAGAAGTCATTGCCCGTATTGTTGATAGCAGTAAGTTTCATGAGTTTAAAGAGAATTATGCAAGAACTGTAGTGACTGGTTTTGCCCATATTATGGGTATGCCTGTTGGCATAATTGGTAATTATGGAGTATTGTTTTCTGAATCTGCATTAAAGGCAACTCACTTTATTGAGCTATGTGATTCAAGAAATATACCTATTGTCTTCCTTCAGAATATTACAGGCTTTATAGTAGGAAAGGAATATGAACACAAAGGAATCGCCAAAGATGGAGCTAAACTTGTTCATGCTGTCTCTAATGTTAATGTTCCAAAATTCACCATAATAATAGGTGGATCATTTGGAGCTGGTAATTATGGTATGGCAGGAAGAGCTTACAATCCTAACCTTCTTTTTATGTGGCCTATGGCACGAATATCTGTAATGGGAGGAGAACAAGCTGCAAATGTTCTTTCTACAGTGAAAAAAGATCAATATAAAGCTTTGGGTAAGAAAATGTCAGACGATGAGTTGTCACAATTAAAAGAAACTATCTTATCAAAATACGATGCTGAAAGCTCAGCATACTACAGTACTTCCCGAATTTGGGATGATGGAATTATTGATCCTACAGATACAAGAAAGATATTGGCAATGGGTTTAGCGATGAGTCTAAACAGACCATTCGAAGATATGAATTATGGTATATATCGTATGTAATTGTACTTGCTATGAAGAACTTTGAAAATATAATCTTTGAATCTAATGATGATATTGGTATCATATGGTTGAACAGACCTGATAAGCGGAATGCCCTTAATGAGCAAATGATCTCAGAAATAATAGAAGTGCTTACCCATAAAGAGTATTTAGATGGTCTAAAGGTATTATTATTACGGGGCAAAGGCTCTGTGTTTTGTGCTGGTGCTGATCTTAACTGGATGAAAGAAGCTGCAAATTATAATTATCAACAGAATTATCAGGAAAGTAGAAATCTAAGTTTATGCTTCCAATCACTTTATGATTGTCCTATACCTACAATAGCCATTGTGCATAAGGCTGCTATAGGAGGTGCTGTTGGATTATTGGCAGCTAGTGATATGGCATTTGCTACTGATGATTGTGTTTTTGCTCTTCCTGAGTTGAGGTTAGGTCTTATCCCGGCTTGTATCTCTCCATATATAATAAAGCGAATAGGAGAGTACAACTCTAAGTTTCTGATGTATACAGGTAAAACATTTAATGCTCAGGATGCTATAACCTATCACTTGATTAATGATGTGTATGATAGTTCATCTATAGATGCTAAAGTCAATGAAATAATTCAACATTTACTACTTAATGGTTCTAATGCAGTAAAACATTGTAAGGCTCTTATAAATAAAGTATGTAATGTTTTGTCTCATGAAGAGGCTATGGATTATGCTATTAAGATGATTGCGGAAATAAGGTTATCAGAAGAAGGGCAAGAAGGGATGTCTGCTTTTCTTGAAAAGAGACTTCCTTCATGGATAAAGAGTAAAAACGGATAATTATGGCTTATTTCAAAAGAGTGCTGATCGCCAATAGAGGGGAGATAGCAGTTAGGATTATAAAGACATTAAGAAAGTTGGAAATAGAATCTGTTGTCCTTTATTCAAATATTGATAATGATGCAGACTTTGTAAAGGAAGCAGATATAAGTTTCAAGATGGATAGTAATAATAGTCTTGATGCTTATCTTGATTTCCACAAGATTGTTGACATTGCAAAAGAACTGAATTGTGATGGGATTCATCCTGGGTATGGTTTTCTTTCCGAGAGTGCTGACTTTGCTAAAGCATGCGAGTTGGAGGGCGTTGTATTTATAGGTCCTTCATCTTTAGCCATAAGAATCATGGGAAATAAGAACATGGCCAGAGATTATGCCCTTAAATCAGGCTTGCAACTTCCTTCTGGTGTAAAAGGGTCTATAGAAGAAATTATAAGTAAAGCTGATTCTTTGGATTATCCTGTTCTTATAAAAGCTGCTGCAGGTGGTGGAGGGAAAGGAATGAGAATTGCAAATTCTAAAGATGAACTTCTGAAATCATTACCTATAGCTTCAAGAGAAGCCTTATCATACTTTGGAAATGGTGAGGTATATGTAGAGAAGTATTTCAATAAAGCAAGGCATATAGAAGTACAGGTCTTAGGAGATCATCATGATAATTATGTTCATTTCTATGAGAGAGAATGTAGTATTCAAAGAAGATACCAGAAGATAATTGAAGAGTCTCCTTCTATTTCTATATCTGAAGATACAAGAAAAGAGATTTGTGATGCTGCTATAGCTATCTGTAAGTCTATAAGATATTATAGTCTGGGGACAGTTGAATTCCTTATGGATGAGAATGAGAAATTCTACTTTATGGAAATGAATACTCGTGTTCAGGTGGAACATCCTGTTACAGAAATGGTGACAGGCTTTGATCTGATAGATTTGCAATTGATGGTAGCTTCAGGGAAGCGATTAAACATAAAACAAGATGAGATTTTACAGCGAGGACATGCCATTGAATGTAGAGTGTATGCAGAAGACCCGTTAAATAACTTTGTTCCTTCTCCGGGAGATATATACTTTTATAAAGCTCCTCAAACCAGTACAGATGTTAGAATAGATAGTAGTATAAGTTCTCCTTCTTTTGTTTCTGGAGACTTTGATCCTATGATATCTAAAGTTATAGCATATGCAGAAGATAGAGTGACTGCTATTGAGAAGATGAAAAGAGTGATTAATGACTATCATATCTATGGTATTGAAACTAATCTGTATTATCTAAAGACCATATTGAAAGATAGGGACTTTATAGATAATAGGATTTCAACTAATTATTGTAATGAAGGACATAATAGTCTGATTGCTTCTTATAATAATGAAAGAAAATCTCTTCCTACTTGTATTCCCTTTCTTATTTTCTCATTGTACTCTCTGAATAAGCCTGTATCAACTGCTCAATATAATAATGTATGGCATTCATTAAAAGGATTCAAAGATAATAGCCAGCTAAAGGGGAGAGTATGGGATGAAGAATTGTTTCTTACTTTCTTTACATATCAAAATGACTTCTATTACCTGAATACTCATGGTCTGGATGTAAAAGCAAAAATTAATACCATAAGGGATAATTATATAGAAGTTGTTATAAATGACCATTCCTTTAAAGTGGTGGTTGCCGAACAATATGAAGGAAAAGGATGTTTGAGTTTAGAGGGGCTTTTTATACCCGTTGAGCGTTGTGATGTTCTTCATGATGAGTTAGAGTACTTATCAGATGACTTGTCTAATCAAGATAGCAATATTGTTTTATCTCCTATGCCAGGGAAAGTAATAAAGCTGAATGTAAGTGAAGGAGATAAGGTGAAAAAAGGAGATCTTATCTTGATTGTCGAAGCCATGAAGATGGAGAATAATGTTTATGCTCATTGTGATGGTGTTATTTCTGATCTTAATGTGAAAGAAACTACCCTCGTTGATGCTAATACTCCTTTGCTTTCAATTACTGAAAAATAAAGCTTATGAATTTTGACTTGTCTCAAGAACAGGATATGATCCGCAATACTGTCCGTGAATTTGCTGAAAGGGAAATTCAACCTATAGCAGGGCAACTTGATGAAGAAGAACAGTTTTCTTATGATCTTGTAAGAAAAATGGGTGAACTTGGCCTATTGGGTATGAATATCCCTTCGGAATATGGTGGATATGACTTTGATACTCTATCTTATATACTTGCTGTTGAAGAACTGGCCAGAGTAGATAGCTCACAAGCTGTTACTCTTGCTGCTCATAACTCTTTGGGCGTTGCACCATTATTTTACTTTGGAAATGAAGAACAAAGGCTGAAGTATATCCCACAACTTTGTACTGGTAATGCTTTATGGGCTTTCGGTTTGACAGAAGCTGAAGCAGGTTCAGATTCAAGGGGTAGCAAAACGATTGCTTATCTTGATGGTGATGAATGGGTCATTAATGGAAGTAAAACTTTTATTACCAACGCGGCTACAGATATTACTGCTGGTATGTTAGTTCAGGTTGTTACTGGTGAAGATGCAAAAGGTAAAAAACAATTTACTACACTTATTGTTGAGGCTGGCACTCCAGGTATGAAGGCTGCTCCTATGCATAATAAGATGATGTGGAGAGCTTCTAATACTGCTGAGGTGTTTTTTGATGACTGTAGAATTCCAAAAGAAAATGTTCTTGGAGAAATTGGACAAGGATCAAAGATAATGTTATCAACTCTTGATAATGGTCGTTTGTCTATTGCTGCTATGGGATTGGGATTAGCTCAAGGAGCTTATGAGAAAGCATTGAAATATGCAAAGGAAAGAGAACAATTTGGTCGACCTATATCTAAGTTTCAAGCGATCTCTTTTAAACTTGCAGATATGGCCATGAAATTGGAATTAGCAAGAAATACTTTATACAAAGCTTGCTGGTTAAAAGATGAAAATAAGCCTTTTGCTCAACTTAGTGCGATGTCAAAATTATATTGCTCTGAAATTGCAAAAGAGATTGCTGATGAAGCTGTGCAAATACATGGTGGATACGGCTTGATGAAGGATTATGATGTCGAAAGATTCTATAGAGATCAGAGGATTCTTCAGATCGGTGAAGGTACTTCTGAGATACAAAGATTAGTCATTGCTAGATCAATTGGCTGTTAATATTCGTTATATAAAATGAAAGGAGGTTACTCCCTCCTAAATGCCTCCTTTCTATATACAAATTCCTTTATAATATGAAAAAAGTTGTTGCTAATGCACAAGAAGCCATTGAAGGTATAAAGGATGGTATGTGCCTCATGTTTGGTGGATTTGGATGTTGTGGTGTTCCAGAAAATTCAATTGATGCTCTCGTTAACTCTGGGGTAAAGAATCTAACATGTATATCAAATAATGCAGGTGTAGAGGATTTTGGCCTTGGTAAGTTATTACAATCTCGTCAAGTAAAGAAGATGATATCAAGTTATGTTGGTGAGAATGCTGAGTTTGAACGCCAAGTACTTGAAGGGCTATTGGAAGTAGAACTTGTTCCTCAAGGAACTTTGGCAGAACGATGCAGAGCTGCAGGAGCAGGTATTCCTGCTTTTTATACTCCTGCCGGTTATGGAACTGAGGTTGAAGAGGGAAAAGAAGTGCGCGAGTTTGATGGTAAGTTGTTTCTGCTTGAACATGCTTTTAAGGCTGATTTTGCTATTGTGAAAGCATGGAAAGGGGATAAGTATGGTAATCTTATCTTTCATGAAACAGCCAACAACTTTAATGCTCCAATGGCAATGGCTGGTAAAGTTACGATTGTAGAGGTTGAAGAGCTTGTAGAACCTGGCGAACTTGATCCCAACTTTATACATATTCCCGGTGTTTTTGTACAAAGGATCTATCAAGGTTCTAATTATGAGAAAAGAATAGAATTCAGAACCACTTCAAGTTAATCACCTGAAAACTTATTTCCTATGGCTTTGGATAAGAATGGAATAGCAAAACGTATAGCAACAGAACTTCAGGATGGTTATTATGTCAATCTTGGTATTGGTATCCCTACCTTGGTGGCTAACTATATACCTGATGATGTCAATGTTATCTTACAATCTGAAAATGGTCTTCTTGGCATAGGCTCCTTTCCTACTGAAGAAAAGGTAAGTGCTGATCTTATTAACGCTGGTAAACAGACAATATCTACCATTGCAGGAGCTGCTTTCTTTGACTCATCAATGAGCTTTGCAATGATACGAGGTGGGCATATTGATCTTACTGTTCTTGGAGCTTTTGAAGTATCAGAAAGAGGAGATATAGCAAGTTGGAAGATCCCTAATAAGGTAATAAAAGGTATGGGAGGGGCAATGGATCTTGTTGCTTCTGCTCAGAATATTATTGTAGCCATGAGACATACAGATCATAACGGTATGCCAAAGATAAAGTATGAATGTGATCTTCCACTTACAGGGGTCAGATGTGTGAATAGAATAGTGTCTGATTTGGCCGTTATTGATATAACAGATGAAGGCTTAATATTAAGAGAGATAGCACCTAATGTTTCTGTAGAAGAAATTATAGCAAAAACAGAACCTCCTTTAATTATATCTGATCATATTGAAGTTATGGATATATAAGATTAAGCTTTGACCCAATTATCAGTTGTTATTAGAGGTTGTCTAAATGTATAAGAAACATTGTTCTTTTTAGACACCTCTTTTATTTTTTATGACAAAGCTTTTCTCAGATATTGATTAAATGGAAGGATGGCTTTTATAGCAGGAATGAGATTTTCTACCAACTGACCACTGAGGATATTATCATCTGAAACATGCATTGTAGTTGTGAATGATTTATGCTTCAATAGCTCCATATCTTTAAAATCTTTTGGAAAACCTTTAGGTCTGGTCTTCAGCATTGCATAATCATCAATTTGCCCATAAATGCTCTTAAAGGCTTTATTATTGATGATTTCATTTAGTTCTGATGCATTGTTATATATTTCATCTCTTATCAGCTTAAGGTGTTCAGGTGAAGGATAATAATAACCACCACCAAAGAAAGAGTTATTAGGCTCTATATGTATATAGTATCCGGGGAAATTACTCTTCCTTCCTCCAATAGAAATATAACTTCCATAGTTGATCTTATAGGGTGTTTTATCTTTAGAGAATCGAACATCTCTAAAGATTCTAAACATACAGTCTTTAGGGTTTACAATAGGAATGTCTTTGTCAATTAGACTTATGGCAGAATTGAACTGCTCCGTTAATTCAAGAAATAACTCTTTTGTTTGTTGATATCTATCTCTGTTTAAATCAAACCACTCTTTGTTGTTATTATCTCTTAAGTCTGATAAAAAGTTTAATATTTCTTTCATATTGATAAGTTCTTAGTCAAAAAGAATCACCACAAAATAGTTGTTTAATTAATTAAATCCTATATAAAAAACAATGTTAAACTGAAACAGTTTGACTTTAAGGAATAATAAAATTAAGTATTAGGGCTTTTTATAATGAACCTAATACTAAAACTAAAATGTTACATCATTTATTTATTGACTTTAAACTGATCTATATTCTGGATCTGATGGGAACGATTGCATTTGCTATTTCAGGAGCAATGGCAGCATCAAAGAAAAGAGTAGACTTATTTGGGGCAATTTTCGCAGGCTTAATTACTGCTGTTGGTGGAGGAACAATCCGGGATATTCTAATAGGCTACTTTCCTGTCATGTGGATACAAAACCTTACTTACATTTATGTTGGTCTTATTGGTGCTATTGCCACTTTCTTACTACCTAAGTTCTTCTTTAAGTGGAAAGGGACTGTGACTTTTTTTGATGCGATTGGTCTTGGGACTTTTACTGTTATTGGTCTTACAAAGACAATAAGTCTTGGTTTTCATCCTGTTGTTGGCATATTGATGGGAGTAGTTACAGGAGTAATGGGAGGAATTCTTCGTGATGCATTTGTTGGTAATACCCCTTTGTTGTTGAGAAGGGAGATATATGCTGTTGCTAGTTTAATAGGAGGTATTTTATACACATTGTTTGATAGTTTTGGCCTTGATGATGAATGGAATCAGGTGATAGTTATATTGATCGTCTTCTTTATTAGATTTATTTCATATTTGAAGTCTTATAGCTTACCTCGTATGAGATTCTTTGAATAAGTGGATGATTGTTTTTGTAGAAATAAGATAGAGTATTAATGACTTAATCGCTTAGATTTCATTATTATAGTTATATTTGTATATAGCTTCTACTATTCTACTATCTCATCAACTTTCTACTACTAACATATGAATCTACTAGCAATAACAAACCTGTTTGATAGCTTAAACAATTTGTTTACTCCTCAATTTCTGGAAGGGCTTCTGAAAGTAATTCTTCTTATAGGTATAGTTGTTATATTCAGATGGGTTTTATTCAAGATATTAAACAGATATATTTCTGATCCTTTAAGGAAATATAGAGTCAGGAAGATGATAAGTATTATATTCTTCACAGTTATTCTTGTTGTTATTGTTTATGACTTTGTATCTGAATATCGCACTACTTTTTTTGCTGCGCTTGGTGTTATATCTGCGGGTATTGCTTTTACTTTCAGGGGAATCTTATTGGATATAATGGGTTGGTTATTTATCATATCTAAGAATCCGGTAGTAGTAGGAGATAGAATTGAGCTAGATAGATCTGTTGGTGATATTATTGATATCAATCTTTTCCAGATAACAATACTTGAGTGTGGTAATTGGTCACACAATCAAGACTATTCAGGTAGATTGGTATCATTCCCGAACTCTTATATTTTCACAAAGACACTGGCCAACTATACTCGAAAGCTTACCTTTATCTGGGATGAGATTAATGTTTCTATTACTACTGATAGTGATTGGGAACATGCTATGCAAATAATGTATGATGTTGCTAATGATTTATCTAAAGACAGGCCTGTAATAGCTCAAAAGAATATCAATTACCTGAGTGGTTTATTAGCATTGCCTAAGACAGATACTTATCCTGAAGTATATATCAAAGGAATCAATAATCAAATTGAATTAGGCCTTAGGTATGTGTGTGCTCCAAGAGAAATGAGAAAATTGCAGCATGAGATACGCCAACGAATACTTGAGGAGTTTAAGAGTGATAAAGATATATCACTTATATTTAGGCAAACTATAAAGAAACCAGAGAAAAAACCAAGCAAAGTAATTACCGACTTAGCTTGACACTGTTGGTTTATAAATATATTATTTGGGAGGCATACATAAAAATATGGTTACAACAAATGGTTTTATCATCTCTAAATTTAACTATGGAGAAACAAGCGTAATATGCAAAATATTCACCAAAGACTTTGGGCTTATAAGCTTTATCATAAAAGGAGTGAGAAAAAGACGTGCTAGTACTTCCCCTGCATTGTTGTTTTCTTTTTCTCCTGTAGAGATAGAATTTAAGATTGATAGAAAAAAGGATCTTCAGCAAACAAAATCCTTAAAGTCTGAATATTATGTACAGAATATTCAAGGGGAAATAACAAAGTCTACTATATGTATGTTTCTTGCTGAGCTTATACAGAGAATTACCCCACAACATGAAGCTAATAAACCTTTATATGACCTTATCAGTGAATTTGTATGTTTTCTTGAGGAAGAGGAAGATCATTATTCTAACTCTCACTTAATATTTGCTTTACAATTGCTTTCTATTTCTGGCTTCGGGATAAATAACAATAGAAGTGACAGCAATCTTTATTTTAATATCAGGGAAGGAAAGTTTCAATCTCAGTATTATAGGAGTGAATATATTTTGAATAGGGAACTATCACTCCTTCTTTCAAAGCTATTGGAAAAAGACCATGGTATAAGTATAAAAAAGATACAGAAGCATCAGTTGCTAGAAGCTATACTAAGCTATTATAATACTCACTTTATATCATTTGGCGATATAAAAACATTGCCTGTACTTCAAGCTATATTTGCTTAACATACAGGCAATATCTTTTTTGATAAAAGAAGTTATATCTTATTCAAAAGAGAAAACCTCTTTAAAATACTTCAATGTCTTTTCGTATATCTCCTCCATAGCTACTTCATGACCAAGTTCTTTTTGAAGAGAAGTTACTCCCTTATCTGTAAAACCACATGGATTGATATAACTATAGTAGTTTAAGTCAGTATTCACATTAAATGCTAAGCCATGCATGGTAACATATCGGCTGGCTTTGACTCCAATAGCACAAATCTTTCTTGCTGTTGGTTTATCTGTATCAAGCCAAACACCTGTTGCTTCATCTATCCTTGAGGCTTCGATATTGTAATCTTTAAGGACTTTTATAATAACCTCTTCAAGACTCCATATGTATTCCTTAATCGACAAATCAAAGTTCTTCAGATCTATAATTGGATAAGCAACCAATTGTCCGGGGCCATGATAAGTAATATCACCCCCTCTGTTGATATGATAGTAGTCAACACCTTTTGTTTTCAGGAAGTGTTCAGCAACAAGTAAGTTCTGTTGATCTCCACTTTTACCCAAAGTATATACATGAGGATGTATACAAAACAATAGGTGATTAGGAACTAATTCTTGCTGGCTTTCTTCTTTTGAGAAGTTTGCAGTCTTTATATCTTGTGATGATTTGAAAAGATCTTCTTGATGGTCCCATGCTTCTTTATAATCTATAAGCCCAAGATCTTTAAACTCAATTTTCTTATTTATCATGCCCCAAAACTTTTTACATTACATGTTTCTCTGCTTTGTAGGAAGATCTCACTAAAGGAGCACTTTCTACATGAGCAAATCCTTTCTCCAGTCCAACTTGACGGTATTTCTCAAACGTTTCTGGTGTCACATAGTTCACTACTTCTAGATGATCTTTTGTAGGTTGTAGATACTGACCGATGGTAAACACTTTACATCCTACAGCTAGCAAGTCATCCATAACCTTATAGATTTCTTCCTCTGTTTCTCCTAATCCTAACATAATACCAGATTTTGGAGTAACACCAGATTCAGAAAGTACCTTTATCACTTTAAGGCTTACATCATATTTTGCTCTACTTCTGATTTGAGGTGTAAGTCTTTCTACTGTTTCAAGGTTATGAGAGATTACTTCCGGGCATGCATCAGCAACTATTTTTATTAAGTCTTCACGACCATCAAAATCAGGAATAAGACCTTCAATAGTTGTATTAGGGTTTGTTCTTTTTATCTCCTTGATTACTTCTGCCCATAGTTGTGCACCTCCATCATCAAGGTCGTCTCTGTCGACAGAAGTAAGAACAATATGCTTCAGCTTCATTAGTTCAACAGATTTGGCAACGCGCTTAGGCTCTTCCCAATCTACAGGTAGAGGCTTCCCGGACTTTGTTGCACAAAATTTACATGACCTTGTACAAATATCCCCTAATATCATAAGAGTGGCGGTTCCTCTTCCCCAACAATCACACATGTTTGGGCATAGACCACTTCCACAAATAGTATGTAGTTGATGGTTCTTTACAATCTCTTTTACTTTTAGATATTCTTTTCCTTTTGGAACTTTTATCTTAAGCCAATCTGGCTTTTGTCTGCGTTTTTTCTTCTCAAGAGTCATAATTTAAGCCAAAAGTAATGTGCAACACATTATTAGTATTCTATGATTTATTGATTGACAAATTAACGAATCATTCTTCAATTTATATCTAATGTCTTGCATTTTATCATTGAAGTGATTTAAAAATTACTTCACTTATCCTGACATAAATACCTGATATTTAATTCTATGATATGGGTAAAAAAAGATAAAATTGGATTCCTTTTTTTCTCGTATACTACACTTCATTCACTACGAAATATCAATAAGGCAAATAAGTAACAAATAGATTTTGACAGAAAGCAACAAATTCTTTAAATCAATTCATTCAGGTATAATATACTTTTACAATTAATTCATCTTAATAATCTAGTTATTATTGAAGATTTAGGCTAGGAATGCTTTTGTTTCAGATCTCTATATTTACCTATTTATAAGCTTTATCGCTTATTTTTAATTGCTGTATAGTGCGATAATTCGGCTTTCAATTTTAAAATTGTAGATTATCGCACATATAAGCCCAATGTTATGTTAA
>JBGRPZ010000079.1:0-21040 GCA_041725915.1 Hyphomicrobiales bacterium | reverse complement strand
TTAACATAACATTGGGCTTATATGTGCGATAATCTACAATTTTAAAATTGAAAGCCGAATTATCGCACTATACAGCAATTAAAAATAAGCGATAAAGCTTATAAAGAAGGAAATATAGAGGTCTATAGCAAACTCACTCCTAGTCTAGATCTTCAATAATAATTAGATTTAAAGAATGAGTTAACTCTAAAAGTAAGTTATAAGGATGAAGGAACAAGAATGACAAATTCTTATCAATCCATCCAAGTTTCTTGAAATATCAGTTTTTATAAAACAAGAAATGGCTGCCTGAGTGATCAGACAACCATTAGAGTTAGTTAGATAAGTTAGGTTAAAGAAGTTCGTTTGCGAGGTTTGCGAGTTCGGATCGCTCACCTTTTTCAAGTCTTATATGGGAGTAGATAGGATGATGTTTAATGCGATCTATCAAGTATGAAAGACCATTACTCTGACTATCAAGGTAAGGAGTATCAATCTGATAGATGTCACCAGTAAAAACAATCTTTGTTCCTTCACCTGCACGGGTGATAATTGTTTTCACTTCATGAGGAGTAAGGTTCTGAGCCTCGTCAACTATAAAGAAGAAGTTAGATAGACTTCTACCTCTGATATAAGCAAGAGGAGAGATAACAAGCTTCTCAGTTTGGATGGTTTCCTGAAGTTTTCCATGTTCAGGATCAGAATCATTGTATTGGTTCTTGATGAACTTAAAGTTATCCCACAGCGGTTCCATATAAGGGCCAACCTTATCTTTAATATCGCCGGGAAGGAAGCCTATATCCTTGTTACTCAATGGAACTATTGGACGGGCGATAAGTATTTGTTTATATTGTCTTCTTTGATGAAGCGCACCAGCTAAGGCAAGTAAAGTCTTTCCTGTACCAGCGACACCCTGTAGAGTTACTAATTTTACATCAGGATTAAGTACAGAATGCATGGCAAAGACTTGTTCTGCATTTCTTGGTGTAATTCTTTGTATAGTCTTCTTTTGAAGGTGTTCTATTTTTTTTGATAGTGGGTTATAATAACACAAGACTGAAGTCTTCTGATATTTTACAATAAAATAGTGGTTTGGAGTTGGGCTTTCTAAAAACAGATCTTCAGGAGAGATTTCACCATCATGGTATATCTTATCAATAAGTTTGGGTTCGACTTCTATAGTTGTTTTTCCAGAATATAAGTTTTCAACATTCTTTATCTTTCCTGTAGAATAGTCTTCAGCTTGAATACCCAGAGATTTAGCCTTAAGCCTTAAGTTGATATCCTTACTTACCAGAATGATCTTGTCTTCTGGGTTTTCGTCGGCCATAAGGAGGGCTGCATTTAATATGCGGTGATCAGCTTTATTACTATCAAATATCTTGGTGGCATCAACAGAGCCATTATTATTCATTATAACTTTAAATTTACCCTTCTTTTTACCTTCAAGCTTTCTCCATTCTCTGAGAGTGGAGGAATTACTCATATGGTCAAGGATTCGGATAAATTCTCTTGCTTCATAATTCTTAGTTTCGTTACCTTTTTTAAATTGGTCAAGTTCTTCGAGGACTGTAATAGGGATAGCTACGTCGTTATCTTCAAATGAGTTTATGGCTTGGTGGTTATACAAAATAACGGAGGTATCCAGTACAAAAATCTTTTTAACTTTCTTTTTGCGTGGACTCATATAAGAGGAGTTTTGTAAGTTAATAGGTTTTCATAGTATGGGGTATACAATTATATACCAAAGCGAAAAGATTTAGTGATATTAGAGATAAAAATAATTAAGTTTAAACATAGTAAATTGCTTAATGTTCTTGTTAATAAAGAGTTTTAGTTTTAGTATTTTTTGTTTCTAATATCACATAAATGCTATACATAAATTTATGAATTATTTTTCTCAATTTTGCTATAATATTATACTTTGTTCTTATAAACCTCCATCATTTTAATATTCAAATTATGAATGAAAAAAAGTTGTTTCTACTTGATGCAATGGCTCTGATCTACAGAGCTTATTTTGCTATGAATAAAAACCCAAGGATCAATTCCAAAGGTTTAAATACATCTGCAATTTTAGGATTTACAAATACCTTATGGGAGATATTGAGGAAAGAAAAACCTAGTCATATAGGTGTGGCCTTTGATACTATGGCTCCAACAAAAAGGCATGAAGATTTTACAGAATATAAGGCAAACAGAGAGAAGATGCCGGAAGATATAGCAACTGCTATTCCTTATATTAAATCTATTATTGAAGCTTTTAATATCCCCATTATTATTTCTGAAGGCTATGAGGCAGATGATATCATAGGAACACTTTCAAAGAAAGCTGAAGAACAAGGTTTTGATGTTTATATGATGACTCCTGATAAGGATTATGGACAGCTGATTACTGATAAAGTGAAGATGTATAAACCTGCCAGATTTGGTAATGATGCAGAGGTTGTAGGTATTAAAGAGATTTGTGAAAAGTATGGACTATCAGAGCCAATACAATTGATAGACATATTAGGCCTTATGGGAGATGCGGCGGATAATATCCCTGGCGTTCCCGGTGTAGGAGAGAAGACAGCCATAAAACTGATAAAGGAGTTTAATTCTGTAGAAAATCTTCTGGACAATGTAGATCAACTTAAGGGGAAGTTAAAAGAAAAGGTTGAGGATAATAAGGAACAAGCATTGTTGTCAAAACAATTGGCTACAATTATTCTTGATGTTCCGGTTGCTTTTGAAGAAAATCAACTTGAATATACAGTCCCAAGTAAGAAAAAACTGAAGGAGATATTCGATGAACTTGAGTTTAGAACTTTAGGAAAGAGAATATTTACAGAGCTATCTACACAACCAAAAGAGGAAGTATTAGATCTGTTTAGTTCTGTTGGAACTGCTGAAACAACTATAAAGGAAGAGGAAGACGGACTAAAGAGTATTGATACAGTAAAACACTTCTATGAACTTGTTGATTCAAAAGAAAAAGTTCTGGATCTTATACAGGAACTTAATAAACAGGAAAGCTTTTGTTTTGATACAGAAACTACCAGCCTTGACCCATTGGAAGCAAGATTAGTGGGAATATCTTTTTCTTATAAAGAACATGAGGCTTATTATCTACCTGCTCCTAAAGAAGAAAAGGATATAAAAGACTTTTTGTTATTGTTCAAAGACTTATTTCTTAGCAAGAACATTGAAAAGATAGCTCATAATCTCAAATATGATTTATCCATATTATTGAAATATGGAATAGAAATTGAAGGTCCTGTATTTGATACTATGCTAGCTCACTATCTTTTACAACCAGATATGAGACACAACATGGATACTCTTGCTGAGTTCTATCTGGAATACAAAACTATCTCATATGAAGATATTGTAGGAAAAGGTAGAAAGCAGATATCTATCGAGATGGTGGATATGGATAAGCTGAAGGATTATGCTGCTGAAGATGCTGATATTACTTTCCAACTGAAAAAGATCTTTGATGAAAAGCTGAAAGAGAATGAGCTTAAAGAAATATTTGATAAAGTAGAGATGCCTTTAATCCCTGTTCTTGCTTCTATGGAAAATACCGGGGTTAGAATAGATATTGGTGCACTAAAAGAGATATCTAAAGATCTTGATGGACAAATACAATTAATCGAAGATAAGATATATGAACATGCAGATCAGAAATTCAATATAGCATCTCCTAAGCAACTTGGTGAAATTTTGTTTGATAAGATGAAGATCACTGAAAAGGCAAAGAAAACTAAAAGTGGGCAGTACTCTACCAGTGAAGATGTTCTTACAAAACTTTCAAGCAAGCACCCTATAATTAATGATATTCTTGAATATAGAAGCCTTACCAAGTTAAAGAATACATATGTAGATGCTCTTCCTAATCTTGTCAGCAACTTTGATGGAAGAATACATACAAACTATAATCAGGCTGTAGCAGCTACAGGACGTTTGTCTTCAACAAATCCTAACTTACAGAATATTCCTATCAGGACAGATAAAGGGAAAGAAATCAGAAAAGCCTTTGTCCCTAAAGACAAGGAACATACTTTGTTGGCAGCAGATTATTCACAGATTGAATTGAGAATATTTGCTTCATTATGTCAGGATCAACATTTGTTGGATGCTTTTAATAATGGTCTGGACATTCATACAGCAACAGCAGCACGAGTTTTTGATGTAAGTATTGATGAAGTAACCAAAGATTTAAGACGAAAAGCGAAGATGGTTAACTTTGGGATTGTTTATGGTATTTCAGCTTTTGGATTGTCAGAGCGTTTGGGAATATCACGATCAGAATCTTCTCAGATCATTAAATCTTACTTTGCTCAATATCCTGGGATAAAGAAATATATGGAAGAGGTTATTGAGAAAGCTAAAGAAAATGGATATGTAAAAACCTTACTGGGAAGAAGACGTTATTTGAGAGATATAAACTCTTCAAACTCTGTAGTGAGAGGGTTTGCAGAGCGAAATGCCATTAATGCTCCAATACAGGGATCTTCAGCAGATATGATCAAGCTTGCAATGATTAACATTCATAATGAGTTAAAACTTAAAGGGCTTAAATCAAAAATGATTCTTCAGGTGCATGATGAATTAGTTTTTGATGCATATCTAAGTGAATTAGATGAATTAAAAGAGATAATTAATAGACAAATGCTTCATGCGCTTCCTTTAAGTAATGTTCCTTTGGAAGTAGATATGAACACAGGAAGTAATTGGCTTGAGGCACACTAAAAATATTTTAGATGGATAAGCAATCGGATCGCAGAATAGTGTTGACATTGGATGCAGGAGGCACCAACTTTGTTTTTCATGCTGTAAGAGATAGTAAAGTGTTAGATCCAGGAATTACACTTTCTGCTAGAAAAAATTCATTAGAGCAAATACTAAATACAATCATAGAGGGCTTTGATGCTTTAAAGAATACTCTGAACATAAAACCAGTAGCAATAAGTTTTGCTTTTCCTGGGCCATCTGATTTTCATAATGGTATAATTGGGGATCTACAAAACTTACCATTGTTTAGAGGAGGAGTAGCTTTAAAACATATGCTTGAAGAGCATTTTGGAGTTCCTACTTTCATTAGTAATGACGGGGACTTGTTTACTTATGGTGAAGCTAAATATGGGTTCTTGCCTAAGATAAATAAGGAACTGGAAAAGGCTGGCAGAGAAAAGAGATACAAGAATCTTTTGGGTATAACTCTTGGAACTGGTACAGGAGGAGGAATTGTATGTGGTGACCATCTGATGATAGGAGATAATTCAGCAGGTGGAGAGATCAATAGAATAAGAAACCTTATGTATAATAGTACAAGTATTGAAGATAGTTGTACTATTAGAGCTGTTCAAAGAATTTATGCACGTGAATCTGGTATAGAACTGAAAGATAGCCCTGAGCCTAAAGAGATCTATCAAATTGGAATGGGAGATCTTGCCGGAGATAAAAAAGCCGCAAAGCGAGCTTTCACCGAATTAGCTATAATTTGTGGAGAAGCCGCAGCCAATGCAATAACCTTAGTGGACGGCCTTGTTGTATTAGGTGGAGGATTGTCTAATGCTTATCCTTTATTTTTGAAGACAATGGTTGAGCAGATGAATAGAAGATTTGAAACAATGAATGGTTATTTCCTTGATCGTCTGGAAACAGAAACTTATAATCTTCAGGATTATAAAGGTTTGCAGGAATTCCTTAAGGATGAAAGCCACACTATTTCTGTTCCTTTTAGCGATCAACGTATTTCTTATGACCCTACAAAGAAAATAGGTGTTGGAGTTAGTGTTCTTGGAACTTCAAACGCTACTTCTATAGGAGCTTATGAGTATGCTATCCAACAGCTGGATAAAAGAAAGGAATAACAAACAATACTTTATTATTATGAAAATAATCCCTATAGATGCTGGGAACTTCAAGATGGATGGAGGTGCTATGTTTGGTGTAGTGCCTAAATCTGTGTGGAGCCGATATTATCCTTGCGATGAGAATAACCTTTGTAATTGGGCTTTGAGAAGCTTATTGATAGATGAAGGTGATAGAAAGATATTGATAGATACAGGAATGGGCAATAAGCAAGATGCTAAATACTTTGCTCATTTTCATAGAAATGGAGAGGGAGAATTAATAAAATCTCTGAATGAGGCAGGATATAATGCTGATGATATTACAGATGTGATTATTACTCATCTGCATTTTGATCATGTGGGAGGCGCTGTTTATCGAAGCTCGGAAGGTGCATTACTGCCTACTTTCCCTAATGCAAAATACTGGATTAATAAGACTCAATGG
Source organism: Hyphomicrobiales bacterium (assembly GCA_041725915.1). Classification (GTDB taxonomy): domain Bacteria; phylum Bacteroidota; class Bacteroidia; order Bacteroidales; family JBGRPZ01; genus JBGRPZ01. The sequence goes on along the minus strand of JBGRPZ010000079.1, from coordinate 14,773 downwards.
GATTGGGCTATCGAAGCTAATCCAAGAGAAAAAGCATCTTTCTTCTCTGAAAACTTTCTCCCTTTACAAGAAGCTGGTCAAGTGGTCTTTGTTGAGGATCAACAAGAGATTACAGAGAATATAAAGGTGAAATCTTATTTTGGACATACGCATGGGCAAATCATCCCATTCATAAAGTATCAGAATAAGACTATTGTTTTTATGGCTGACCTTATGCCTTCTACTGCACATATACCATTGGCATGGATGATGGCTTATGATATTGAACCCATGATTACACTTAAGGAAAGAGAAGAGTTTTATAAGGAAGCGATAAATAATGATATGATTCTCTTCTTTCAACATGACTTATATAATGAGGCCTGTAATCTGGAAAATACACCTAAAGGTGTAAGAGTAAAAGATTCAGGGAAACTTAAAGATCTTATGTCTATATAAATTGATTGTGCGATTCTATAATTGGAATCGCATATCTTACCTTTTACCTTTACAAAGAAAAACGAATTGTTTATATGAAAAAGATTGTTGTTCTTTCAGGTGCTGGAATAAGTGCAGAAAGTGGAGTGAAAACATTTAGAGATTCTGGTGGTCTATGGGAGAATCATAGAATTGAAGATGTAGCTACATTTGAAGCATGGCAACGCAATACTGAGCTTGTTAATAACTTCTATAACCAGAGAAGAAAACAGTTATTTGAAGTAAATCCTAATCCTGCGCATTTTGCTTTAGCCAAACTTGAAGATAAATATAATGTCCAAGTGATTACCCAGAATGTTGATGACCTTCATGAAAGAGGAGGATCTTCAAATATCCTGCATCTTCACGGAGAATTGAAAAAAGTACGTAGCACTGGTGATGATTCATTGATATATAATCTTGATGGTTGGGAGTTGAAACTAGGGGATACTTGTGAGAAAGGGTATCAACTTAGACCTCACATTGTTTGGTTTGGTGAAGAAGTTCCTAATATTCCTATAGCTGCTGAGATATGCGCTTCAGCTGACATCCTAATAATTATAGGTACAAGCCTTAATGTATATCCTGCTGCCGGACTTATTCATTATGTTCCTGCCAATTGTAAAAAGTACCTTATAGATCCTAATACACAGCTTAATCCTTCAGCAAATGGAATAGAAATCATAAATAAAAATGCAAGTGAAGGGGTTACGGGATTAGTAGATGTTTTGCTTAAAGAATAAGAGAATTTGTATTTATTAGCTGCTGGTATTCAACAAGATGGCTTTTGTCTTGTTTAATTCAAAAGCCTAACTTATGAAAAAGAAAGTCTTAGTAGCGATCGATTTCTCTCCTTGCTCATTAAATGCCCTTGAGCATGCTCTTGTGATTGCCGATAAGGCGAAAGCAGACCTGAGAATGGTTTGGGTTGAGTCCCCAAATGTTTATAAGAAGTATGTTAATACTGACTATAGAAGTAAAATTCTTGATGCTAATGTCAATAAGCTTGAAGAACTTTGCTTTAAATATAAAGTTGCCCTGACGGATTCTGTAATTGATTATAAAATTAGAAAAGGAAAGGTATATCAGGAAATAGTAAAGGAAGCTGATGAAATAGATGCTTGGTTAGTAGTAACAGGAACACATGGTTCTTCAGGATTTGAAGAGTTTTGGGTTGGCAGTAATGCCAATAAAGTAGTAACCTCAATAACCAGACCTATTATCACTATTCGTGATAGTAATAAGGAAACTGTAAGAGTTCTGAAGAAGATTGTATTGCCTATTGATGATACTATGGAGACAAGGCAGAAAGTCCCTTTTGCAGTAGAGTTAGCCAGTGTTTTTAAAGCTAAGATCTATTTATTGAAGATATTCAGATCTAAAGTTGAAAGTATAGTTGAACGCACAAATCAATATGCGCATCAGGTTGAGGTTTATCTCGATTCTCATCAGATTGATTACAAAGAAACAGATATTCATTCAGAACAAATTGCTACTGCTACACTTAAATATGCAGATGAAATAGACGCTAGTCTTATTGTAACAATGACTGAACAGGAAGCAGGTACAATGAGTTTCTTGTTAGGCCCTTCTGCAGCTAAGTTGGTTCATCATTCCAGAATCCCCGTGTTGAGTATACACCCAAAAGAGTTTATAAAGATCTTGTCAAGGTTGTAAGTAAAATGATTAATAAAGGAAAGGAATATCTTTCAATTCTGATCAGAAAGAGGCTGACTAATATTCCTTGACCAGCCTCTCTTATTTAAAGTCTATTAGTAAGCTATTAACCTATATTTATTATTATCTCCATTACAACATTTTGTTTTAGAATGCTATACCTAAATTGAAGTTATAATAATATCCTCTAAGAGAAAAATCATTGTCTCTGTTAGATTTATTTGACTTTTTGTCATAAAGATTACTAAGTACTGGAGATGCACTGATTTCTAAAAAGAGATAAATTTTATCTGAAACAGGTATATTTCCTCCAACACCCACATCACAAGATAATTTCACTTTATTATAAACCTCATCGTCTTTAAGTTTTATTTCACCCAAATGTATTCCTGTTTTAGATTTTATATCTGCTATAAACAAAGATTTACTTAAAATACCTAGTGTAAAGCCACTTTTAATATAAAATTTTGATCTATTGAAACCACTAAACCAGAATTTTACATTTAGAGGAATATCAATATATTTTAATTCATAATCACTTCTCACATCTGCTTTTATAGACCTTATACCATAAGGAGTCATAACAGGGACATCTGAATCTTTTTCTGTAATGTATCCTGCTAAAGTAGATGTTCCAAGACCAATCCCAAAAGATGTTTTCAATCCTGTTTTTATATCAAAAGATATTCCTCCATTAAAATTGCTGACTGATTCTGTTCTGCTTGTTCCATTTTTATCAGTTCCTGTTAATGCTGTAATAGACAGACCCCCATATAAGTTTATCCTAAGTTTCTTTTTATCTTCAGACTTAACCTTATGCTTTGTTTGATTTACAATCAATGGATTATAATTCTGACCATTGCTTTGAGAAAAAGATGATAAGTAGCAAAATAAACATGCTATTGCTAATAAAAATTTTTTCATAAACTTTTGTTTGTTTTTATAAGTGAAGTGATGACCTATAAGGGTATATAGGAATATTTATACTTAAAATAATAAACCAATGTTAATGCCAAAATGACTCTCTTTTAAATCTTCTTTAATATTTATGCTGTTAGAGGTATTTATCAATTTAGAAGCACCATAATTATAATTAAACTCTACAAGCATATCGTATTTACTTTTCAGTTTTATTATTGCACCTATGCCTGCATAAAGATTTCTTTTATATTTTTCCACTTCGTCACTAACATTTTGAGCACCTTTAGCATTAGATGTTGCTGATACTACTGAGCTAAACTCAGCTTCTCTTAAGAAGCCAATATTAAAACCAGCTATCCCATATAAATTCATTTTCGCTTTTCTGCTAAATGTAATGTTGACACCAATAGGGAATTCATAATAACCTAATTTCAATTTTTCTTCTTTGCTTGTTATTGTTGTTTGAGATGGAGGGGTTGTCCCATTTGAATTTACGGCTCTGGTAGTAGGACTACTATTAGGGATTACTGTTCTTTTAGATGTATGCTGTGTTAGGTTACCTCCAATAGAAAATGCAATGTTTTTGCTTACAGGGATCTTTATGCCTAGTCCCCCATTAAAATTGAATTCTGGATCGGCCTCTCCAAATCCTGATAGAGCTTCAGATTTAAATTGAGTAAGATGTGCGCCTATGTTTGCAAAGAATCTTATTTTTTTAGGATTTTCGGTAATTGGCTTTTCCTTATCTATAGTAGTCACAGTTGTGGTAGTTGTAGTAGTTGTGGTGGAGCTTCCGATTTGAATTTGTGCTACAGAAAACTTGATAGAGTATAATGAGAAAAAACAAAAAAGTAGTAGATATAATAGCCTCTTCATGATATAAATATTAAGTATGTTTTTCTTTTACACGCAAATCTAGTATTTTATACAAAAAAAGCCACCTGTGAAGGTGGCTTTTTTGACCATATTATTATATTTTACTAGTTACGATTCTTACAATTTAAATCATGATAAGATTCTTCAAGTCTCTTTATTAATCCAAGCTCTCCTTCACGAAGCCATTTTCTTGGATCATAATACTTTTTATTTGGAGCATCATCTCCTTCAGGATTTCCAATTTGTCCTTGAAGATAATCTTTATGTTTTGCTTCGTATTCACGAACACCATCCCAGAAAGCCCACTGTGTATCTGTATCAATATTCATTTTTACAACACCATAAGTTAATGCTTCTGCGATTTTTGATTTTTCTGAACCAGAACCTCCATGGAATACAAAGCTGACAGGTTTATCAGCAGTATTGAACTTGTTCATTATATATTCCTGTGAGTTTTTAAGGATAACAGGCTCAAGTTTTACATTTCCTGGCTTATACACGCCATGAACATTACCAAAAGATGCAGCAATGGTAAATCTATTACTGATAGCACCTAGCTTTTCATAAGCATAGGCAACATCTTCAGGTTGAGTATAAAGACGACTGTCGTCAATACCTGTATTATCTACGCCGTCTTCTTCACCACCAGTGATACCAAGTTCTATTTCAAGAGTCATACCAATCTTAGCCATTCTCTTGAAGTATTTAGAACTGATTTCTATGTTATCTTCAAGGCTTTCCTCTGATAGATCCAACATATGAGAACTAAACAATGGCATACCATTCATTTCGTAGAAGTCTTCTCCTGCTTCCAAAAGACCATCAATCCAAGGAAGAAGTTTTTTCGCTGCATGGTCTGTGTGTAAGATAACAGGAACTCCATAATATTCAGCCATGTGGTGGACATGATAAGCTCCAGAGATTGCACCTGCAATAGCAGCTTCCTGATCTTCATTAGATACTGCTTTGCCTGCATAAAATGAAGAACCTCCATTAGAGAATTGAATAATTACAGGTGAGTTAGCATTCTTTGCAGCTTCAAGAACTGCATTTATAGAGTTTGTACCAACAACATTAACAGCAGGGATAGCAAAGTTATTTGCTTTTGCGATTCTAAAGATCTCTTGAACAGCATCGCCAGATACAACTCCTGGTTCTACTATATCGAATATTTTTTCTGACATGATTATGTAGGATTTGTGATTTTCTAGTATTCTGATTTTGGGGTTCAAAATTACTAAAAAATAATATCATTGAAGAAAATGCATTTTATCTTTGCATTCTTTTATAAATCAAAAAGATAAATTAACTATCTTAAAAACATGAGATATTTATTTTTATTCCTTTATCTGCTAATTTTATTTCTATTAGTAGTTAATCATGCTCGTAAAAGGAAGTCAGGACAAGACTTTTATGTTGCTGGTAAGTCAATGGGTGTGATTGGGATTGCAGGCAGTTTGTCAGCTACTATACTTGGTAGTTCTGCAATATTGGGGACTATAAATTTAAGTTGGGAACAAGGTTGGGCATCAAGTTGGATATTGCTATGCGCTGCTATAGGTCTCATTGCATTACTTCCATTGGCAGGGTATGTAAAGAGATTTGGGCGATTTACTTTACCACAGATGTTAGGTGACTTTTATGGTGAACGAGCAAAGCTAATATCTTCAATTCTGATACCAATTGCATGGATAGGTATTATTGCAGCCCAAATGATTGGAGCAGCAAAGATACTAGAGAGTTTCTTTAATATTCCATATGATTGGGGAGTATGGATTAGTGGTTTTGTATTTATTACCTATACAATTACAGGTGGACAGTTGTCAATAATAAAGACAGATGTTATTCAGGCTATGTTTGTAATTTCGGGTGTGTTTATCACATTCTTGTTCTGTGTTTATGCTTTGGAAAAGCCTGTATGGAGAATAAATACTCCATCTTTTCCATTTAATGAAAGGTTTGGGGTTTTAGATCTTATAGTGCTAATATTAACTTATTCATCAACATATTTTGTAGGACCAGATGTATATTCAAGGCTGTTTTGCTCAAAGAATGAGAATGTAGCAAAGAGAAGCGTTTTATTAGTCATTTGTATAATGATTCCTTTTGCGTTTATACTTTCTTTCCTTGGAGTTTATGCAAAAGAATTATATCCTGCACTAGATATAAGGAGTGTATCTGCTTTGGTACATTTGGTGTTGAATACACTTCCTGAATGGGGTGTGGGAATCATGATTGCAGCTTTATTGTCAGCGATAATGTCTTCTGCTGATACAACATTGTTGACATCTTCTGCGATAGTTAGTGGATTGTTTACAAAAGATATGGATAGCCATAAGAGCGTAAAGCACACACGTTGGTTAATCTTTATCTTTGGAATAATATCTATATTCTTTGCACTTAAGATTACTTCTATAATTAGCTCTCTTTTAATAGCGACAACAATTTTTTCAGGTGCATTTATTATCCCTACAGCTGCTGGGCTATTGGGCTATAGATGCTCATCAACACGAATTACTATAGCAATGCTTGGGGGTGGAATTATAGCATTTACAGGAAAATTGTTAGCCCTTTATTACATGCAATCTGTTGGTAATTACGTTATCATATTAGGATTGTTAATTAATGCATTTATATTGTTCTTTCCATTAAATAATAAAGGGGTAGCTTTATGGAAAAGAGATTAAACCTACAAGAGAACTTGTGGAATAAATTGAGGAAAATAAGCCAATTGAGATTTTATATAAGCTCGGTTACTTCACATGGAGTACATAAATCTGAAGGACAGGGAAACGTATTGGTTTCTCAAAACTCTGATGATATGATTGTCTTTGAAGAGAGTGGGACATGGGTTTATGATAATACACAACCGGACTTTGTGAATTCTATGTTTTGGCGAAAGCTTAATAAGAATAGCATTAATCACGGACACATGCGATACGGAGTAGATGAACCTGTAGAATTGGTGATGTTTATGCTATTGGCTGATGGTTCTTGGGTGTCAGCACGTCCTCATCTTTGTGGTGAAGATGTATATAGTGCAAAGATATTATGCAATGAAGATGAAATCAGAATCGAATGGGAAGTAAAAGGCCCATATAAGAATTATAGTAAGGTTATTATCTATTCCTAAGTTATATAGACCCCTATACTTTCTTAGATCACTTCTGCTTATCTCCTCTGAGAGAGCGGAAGTGTTCTCTTGCTTCTACTACAAACAAACTTCCTGAATAATCTTCTATTAACTTCTTATATAGTTCCATAGCTAGCTCCTTGTTTTTAAATACCTTCTCCTGAAGTTGAGCTCTTTGGAAGAGTGCATCATCAGCAAGAAGTGCGTCAGGTAGCTTATCGACTATTTCCTGATATAAAGAGTCTGCTTTGTTGAAGTCCTTTTGTCTTACAGAGATTTTTGCTTTTGTGAATAGAATATCATCCCTTAGTTGGATATTTCCTGTAAATGTAGATAATGAGTCCAATATGTATATAGCCTTATCAATACGATTCTGGTCTATATATAACTCTGCTTGAGCGAATGACTTTAATGATAATCCAGTAGAATCTTCTTTTAGGTTGTCTTTGATTCTTAGAGAAAGATCCATTGCATCATTGGCGATTAGCTTTGTTGTAGCAGATTTAAGTACATCCAGAATTCCTTTTGCCCATTCGAACTCACCAACATAATAAGATAACTTTGCATTTTTGTACTTTGCTTCATGGGCTATAGGATCTCTTTTCATTTCCTTTTCTACCTGCATATAATTGAGTTTGGCTTCCCATACATAATCAGAATATAGGTATATATCAGCAAGAAGTAACTTTAGTCTTGCTTTTTCTTTAGAGTTGAGGTTAGGGCTTTGGGATGCATTTAATATGATCTCCTCTGCTTTATCAGGATTGTTGAGCCAATATGTTTCAAGTTGAGCCAAAGAAAGAACTAGTTCATAGTTGTCTTTGTTGATTTTCTTGTTTAAGAGTACGTTTTGACATCGACTTGATAAGCTTTGTGCTTCTTTAACTTCAGATTTAGGATTGTCGAAGAAGAGCATAAAATCAACTTTCAACATGCCATAATTAGCCAACTCCCATATTCTGCTTTCCTTTGGATGATTCTTATATAGATATTCAAAACCTTCTTTTGCTGTGATGGGTTGATTGTTATTGACACAGATATTTGCAAGATTAAAGATGAATTCTCCTCCTCTGTTGAATCTCCTGTCCAAAGCTTTACTCTGAACCATTGCAAACTCATAGTCTTTCTTTTGAAGACTTAACCATAGAAGCATATCATTGAAAACAGGGTTTTCGATGTTCTTTTGTGATGCTGCAAGAAGTTTTTCCTTGAGTATGTTGGATAGATTATCATTTATATCTTTAGAGATGTAGTATTGCAGTCTTCTTTTTATGTTCTCTGATTGGGATGGGTCATTCTCGAGGATAAGGACAAACATGTCTATCATACCATCATAATCACCTTTATAGAGGGCGAGCGTTGCTAGCTCGCTATGAAATTGATACCCATCTTTACCCATAAGCTTCTGGCCGGTAAAATAGACTTCAGCAGCTTTATCGAATAGTTCACGTGATATAAATGCATTACCTATTCCGGATATCATATTTCTGTTGGGCTTGAGGTTATCAAGAACCTTCTTGAATGTCTTGTTGGCCTTTCGGGTTTCTTCTTGCTTGCTATAAGCGTAACCAAGATCTATCAGGTATCTATAATAAGAAGGTGATCTCTTTAATTGTTGTTTGGCTATCTTTTCGGCTTCTTCCCATTGGTTGGTGAACTCATAACATCGGTAGATATAGCTATATATATATTGTGAAGGTTTCTCTTCAAATAGCTTTTGAAAAACAGAGACCGCTTTTTCATACTCACTATTTCTGTAGTATTGCAATCCTATATCTAAGTTCTCTTGATATTTACTCTTTTTGTTCTGTCCTGATACTGTGTCAAGAGAAATGATTATAACCAATACTGTGATCAGAATTCTGATATAACTTATGTTTCTAAGTACCTTTTCCATCCTAATTATTATTCACCAACATAATTCTTAAAACGCCCCAAAGGTAAGCTTATTTGAAATGAATCATGTTAAGGAGTTATCATTCAAGAGATCTTATTATAGTGGTTTTAAATTAATCCTCACTAACTCAATACTTTTGCCTCTTGTCTGGGAAAAAATCACTATTTTAGTATATCTAAAATTACTACCAACAGAATTACTATCAACTTCTGGTAAAGCTAAAGAACTTCCTGAACTATGCGAAAACCCTTACCATTAATATTAAGCTTTCTGTTTCTTTGCTGTTGTATCCTGAATCTACAGGCTCAGGAATATACTCTGAAGGAGTGTATCAATAAAGCTCTTGTTGATAATGATGAATTGCATATCTCTGAATTGGAGCTTATGAACGCTGGGGTGAATCGTAAGTTGGCTATTTCTCCTTTACTTCCACAGATAGATATACAAGGTAAGTTTACTGATAACTTCGCTATCCCCCCTATGACCGTTCCCGGTGACTTGTTTGGAAAGCCCGGGCAGCTATTAGATTTTGTGTTTGGAACCCAATATGATGGTTCTTTGGGTTTTGTATTGCAACAACAAGTCTTGAATCTTCCACTGAGCAGAACGAGAAAGCTAGCATCAGAAGAGGAAAAGCTAGCAGGGATGAACCATCAGAATAATAAAGAGGCTCTTGTATTTAATGTTGCTTTCAGCTTTTATAGTGCTTTGGCAACTTATCAGAGTGTGCAAATGCTGGAGAGCCAAATTGCATTGACAGATAGTCTGATTCAGATTGTACGGTTTACAAGAAATAGTGGCAGTGCGTTGAATATAAATGTAAACCAGCTGCTGGTACAGAGATCCAACCAGCACACATCATACAAGAATGCACTTGCTGTATATTACCAATACCTGAACCAACTGAAGACACTGCTCAATATGCCTGCTGATTCAGATTTGCAACTTACTTCTGAGAAGATCGACCTCAACACATATATTAGCCAGAACTTTAATCCTAAAGACCAGATTACATACAAGATACTGGAACAGCAACATGAATTGGCTCAACTGAATCTAAAGGTGAGCAAGGGCGGTTTTTATCCTACAATATCTGTATTTGCCAATGCTCGACTACAGAATATGCACAATGGGTTTGCTGAGTTTGTAGATGGCAGTTGGGATGATGGTGCTGCTGCCGGCATTACATTGAACATACCTGTGTTCAATGGCTTGTCCAAGAAGTATGAAGTCAGAAGTAAGAATATAGATGTAGAAAAGAGTAAGTACAGTCTCAGTAGTGCTGATATTCAGTTACAGAATAATTATAATGTATACTTAAGGCAACTACAATACGCCAAATCAGATATCACCAGCCAAGCAAAGAACAAAGACTTAGCGCGTGAGTTGATGGATATGGTATCCGATCAATATCGTGCTGGCAGTGCTAATATTTCCGACCTAATCAATGCTCAGAATGATTTGTATGAATCTGAGCTGAACTATCTTCAGGCTGTCTTCAAGTACAGGATAGCAGAAATCAATCTACTCAAGATTTCCGGAAAGATATTATCTCTTGTTAATCCGGAATAAAACTAACGCTTTCTAATTCAACTTTACTTATGGACAATGTTAGTAACAATATAGAGCATCCGAAAAGTAAACGAAGACATAATATCACACTTATTATAGTTCTTGTGATATTGATCATCGTTATTGTATACTTCTATAGGTATTTTACTTACAGACTATCGAATACAGATGCACAAATTGATAGTAATGTCATTCCTGTAGTGAATCGTGTTTCTGCTTTTGTTGATAAGGTATCAATAAAAGAAAATACTTCATTGAAGAAGGGATCAACGACTTTAGTTCTTGATACGATAGGGCTGAATAATAATGTTCAGTTGAGTCAGATAGAACTTGAACAGGCAGATATTGCAATGGATATAGCTCAAATAGAGTTGGAGAATGCTATATTGAACAAGAACATCGCCAAGGCAAATCTATCGTCCGCCAAAGTCAACAATTGGAAAGCTAAAGATGATTATAAACGACAAACCGAGCTCTTCGATAAAGGTATTATAACAAAAGATATATATAATAATGTAGTTAATGCTAAGAGCCTTGCAAGATCTCAATATATGGAGGCCAAATATCAACTGAAGCAGGCCGAGATATTAATAAAAGCCAAGAAAGCTGTCCTTAACCAAGCGAAATCTAAACTTAAATCCGCAAAGGTTGCTTTTGAGAATGCCAGAATAAATAAGTCTTACGCCTTTGTAAAGTCGCCCATCTCTGGTATAGTAAGTAATCTCAACCTTAAAGAAGGACAATTTGTACAGGCAGGGCAAACCTTGTTCAATGTTGTAGATGTTACAGATATATGGATTACTGCCAACTTTAAAGAAACTCAGATAAGATTCTTATACCCCAAAAAGGAAGTAGAAGTAAAGATCGATGCTTATCCTTCTGCGCGATATAAAGCTTATGTGGAAAGTGTAGGCCCTGCAGCAAACTCTAAATATGCATTGATTCCACCAAGTAATGCATCTGGTAACTTTGTAAAAGTAGTGCAACGGTTTGCTGTGAAGATGAGATTTAGTAAGGGGCAAAAGCTTCCTATTCTTAAGCCCGGAATGAATGTGAAAGTGATAGTACATAAAAATTAGCTTATAACTCTATATACACTGCTTCAATGTCGCAAAAGATCTCCCGTACTGAAGTGATTACCATTGTTACAGTAATTTCGGCTGCTGTCCTTGAGATTATTGATGCTACCATTGTGAATATTGCTATTCCCGACTTGATGGGAAACCTTGGAGCTACAATAACAGAAGTTGGATGGGTGATTACTAGTTATGCGGCGGCGAATATTGTAATGATTGCACTTTCGGCATGGATGAGTTCAAAGCTGGGACGAAGAAGATACTTTGTGTTATCTATAGGGATCTTTACTGTTGGCTCTCTGTTTTGTGGCTTCTCCACCAGCATATGGGAGTTAGTGTTCTTCAGGTTTATACAGGGTATGGGAGGGGGCGCACTGTTGGCTACCGCTCAGGCTATAATTGTAGAGACTTTCCCTAAAAACCGATTGAACTTTGCAAATGCTATCTTCGGTATGGGTATCGTCTTAGGGCCTGCTATAGGGCCTGTATTAGGTGGATATATCCTTCAGAGTATTTCATGGAATTGGATATTCTTTATTAACATTCCTCTTGGCTTTGCTGCTACTGTCCTTGCTTATGTATTTATAAAAGAGCCTAAGGAGGTGAGCGAGACGGGTAAGATGGACTGGATTGGTCTGTTCTTATTGGTCGTAGGTCTTGGCTCTTTGTTGACATTCCTTGAGAATGGTCAGGATGCAGGATGGTTCGATGCTACATATATAAGGTGGCTTGCAGCGACAACGATTTTAGGTTCTGTATTGTTTGTTATCCGGCAGACAAGAGCCAAGTACCCTATTGTACATTTCAGAGTTTTGAAGAATCTGTATTTTTCCTTTGGCCTTCTGATAAATATGCTTGTAGCTATGGGGATGGCTGCAACCTTCCTGATACTTCCTTTGTTTGCCCAGAATTTACTGAAGATGGATTCTTTTCAGACGGGTTTATTGATATTGCCGGGTGTGATAATCATTATTATAGTTCTCCCTCTTGTAGGGCGATTGCCACAGAAGAAGAACCAACTTGTCTTATATATGACAGTGGGTTTTATTCTGATGATTATATATAATGTATGGGTAGCAGGGTATAATGATAAAGCGGGAAAGATGGACTTTCTTCAACCAGTATTGGTTAGGGGTGTTGCCCTAAGCTTGTTATATACTTCTTTGGCTACACTTACACTTATTGAGCTTAAAGGAAAACTTATTGCTGAAGGTACGGGTCTTTTTAATCTTATCAGAAAGGTAGGTAATTCTGTGGGGGTAGCTATTACAGTTACATTTATATCCAGACGTATTGATCTTTATGAAAAACTAATCAACGATGAGGTGCATAGTACTTCAACAACAGTATTAGCAACATTGAATAAGTTCGAGTCTTTTTATTTCCTTACAGGAATGTCAGCACAAGAGGCCGCAGCAAGTGCTACAGAGATTATAGCAATGAGTGTCACTCAGCAGGCATTTCTATTAACCTATCTTGATACTTTCCGGCTTACTGCTACCTTCTTTGCTATCTGTATTCCTGTGATATTTATCCTTTATATATTAAGAAAGATTAAAAAGAATTATGTTCCTCCTGTCTAACCTCTAAATCTGTATTTATTATGTGGAAACATGAAGACAACCAGCTTAGCGCAAGCTTAAAGTTTAATAACTTTGTCGATGCTTTTGCTTTTATGACCCATGTGGCGTTTATTGCTGAGAAAATGAATCATCATCCTGAATGGAAAAACGTTTATAATACTGTTGACATAGTATTAAAGACTCATGATGCTGGCAATATCGTTACAGAGAAAGACTGGAAGCTGGCCGAAGAGATTGATATAATATACTCGAAATATGCTTAAATATCCTGTGAAAATTATCCTTGCCCTTGGTGAGACCTTTAGTGGAAATAAAGAAATATATAACTGGCTTCTAAAGAATGGCTATCCTGAGTTAGCGGCTTTCTCTTCTGCGGTAAGAGGAAGTGAAGATGCTTTTGACTTTCTGATGAAAAGAGGTTACCCTCAACTTGCTGCTCTTGATGGGGCTATTGATATGCAGCAAGGGGCTATCCAATGGCTAGAGAAACATAAGTTTGTATTTGAGTTGAGGTTTGCTGCTCTTTGTAACAAGCAAGACACAGCAATCAAATATTTCAGATCTAAAGACCTTAAAGTGTTTATGTTGCTTGCTGATAAGATCAATGCATATCGTGATAGTAATAAAGGATCTATCTTCCCTAAGATTAGGTTTTAGTTACTCTTTTATAGCTGTTGAACTTCTGGGGCTTTATAATTAAACAGTATCTTTAATAGAGTTATTAAATCCATTAATATTTCTATTATGAAAAAGAGTTTATTTTTGATACTGTTTATTGTATCTATTATTTCTTCCTGCAAAAAGGATAAGGATGAAGGCGGTGAAGCCTTTAAAAAAGAGGATAATATTATAGGAAAGTGGGAGTCTTATAAGATTAAGGACTATATAATTCATGATGATGGGATAGCCGCAGTAGTAAAGTTCTTTGTAATGGATTTTCACACAATAAGGAACTTATTATTTCTATATAATGCCGAGATAATATGTGATACTAACGATATATCTGCACCTGATTTCCCCTGTTTATACGATAAGAAAACTTTGAAATGGAACATATCAGGTGATAAGTTGATTATTCGTGATGGTAAAAATATTGTGAGTTATAAATTTAAATTTAGAACTAAAGATGAGTTATATCTTTATGATGACGTTAACAAAAATGGTTTTATAGATGAAGATGAAGAAATTATTTACAGAAGAATGAAGTAATAGATACTTATTCTTCTTATTCAAACTAAATACTTATTATAGTCTTATAAATAAGGCTTTATAGTACTGCTATTTTATTATTTGATTATAGCCAACTTCTAAGTTTAGAGATTGGCTTTTTTGTATCTACTGGCTCTCTGAGGTGTTTTTCTTTCTGAAGTGATTTAAAAAGTCTGATAAAATAAAACAAAAAATGCCTGAAATACTCTATATCTGATTTACGACAAAAAAACACAGAATGAGTAAACAGGCAATATCATAAATAAGTTATTTGACAAACTATACTTTACCTTTTCATATCAAACTACTTTAAAATAAAAACACTCGTTTTTTCTTCATTTCATACAATCATTAACTTAAAGATCAAAAGCCT
>JBGRPZ010000078.1:0-21000 GCA_041725915.1 Hyphomicrobiales bacterium | reverse complement strand
ATGATAACAAAGTGTCTATTCTTAAAAAAAGATTTTTATATATTCTAACATAGAATATATAAAAATCTTTTTTTAAGAATAAACACTTTGTTATCATATGCAAATAAAAATCTGGATAGAAAAGACAATTGTAAAAGGACAGGATTATAAATTATCAGGGGATAGAAAGTTGGGTAATGCTCTGTGCTCTCCAAGAGAGAGTACTGATAAGGCTGATATTTATAAAAATATGCGTGAAGTGAAAACAGGCGATATTGTTTTCCATTTTATAGATAATAAGGAAATATCAGGTGTTTCTATTGTTGAAGAGGAAGCTGTTGAATCTGATGGAATCAAAGGGACAAGTTGGGATGTAGATACTTATCTTGTCAAACTGAAAGAGTATACAGAGTTATTAAATCCAATAGGTAGGGCTGATATCTTTAGTAGTGTTAACGCGAAGCTGCTTTATGAAACTAGATTAAAATCAGAAGTCTTTTATACAAAAGAATTTAAATTAAGGCAAGGTGCTTATTTAACACCCTGTTCAATTGGTCTTGCTTTTCTTTTTAATAATTTATATAAAAAGAAGAATAATACAGATCTGCCACATTTTAAAAAGATGATTTCAAGCATGACAATTCTTGATAAGCTTAAAAATTTGAGAAGAGCTAATGGGACAGCATTAAATAAGCCTATCTTATTATTGTCAATAATTAAATCTTTTGACCTTGGCGAAATAAAGAGAAATGAGATAAAACCAACCAAAGAACTGAAATCTCATTTTGAAAAAACCTGTAAAGATTTCTATAATAATAGTAAGCCTAATTTTGTTGATCCTTTTTTAAGATTACAGAATGATGATGGTAAATTTTGGAAGCTTTCCTTTATAGATAAGCCAATTAATGTAAATAATATAGGAAGTTTTAAAAAGTTACAAGAAGAAGTTGATTGTGCTATTCTATCAGAAGAATTGTATACGCTGTTGGTTGATAATGTAAAAAGGGATGAACTTCGTAATTTCTTAATGAAGGAATTTGTTTTAAAAGATAAGCATATTGAATATTCAAGATTAAAGATTAGTAATTTATGTGAAGCATTAACAAAATCTGGCCTTCAGTTTTCAAAGAAGACTGTCACTCGCTTCACAGCATCATTACTTACAAAGCCATTTGTAATATTATCGGGTTTATCAGGGTCAGGAAAAACAAAGTTGGCTCAGTCTTTTGTTGAGTGGATATGTGAGGATAGCAAGCAGTATTGTATTGTTCCAGTGGGGGCAGACTGGACTAATCGGGAACCGTTATTAGGTTATCCAAATGCGTTGAAACCTGATGAGTATATAAAGCCTGATAATTGTGTGTTAGATGTGATGATTAGAGCTGATAAAGATTCAAGTCGTCCTTATTTTCTGATTCTTGATGAAATGAATTTAAGTCATGTAGAGCGATATTTTGCAGACTTTTTGAGTGTTATGGAGTCGAAGGGGAAGATATCATTATATGCAGAGGGTAGTATTGAAAATGGAGTGCCTGCAAGTGTAGGATTGCCACCTAATCTGTTTATAATTGGCACGGTAAATATTGATGAGACAACATATATGTTTAGTCCAAAGGTTTTGGATAGGGCGAATGTTATTGAATTTAGAATAGACAAGGAAGAGATGAAGAATTTCTTCACTAATCATAAAGAGATTGACTTGGAACAATTACAGGGGCAGGGTGCTTCAATGGCACAAAGTTTTCTGGAATTGGCAGAAAGAAAAGAGTTTGAAGGGAAGGACTTGAAAGAGGTATACGAAACTTTGCTTAAGTTTTTTGAGGAGCTAAAAAAGGTAGGAGCAGAGTTTGGATATAGAAGTGCAACAGAGATTATAAGATTAATTCATCAGTTGGGTGTTGTTAATCCAAAATTAAATAAAGATGAGAAGCTGGATATTGCAATTATGCAAAAGCTGTTACCTAAATTACATGGGTCGCGCAGGAAACTTTGCCCTGTATTAATTACTTTAGGTAGATTGTGCGTCGATGATTCAAAAATTAAGGATATAGAGAAAGAAATTTTTTCCTTAGAGTCTTTAGATATCGCTTTTGAAGGAGTGAAATATCCATTGTCATTAGAAAAGATAATGAGAATGTATAAAGGAGCTATGGAAAATGGTTTTGCAAGTTATGCAGAGGCTTAAAGTATGGGAATAAGAAAATATGTAGAGATTAAACTAGATCATATAGAAGAAAATTTACTACTTACAATTGATGCCAGAGCAGAAGATACATTATTTGAGGAATCAGATGCAGAGAGAAATGGGGAGGCTTATGTACAGTTGATAGAAGGTTTTACATATGATTATGAGTTTAATAATAAAGCTTATTCTTTTGATAAGAATAAGGTAGTTCAGCAACATAGCCGAAAGAGTTATCGGGGGTTAATATCACCAAATATATATACAGGTACTCTGACTTTACCAATCTTCAGGAATGATGTTGAGGTTAGTAGGGTATATTTAGAGGTGAGATCAATAAAAGCAGATTATCGTGATGATTATCGTGATATGCTTGAGTTTATTACTGAAAAGTGTACGGATTTGTTGATGCAGGCTAGTTCTCCTGTATCTCATAACTTTGAGCCTGAATATTCTAATGAAGAAGAAAAACAGAGGGCATTATATCAGCGTTTCGCATTTATCAATTCTGTATTATCAACAGATGAGTTTTCGGAATCTGTACATCGTGTTGTTTCTGATCCGGTGACACAATGGAAAGAAACAATAGAAGAAAAGGATATAAGAAGTATTCGCAGATTTAGGAGCAGAAATATAAGAGAACTAATAAAAGGGAGTAACCGTAGTCATTTACCAAAGTGTCATTTTTTGAAGAATTATGGTTTAGATAGTTATCCAAATAAAATTACATCAATACGAAAAACTGATACAGTAGATACATCAGAGAATAGATTTGTAAAGTTTGCACTTGAAAGTTTTTTACAATTCTGTACAAATATTAGTAATGTAGCAAAAGAAAATTCAAGCTTAAAGAAAGAATCAGAGATATTGACAGGAAGACTTGAATCATATCTACAGCATTCAGTATTTAAAGAAATTTCTTATCCTGATACCTTGAAATTGAACAGCCCTGTATTGCAAAGAAAGGAAGGTTATCGTGAGATTTTACGTGTATGGTTGATGTTTGACCTTGCCGCAAAACTTATATGGAATGGTGGTGATGATGTATATCGAGGAGGTAAGAAAGACATTGCAACACTTTATGAATATTGGTTGTTTTTTAAGTTGCTTGATTTATTTCAAGAGCTCTTTTCTGTAGAGGCAAAAGAAGTTGATAGTTTGATTAAAGAGACAGATAGCGGTCTTAATCTGCAACTGAAGCAGGGAAAATATACTGCATTGTCCGGAGTTTTTGATACAGGTAAACGAAAGTTTAATATTCGATTTAATTATAATAGATCATTTGAGGGAGGAAAAGGATATCATCAATCAGGAAGCTGGACAACAACTATGCGACCTGATTATACTTTGTCATTATGGCCTGATGGTATTAAAGAGAATGAAGCAGAAGAGCAAGACTTGATTGTTCATATTCATTTTGATGCAAAATATAAAGTTGCCAATCTAAAAGGATTACTCAATGGTAATACTGAAGATATACACGTAGAGAAGGAAAATAATAGAAAAGGAATATACAAGAATGCTGATTTATTGAAGATGCATGCGTATAAAGATGCTATTCGTAGAACAGGAGGTGCGTATATTCTTTATCCAGGAGATAAGCCAATAAATAGGAAAGGGTTTCATGAGATTATTCCCGGATTGGGAGCATTTCCAGTTAGTCCATCCAAAACAAATGAAGGCATAAGTCAACTAAAATCATTTATTCAGGAGGTTATTAAGCATTTTGAAAACAGAGCATCACAAAGGGAAAAAGTAGCTTATAGAGCATATGATGTATATAAGGATAAACCACAGGAGTCATATGAACTGAATGAATCATTGCCAGAAGCTTATGGAGATAACAGATCATTGATACCTGATGATACATTTGTACTTGTAGGATTTTATAAGCAAGATAAGTTTGATTGGATAGAGAAGAATGGATTGTATAACTTAAGAACAGGTAGTAAAAATGGCTCGTTGAGGTTGAGTCCTGAAGTAACAGGGGTAAAATATCTTCTACTACATTCAAGTGGAACAACAGAAACTGATAAACTTTATAAGATAATTGATAATGGGCCCCGTATATTTTCAAAACAGGATATGAAAGATAAGGCCTATCCATCAGAATCGATAAAAGATTATTATCTGGTGTATAAGATTAGCCCTGTTGAAGATGAGGAATTCAGTAATTGTATATGGGATCTTGCGAAGCTTAAGGGGTATAAATCTGGTTATGCTTCAGGCTTGCCATTTACGGTTAGTTTGTCGGAGTTGATGAGGAATGTTGTGAAAGTATAGCTGTTGATGATATTAAATTCAAAGAGTTTTATTATTTTATATAAGGCATATTTGATTAATTGATTGTCATTTAAAAGTGGAAGAGCAATTTTTGTCATATTAATTTTCATTTGTAGGTATAAAAAAAGTGATTTATGGATATAATGATTCAACAGGTAAGAGTTTATGGATTCAGAGGATTGAAAAATATTGAAGTAGATTTAGAACCCTTTACTATTTTAACAGGAATAAATAATGTTGGTAAAACGACATTTTTAAAAGCTATACAATTAGTTTTTGGTAACATTTCATTTGTCACGAATGATGATTTTAATATTGATTTAGAGGATGATAAAATAATTGTTGATGTAAAGATTGTTCCTTTTAATAAGAACAAGAAGTTTTCTGATAAATGGCAGGAATATTTTGGTATAGAGAGTGTGAAGTTTGATTTAAACAATGAGGATCAGGAACTTATTCCTGTTAGAAGTGTGATATCTGTAGATCCTGTTTCAACTAATATTACCAGAAAGCAGTATGTGCTAATGGAATGGCCAAGTTTTGACGAATGGTATAAAAAGGGAAATGATAATAAAAATATAAAGTCATTTGGAAGTGAAAGTTTGCCATTTTTTTATATTGATGCAAAACGTGATATTGTAGAAGACTTAAAGTTGCAAAAGTCTTATTTAGGGAGAGTGCTGTCAAAAATATCCTATTCAGATAAGGATGTTAAAGCGATAGAAAAAAGTATTGAAGAACTAAATAGACAAACAGTAGAAAGTAGTGATATTCTTAGGCAATTAGAAAAATCATTGGAAGGAATAGAGTCTGCTATAGGAACTCATCAGCAGGGTGTACATATTACCCCATTTTCTAAAAAAGTACGGGATTTAAATAAAGGTGTTTCTATTCAATATGATAATTATTCAATAGAGTATCATGGAATGGGTACACGCTGTTGGTCTTCATTGTTATCATATAAATCATTTATTGGTATATCTGAATTGGTAGCTAAAAAAGAAGACAGATTGTTTTTCCCAATATCAGCAATAGAGGAGTCTGAAGCACATTTACACCCTAGCGCTCAGAAAAAATTATTTGGACAAGTATCTAAGATGAAGGGGCAAGTTATATTATCAACTCATTCTCCTTATGTTGTAGGTGCAGCTGAACTTAAGCAAATCAGAGGGTTTTATAAGGACGAAACTGATGTTAAATGTGGTAGGATTGATACTGAGCTTTTTGATCGTGAAGATATAAGAAAGATAAAACGTCAGGTTGTAAATACTCGGGGTGAATTATTTTTCTCAAAAGTAATTGTTCTTTTTGAAGGAGAGACAGAAGAGCAGGCTTTGCCTCTTTTTGCAGAAAAGTATTTTGAGAAGTGTATGTGTGAACTTGAAATAGATTTTGTTGGAGTAGGAGGAGCTGGAAATTATTTGCCTTTTATGAGGTTTGCAGAGTCTTTTAATATTCCTTGGTTTATATTTAGTGATGCCGAAGATGAGATTATTAGGGGGGTAAAAAATCAATTTAAACAAATTGATACAGCAAGCTCTTTTAATGAACATATTGTTGTTTTAAAAAAAGGAAATTCTTTTGAGAAGGAGCTTATTGATGAAGGGTATATAGAGGAGTTTAAAAAGGCTGTTCTTTCATTGCAGGACTATACAAATGATCAGCATAAGGCAGCTAAAGCCCAAGAAATTCAGGAGTATAGTAAAGAAAAGTTAGTTAATGAAGCTTTAAAAAATAAAACAAAAATGGCTCCTGTCTTAGCATTTGAAATTATTGATTCAAAAAAATCATTACCATCAAAAGTTGTAACTTTGTTTGAGAAAATAGAAGAAGTGATAACTTCTAAAAAAAACAAAGGATAATGATTAATTTATCTCAGAATCAGAAAAAAGCAGTTGAATTCAAAGATGGAGCTTTGTTAGTAAAAGCTTCTGCAGGTAGTGGTAAAACAAGAGTATTGACAGAGAGAATTAAAAAGCTTTTAGAAAATACTTCGAAAAAAGTACTTGCAATTACTTTTACTAATAAGGCTGGTGAGGAAATGCGAGAGAGGTTAGGGGTGTCGGAAAATATTAGAAAACAGGTGTTTATAGGCACTTTTCATAGCTTTTGTCAGAGGATTCTGGAAACAAGAGGTAATTTAATAGGATATCCAAAGATGCCACATGTTTTTGAGAATGATATTGATCGTCTATCTCTTGTAGAGGAAGCTATCCAATCCGTTCCTTATTATTTAGACCAATATAATAATCTTGAAGAAAAAAAGCGAGAAAGTTATTGTCGTGAAGCATTAGATTTTATTTCTAAGGCTAAAAGACAATTACTGACAAATAAAGGATTATATGAAGCAACAGAGAATAAGGATCTTGTGAGTTTATATGATTTATATCAGAAGAATCTTAATTCGCAAAATGCAATTGATTTTGATGATTTAATAATGCTTACATATAACCTTTTTTCCAATCATCCTTCTGTCGCAGCGCTCTATAGAAGATCATATGAATATATATGTATTGATGAAGCTCAGGATTTAAATAATGCACAATATCAACTAATAAGGGCAATAACTAATGGAGAGTATAAAAATGTCATGATGGTAGGAGATCCTAACCAATCAATTTATGCTTTTAATGGTTCTTCTCCTGATTATATGAATAGCTATTTTGTTAATGATTTTTCTCCTGAAGTTATTGAGCTGAATGAAAATTATCGTTCTTCAAAGAGGGTAATAGAGGCAGCAAACAAAATAATGCCGAGTTCAATTAATATTGAAAATATTGCTTATGATGGTATTTTTGAGTTTCATAGATTAGATGATGAAGATCAGGAAGCTGAATGGATCTGTAATAAAATAGAAAAATTAATTAGGGATAAGCAATGCAGTGATATTGAAGGAGATATTACGTATGAGAGTATAAGTGTATTGGCACGTAATCGATTTGTTTTTAAATCTCTTCAGAATCTTTTTGATAAGAGAGAAATCCCATGGTATCTAAAAAGTACTCCTGGAGGTTTATCTTTTGAATCAAATACTATGCTGGTCTTTGATTTAGCTTTAAGAGTAAAAATTAATGATCAGGATGATTTGCATCTTCGACAGCTTTGTGATAAGCTTAATTTAGATAAAAAGTTGGGCTTAGAAGAATTAGTAAAATCAGGAGATATTAAAGAGCATTATAAAGTAGCTCTTAAGGCCGTGTTAAACCTAAAAGATGATGGGAGTAATTTAAAAGGAATACTTGAGAAATTTGATGAATATATTCAAAAACTTGATGGATTAAAAGATGAGAATAAGAATATCATTTCATCTGAAATTAAAGAGCTAAGAGATCATTGGCATAGATATGCTATAAAAGCTTCACCTAAATCACTTCGCCAATTTAAAAATTCAATGGCTTTAGGACAAACACATCCTAATACAGATCCAAATGGAATAATGTTAAGTACTGTTCATACTATGAAAGGACAAGAAGCGGATATTGTTTTTGTCATGGGATTAGATGATGGGACATTTCCTGATTATAGAGCTATTAGGGATGGTGGAGTAGAATTAGAGCAGGAAAAAAATAATCTGTATGTTGCTTTTACTCGTTCAAGAAGATTTTTGTATGCTACTTATCCTGCATTAAGGATAATGCCATGGGGGGATATTAAGAGAAGAGATAAATCGCGATTCCTAAGAAATAAGTTTGATTAAGCAAATCAAAATTTTACTGCATACAATAGATAACATATAGAGCCAAGATATTCCTTGGCTCTGTTGTTTATATTAATCTTGCAGGTCGTAGTATACCATTTCTTTCATCAAATCGGGGTAATCTTTGAGTTTTTCTCTGGTTTTTTGTTTGTAGTATTTATCATTTGGATTAAGCCAGCCGTTAATAAAAGCCTCAGTCATGATAGAGTCAGCGATATTTGCTTCAATGTAGAATCGTATATTTAAATCTTCTTTGAGATAATCATCAAGAAGTTGATATTCTTCAGCTGTATGTTTGATATTAAACTCATAATAATATCTTTTCATATTGTTTATAAGATGATCCATATGCATTGTTGACAAATAGATAATTTGTCTTCTATCATAAGAAAGCCCCCATCTATCCCTTTTGACTTCTCTAAGCCCATTAAATTCTTCAGGAGATGAGAAATAGTCAATCTCCTCATCAAGGATTTTATTTAGTCCAGCGATAAGGTTTCCACTACCAAGTCTATATTTTACATCACTAGTGTATGCCCATATAAATATGCTATAAGGTTCATAAAGATCCTTAGAATACTGATTATACAAATGGTGTAAAGTGCTTCTTAACTCTTCTTCTGTATAGTCCTTACCTTCAATAAGAATATGATAATAGAACTTATCTCCCATAGAATAATTATATTCTTTATAGTCTAGTACAGAGAAAGAAAGATAATCTTTCTTGGGAGTTTCATCACTACTAAAGAAAACTGATTTTAAAATGAAGCAGGTTATTAATAATACTGTGCTATTAGCTATTAGCATATTTATTCTTGCTTTCCTCATGTCGGGTACTGATCTATCATCAATAGTGT
Source organism: Hyphomicrobiales bacterium (assembly GCA_041725915.1). GTDB lineage: Bacteria > Bacteroidota > Bacteroidia > Bacteroidales > JBGRPZ01 > JBGRPZ01. The sequence continues at coordinate 12,002 of JBGRPZ010000078.1, read as the reverse complement.
TAATGATAGTTTCATGATCTACCAATTTATAATTCTTGGACAAGAGTTTATCCTTTTTCATTAATCGATTAAAACATCCAAGACATAATGCAGATCCTGTCTTTAACTTCTTATAAGTGTCAAGTTTTGCTATAGGAGCATTACAATTAATACAATACTTTTTCATTGCCTGATTTGATTGAAAAAGCGGCAAATATATGATAAAACAAGGCTGTTAATACCCGGTCTTAAGTTCTAGTCTATACTATCTCTATACTTGTCTGATTATGAAAACGGATAGTTATGTTATTTGAGCTAATTCTATTTAGGTATAGAGAAGCAATATAAACAGGAGGTGTAGAGAAAATTATTATAGAAGTCATAATTCTATTTATGAACTTTTTATAAGTAAGATTAGGGGTTTATGAGTGATAGTCTACCTCCGTTAATAAGTTTTCAACTACTCTTTGGTATAATGTTTGGAAGTTGTCACAAGAGAAATTTATTTAAACATATATCAAATATCACTTTATGAAAAAGGCATTATTACTATTAGGTTTATTTACTTTTATGTTAGCGTCATGTGTTAAGAAGATTGATGGTTCCAGCCAAGAAGCAATGAAATCTTCAATTATAGAGATTAAAGAATCTATGAATGATGACGAGAAGAAAGAATTTGAACAAGCTTTGATGTTAGTATCGTTCCAAGGTCTGAACTTTAAAGACTTAATTAAAGATAGAAATCCTGAGAAAGCTTTAGATGGAATAACATCAGTACTTGATGGTATGACAGCAGAAGATGTTATCACACTAAGTGAAGAAATTAAGCTGGAGAGGGAAAGACAGAAAAGAGAACAAGCAAGAATAGAGATTGAAGAGTTATATAAAGCTAAAGAGCAAGCTGACTTAGATCGTGAAAAAATAAAAGCTTTTGAAGTAAAGAGCTCTAAGTTCTATAAAGTGAAAAAGGGGAGATATTATATCACTGAAAAGCCTATTATAGAGCTTACTGTTAAGAATGGAACTAATCAGCCAATATCCAGAGTTCATTTTATGGGAACTTTATCATCACCTGACCGAGCTGTACCATACTTGAAAGAAGATTTTAATTATGATGTATCAGGAGGAATTGAGTCAGGAGAAGAAGTAACCTGGCGTTTAGCTCCAAATATGTATAGTAAATGGGGAAGAGTTAAAGCTCCTAAAGATGCTATATTGACACTTGAGGTAACTAGGTTAGATGGTTCAAATGGAGAGAAGCTATATTCAATTGATAGCTTTGATCAGAGAAAGGAAGAGAAATTAAATGAGCTCTTAGCCTCTTATCCTGAATTTAAGAAATAACTTATTATAAGAATGACTATAACAACTAAAGGAGCAAGTTACTTGCTCCTTCAGTTGTTTTATGTAAATGGTAAAGTGTCAATTTGATACAATAAATCATTCCTATAAATCTCTAATAGCTCCTATAATAGAATGCCCTGAAAATTATGAAAGAGTAGATTATTGTTATACATTTAAATCTTAATTTGAGAAAATAGAATTCTCAGATTTAATGATACTATTGTGATGGGACTAGTGAAATATATATAATAAGCAGATATATACAACACATATATATTATATAGAAGCAATGCGCCTGTTGTTTCTATAGGTGGTTTTATAATTCCTGAATTTATATAATTCATATTTAAATAACAATAATTACATATGAGACGGATAATTTACGCATTACTTATTCCGCTTTTGTTGGGTTCATGTACGCATTATATTGCGCCAGCTTATACAAGTGTTAACAAAATGTTACAAGTGAAAAAGGGCATGAGCCCAGAAGAGGTAAATACTACCTTGGGAATAAAGCCTTACAATCTATTGCATCGCAATGATAGCACTTCTCTTTTTGTGTATAACTACAAGTTGAAAAATAGAGAAGTCGATAACATCGGCAATTTCAATAATTATATTCATCGTGAAAAGTCACAGACAGAAGGCGATGATTGGTTCGTCAGCCCATCGAAGTTTTATGTCCTTTATGAAAAGGAAAGGCTTTCCACTCTTATCACCCAGAATGGGTTAGAAAATGCAGAATATCTGCTTTTGAAGAATAATAACTTATTTCTTGTATCTCAAAGTGATTCAATAAACCTTGATTTGATTGAAGGTGGCTTATACTTACACAGGCTTGATAAGTCTGAGAGGTTTCGTAATAGGAAAGCTGTTAACAAGAAAGTAAGAACTCCATTTAAGAATCGTATTATGTATTCTTTATACTATCCATATGGTTATTTAGGACTAAAGTATACTTTTGGTAAAAGCTTTGGAGCTTATTTATCATTTGGAGCAGATGATGAAATAAATTACATCACAGTAGGAGCATATAAAAACCTGACTCCTTCAATAGGTTTGTATTTAGGTGTTGGTGCTGGTCCTACAGAACAAGAGCTTTATGGATATTCTTATAATCATATTACATATGACTCATATTCATTTTCTAGAGGAATTCAGGTTAATGGATTAAATGCCTTTGTTTTTGAAGGAGGAGTATTATATGACTATAAGTTTATATCCTTAGATGCTGGCATTGGTATAAATGAAAGCTTAGGCTTATTTGGTAAACTCGGACTAGGTATTAAATTTTAATGGTATGATAAAGATGAAGAATATATACATTGTTATAATTGCATTATTATTTCTGTCAGGTTGTAGTAGGTGGATTGCTCCTCCTTATACAAATGTTGATAAACTATCAGCAGTAAAGATAGGAATGGCATTAAAAGAAGTAAATACAGAACTTGGTATTGAGCCATATGATGTTTATTTCAAAGGAAAAGATGGTCTTGTAGTTCTTTATAATTATAGAGTGAAGAACAAAAGGATAAACATGATTGATGATTATAATTTCCTTAGCAGTAATAAAGATACTCAAGCGAAAGAAGAAGATTGGTATGGAAAAGAATATTATTGTTATGTTCATTTTATTGATGACAAAGTCAAGTCAATCATAACAGATGAAGGTAAAGTCAAAAGTGAAGATATTCTTATCAAGAATAATAATATATACCTTATCAAAAAAGATAAGATAGGGTTCTATGAAAATAATGATACAGTCATCTTTATTCCTATGAAGAAGTAATAAGGATGATCCTCATACTCTAGTAGAAACAATAGGCGCGTTGTTTCTACTGTTGTTTTTAGCTTTTAAGATTACAGTATACCACTTCTTTCATTATATCGAGTTTTGTTTTATAAATTATTCCTGATAAGCTCTAATAAAACCGATAATAGAACGTTTTAAAAACTCTCAAAGGAAAGAGTATTTGTTATATATTTAAACCTCAATTGAGAGAAATAGAATTATCACATATAAAATTGTCTTAAGCTTACAGGGCATTCTTTTTAAATTCAATATTTAATGCTAATTTTGCCGCATGATTAGAAAGGTATTATTATTTGTTTTAATAGTCTCAAGTGTGACTTTTACCTCTTGTAGTAAGTTTCAGAAGCTACTAAAAAGTCCAGATAATGAGAAGAAGTTTGAAGAGTCTCAGAAATTATATAAAGAGCACGATTATTATAGAGCAATACAGCTTTTTGACTTGATTGCGCCAGTATATCGAGGTACAAAGAAAGCTGAAACAATAACATTTCAGCAAGCTTGGTGTTATTATTATGAAGCGAATTATGATAATGCAAGTTATTATTTCAATATGTTTGCTCAACAGTACCCTCTATCTGAGAATGCAGAAGAGGCATCATATATGTCTGCATACTGTACTTACATACAATCACCAAAATATACATTGGATCAAACAAAGACCTATGAAGCACTGAAAGAGTTGCAGAGGTTTGTTAATGTATATCCACATAGCAAGCGTGTAGAAGAGTCCAACAAGCTGATAGATGAACTTCATGCTAAGTTGGAGAAGAAATTTTATGAGATAGCACTTTTGTATTATAAGACACAGAGCTATCCAGCCGCTGTAAAGGCATTTGAAAATCTTCTGGAAGAATACCCGGGAGCACAGCATAAAGAGGAAATTCTCTTTTATATATTTAAATCCTACTATGAGTTTGCAAAGAAAAGTATTGATGATAAAAAGAAAGAAAGATTTGAGTCGGCTCTTGAGTCTTACAATAATCTAGTTTATCTTTTCCCAGATACCAAGTATTTGAAAGAAGCTCAAGGATACCATAAAAATGTAAAGAATAGTTTAAACATTAAATAAATCCTCATTAGAAATGGACTATAAAAAGGTTAAAGCAGATACTACAGCTGTTACCAGAGATGTGATTAAGTTTTTTGAAGGGACAGGTAACCTATACGAATCTGTAGCAATTCTTTCGAAAAGAGCTAATCAAGTAGGCTTAGAAATGAAAGATGACCTGAATAAAAAGATTGAAGAATTCTCTTCTACTACAGATAATTTAGAAGAGGTATTTGAAAATCGTGAGCAAATTGAGATTGCTCGTTATTATGAGAGATTACCTAAGCCAACACTTATTGCTGTTCATGAATTTTTGAATGACGACATCTATTTTAGAAATCCAGCCAAAGAAAATAAAGACGATTTCTAACGTAATTTTTTGGCTATGCTAAAGGGAAAAAATATCCTTATTGGAGTAAGCGGCAGTATTGCCGCTTATAAGATCCCTCTTCTTGTTAGATTATTTAAGAAAGAGGGAGCTAATGTTCAAATAGTCATGAGTGAATCTGCTCGTGATTTTGTTACTCCTCTTACACTATCCGCTCTAAGTGGCAATCCCGCCTTAACAGAACCTTTTGATGAACGTGATGGCTCATGGAATTCTCATGTTGATATGGGTATATGGGCAGATGTTCTTATAATGGCTCCATCATCAGCAAATACATTGGCGAAAATGGCTCATGGTATTTCTGATAACTTACTTGTTACTACCTACCTTTCTGCAAAGTGTCCCGTGTTTTTTGCTCCTGCTATGGATTTAGATATGTATAAGCATCCTACAACTGCAAAGAATGTTGAGATCCTTAAGTCATATGGCAATATAGTTATTGAACCTACTCAAGGTGAATTAGCTAGTGGTTTATGCGGAGCAGGAAGAATGGAAGAACCTGATGAAATATTTAGGATGGTCCAAGAGCATTTTGCTTCAAATAAACCATTACAAGGTAAGAAAGCTGTTGTTTCCGCTGGTCCTACATATGAACTTATTGACCCAGTTCGTTTCATTGGAAACTTTTCTTCAGGTTATATGGGATTGTGTATTGCTGAAGAGCTGGCAGAGGAAGGTGCAGAGGTAACATTGGTTATGGGACCTAGTCAGTATAAATCAGAACATCCTTTGGTGAATCAGGTGAATATTGTATCATCACAGGATATGTATGAAGCTTGTACTAACGCATTCCATAGCTCAGATATAGGTGTTATGTCAGCTGCCGTAGCTGATTATAAACCGTCTGAGACAGCAGAAAACAAGATAAAGAAGAAAACAGATCTTATGAGCCTTGACTTGATAAAGACACAAGATACATTGGCTGAATTAGGTTCGATAAAATCAGATAAGCAATTTCTTGTAGGTTTTGCATTGGAGACAGAAAATGAGGTTGAAAATGCAAAAGGTAAACTACAAAGGAAGAATCTTGATTTTATTGTTTTGAATTCTTTACAGGATAAAGGTGCTGGATTCAGACACAAAACAAATAAGATTACCATAATAGACAAAAATCAGCAGATAACAAGCTTTGACCTAAAGTCAAAAGAAGAAGTAGCAAAAGACATTGTAGCAAAGATTGTTTCTGATATCAACAATTAAACATAGAAATACTTTCATATATGCGTAGAATATTATCCGCTTTTATATTTCTGATGATCTTTTCCAGCCCAGTAGTTGTGGCTCAGGAATTCTATTGTAATGTTTCTGTAAATAGTCAAAAAGTACAAGAATCAGATAAGAAGATCTATGAGGCTATGCAGAAAGCTATTTATGAGTTCATGAATAATAGAAAGTGGACGAACTACAACTTCAAACCTGATGAAAGATTAGAGTGTAATATTCTACTTACTATTGAAAAGAGACCTTCAGTAGATGAATTTGAAGGTTCATTGACATTGGCATTACGTAGGCCAGTATATAAGTCTGCTTATAATTCGGTCTTGTTTAATTATAAGGACACAGACCTGCATTTTCGCTTCAGTGAATTTGAACCATTACAATTTTATGATAACAATTATACCAATAACCTGAGTTCTACACTTGCTTTTTATGCTTATATCTTTTTAGGCTTAGACTTTGATACATTTCAGTTGTATGGAGGTACTCAGTTCTATAAAAAAGCAGAGCAAGTTGTGAATGCAGCTCAGAATAGTAATGAAAAAGGCTGGAAGTCATTTGATGACTCAAGAAATAGATATTGGTTAGTTGAGAATTTATTGAACAGTCAATATAAGCCATTGAGGAAGTTCTTATATGATTATCACAGGACAGGCTTAGATGTTATGTCAGAAGATGTAACAGGTGGTAGAGCAAATATCACAAAATCTATTCCTTTACTTGAAGAGGTATATAACGAACGTCCGGGATTATTTCTTCTTTCAATCATCTTAGATGCCAAAAGAGATGAGATTATAAACATTTATTCAGAAGGCTCTCCACAGGAGAAGAATAAAGTTGTTAATATAATGAAAGAGATAGATGCTGCAAATGGCTCAAAATATTCAGATATTCTGAAGAATAAGTAAGGCAATTCTCATAAGAGTTATATATATGAACCGGCTGATATTATCAGCCGGTTTTTTTATATCTATTGGCGTCATGTGAAAAATATAGGGTTTTCGATTATACTCAGTGTGACTTTCAACCCCTTGATGTAATTTACTGTTTGTATACGTAACTTTTAGTTATACAGAGAGTTCTGTTCATGCATACTATGCATAGAATTTGTGCTGTTGATATAATCTTTTCTTATAACAGAATAAGCATATAGCCTTTAATGTTACTTGATATAAGTAGTTCCCTAATTTACATTTCAGAAATTCATTTATCTAAAATAAGAATTGCTTATCTAAAAAAGCACTGAAATACTACTAAAAGCAAAACTCGATTAGTCCCTTATGACTAATAAACTTAACTATAAAATTTATTACTATGAAAACTAGATTGTTTCCAGGAACATTTAAATCTTTATTAAGTCTTTCCTTTATAGCCTTTATGATTTCTTTTGTAGGTTGTAAAAAAGATTTAGATAATGTAAAATTGGCAAATGATAATCAAAAGAAAGATGCCCAGATTAGTTCTCTTCATTATGCTTTAACAAGTGGTGATGTTATTAGCTCTGATTCAGAAAATCCTACAATAGCAGTTAACAATAATAATAAATTAGTAGCAATTTATAAAAGAAGTAGTTCTGCAGGAAGTCTTTATTATATGACAGGAGATATAACTAATGATAATAATGGATATAAATGGAATTCTCCTGTGCAATTAGATGATTATGGTGCTTATCCTAGTGTCGCTATTAATGATAATAATGTTGTTGTTGAAGTACATAAAAGTGCGTCTGCGAATTATTCAAATGATACATATTATCATGTTGGACAGCTTAATGGTTCAAATATTCAATGGGGTAATTCTGCGACGTTCAGTACTGGGGAAAATCCTAAAATAGCATTTAATAAAAATAATATTATTGTAGTGGTGTATCATAATAGAGCTAATTCAGCACTTTATTACAAAGTAGGTATTGTTAATCCAAATACAAAAACTATCGCATGGGGAGCTGAGCGTTCTAATGGTGGTAGAGGTAATAACCAATCCATTTCTATGAATAACCTTAATATGGTTGTTGATGTATATGAGGGCGAAAATAATCAAGGACTTTTCTATCGATTTGGCATACTTAGCCCAGCTACTAAAACTATTATTTGGGATAATCCTCAACATTACCAATCAGGTTCTCATCCTGATGTTGCTTTATCCGATAATAACTTTGTCTCTGAAGTTCATTATGGTAGTAAAGAAAGCGGTAGTGCTATATATAAACTTTATACAATGGGTGGTTCTGTAAGTAATGGTAAGATAGTATGGTCTCAAAATCCTACATCCTATGCTTCTGGTGTGACACCTTGTATAGCAGCTAATAATAATAATGTTATTCAGGCTAATACAACTGTTGCATGGTGGTTGGCAACACGTTTTAGTGTTGCTCATATTAACAAATAAAATCATTAAATTAATATTTGCTTTTAAGTAAGTAATAGTAATAGGCCTCGATTTTAATCGGGGCCTATTACTTATATGATATACAGTCATACATCAAATAATTGTTGATTGAAAGATTGCGAATGAATTATAGAAATTCACACGAAATCAAAAGGATAGACGATACACATAATTTTTTAATGAAGAGATAGTAATAAAGGGAAAAACTACTTTAGATATTATAGTGAAATTAAAGAATGTAGATGAACTGATGAGTGATACAGATTTAAAAGAATAAATAAGCAATTCTCATAAGAGTTATATGTAAACCGACTAATATTTTTAGCCGGTTTTTTATGTTTTGAAGGCAGGTGAAGTCTACAATTCCCAAATATTATGAATCTTTAACTTGTATAAGTAAATAAACATCGATAGCTTTGTTACTTAGAAACAAAAAGACATTTTTATGTTAAAAGTTATTCGATCATATTCAGATACAGACGATTCAGAAATTGAAAGTATTTTAAATTTCCTTTATACCCACCTTGAAGAATACGGAGATCCCAAAGACGATATACAAAAAGCAATAGACTATTCTCTTCAGAGAAGAAAGTCCTTTGGAGGCTATATAATCGTAAAGAAAGAAGATGAGAAGGTTCTAGGAGCAGTCATCCTGAATAAAACCGGAATGGATGGATATATCCCTGAGAACATATTAGTTTATATAGCAACTCATAAAGATGCCAGAGGAAAAGGATTAGGCAGAGAGTTAATGGAAAAAGCTATTGAAATTACCGAAGGAGGAATAGCCTTACATGTAGAACCTGATAATCCGGCAAGATTTCTATATGAGAAAGTTGGATTTAATAGTAAATATAAGGAAATGCGTTATCAACGATAGAAGGATATAAGACATGGCCTTTGTAACATTGAATGCAAGAAAATTAAAAGAGAATTATAAATATTTAGACAATTTATTCACAGCTAATAATATAAATTGGGCAGTAGTCTCAAAGCTTCTTTGTGGAGAAGAAATCTTCTTGACAGAATTAATAAAGCTGGGAATAAAGCAAATTTGTGATTCCAGAATTAGTAATCTGGAAGTTATTAAGTCATTAGCAGAAGACATTGAAACGATATATATAAAACCTCCCCCAAATGGCGCTATAAAAGAGATTATAGAATTTGCAGATATAAGCGTTAACACAGAATTAAGAACAATCAAATTACTTTCCAAAGAAGCTCACGCCCAGAATAAAGTTCATAAGATCATTATTATGATAGAGATGGGAGAGCTTAGAGAAGGAGTAATGAGAGAAGATTTTATCTCATTTTATCAAGAGGTTTTTGAACTGCCAAATATAAAAGTAGTTGGTATAGGAACTAACTTTAGTTGTTTGAATGGTGTTCTGCCAAATCATGATAAGTTAATACAACTAAGCTTGTATGAACAGCTTGTAGAGGCAAAGTTCAATCAAGAGATACCATTTGTATCAGGAGGATCTTCTGTAGTTATACCGTTGATAGAACAGAATTTGTTACCTGTGGGTATCAATCATTTCCGCGTAGGAGAGAGTTTGTTTCTAGGAACAGATGTGTATAATGACAGTCCATTCGAGGGAATGCATAATAATATCTTCCTTTTATATTCAGAGATTATAGAATTAATAGAAAAGCCAAAAGTTCCTATGGGAGAAATGGGAACAAATATGGAAGGTAAATCTCCAGAATTTGAAGATAATTATGGTGAAACATCATTCAGAGCTATACTTGATATGGGGCTGTTAGATGTTGAAGAAGAACATGTACAGCTTACAGATAAAGATTTACAGTTTGCTGGTGCTAGTTCAGATATGATCGTAATTGATTTGGAGACAAACCCTAAAGGATATAAAGTTGGAGACTTGATAGAGTTTAGAATGGATTATAAAGGGGCTCTGCGTATAATGAGCTCAAAGTATATAAAAAAGGAAGTTATCTAAACTTTAGAGGATTTATAATGTAGTAAAACTATGCTATAATAATTTTTCTGTGAAGATCTTTACTTTACTGAATGAATTTTATAGAATAAAGAAAATGTAAGAGGCTGTCCAATACTTTTTGGACAGCCTCTTTTATATTTTCTATAGTTAGAAACAGCCATAGTATGTAGGTGGAGGGCATATGTTAGAGCCAGGAGGGCAAGCCATAGATTTTCCGTTTCCTGTATTATGCGCTTTGTTGATTTGTGTCTTATTAAGATTTAAAACGAGCTTTTTGTTACAATCACTGATAGTTTTCATGATTTGTTAGTTTAAATATAGAAGGGATTTCTATATATGTTATTAGATATAAATTCAATGAAAATTAAGAAGATTATATTGTTTTACATAGTAGGTATTTGTGTTTAAAGATCTAGAATAAGCCGCGATAAGCGGCTTTGTATTTTATATATGTTAGAAGCAATTACAAAATGAATGACATGTACGAGAAGCTGGAGGACATGCCAATGATTTAGTCTGCTCAACTCTGGACATCTTAATAATGGTAGTTTTTCTTAACTTTAAAGCAAGTTTTCTAGAACAATCGCTTGTAGTTTTCATAATTTAAAAGATTTGGATTTAGAATGGAGAGATTAGGTTTATAATATAGAAACGTAGATTACCACTGTGAGTATTTTATATATACATGGTTTATTTTCATAAAAATTAATAAAAACTAAAGATGTAATATGAAAAAACTAGAGTTAAAAAAGGAAATAATTGCTAACCTTGATGAGATTGATATGGAGTTAGTATATGGAGGATTTACGATTACTACATGTAATACAATAGGAATATTAGGTCCATTTTGCCCGACAAAGTAGATGCCATAATATTGACTATAGAAATGAATTTTACCCCGAAAGTTATCCATAGCTTTTGGGGTGTTTTTTAAAGCTATTTGACAAATTATCTATAATTAAGCTTACTTTTCCTGTGTAATTTTGTTCTTCTATATACCTAAACCTTTGAACAATGAAGAAGTCATTCTATAAACAAATTGGCACCAACAGATATAGAGAGGATCAAGGTCTTTTTTATGAAGAATTCAATGTTGGAGATATCTTTGAACATCGTCCGGGTAGAACAATTACTGATAATGATAACATCTGGTTTACTTTACTTACTATGAATACTGCTCAAGGGCATTTTGATCAGAATTATGCTGCTTATACAGAATGGAAAAAACTTCTGGTTGATAGTACACTCACACTAGCTATAGTGACAGGTATGTCTGTGAAGACCTTGACAGGGAAGGGAGTTGCTAATTTAGGTTGGGATAAGGTGAAGCTGTCACATCCTGTATTTGCTGGTGACACTCTTTATGCAGAAAGTGAAATTATAGATAAACGTGAATCGAAATCCCGTCCTACGCAAGGAATCGTTATTGTAAGAACAAAAGGATTCAATCAAAACCATCAGGAAACCATTTCTTTTGAACGTACATTCCTTGTATATAAGAAAGGGGCAAGTCCGAAAGATGATTTATACTAGGTATGATATTATCTGTTAGAATAATAAGACTACATGCTGTGCAGTCCTGTTTGTTCAAAAAGCAACAGATTCTTTAAATCAGTTCATTCAGATATAATATACTTTTACGATTAATTCATCTTAATAATCTAGGTGTTATTTAAGATTTAGGCTAGGAGTGAGCTTGCCTCAGATCTCTATATTTGTCCATTTATAAGCTTTATTACTTATTTTTAATTGCTGTATAGTGCGATAATTCGGCTTTCAATTTTATAATTGTAGATTATCGCACATATAAGCCCAATGTTATGTTAAATAGCAAAAGCTTCTGATTTCGATTATATATGACTC